>CAYVCX010000001.1:0-20382 GCA_964450435.1 uncultured Anaerolineales bacterium
CTCAAGCCAATCAAGCGATGAGCAACGCTTGGTTCAGAACCCAAGGTCTCATAAGTCTATCTAGCAGGTATGCTGCGTTACAACCGTAGAGGAAACCGCCGTGTACGGACCCGTACGCACGGTGGTGTGGGGGGACGGGGGCTGCGAGGCCTCCTCCTACCCGATTTTGGAGGGGGACAGTGAACAGTGGAGCGTTGCGCTTGCAGAGCTTCTTGATGAACGGGCCATTGATTGTCAGTTAATGCCATCTTGACTGTGTCTTAACGGGGTGTTAAATGGCAATTAACAGCCATCTGCTACACTGACTTTAGGAGGTGACCCTCGTGACCATAAGAGCAACTGGAGCCTTCGCGTGCTGAGAGGGACGGAAACCAGAGCCTCAGGCTCAACCAGCCCCGGCCCCAATGTCGTCGCATATGTGGGAAGAGGGAGGCCCTTGGAGAGCCTTGAATCTCCTGAGTCATCGTCAACTCCCCCCTGGGACCGGCGAGTAGCGAGCTTGATCTCTAACGTGGGTAGTCCCCCGGTTGTGATGTCCGTAACAGTCATGCTGATGGCGTTCAAGATAGCTGGATCAGAAGCTTGGATCTGGGGAGCTGTCTACGTGGCTCTGGGTGTCCTGGTTCCCTTTCTCTACGTTGTTTGGTCAGTCAAGCGAGGTCAGATTACGGATATTCACGTTCGATTGCGGGAGCAGCGGAGGCAGCCGTTGCTGATTACGCTCATCTGCGCCGGGGTTGGCTGGCTTGTGCTGGCGCTGGGTCCAGCCCCGACGGCGATGACGAGGGTGGCAACCGCTCTGTCTTTGCAGGTGGTTATGATATTCCTCGTCACGCTGCGATGGAAGATCAGCGTGTACACGGTGGCCGCAGCAGGTGGGGCGACGTTGATCTGGACGCTTCTGGGAAGCGCAATACCGTTTCTGCTGGTGGTCCCTCTCATTGCCTGGTCGCGGATTCGGCTCCGACATCACACCATCCTTCAGACGCTCGCCGGTGCCCTTCTGGGTTCCGTTGTCTTCTTTGTTGCGACTTCACTGGCGCCAATCAGATAGATGATCGTCCAATGCACGTTGTGATAGACCTCCCGACAGCTTTGGCCCTGATGTTATCGCTCAGGCGTGTGGCTGATAAGGCAGTGATATGTCTCGCCTAGATCGGGACCTATCGAAGGGCCGTCCCCTGTCTCGAGTTGCTTCGCTCGGGACAGCGGAGGGTGGAGAGGATGTGGGCCTTCGTTGGGGTCTCGGTCTGTTTGACTCGCTGCTGAAGCGTCTGTGGTTTGCGTGGGGGATGCGGTCACTTAGCGCCAAGCTCCTCGTAGCCAACGCAGTGGTGATCATGCTCTCCCTCCTCTTGAGTGCTGCTGCCTACATGGGAGGGTCTGCGCTGATGCGCAATCGGCTTCTGAAACATCAAATCGGAACCGATGCACTCGCGGCCGTTCGGGAAGGCGGCGGGGCTGTCACAAGCACGCTCAACAAGCGCATGGAGACGGTACAGGATTGCTTTGACCTGGCCATCATCCAGGTCTACGAGCACCAGGGGCAGATGAAGACAGAACTCATAGTCTATGGCTCCCCTGGAGAATCACCTTTGCTGAACCTGACAGAGCCTCACCGGTCATCCGGTCTGCGGGCGGTCGTTTGCTTCTTCTGAGTCAGGCTCCGATGCCAGGGTCGGCCGGGACAGTGATCGCCGGCATTGATCTGGAAACCGAGTTGAAGAACATCCTGGCCACGGGCCTTCTTCCTGCCGACCTTGGATTGGGTTTTCGTGGCACGTATGCTACCACGCGACAGGGACTGACGCTTGAATCGTCCGGCCTGTCGAGGGCAGTCCAGAGTTGGGAGCAGTCCATCACGGTGGGCTCCAGCCACGCTGAGCTTCTCATGGTGCGCCGGACGGAGGATATTGAGCGTGCTACTAACGCAGGATTGGTCGTCATACTCGGTAGCTCGCTGCTGATGACAGCTCTTCTAGCTGGGGTGAACGGAATAGCGGCGTGGTCGATCGCTGCTCCTATCTGCGCGCTGTCGACGGCGGCACGAGCTGCGGCACGGGGAGAATTGGATGGAGAACCTGGGGTCAAAGACGGCTCGCTTACGGTCGACGGGGAGGATGAGATCGGCCTGCTGGCACGCTCGCTTGGTGACCTGACAGCGAAGCTCCGCGAGCTGCATACCGATCTAGAGGGAGAGATTGTGGCGCGTTGCACCGAGCTGACGGCCGTCGCAGAGATCGCCAGGGCCCTTGCGCAAGGGATGGAACTGGACACGATCTTACGGTTTTCGGTTAAGATCATAGGGCCATGCCTGGCGGACTCGTGCCCGAGTGTTTATTACGTCGGGGTCTTCCTCGTGGAACCTGGCGCTGAGGCAGACGTTCTGAACGAGACGGCCAGTAGAACGAAGAAGGAGCTCCACCGAGAACAGTTCCATATTCCGTTTGGCTCCAAGTGTCCGATGGGCAGGGCCGCCGCAACCGGGCGGCCCCAGGTAATCCAGAACGTGAAGACGGAGCGGGTTCACCTCAAGCCACCGCTGCTGATGGAGACGTATTCGGCGGTGGCCATTCCTCTGCTGGTTGAGGATACGGTCGTCGGTGTTCTGGACGTACAGAGTAGACAACCGGGGACTTTCACGCCCGACATAATCCGTCTACTGAGTGTCTTGAGTGATCAAATTGCGTCGGGCGTGCGCAACGCCCGGTGGCGCGAACAGGGGCCATCCGGGCCCAAGGAGCAGTTGGAGCTTTGTCGAAGGAACGACCACTAATCCTGGTGACGAACGACGACGGGATCGATTCTGATGGGTTGTGGGCCGCTGCGGAAGCGGTTTTGCCGCTCGGAGAAGTGCTGGTCGTCGCTCCAGACCGGCAATGGTCTGGTGGCGGACGCTCGATGCCGCGACACGTGACAGGTCGCATCAAGCCCGCTTTCGCAGAGATCGACGGGGAGGGGGTTGCTGCGTATGCCGTCGATGCCAGCCCGGCGCTGGCCGTGGACCACGCTGTCATGGAGCTAGCGCCACACCCTCCGGCGATCGTCGTCTCCGGGGTCAACTACGGGGCTAACCTGGGTATCGAGGTGACGATATCCGGCACGGTAGGCGCTGCGCTGGAGGCGAGCGCTTTCGGAATCCCGGCGATGGCCGTTTCGCTGGAGATGGGGCCTCATTATCACCTGACGGGGGATGATGCCGCCGACTACGCTGTCTCGAGGGCGATCATCCGTCAGTTTGCCGCGTACTTGCTGGCTCACAGGCTACCCGGGGATGTCGACATTCTTAACATCAATGTCCCCGCGGTTGTCGGATCCCAGACAGCCTGGCGCCTCACGCATCTCTCGCGCCGACGTTACTTCTTGCCGGTCCCGCCCGATCGCGCCAATGGTGAGGGCCGTCCGAGCTACAGGCTGATCAATGAACCCACGCAGGCCGAGCCGAATTCGGACATCCGCGCCGTGATGGTGGACAGGATGATCTCGGTGACACCGCTTTCACTCGATTTGACCTCCCGAATCGATCTGAGTACCGTACACCATCCTCTCCGGACTGACCAGGCCCTGGACTCCGACGAGCTCTTCGCTCTATCGCGCCCGTCATGCGATGGCGATGGCCGTTCTAATGTGTCGGTTGCCTGGGTCGCGGGCCACTCTCGCTGCATCTATCCCTGAGCTTGGCAGGGATCCCGTTTAACAAATCGTTAACAGGGCGTTAATCTGCCTTGAAAAGCACTGTGGTACGATATGTAGCTGGCACTAAGCCTGGTGTATCCGAATTGATGGGCTTCTTGGTTGGCATTTGTTATTGGTTGATAAGCTGATGGACGGAGGCTAGCATGCTGAAGAAAGTCAGGGGCGTCTTACAGGTCATCGAGTACCTCGATCCCACGGGGCAGGAGATCGTTCGCCGCGTGCCTGAAGAAGGATCGGGCGAGATTATGCTGGGATCACAATGTGTGGTCCGGGAGAACCAGGTGGCTATCTTCTTCCGCGATGGCCGTGCACTGGATATGCTCGGGCCTGGTCGCCACACACTGACCACGCTCAACATCCCGGTGCTAGTCAACTATCTGAAGATCCCGTTCGGGAGCAAGAGCCCGTTCCGAGCTGAGGTGGTCTTCGTCAACGTCAAGGACTACGTCGACATATCGTGGCAAACACCGAGGTCCATTGCCTTCCGTGACGAGGACCTGGGGGTGGTGCGGCTCGGAACTCGAGGGAAGTTCGCGTTCCAGGTGGGGCGCCCGCAACTCTTCGTTAACCAGATTGTGGGTACCCAGGGGCTCTACAGAAGCGAGAATATCGTCGGCTACCTGCAGGACATCCTGGTGAGCAAGTTTGCCGATCTGCTGGGGGAAGTAGAAGCCAACCTGCTAGATCTGCCGGCCAAGTACGATGAGCTGGGTGGAGGGCTCCGAGCAAGAGCTTCTGACGATTTTGAAGCGATGGGTCTGTTGCTCAAGAGCGTGTATGTGACCTCAATCAACGTCCCGGAGGAGGTGGAGAGAGCTCTCGATGAACGCGCTCAGATCGGCGCTCTTGGCGACATGCAAGCCTACATGCAGTTCAAGGCAGCGCGAGCTCTTGGCGATGCCGCTCAGGCAGGAGGTGGTGGGGAAGGGTCCCTGGCCGGGCTAGGCGTTGGGCTTGGCGCTGGCATGGGACTTGGCACCGTGATGGCGAGCGCCATTGGTCAGTCGATGCAGAGCTCAATGGGGATGGGACCCTCGGCCGGGGCGACGTCGCCAGGTGGGAGTGGTGGTATTGAGCAAAGGTTTGCTAATCTGAGAAACCTCGTGACGCAACAACTCACGCTATCGCCTGACGAGCGGGAAGATGCCCGGGCTGCGCTCGATAAGTTGTTCGGTCAACTGGTCTCATCTACCTCGACGATGGAGGACGTGAAGGCAGCGCGCCAGGAGCTGACGGAGCGGTTCCCCTGGTTGGCAGAGCCGGTGAGAACGCTGTTGAACACGCCCTCAGCTCTCCAGATGCTGGGGCAGATTGCGGCTCGATCTATGTAGCGATGCTCTCCACACCACGCCTGAATTGGGCGCTGTTCACCGTCTACGTTCTAGCGACGATTGGCATCCTCGTCGCTGCGGTGGTTTCGCCTACGATCCGGGGCCTGGCTTACGCCCCTCTGCGGGTATTGGTCCTCCCGCCGCCACAGCCGGTCGTCGTCGATGTGCTCTACTCGACCGAGAAAGCCGCGTGGATTACTGAGGCGGCCAAACGCTTTCGGGCGGCTGGCAACCGGCTAAACGGCCGTCCGATCCAACTGGAGTTGAGCAAATCCGGATCGCGGGAGATGTATCTGGCGGTTCTGGACGGGGATGCTGAGCCGGATCTGATCAGCCCGGCGAGTATGCTCCAGATCTCTCTACTGGAGGATCTGTCTGCGGCTCGGACGGATAGATTCCGGTCTGCTGTCGTAGACCGGACCGATTCGAGGACTTGTCGACCTGTCTTGAACACGCCCGTCGTTCTCGTGGCCTGGAAGAACCGCGCTGATGTTCTCTGGGGTGAGGATCCCGGCGCTGGTCTGTGGCTCGACCTGCATCAGGCCGTCACCGAGGAAACCTGGGAGGTTTACGGTCATCCCGAATGGGGGTTCATCAAGTTCGGTCAGACGAACCCGCTCAAATCGAACAGCGGGTTCCAGACCTTTCTGTTGATGACGTACGGTTACTTCGGTAAGACGAGTGATCTGTCCAACAATGATATCTTGGATCGAGACTACCAAGACTGGTATCGTGCGTTCGGGCGCAACGTTACCAAGTTCGGGGATAGCACGGGAACGTTCATGGAGGAAATCGTGGCCTACGGGCCAAGTCGGTATGACATCGTCGCCGTCTATGAGGCTACGGCCATAGAGCACGTCGAGAACGCCGTGGCGCGGTATGGGTCCGGGTATGGCAGCCTGCAAGTCTACTATCCGCCAGCAACGTCTCTGAGCGATCACCCATTCTGCGTGTTGAAGGCAGATTGGGTCGCGCCGGACGAAGCAGAGGCTGCCCAGATGTTCCTGGATTTTCTGACCAGCCCTGAGATGCAGGAGCTGGCGCTTCAACACGGTTTTCGGCCGGTCGACGACACCATCGCGTTGGAGAGACCGGGCAGTCCCTTCCCGCGCTACGCGGGCAACGGCGTGCGCTTCGACCTCGCGGGTCGGGTCGAGGTTCCCCCAGGCAACGTTCTAAACACGATGCTGGAACTCTGGGCACGCACAGTGGAACCGTGAAGGAAGGGGCGAGCGGGCTCTCGGGTGGGGTAATCCGTGGGCGATTTTGGTCGAATGGCGGCTCGCGTTTGTCGAGGTAGGGGTGAAAGGATGAGAAATCGGACACGACAACTGATGATTGGCCTGTTGCTCGTCTCTGTCCTGAGCGTGGCCTGTAGCGGCGGAGCTCTTCCCCTCACAGGCGGCAGGACTGTGACTATCAGTATGGTCTACGGCTCGGAGAAGGAAGCTTGGCTGGGTCCTTTGATCGAGGCGTTCAATGCGGAGAGGAACAAAACCGAGGAAGGGACGACCATCGTGGTCGAGGCGACACCGATGGGCTCGATTGCCTCGGGCGATGGTATCGTCGAGGGGACGCTCCAACCGACGATCTGGAGCCCCGCGTCTTCGGCGTACGTGCCGGTTGCCAACACGAACTGGCGCAGGGAACATGGCGAGGATCTGGTGGTAGGCACGCCGAATGACCTGGTGCTGAGCCCGGTGGTCATCGCTATGTGGCGGCCGATGGCTGAGGCGCTAGGCTGGCCTGACAGGTCGCTCGGATGGACCGATATCGCGGAGATGGCCACGTCGGACGAGGGGTGGGCTGCCTTCGGTTATCCGGAGTGGGGGACCTTCAAGTTTGGCCATACACACCCCAACTTTAGCAACAGTGGCATTATCTCGGTGATCGCCGAGGCGTATGCCGGCGCCGGGAAACAGCGCAACCTGACCCTGGATGATCTTCGAGATCCTGCATTGAAGGCTTTCATGACCGACGTGGAGAGCAGTGTCATCCACTACGGGGAGAGTACGGGATTCTTCGCTCACAGGATGTTCGAGCGGGGTCCGTCGTACCTCAGCGCGGCAGTGATGTACGAAAACCTGATCGCGGCACAGGAGGCGAAGCGACTCAATGGGGAGAGTGACCAGCCGCCGGTGGTTGCCATATATCCCAGGGAAGGCACGTTCTGGAGCAACCATCCTTACATCATCCTCAACGCTCCCTGGGTGAGTGAGGAGCAATGGGAAGCCGCTGAGATCTTCGAGGATTTCCTGCTGGCGGAGCCCCAGCAGCGACGATCGATTGAGTACGGATTCCGCCCGGCAGAACCGGGGGTCGCACTCACATCCCCGCTGGACACGCGACACGGCGTCGACCCGACTCAGCCGCAGACGATCCTTGAGGTTCCTTCTGGCGAGGTCGTGGTGGGGATTCAGGAGTTGTGGCGAAGCGAAGCGAAAAAACCGGTCGACGTGGTGGTGTTGATGGACACTTCTGGCAGTATGGAAGGGGAAAAGATCGCATCGGCGCGCTCGAGCCTGATCCAGTTCATCGATCTGATGGATGATCGGGATCGCCTGGAGGTGATCTTGTTCGGCGACGAGATGATTACGCTCACGGACCTGTCACCATTGGGGGCGAAACGGGAAGAGGTGCGCAACCGCATCTCGGGGGTCGTTGAAGGGGGTGACACCAAGTTGTATTCGGCGGTAGAACTCGCGTACAGGGAAGTTGAGGAGAAGGGTGACCCGGACCACATCCGCGCCATCGTGGTCCTCACGGACGGAAAGGATACCGCCTCGACGGTAACGTTAGCTCAGTTGCTCGATCAGATCGGGGCTCAGAGCGAGAGCGGGGATGCGACGAAGATCTTCACCATCGCATTCGGGCAAGCGGCCGATCGTGAGGTGATGCAGCGCATCGCTGAGATCACGGGCGGGAGACAATACGACAGTGACCCGGAGACGATCAATGAGGTCTATGCTGAGATCGCGACCTTTTTCTAGTCTTTTCGACCGTCGCGCGACCCCGGATCAGGGCGACACCCGGGGCGCTGAAGCAGGCCAGAGAGTATAATCCATGACCATCTGTTCACCGTTGCTCACCGGGCTGATTCACCCCATCAATCTGCTGATGCTGGGAGTGTCCGTGCTGGCCGGTCTTGTGTCGGCCTGGTGGCTCTTTCCTGTAGGATTGGTGTTATGGCTGATCATGGTCATCAACGTGGCAAACGATCCTTCGCTGCGGATGAGTCATCGGATGCAAGGACGCAAGCCACTTGCGCAGCGATTTCAGAAGCGCTTCGACCGCCTGGAACGGTTTCAGGTCAGTATCTTCAACAGCCTGGCCTCCGCTCCCCCTGACGTGCGACGCTTGCTCCATCCAGTGCAGGAAGAGATGGAATGCGTGGTCGACGAAGCCTATGCGCTTTGCCGACGTATGACGGGTCTTGAGAACTATCGCCTCGTCACGCAGTCCCAAGCGAATCTGGAGGCCGAACTGAATGAGCTCAACGACATCATCGGCAGGACAGACGATCTGATGACCAGACGAGAATACGAGGATTCGCGGCGCGCCCTTGAGAGGCGTGTCGAGAAACTTGAGGTCGTCTCGACCCAACTGGACCGCGTCGAAGCGCAGCTGGTAAGCCTGTCAAATGAGCTGGAGGGGGTCGTGACCGAGATTATCCGGCTCCAGGCGATGGGTGAGGAGGGGGCGGAGAGGCACGTGGATTCATTGGTGGAGAAGCTTCGCGAGGAGGCGGCACAGCTCGAAACGTTCGAGCGCGAAGCGGTCAGTGTTTGACTGTCGCTGTTGTCTGGTAGACTCTTCAAGTGATAAAGGGAGATACTATAACCTATGAGACGGATTATTGATCGAGGTGTCAGATACGTACTGCTTGTGAGTGCACTGGTCTCGATCTTCGTGGTTTTCTTGATCTTGCTCTTCACGCTTCGAGAGGGCTTGCCGGCATTCCAGGAAATCGGGGTTCTCAATATGCTGACGGGGACTGTCTGGCGGCCGCAGCAGGGAGAACTGGGAATTCTGTCGATGGTCGCGGGTTCGATCCTGGTCACTTTTGGCGCTACCGCTCTCGGCGTACCGCTCTCACTGGGGGGCGCGATCTTTCTAGCGGAGGTTGCTCCCTCACAGGTGCGCGAGGTCGTTCGTCCTGCCGTCGAGTTGTTGGCCGGCATTCCCTCGGTTGTATATGGTCTGTTCGGGATGGTTGTCCTGGTGCCGATGGTGCGGAATCTGTTCTCTGTGCCCGGCAACACAGGGTTCGGGTTGGCTTCCGCTTCGATGGTTCTGGCGGTGATGGTCCTGCCCACCATCACGAATATCTCCGAGGACGCGATACGGGCGGTGCCAAGGGAGTATCGCGAGGGATCCCTGGCGCTGGGTGCCACGCGGTGGCAGACGATCATCAGCGTCACGTTACCTGCTGCCCGTCCGGGCATCATCGCCGCCATCATTCTAGGCGTGGGGCGCGCGCTGGGAGAGACGATGGCGATGATTATGGTCATTGGTAACTCGATACGTATGCCGCGGGCTCTGGGAAGCAACCCACTGACCCTCTTCCTCAGCCAGGCTCGCACTCTGACCGGAAACATCGCCGTGGAGATCAAGTACGCAACCGGCCTGCACGAGGACGCGCTCTTCGCTACCGGTGTGGTGCTTTTCGTCCTCATCATGTTGGTGAATGGCTCGGCGCGCGCCCTGGTGCAGAGGAGGTCGGCATGAGCGAGCACTCGGTGGCGTCGAAAGGTATCGCACGGGATAGCGTTTCGCTGTTGCACCTGTTGAAGCTGGCCGTTTCGGGGGGAGAGACGTCACAGCAGAAGATCAATCTGGCCCGCCGCGAGCTGGTCCAGAAACTCGCCTTCGGACTTCTTTGGTTGTCGGGCCTGTCAGCCGTGGCCATCCTTCTGGCAGTCGTCGGCTACGTTGTGGCACAGGGGGCCAAGGTGGTCAATCTGGAGTTTCTCACGACGCCGCCCGCTGGAGGGCTGGCCGCTTCCGATGTGGGTGGAATGTCCACGACTGTCATCTCCACCATCTACCTAGTGTTCTGGACCATCGTCATCGCTGGCCCGCTGGGCGTGCTGGCTGCGATCTACCTGGTCGAGTATGCTGAGGAGGTGGAGGGTCAGACCGGGCTGATTCCGGCTCTCGTGGGCGTGGTTCGCTTCGCCGTGGAGATTCTGGCGGGCGTACCGTCTATCATTTTCGGCCTCTTTGGGTATGCCCTCTTCGTCTCGGCCAGGGGGCTGGGCTGGGGCTTCTCCTTGCAGTCGGCTGCTGTCACCGGCGCGGCCCTGGTGCTCCCCGTGATCATCCGGGCGAGTGAGGAGGCCATCCGGGCCGTGCCTCGCTTCTACCGGGAGGGAAGCCTGGCCCTGGGTGCTACAAAATGGCAGACAACATGGAAGGTTGTGCTGCCCGCTGCTGCCCCCGGTGTGATTACGGGTATTGTGCTCAGTGTGGGACGCGTGGTGAGCGAGACGGCGGTCTTCTTCGTTACCTTTGGGGGCACTGTTCGCGCCCCGGACACGGTGTTCGACCTGTCCTCGCCAGGGCGTTCTATGGCGCTCCACGTGTACTATCTGGCAATGGAGACGCGGGCTTTCGACAAGGCTATGGGGACCGGGGCTGTGTTGATCGTCAGTATCATATTGATCAACTTGTCTATTAACGTGATCTCCCGAAGTTTGACCGCGCGACTGGGGGGAAGATAGATGGAATTCGAGGATGTGAAGCTGGAGACGTGTGGCTATAGTATGTACTATGGAGACTTCCAGGCGCTGCGGGAGGTCGATATTCAGATCCCGCGGAACCGCATCACGGCGGTCATCGGGCCTTCTGGCTGTGGTAAGAGCACGTTCTTGCGAACGTTCAACCGCATGAACGACCTTATCTCCGGTGTGAGCGTGGAAGGAGACGTTTACATAGACGACCAGAACGTCTTTAAGATGGATCCGGTGGAGTTACGGCAATGCGTGGGCATGGTTTTCCAGCGACCGAACCCCTTTCCGAAATCGGTCTTTGACAACGTCGCCTATGGCCCCCGTTCCCACGGAGTGCGGGATCGCGCCAGGTTGGCCGAGATCGTGGAGCGCAGCCTCCGCGATGCTGCTCTGTGGAATGAGGTGCAGGACGATCTGAAGAAGTCAGCGTTGGCTCTCTCCGGCGGGCAGCAGCAGCGGCTGTGCATCGCCCGCGCCCTGGCGGTGGAGCCGGACG
Source organism: uncultured Anaerolineales bacterium (assembly GCA_964450435.1). Classification (GTDB taxonomy): domain Bacteria; phylum Chloroflexota; class Anaerolineae; order B4-G1; family B4-G1; genus SKLM01. The sequence goes on from CAYVCX010000001.1 coordinate 11,256, forward strand.
TGATCCTGATGGACGAGCCGGCGTCAGCGCTCGACCCGGTCGCGACGTTGAAGATTGAGGAACTGATCCGTGAGCTGAAGAAGAACTACACGATCGTCATCGTCACGCACAACATGCAGCAGGCGGCCCGGGTGTCCGACTACACCGCGTTCTTGATGATGGATGAGGATCGGGCTGGATATCTGGTGGAGTATGGACCGACGGATCGCATCTTCACCAATCCACAGCACGAGATGACGGAGCGTTACATCACCGGACGGTTTGGCTAGAGTGGGAGTGAAGCACATGAAGAAACCAAGAGTATTGTTCCTCTGCATTGAGAATCGGGCCCGCAGCCAGATGGCCGAGGCGTTTCTGCGCCATTACGCGGGCGACGAATTTGAAATCCACAGCGCGGGGTTGGTGCCAAGTCCCATCCATCCCACCGTCTACCAGGTGATGAAGGAAGTGGGATTGGATCTGGATGGGCACACTGCCAAGGGCGTTGACGAATTCCTCAACAAGATGTACTTTGGTATCTTGATCACGGTCTGTGAGAAGGCGGAAGAGAAATGTCCTACGTTCCCCGGCCTCGGTGAGCGTGAGTACTGGCCGGTCAAGGATCCGGTTGCGGCCGAGCGGTCGGAGAAGGAGAAGTTGGAGGCGTTCCGTAGAGCGCGGGACGAGATTGAGGAGCGCATTCTCGACTGGCTGGAAAGTCGTCGGAACAAGGAGCGACGAGATGACTAAGAAGAAGGTCCTCTTTCTGTGTACGGGCAACTCATGCCGGAGCCAGATGGCGGAGGGCCTGGTGGACCATTTTCTTGGTGACCGATGGGAGGCCTTGTCGGCTGGTACCAAGCCATCAGGATATGTACATCCGCTAGCTATCAAAGCGATGGCGGAGCTGGATATCGATATCTCCGATCAGCGCTCGAAGTCGGTAGGCGAGTTTCGCGACATAGCGTTCGACATCGTGATCACCGTGTGCGACGACGCGGCCGAGAACTGCCCGCTCTGGCTGGGGTCGGGCGAGGTCAAGCACATCGGTTTTCCTGATCCAGCCGACGCGACAGGCAGCGAGGAGGAGCGGATGGAGGTGTTCCGCGAGGTGCGAGATGGCCTGCGCCGAAAGGTGCTCCGTTACCTCAAAGAGGAAGGCGACGCGGGAGGAAAGGGGGCGGTACGTGAGACCGCGTGAAACCTTTGAGCTGGATATCGAGCGGCTAAAGGATGCCGTCCTGGTTCTGGGAAGCCAGGTGGAGAACGCGATTGTTGACTCGGTCGATTGCTTGAGGGAGAGGGACGCCGAGGCGGCGCGCCACATCATCGCTCAGGATCGCTTGGTCAATGAAAGACGCTTTGAGCTGGAAGCTGACGCACTGGCCTTGATCGCCACGCAACAGCCGATGGCGCGCGACCTGCGCACCATCGCCGCCGTTCTGGATATCACGTCCGAGCTGGAACGCATCGGAGACTACGCAAAGGGGATCGCCCGAATCAACCTGATGCTGGACGAACGGCCCTTCGTTAAGCCCTTGATCGATCTGCCGGCGATGGCGTTCAAGACGCGGGATATGCTCCACGAATCGCTGGAGGCTTTCGTCCGTGGCGATAGCGACCTGGCCCGGGCTATTCCAGAGAAGGACGATGAGGTGGACGCTCTGTACAACCAGGTCTACCGAGAGCTGATTGCCGTGATCATGGCGGATCCAAACAGAATCGATCAGGCAAACTACCTGCTCTGGGCGGCGCACAACCTGGAACGCGCAGCGGATCGAGTCACGAACATCTGCGAACGGGTAATCTTCACTGTGAGCGGAGAGATGGTGGAGCTGGACATGGAGGAATCGGGCGTCGAAAGCATCGGGTAACGACTGGCGAGCGGTCTCGACAGTCCAAGTTGTCCCTATCCAAGCCCCGTTGTGCACAACGGGGCTTCGGCGTATGGTGTGGCCGCCAGCAAGATGTCCAACTTGACAGCGACGCCTCCCTATGATAAAAAGTATCCGCAAGTGGGGAAGTACTCCCACTGGCAAGTCAATCTATGAGTCATCTGCCTACCGCTGACGATTACGATGTGTCGCGTGCACTCCGAAGCCGGCGTCCGATCGCCGGCTTGCTTGTGCTAATCCTCGCTGCCAGCCTCGCCGGGTGTGCTCCGTCGTCGGCGGACACGACGACTGTGCCCGACTCCGCGGTGGAGATTGAGAACAAGGGGTCGGACACCATGGTCAACCTGGCGCTGGCCTGGGCGGAGGAGTATATGGATAGATACCCGCACGTGCGCATTTCGGTGACCGGCGGCGGGTCGGGGACGGGGATTGCGGCACTGATCAACGGCACGGTGGATATCGCAAACGCCTCGCGGGAGATGAAGCCGGTGGAGATCGACGACGCTGAGAGCAGGGGTGTCTCACCGGTAGAGTTCGTGGTCGCTCAGGACGCGATAGCCGTGGTGGTCCATCTGTCGAATCCCGTTGATCGTCTCACATTCCAGCAAATCTCGGATATCTACGCGGGGGAGATCACGAACTGGGAAGAGGTGGGGGGTGACGATCGACCCATTGTGCTCCTCTCCCGGGAGTCGAACTCGGGGACGTACGTCTATTTCCTGGAGAACGTGGTACGGATGGGAAATGACGAAAGCGATCTGCTCTTCTCGCCCGGCACGCTGCTGATGCCGTCTTCCGAGGGGATTACGTCTGAGGTGAGCGAGAATCCCAACGCCATCGGCTACGACGGGCTCGGCTACGTTACGGCGGAGCAGAAGGTGGTGGCGGTAGCCCGTGAGGCCGATGGCCCCTATGTGCTGCCCTCGGTGAAGACGGTCAACGATGGTTCGTATCCCATCGCGCGACCGCTGTACGTGTACACAGCCGGAGAACCGACAGGGCATATAGCGGCCTATCTGGAGTGGATCAGAGACGAAGGGCAAGTGCTGGTGTCGGAGCTTGGTTTCGTGCCCCGACAATGACGGTTAGATGCGGTATGGTAACCTCGCTTCGAGTATGCCTGTCGCATCCTATTCGGTTTGGAGGATCACCTGGTTGAGCGTGATGGTCTAGAGAACGAGAGAGTTGGCTGGTCCGAGTTCGCCATTGAGGTCCTGATTCGGGTGTTGGGGTTCTCGGCCATCGGGTTTGTCGTGCTCATCTTCGTCTTCCTGCTGCGGGAAGGGATGCCCACGTTTTTCGAGGTGCGCCTGTCGAATCTGTTCGGCACGCGCTGGTATCCCACGTACGGTCTGTACGGCACCATGCCGCTGATTCTGGGTTCCCTGCTGGTGACGGTGACGGCTATCGTCATAGCGCTACCGCTGGGAGTGACGACGGCGGTCTTCGTGCGCGAGGTGGCGCCGAATTGGGCGCGGGAGTTCCTGAAGCCGATGATTGAGGTGCTGGCCGGCATCCCTTCCGTGGTGCTGGGCTTCTTCGGGATGACGATGGTGGCACCCTTCGTGAGGGAAAGGCTGGGCGCGCCCACCGGCCTGACGGCGTTCACGGGGGGACTGATCCTGGCCTACATGTCACTGCCCACGATAATCAGCGTGGCTGAGGACGCGCTGGACACGGTCCCCAAGTCGTATCGCGACGGCGCGCGGGCTATGGGTGCGACGGAGTGGCAGACCATCTGGCGGGTGGTGGTCCCGGCTGCACGCTCCGGCATCGTCACCGCGATGATGTTGGGCCTGGGACGCGCCATCGGAGAGACTATGGCCGTGATGTTGGTGACGGGAAATGCGGCTCGCATGCCTCTCACCCTGGACTCCTTGTTCCGCCCTGCTCGGACGATGACAGCGACGGTCGCGGCCGAGATGGGCGAGGTGGCCCAGGGCAGTGTCCACTATCATGTCTTGTTCGGCATCGGGCTGATCCTGTTTGTGCTGACCTTCGTGATTAACCTGACCGCTGCTGCGACGATCTTCCAGAAGCGGCGGCGGGGAGGTCTGCGGTGATGGATCGGCACCAAGTGCAGCGGGTGGGTTTCACTCTGCTGGGGATCGTGACGATCGTCGTCGTGGCCCCGATTTTGCTCGTCATCGGCGGTATCGCGGCGAGAGGCATCAGCGCGATGAGTTGGGAGTTCCTCACCGCGATGCCCCGCGACGGCATGCGAGCGGGGGGGATATTCCCGGCCATCGTGGGGACGCTGTGGCTGACGCTGGGCACCGCGCTGGTGGCTATTCCAATCGGGGTGGGCGGCGGTATTTACCTGGCGGAGTACGCGCGAGACAACCTCCTGAGTCGGGCGATCCGGCTGGCGATCATCAACCTGGCGGGGGTGCCGTCGGTGGTGTATGGTCTGTTCGGATTGGGTCTGTTCGTGCTGTTTCTTCAGTTTGGGACTTCAATTGTGGCGGGCTCCCTGACGCTGGCTATCATGACTTTGCCGATTGTCATCTCAACGACGGAGGAGGCGCTGCGAGCTGTGCCGACGGAGTTTCGGACCGTCAGTGCGAGCCTGGGAGGGACGCGGTGGCAGGGGATCCGCCGAATCGTGCTGCCGCAGGCTATGCCCGGAATAATCACCGGGGTGCTGCTTGGCCTGCTGCGGGCGGCGGGCGAGACGGCCCCAATTCTGTTCACTGTGGCGGCCTTCTTCTTGCCGCGCCTGCCCCATTCACCCCTCGATCAGACAATGGCGCTGCCGTATCATCTCTACGTGATTAGCACCCAGGTGCCCGGTATGCCGGATGAGATCAAGTATGGGACAGCGCTCGTGCTGCTGACGCTGGTCCTCTCGATGAATGTCGTGGCCACCGTCATCCGCAGCTTATACCGCAGGCGTCGGGAATGGTGAGCCGGGGACGGGAGCCTGCCCAGGGCAACGCTGTTGATAAGGTCGCTTGTCCGACGTCATCGATGTCCAGCGAGAGCGACGTAAAGATCCGCATCGAAGAGGTCAGCTACGCCTACGGCGAGGTCCAGGCGCTGAAGGATGTGTCTCTGGACATACCGGCGAATGCCATCACCGTGTTGTTCGGGCCCGCTGGCGGAGGGAAGACGACTTTGCTGCGCCTGATCAACCGGCTGAACGATCTGGTGGACGGTACGCAGATGTCGGGCCGTATCTGGTTGGACGGGCAGGACATCTATGGTCCTCGGGTCGATCTCCCGAAGCTGAGGCGGCGCGTGGGGATGGTCTTCGCCCTGCCGCTTCCGCTGCCAGGCACCGTTCGGGAGAACGTGATCTACGGCCCGGAGTTGGCCGGGGTTCAGGATCGTGCTGAACAGGACAGGATCGTGGTTCGCAGCCTGAAGCAGGCTGCCCTGTGGGGTGAGGTGCAGGACCGGCTGGACGATCCAGCGAGTGCTCTCTCCGGTGGTCAGCAGCAGCGCTTGTGCATCGCTCGCAGCCTGGCGTTGGAGCCTGATGTGCTGCTGTTGGATGAGCCCACCTCGGGACTGGATCCCATCTCGACGGCAAAGGTGGAGGCCACGCTGGAGGGGCTGAAGGCGGACTACACGATCGTCATCGTCCCCCACAGCATTCAACAAGCGGCTCGCATCGCCGACTGTGCAGCCTTCTTCCTGATGGGAGAGATGGTGGAATACCGCCCTGGCGGAGAGATCTTTGTAAATCCGCGGGAGCAACGGACCGAGGATTACATCACCGGCCGATTCGGATAGATTGGGCGTATGGAAAAAATCAGGGTCGAGCAACTCAGCTTCTACTACGGCGACAATCGGGCCCTGAAGGACATCTCGATTGCCATCAGAGACCGGGAGATCACGGCTCTGATTGGCCCGTCGGGGTGCGGGAAATCCACGTTCCTGCGGTGCCTGGACCGGATGAACGAGACCATCCCCAACACTCGATTGGAGGGGAAGGTGCTGCTGGATGGGCGCGACGTCTACGCCCCGGGCACGGACGTGGTGGAACTCCGGCGGCGAGTGGGGATGGTTTTCCAGCGGCCCAACCCTTTCCCTAAGTCGATTTACGATAACGTCGCTTTCGGGCCGCGCATTCTGGGGCTGGATGGGAATCGAGATCTGGATGAGATTGTGGAGCAGAGCTTGCGCGGGGCTGCCTTGTGGGACGAGGTCGGCGACGACCTGCAGCAGGATGCCCTGACCCTCTCGCTTGGCGAGCAGCAGCGATTGTGCATCGCCCGGGCCATCGCCGTCAGACCAGAGGTTATCCTGATGGATGAACCCTGTTCGGCGCTGGACCCCATCGCCACGCTGCGGGTCGAGGATCTGATACGGGAGCTGAAGAAGAACTACTGCATCGTGATCGTGACGCACAATATGCAGCAGGCAGCGCGGGTATCGGATCGCACCGGTTTCTTCTGGTTGGGGGAGCTCGTGGAGTTCAACGACACGGAGAAGATCTTCACGAATCCGGACCGGAGACGCACCGAGGATTACATCACGGGGCGGGCGGGGTAGCTTCCGGCAGCGTCTTCGAGTTGGACCAAGGGGGAGATGTTATGATTCGCGCGAGCTTCGACAGGGAGCTGCAGCGGCTGGTGGATCAGGTCCTGGTGCTGGGAAGTATGGTGGAAGAGGCGCTGACGGATTCGGTGGAGGTGTTGAAACAGCAGGACCGCGAGGCCGCCAGGGATCTGATCGCCCGGGATCGATTGATCAACGAGAAGCGCTACGAGATTGAGGCCGATGCGCTCACGCTTATCGCAACGCAGCAGCCGATGGCCGGGGATCTGCGGATGCTGGCTGCTGTGTTGGAGCTGTCGTCGGAGTTGGAGAGGATCGGTGACTACGCCAAGGGGATTGCCAAGATAACCATCATGATCGGCGAGGAGCCCCTGATGAAGCCGCTTATCGATCTGCCGACGATGGCCTCCAAGGCCTCGGAGATGCTCGATGATGCGCTGGAGGCGTTTTCTCGGCAGGATGCGGACGTGGCGCGGGATATCCCCCCTCGGGACGACGAGGTGGACGCTCTGTACGACCAGGTCTACCGAGAGCTGATCGCCCTCATCATGGCGAAGCCCAGAAGGATAGAACAGGCCAACTACCTGCTGTGGGTGGCTCACAATCTTGAGCGCGCCGCCGATCGAGTGACGAACATCTGTGAGCGGGTCGTCTTCACAGTGACCGGAGAGCTGACCGAGCTGGACGCCGAGGAAGGCCAAAGGGTCAGCGTCGATGCGTTGGAGTAGAGCGCAGAGTCTGGGACCAGACAGAGGAGTGGGGATTTGGAACCTGAACTGTTGACCATCGCTCTTGCCCAGATGGACGTGCCGCAGGGGTGTCCCGAGGAGAACCTGGCCCGGGCGCGCGGGTTCGCCGCCCAGGCCCGGGGTGCAGACGCCGATCTGCTCCTGCTGCCGGAGCTCTGGCTTCACGGCTATGATCTGGAACACGCCGAGGAGTGGGCCGCGCCGCTCGGCGAGGGTGGCTTCGCTGAGATGGCCGAAATGGCCCGCGAGTTCCAGATCCACCTTGTGGGATCGATCTTGGAGCGGCACGGGGGCGGCGTTTCCAACACGGCGGCCCTGTACGGCCCCAGCGGCGACCTTCTGGGCTCGTACCGCAAGATGCACCTCTTCCGTCTGATGGAGGAGCATCGTTACCTGGCCCCGGGCGAGCACGGGACGCTCTGCGACACTCCATGGGGTCCGACGGGGCTGGGCATCTGCTACGATCTGCGCTTCCCCGAGCTCTTTCGCACCATGGCGCTGGCGGGCGCGAAGCTGTTTGTGATCCCGGCCCAGTGGCCGGTGAAACGCCTCGAAGCCTGGATCCTGTTGGCGCGGGCCCGGGCCACAGAGAATGAGCTCATCGTGGCGGCGTGCAACCGGGTGGGAAGGAGCGGAGACGTAGTCTTCCCTGGCCGCTCTATTGTCGTGGATCCATGGGGCAATACCCTGGTGGAGGGGGACGATCAAGAGCGACTGCTAATCGCCGGGGCGGACTTGCGAGAGATCGAGAAGGCCCGCCGCTACCTCCCGGTGTACGCTGACCGTCGGCCGGCAGCCTACGTCGTGAAGTGAGGACAACGACATCGTTGTGAGCTACCAAGCCATCCTTGAGCGGGCGACAGTCATCGCCCACGAAGCGGGCCGTGTTGTAGCCCGCGACTTCCCCCGTGGGGCCATGGACGAGGTCGGCTTCAAGGGGGCGGTGAACCCGGTAACAGAGACGGACACGGCGGCTGAGGACGTGATACGGGGTCGTCTGCAGGAGTTCTTTCCCAGCCACCGAATCCTGGCCGAGGAGAGGGGTGGGGACGAGTGGCAGAGGCCCGGCGCGCCGATCTGGCTGATCGATCCTCTGGACGGAACGAACAACTTCGCTCATGGCTTTCCCCACGTCGGGGTTTCGCTGGCCCTGCTGGAAGAACAGCAGCCCGTGGTGGGGGTGATTCACGACCCGCTGCGAGATGAGACTTTCGTCGCGACGGCCGGTGGAGGAGCGACCCTCAATGGCGAGGCGATTCACGTCACGAAGGTCGACGAGTTGGCGGAGGCGTTTCTGGCGACGGGATTCCCCTACGATCGGCGCACGGCGCTGGACAACAATGTGGAACGTTTGGACCATTTTCTCCGGAGGAGCCAGGGTGTACGGCGTGCTGGGGCAGCCGTGCTGGACCTGTCGTACGTCGCCTGTGGACGGTTCGACGGCTTCTGGGAGATTCGCCTCCATCCTTGGGACGTGGCAGCCGGCGTTCTCATCGTACGGGAGGCTGGCGGAGAGGCGACGAACTTCGCAGGCGGTCGCGAGTGCGTCTCGGGCCAGCGTATCCTGGCATCCAACGGGCGCATCCACGAGCAAATGCTTCAGGTGATTGAGAAGGGCGCCGATGCGCCCCTGCCGGAGGCGACGGAAGCGTGGGGATGAGGTCCCCACAGAACCTGCCGCGATCGCCCTCATTTGACAACCTTAAGGGACGCTGAGAGCCGCTGGAGGGCGAGGATCTGCCGGCTAGAGCGGCCTGTCTTGCCACGGGGCGGCCCCGCAGTCGCGGCCAGACGGCGCAAGATGAACGCTGCCTCACTGGCGCAAATCGCAAAACCATGGCAGAATATGTAGTTGGAGCCACGTGGCTCCACGTTTTGTGTATAGGCTTCGAGGCAGGCGTCGCATCAGTGGGCCCGGGTATGGGCAAGGCCTGGGGCGCCGGGCTGAGGCCGAGAGCTGCGGTTTGACGAGCTGTCGTGCAATCCGTCTGACGATCC
>CAYVCX010000001.1:20482-72936 GCA_964450435.1 uncultured Anaerolineales bacterium
GATCCCGGAAGACCGGTTGTGGATCTGCTGAGTCTGGCAGTTGACCACCTGGTGCCCAGGGCACAGCAGGGTCTGACGGGCGGGAGCTCGGGTTGTGCGGAGACGAGCGGATCGACAGAGCCCACCGAATCGGAGAGATCACACAGAGCAGCCGCCACACGACAGACAAGACAGACAAGATAGGTTTAGTCGGCAAGTAAGGAGAGGATACACTATGGCGAGTTTGACGGAGATTCGTTGGCACGGACGGGGGGGGCAGGGTGTGGTCACGGCCGGCAAGCTGCTGGCCGAGACGGCCCTCGGCATCGACCAGTACTTCCAGGCTTTCCCGGATTACGGCCCGGAGCGCATGGGCGCGCCAATCCGTGCATTCACGCGGTTGAGCGACGAGCCCATCAACATCCACTCACAGATTCAGGAGCCGAACGTGGTGCTGGTGCTCGACCCCACGCTGCTGGGCACAGTGGCGGTGACGGAGGGCCTGGTCGAGGACGGCACGTTGCTGGTTAACAGCTCCCTGGATCCCGAGGAGGTACGCGATATCACGGGCTTCCAGACAGGGAAGGTGTGCACCGTCGACGCCAGCCACATTGCCATCGAGGAGATGGGACGGGAGATCACGAACACGCCGATGCTCGGTGCGCTTGTCGAGGTCACGGGCCTGATCAAGATGGAGGCCTTGAAGAAGGAGCTGCGGGCCTGGTTTGGCAACAAGATCTCTGAGGAAGCGATTCAGGCCAACATCCGCGCTATGACGCGCGCGGCCGAAGAGGTGAAAGTAGGGTAGCAGCAGTGAATTCGAGATTGCGGGATCCGGGGTGCAGCCGGATCGGCAGTCTTTCGTTTGGATCACGAATCTGAAGGAGTATATGTTATGTCAGAGTTGAAGGGATGGAAGGACATTCCCATCGGGGGGATGATTCTGGAGGCCGGTAACTCGGTGGACTACGACACCGGCGACTGGAGGGCGTTCCGACCGGTGTTCGGTGAGGCCGAATGCATCAATTGTTTCCAGTGCTGGCTCAACTGCCCCGACTCCAGCATCTTGGTGGACGCCGAGAACGAGGAGATGGTGGGCTTCGATCTCGTGCACTGCAAAGGCTGCGGTATCTGTGCCGAGGTATGCCCGGTCAACACCAGGGTGAGGAAGAAGGCCGACGGGGAGTTGGAAAGGAACGATGCCCGCCTGTGCATTCGGATGCTTGAGGAAGGGAAGGTACAGGAGGCAGATAATGGCTAGGTTTGAGGCATTGGATGGAAACGCAGCTGTCTCCAACGCGATGCGGCAGATCAACCCGGACGTGGTGGCCGCGTATCCGATCACACCCCAGACGTCTACCGTGCAGACCTTCTCGGAGTTTGTCGCGGATGGGTTGGTGGACACCGAGTTCGTGACGGTGGAGAGCGAGCACAGCGCGATGAGCGCCTGTGTAGGCGCCTCGGCGGCCGGCGCGCGGGTGATGACGGCCACGGCGGCCAACGGGCTGGCTCTGATGTGGGAGATCGTGTACATCGCCGCCTCGAACCGCTGTCCCATCGTGATGAGCCTGGTCAACCGGGCTCTCTCGGCGCCGATCAACATCCACTGCGACCACTCCGACGTGATGGGGATGCGAGACAGCGGTTGGATCATCCTGATGTCGGAGAACGGGCAGGAGGCATACGACAACGTTATCCAGGCCGTTCGCATCGGGGAGCACCCGGACGTTCTGCTGCCGGTGGCGGTGTGCCAGGATGGGTTCATTACCAGCCATGCGCTGGAACGGGTGGAGCTCCTCGAAGACGAGGAGGTGCAGGATTTCATCGGCACCTACGCACCCCAGTGGGCGCTGCTCGATCTGGAGAATCCCAAGACGCACGGACCGCTGGACTTCTATGATTACTACTACGAGCACAAGCGCCAGCAGGTCGAGGCGATGGAGAACGCACACGGCGTGATCGCAGAGGTCGCCGGGGAGTTCGGCGAGAAGTTCGGCCGCAACTATGGTTACCTTGACGAGTACCGGATGGACGACGCCGAGGTGGCGGTCGTGGCTGCCAACTCGACGGCAGGCACGGCACGGACGGCGGTGGACAACCTGCGAGACGAGGGTCTGAAGGCGGGGCTGCTCAAACTGCGCGTCTTCCGGCCGTTCCCGGCCCAGGAGCTGGCCGAGGCCCTGGGCGACGTGGAAGCGATTGCGGTCATGGATCGCTCGATCTCCTTCGGCTCAATGGGCAATGCTGGTCCTCTCTATTCGGAGCTGGCGGCTGCCCTGGCGCTTCAGGGCGTCAATGTCCCTATCGCCGACTATGTCTACGGTCTGGGCGGCCGAGACATCCGCCCCGCAGAGATTGAGGACGTCTACCGACAAGCGTTTGAGATGGCCAGGACAGGTGAATCGCGCGGGGTCACCTACCTGGGCGTGCGGGAGTAAGGAGTACACTATGGCAACGAGATTAGCACCTAAGGAGTTGGCGAAGCAACCAGAGCGCCTGGCCCCGGGGCACCGTCTGTGCGCGGGCTGCGGTGCCTCTATTGTTGTACGGCAGATGCTGGCGGCCATTGATGATCCCGTGGTTCTCTCGAACGCCACCGGGTGTCTTGAGGTGGCGACCACCATCTACCCGTATACGTCCTGGCGGGTGCCGTGGATTCACAATGCGTTTGAGAACTCGGCATCGACCATGAGCGGCGTCGAGGCGGCGTACCGAAGCCTGGTCCGCCAGGGGAAGATGGAGGAGAAAAACGTCAAGTTCCTCGCCTTCGGCGGCGACGGGGGTACGTACGACATCGGGCTGCAGGCGCTGTCGGGCGCGGTGGAGCGCGGACATCAGTTCCTCTACGTGTGCTACGACAACGGTGCCTATATGAACACGGGCATTCAGCGCTCCAGCGCGACCCCCTTCGGCGCGCACACCACCACCTCGCCAGCCGGCACGAAGATCCAGGGCAAGCAGCAGTTCCGCAAGGATCTGACCCGGATCATGGCTGCCCACGACATCCCCTACGTGGCGCAGGCGGCTCCAAGCAAGTGGCGTGACCTGATGGAGAAGACGCGGAAGGCAGTCAACTGCGGCGGGCCGGCGTTCATGAACGTCCTTTCCTCGTGCAACCGCGGCTGGCGGCACGCGACCGAGGAGACGGTGGAGATCACTCAACTGGGAGTGGACACCTGCTACTGGCCGCTGTACGAGGTCGAAAACGGGGAGTGGAAGCTAACCTACAAGCCGCGCGAGAAGCTGCCGATTGAGAAGTGGTTGAAGCGGCAGGGCCGATTCCGCCACCTCTTCAAGCCGCAGAACCGGCACCTGATCGACGAGATGCAAAAGGAGATCGATCGGCGCTGGGAGGAGCTGCTGGAACGCTGCGGCGAGGCGTAACCGCTGATTCTTGAGCTCACACTGCCCCGTGGCGGTCCAACGCCACGGGGCGCTTTTTTCTGTGACGATGAGGACCGCAACCCTTTGAGCAGCGAACAACCCTCGCAGAACACCCATTCCGGCGAACGACTGCCGATGCGCTGCGTGGTCAGCACGTGGTGGCCCCTGGCGTTGAGCTGGCTGCTGATGGCCGCCGAGGCACCGGCGTTGAGTGCCGTCGTGGCGCGGCTGGACAACCCGGACATAAACCTGGCCGCCTTCGGAGGAGTGGTCTATCCCCTGGCGTTGATCATCGAGGCCCCCGTGATGATGCTGCTCTCGGCCTCCACGGCCTTGAGCAGGGACTGGGATTCCTACCGCAAACTGAGGCGGTTTATGATGTGGATGGGGGCAGTCCTCACCGCCTTGCACGCCCTGGTGGCCTTCACCCCGCTCTATGATGTGGTGGTGGTGGAGCTTATTCGCCCCCCTGTAGAGATCGTCGAACCGGCTCGTATTGGGTTGATGGTCACGGTGCCGTGGACCTGGGCCATCGGATACCGGCGCTTCAAGCAGGGCGTCTTGATCCGCTTTGGTCACTCACGGGCGGTGGGCCTGGGCTCCCTGGTCCGACTCACTGCAAACGGGACGGTGTTGGCGGCAGGCTATCTCGCGGGCACGGTCTCCGGGGTCGTGGTGGCGGCCGCCGCTCTGGTCGCGGGGGTGACGTGCGAGGCGGTCTTCGCCGGTCTTCGGGCGCGGAGGGTCATTCAGCGTGACTTGAAGAAGGCTCCACCAGTCGAGGATCCTCTTACGTTCCCCTCGTTCGTCGACTTCTACGTGCCGCTGGCGATGACCTCACTCCTCGGCCTTCTGGCAGAGCCGCTGAAAAGCGCGGCGCTCAGCCGGTTGCCGAGGGCGTTGGACTCGTTGGCGGTCTGGTCGGTCGTCAACGGGCTGGTCTTCTTGTTTCGGAGCTTCGGGATGGCGTGCAACGAGGTGACCATCGCACTGCTGGACGAGCCGCGCTCGTTTCGGACTCTGCAGCGTTTCATCACCATCCTGACCGCTGTGGTGACCGCCCTGCTGCTCATCGTGGCTGCGACGCCCCTGGCGATGGTCTGGTTCGGGAATGTGACCGGACTGCGTCCAGAATTGGCGCAGTTCTCGCGCCGCGCGCTGTGGGTTGCGCTACTGATGCCCGGCCTTACCGTGCTACAGAGCTGGTACCAGGGGCTGATCGTGCACAGCCGACGCACGCGAGGCGTGACGGAGGCCGTGGCTGTCTATCTGCTGGTGAGTGTCATCGTTCTCGTGGGTGGCATGGTGTGGGGCCGCATCGCGGGCCTGTACGTGGGGCTGGCGGCGCTCAGTGTGGGCAGGTTGGCGCAGGCAGCCTGGCTGTGGTACCGCAGCCGCCCGGCAGTGGAGACGGTGGAGACGCGCGACGCCGACCGCGGCGCCGCGCCCCAGAGCTGCTGACCTGACGTTGTTCTCCGTTCCTTCCGTCCCTGGCTCGATCCGGAAGTCCCTTCCGGGCTCAGGAGTCGCTGCCACGCCCGGGTAGAGGAACGAGCGGAACGATGGCGCCTCGGGTTCATCCTCCTGTCTGTGTCAGACCCAGAATGTGTTGGAGATCACCCCGCAGGTCATCAGGGACGGCGATCCGCAGCTCGTCGTCGACCGTTGTCTCCACCAGGAGGCCGTGGAACCGGAGTCTGCCCATTGTCGATTCGGGCACATGGAAGTCCCAATAGCGGGATGCCTCCAGATCGTTGTCGTAGCGTTCGTCGAAGGCGTGCCACGGCATCGTCCCGCCGTGCTCAAGCACTGTGCCCAAAGCCTGTTGCTCCGTTTGGTCCAGCCCCTCGACGATCAGGGTCAGGTTTGAACGGTCGGTCAGCGCCCCGATGATTTCGTCGATCAACTCGGCCTTCCGCAGGGACGACCAGCCGCCATAGGGGATCACCTCACGGGCCATTCCGGTGAGGGCGTTCTTGGTGTAGAGGGGCAGGGCCTCGGCGAGAGAGGGCGTCGCGGTTGTCAGTGCGTCCTGCAGCCGTTCGCGCCACGCAAGATCCCGCTTGCGCTGCCTTTCCCAGTACGCGTCGGCATTCCTCTGCATCCTGATGGCGCTCTCGAGCCCTTCCAGGAGCTGCCGGGCCGGTTTGTAGCCCGGCTGAATCTTCAACGCCACCTTGGCGACTCGCTCGGCGTCATCGTACTCCCCCTGCAGAGCGAGGATGCGAGCCTGAAGATACTTGTGGAAGGCTGCCTCTTGAGCAGAGAGGTCGCGGGCGTCGGAGAGGGGTTGGAGCATCTCCTCGGCCTCCTCAACGCGGTCATCGTCCAGCAAGAACGTGGCCAGATTGCAGCGCGCGAGCGCGTAGAGGGGGTCGATGGCGACGGCCTGACGAAGCATCTCGATGGCTCTGGCGGACTCCCCCCGTCGAGCGTAGATGGCCGCCAGATTGTTGTAGGCCTCCTTGACGTCGGGGTCGAGCTCCAATACCTGCTCGAACAACTCCTCGGCGCGCTCCGAGTCACCCCTGCTGAACGCGACCATCGCCTGATTGAGGCGATCAATGGCCTGTGGATCGTACTCGGACATCCGGCCCTCGAAGCCAGGGACTTCGAGAAACTGCAGTCTTGCCTCGTGCCATTCGCCATCGATCCAGACACGCACAGGTTCATCTTCGCTGATCTCGCCGACCCTGGCCAACACGGCCAATGCCTGCCGACGGTCCTGATCGCTGCCAGCCTGGCTCAGGCCGAAGCGCCGGAGGGCGGCGTAGGCCGCTGGCGTGCCAATCATGCTCAGCATCTGGACGCCCGCTTCCGGCTGTTGTTCCTCCCAGATCATCTTCTCGGCCGCCCGCACGATCTGGGGGAACCGCTCGACGAAGCGTGCGACGCGGCGACGGAAGTGCTCTGGTGGCATCTCGCTCTCCTGCCTGGCGAGGTCCAGAAGCGCGTCGATGTGCCGGTCGGGGAGGAGCTCCGCTAGATGGAAATACGGGAAGTGGTCGGCCCAGCCGCGCCCCGATCGCCCCTCTTCCAGCGCAGCCAGGTACTCGGCCGCAAGAGGGGTGGCCCTCGGCCCCAGGTCTCTGAGACGGCGGCAGGCCTGCGTCCGCCGCCCGGTGTTGGCCTCGGCGACGGCGAGGAAGAACTGTACGGGGTCCGCCAGGGAAGGCGGGATGTCGTCGTCGGCTGGATCCTCAAGAGGCTTGAGCACCTGGTACACGCTCTCGTGATCGGACAGGATCGCCGCTGCCTCGGCCTTCTTCAGCCGCTCGCTGGCTCCCTCCGGGGCCAGGGGTTCCAGCCGGGCCCACAAAGCTCGCGCCTCATCCTCGCGCCCCATCCAGCCCAGGAACCGAACGCCGTTGGAGAGCGCCTGCAGATTCCTTGGGTGGCTCGAGAGCACCTGATGCACTTCGTCGACCGCCGGGCCTATCCGGCCGGCATAGAACAGGGCCTGGGAGAGGTTGTTGTGCGGGGGCGGGTAGTCCCCCAGGTATCGGATGGCGCCCCGGTTGGCGGCGATGGCGGCCTCGAAGTCAGGCTTGTGGCTGCTACTATTGAGGGCTATGTGCGCTTCCTCCATATGGTACAGCCCTTTCTCCATCTGTCCCACGGGGATGCCGAGACGGCGGGCGGCGGCGGCCAGTTCTTTCTCGTGGGAGGCGACCGCGGCGCGCAGATCGTTCATCACCGGGGTGGCTGCTCGGCGTTCGATCATCTCGCGGAAGACGCGGAGCGCGTGGACGGTCAGACCCAGCTTGAAGGAGACCACAGCCTTGGGGAACAAGAACAGTGGGTCGTCGTCCAGCGCCGAGGCTGTCTCGTGTGCGGACAGCGCTCCCCACAGGTCGCCGGCCTCGGCCCTCGCATAGCCCAGGAGGGCGTGGACATCGGCTACGTCCTCGTGGGAGGCAAGAAGGGGCTCCAACAGCTTGAGGGCCTTCTCGGGACGATGCCGATGAATCCAGCGTTCTGCTCGCTGGACGGCCAGTTCCAGGTCGGAATCCGGACGGCGCGGGGCACGTTGGTTCTTTTCAGGGCTCTGTGATCGTCTGCTGCGACGTTTTCCTCTCCGCTTAGTCAAGCTATCTCTCCTATCGTACAGGTTGGTGCTTCATAGGCGGCGCCGAGACGCGGCACATCCCCGGCGTGGCCTTGCATCCGTGTCTTCGTGTCGCCGTTCGGCTTCCATTTCGGAGAGTGAGCAGGTCAGGCATCGCTCTCCAGCCCCCGCTGGATCCCCACGCCTGGCCCGGAGATGATAGTCTACACCAGCGAGCACGGGCCTGCTGACACTCACAATCCGACACCATCTTACGCTGGGCGGGAGGCGTTGTCAAGGTAAGCACGACGGGGCGCGTCGGTCCCTCTCCGGTCGGCGGGCCGGGGAGGTTTGTGGTCCGCGGAGGCGTAGGGACGCTGCTGCCCGGGCGTCGCCCGGGCAGCAGCGGGAGACCCATCATCGAGGCCGTCTGGCCTTCGTCCTCAGCGCGGGAGTGGGTTCACCCGGCCGCTAGCGTCGCGGGAGGGCGGAACTTAGCTCCCAGGGCCACATCCCAGGTCGCACCCATCTGGTCGGCGCAAGGTCAGCTGCCCGAATCCGGCGCGGGCGCGTTGTCCACATCGAGAGTGAACGTGCCTACGACCCCGTTGACATCGACCGTGTAGGTCCCGGCGGGCAGGCCGTGGACGTCGAGGGGTACGCGCTCCTGCAACGCCTGGAGAACCATGGTGCAGATCGCCTCGGTGGGGCGTGCGGTGGTGATCTCTACGAAGAACGTGTTGGTGGCGGCATCGAAGGTCCTCCTGATCTGGTGGACCTCGGTGCAGCCGTCGCCCACATAGCCGTCGGCGACGACGGTGACCTGGACGGGGAATGACTCCGTCCCGAGAATATCGATGTTCTCGATTTCGGCCAGCCCGTAGGTGACGGACTGATCGTCGTCCGGGAGGCTATTGTCGACATCGAGAGTGAACGTGTCGGTGACACCGTTGACGTTGACGGTGTAGGTCCCGGCAGGAAGCCCGTGCACGTCGAGCGAGATCCGTTCCTCGAAGGGTACGAGGGCCATGGTGCAGAACGCCCCGGTGGAGCGCGCTGTCTTGATCTCGACGAGGAAGGTGTCCGTGGCGGCGTCGAAGGTCTGTCGGACTTCGGCGATCCTGGTGCAGCCGTCGCGGAGGTGGCCGCGGGCGACCACGGCGACCTGGAGGGGGAACGATTCCATGATGCGGATGCTGATCTCCTCCACCTCGGCGGTCCGTTGGGTCACGGGGGGAAGGCGCGGGGTGAGTGGATCCCGCGCCGGATCGCCGTCCTGACCATCCGGCGGGACGTTGTCAATGTCGAGTGCGAACGTGTCGCCGACGCCGTTGACGTCGACGGTGTAGGTCCCCGCGGGCAGCCCGAGCACGTCGAGCGAGATCCGTTCCTCGAAGGGTACGAGGGCCAAGGTGCACGCCGCCTCCGTGCGGCGCACAGTCGTGATCCTGATGGAGAAAGTGTTGGTGGCGGCGTCGAACGCCTGTCGGATCCCTGCGATCTCGGTGCACCCGTCGCGGAGGTAGCCGCGGGCGACGACGCTAACCCGCGCGGGCGTGGAATCCAGAACAAGAATATCGAGTTCCTCGACCTCGGCCGACCCGTGGGCCACGGACTGATCGGGCGGCGTGGCTGGATCCTGGCGGGATTTGGAGTCTGCATTGGCCGGCGGCGCTGCACACGCGACCAACAAGAGCGACAGCAGCATCGCCCCGACCACGAGCGGCTGAGCGAAACGCGAACGGAACATAGACTTGAACACGTACCCTGAAGTGACCACGGCCGTACCCTCCATATCTGGACTCGACTTGTATGATCGGGCCCGGGGTTGAGCGTTCGCTCGCCTCGCGGCCCGCTTCCCTTTCATGGATGTAGACGTCACTCGAGCCGGGAAAGTTCCATTCGCCTCAGCCGCCGGGCGTTCCTGTACAGCGAAGACCGAGATTGGGGGCGGTCAGAGGTGATGAAGCAGCCTGGCTCCGGCAGGGAGCCTTCTTCCCGATTCTGACGTTGCCCATCGGGCGATAGCGGGTCGAGAGAACGGCGGTCCCAGTTCGGGTCAGGCTTCGGCGTCCAGCACGACAGGAAGGGGAGGATGCTGTCCTCGGGTCTCCGCCGAGCTTATGCTTCGTAGCGGCTGTGGATCTCCCATCTTACCGGGCAGGAACAGATGTGGGAGTATCCAAAGCCCATGTCGTAGGAGCAGCTGGGTGAATCCTCCCTGTTCACGAAGAGTGCGTGTCGCACGGCCCGGCGGACGGCACAGCCTGGTTTCTGGTCGGGCGAGAGACACGCAAATCCGCGCTGGCACTTGTCTGTCCTCTGACGCGCCTCTTCGGAGACTTGCATGGCCATCTCGGTATTCCCCCCTACGCTGAGATCGAGACTCGATTTCCCTTGCCGCGACCCGAAGGTCACGCCTGGTAGGCCTCTGTACAATAGTATACCATGGCCGCATCGGTTTGTCTGCCCCCAAGACTGGACTTTCGTGAAGCGTGACCTGGATATCCTCTGCAAGGATAGAGGTACTGGTCACCGCGCGTCCAGGGGAACGCGCCCTTGTTACAGTCTCGACCTCGAGCGTGCAACCCCGGTCCCTTAGTGCGAGCGGTGTGACGAGGAATGTCGCGACGGCACTGGGGGACGGTGCTGCGGGGGCCGGGAGATTCGTTGACTGCACGGAAGACGCCAGGCCGGTGGGGGACTGGTTCGCTGTTTTTCCTGCGGCTGAGCTGGCGATGTGATCGGAAGTGCAGGATTCTTCGTGAAAACGAGCAGAATTGAGCGAAATACTGTTGACAAATCGTCCTGAATGTGATAAGGTAAGAAATATGGACGGGGACGATCGACGGACGCTGACGGCCGAAAGGCGGGGCGCCATGGCGGAACTGGTAGCCCGGCAGGGCGCTGCCCGAGTTACGGAGCTCGCTGAGCGTTTCGAGGTCAGTCCCGCGACAGTGCGGCGCGACCTGGGGCGACTGGAGGAAGACGGACGCCTGGAGCGTGTCCACGGCGGGGCTGTGGCAGTCCGCGAGACCGGACGGCGGCAGCA
This sequence comes from uncultured Anaerolineales bacterium, assembly GCA_964450435.1. Taxonomy (GTDB): domain Bacteria; phylum Chloroflexota; class Anaerolineae; order B4-G1; family B4-G1; genus SKLM01. Next base: position 30,946 of record CAYVCX010000001.1, read on the forward strand.
GGTTTCGGCCGCGTCCTCGACTTCGGAGGCGGCTCGCATCGGCCGGGCCGTGGTCGACATGATCGATGACGGCGAGACCATCTTCTTAGGCCCCGGGCTTCTACCCCTCCATGTAGCGCGGAACCTGGGCGATCACGCCCACGTCACGGTGGTCACCAACGGGCTGGAGATTGCTCATTGGCTGGCCACCCACACGGACACCCGGCTTATCATCACCGGGGGGCAGGCTGAAGGGCCGCATCTGGGGCTGGTGGGGCGGCTGACGCGCGATGCCCTTTCAGGCCTGCGGGCTGATCGCGTCATCCTGGAGTTGGGCGGAGTCAGCGCCGTGGAAGGGTTGACGGAGGACAGCCTCCCGCAGGCGGAGATCGCGCAGATGCTGATGCAGACAGGTGTGACTATCGTCGTCGTGGTGCCGCCGGAGCGAGTGGGACGCGTAGCCGCGGTGCCGGTGGCGCCGCTCACCAGCGCCGACGTCGTCGTCACCGGGCGGGAGGCGCCGTCATCCTACCTTTGGGATCTAAGCGAGGTGGGGGTGGAGATCGTGCTGGCCTGACGGCGAGCAGCTGGCGGATACGTGAACAGACATAGAAAAGGAGCAGACAGATGGCAAGCGTGACGTACAAGAACGTGACGAAGCGATTTGGTGACGTGGTCGCTGTGAATGACCTGAGCATCCACATTGACGACAAGGAGTTCCTGGTCTTCGTGGGTCCGTCGGGCTGTGGGAAGTCGACTGCTCTGCGCGTCCTGGCTGGACTGGAGGAAATCACGCAGGGGGAGGTCCTGATCGGCGACCGGGTGGTGAACGACGTCCCTCCCAAGGATCGGGACATTGCGATGGTGTTCCAGTCCTACGCGCTGTACCCGCATATGGATGTCTTCGACAACATGGCCTTCGGGCTGAAGCTGCGCGGTCTGCCGAAGACGGAGATCAAGCGGCGGGTGGAAGAGGCGGCCGATATTCTGGGTATCGGTATGCTGCTCGATCGCAAGCCGAAGCAGCTTTCTGGTGGTCAGCGGCAGCGTGTGGCGGTCGGGCGGGCCATCGTGCGGGAGCCCAACGTCTTTCTGATGGACGAGCCTCTGTCGAACCTCGACGCCAAACTCCGCGTCCAGGCCCGGGCGGAGATCAGCAAGCTTCATCAGCGCCTGGAGACGACCTTCATCTACGTTACCCACGATCAGGTCGAGGCGATGACCATGGGCACCCGCATCGCCGTGCTCAGGGACGGCATTCTGCAGCAGCTTGACACGCCCCAGAACCTTTACGACTACCCGGCCAACATCTTCGTGGCGGGGTTCATCGGCAGCCCGTCCATGAATTTCTTCGACGGCGAATTAATCGAGCGGGACAGCACGGTGGCTGTAAAGACCGATGAATTCGTCCTCGATATTCAGGATGAGCGGAGCGACACGTTCCGACCTCATCTGGGCAAAGAGATCGTGCTCGGCGTCCGCCCTGAGGACATTCACGATCCGGATTTCGCGCCCCCGGACATCTCCAAGCAACTGGTCGAGGCCGAGGTGGACGTGACTGAGCTGATGGGAGACGAGGTGGTCATCTACCTGAAGAAAGGGGATGTCCAGTTCCTGGGCCGCTTCGACCCCCGGACCGACGCCAAGGTGGGCAACACGATGTCTGCGGCGTTCAATATGGACCGCATGCACATCTTCGACCGAAAGACGGAGCAGGCGATTCGGTAGTTGGGGGGAGCAGGCCATGGCTGACCTGGAGATGATGAGCGACCTGTCGGAGGTGAACGAGACGAAGATCGTGCTGATCGTGCTCGATGGGCTGGGGGGGCTGCCGAGGACGCCCGAAGGGCCCACAGAACTGGAGGCTGCGCGCACTCCGAATCTCGATGCTCTGGCAGCTCGGTCGGTCTGCGGCCTGAGCACCGCTGTGGCTCCTGGAATCACCCCGGGGAGCGGCCCCGGGCACCTTAGTTTGTTCGGCTACGACCCGATTGAGTGCCTGGTGAAGCGCGGCGTGCTGGCGGCTTTGGGGATTGGCTTCGATCTCCAGCCCGGGGATCTGGCGGCACGGGGCAACTTCTGCACTGTGGACCCGGAGACGGGCGCGATCACCGATCGGCGCGCCGGCCGGATCTCCTCTGAGTTGGGGGCTCGGTTGTGCGAGAAGCTGAGTCAGGTGCAGTTAGCCGAGGTGGATCGGGTGTTCGTCGAGCCGGTCAAGGAGTATCGGTTTGCGCTGATCCTGCGAGGTGGGGGTCTCGAGGACGGCCTGACGGACACGGATCCTCAAGAGACGGGCGTCCCCCCGCTGCCCGTCAAGGCGACGCGACCGGAGGCAGAGAAGACGGCGGAGCTGATCAATCGGTGGCTGGAGGAGGCGCGCCAGGTGCTCTCGGCGGACGCGGAGGCGAACGATCATAAGGCCAACAGCTGCAACCTACGCGGCCTCTCCACGGAGCCGGGGCTCCCCAAGATGTCCGACGTGTACAAACTGCGCTGCGCGGCCATTGCGACGTATCCGATGTATCGCGGCGTGGCAAGCCTGGCGGGCATGGACGTCCTGCCCACCGGTGACGCCATCGAGGAGGAGCTAGAGACGTTGAGGGAGAACTGGAACGATTACGACTACTTCTTCTTCCACGTCAAGAAGATCGACAGCCGGGGCGAGGATGGCGACTTCGAGGGCAAAGCAGAAGTGATAGAGCACTTCGACCGCGTGCTGCCGGATATCCTGGCCCTCGGTCCGGACGTGGTGGTTGTGACCGGTGATCACTCCACACCGGCCATCTGGAAGTCGCATAGTTGGCACGAGCTGCCGGTGCTTCTCTGGTCTCCGTATGTCCGCCGCGACAGCGTTACCACGTTCGGCGAGCGACCGTGCATGGCTGGAGGCCTGGGCCACATCAACCACGTGGATCTGATGCCGCTGGCCATGGCGAACGCGGGGCGGCTGGCCAAGTACGGCGCCTGATCGATCGCCCCCGGGTCGCCGCGGGCTGGCCGAGAGGGGAGAGGTAGTTACCCGGCGATTCTGAATAATCCTCGGGTCCCGCCTGTAGCCCGGGATGGGACCTGAAGAAGATCCTTTTCCTCCTGAGCCGTCCGAACCGCGATCAGATGTGGTTCGGGCGGCTTTCCTTATGTGGCGCACGGAGAGCGGGTTCGAGCCGCACAAACAAGCTCCTGGGAGCGCGGTCTGAGCCGTCATCCCTCGCGCCATCACAGTGATTGACAGGTACCTGGAGCTCTGCTATAGTCACGCGGACTTGGGACGTGGTGGCGCCTATGGCAAATCGACACGCATCAGGAGATCGAGATATGGAGCCGCTGATTCGTGGCGCGGGTGAGCTGGGCATCAGCCTGAGCGATCATCACCTGGCGGCGTTCACCACGTGCTACGAGGCGTTGGTGGAGTGGAACGAGCGCTTCAATCTGACGGCCATCATCGACTGGGAGGCCGTATTGATACGCCATTTCCTCGACTCCCTCTCCTGTCTCAAGGCTGTTCCCCCTTCGGAGCTATCGGCCGGGGCTCGGGTCATTGACGTGGGGACGGGGGCGGGCTATCCCGGCATACCCCTGAAGATCGTCTGCCCGGGTCTGCGATTGACGCTGCTGGAGGCAACCCACAAGAAGGTAACCTTCCTGGAGCATCTGATCAGCGAGTTGCGCTTGAATGACGTCCGGGCGGTCCACGCCAGATCCGAGGAGCTGGGTCAAGAGCCGGCTCACAGGGAGCAGTATGACTGGGCGCTGGCTCGGGCCGTCGCCAAGATGCCAACCCTGGCGGAATACCTCCTGCCGCTGGTGCGGATCGGCGGCGCGACGCTGGCCCAGAAGGGCCAGGATGCCCCCGCGGAGGTGCACGATGCCCGCCACGCGATCTCCGCGCTGGGGGGCGAGGTGCGCCAGTTGGTGCCCGTAGAGCTCCGGGGGCTCGCGGAAACCCGCTACCTGGTCGTGGTCGACAAGGTAGCCTCCACGCCGGAGAGGTACCCGCGCCGACCGGGCATACCGGACAAGCGTCCTTTGACGTAGGGTGGCAGCCTCCTCGAGCCCGAGGCAGGTTGCAGGCTTGCGGCCTAGCGCCTGCGCACGATTCCCGCAGCTACCCTCAACACCACTGCTGCCTCCACGAACTCGGCGCTGAACATCTCCGGATCCGTGGCGGTGACAATGGCCTGTTCCACGTTGTTAACCTGCTTGAGCAGGTAAGCGCGGCGGTCCCGATCGAGCTCCGCCAGGACCTCATCGAGCAGAAGGACCGGGGTCTCCTGAGTCTCATCGTGCATCCACCTCAGCTCTGCCAGCTTCAGCGACAACACTGCTGTCCGCTGCTGCCCGCGGGAGCCATATGTGCCCAGGTCCACCTCGTGGGTGCCCAGCGCGGGGCTGCCGGCGATGAAGCGGATCTCGTCGCGGTGGGGACCGAAGACGGTGACTCCCCGGGGGATCTCCCTCGATCGGCGTTCCACCAGCGCCCGCCGGTAAATCTCCACCAGGTCTTCAAAGCCCACGTCGGTGGGGGGCTCTCGATTCTCCGCCAGATCCATCCCCAGCGCGCGCTTCAGCGCGGGCGGCGTGCCAGGATCGAAGTTGGGTACGTAGTCGAGCCGCAGCCACTCCTCGCCTCCCGTGAGCCGCTGATGGATGCGCTTCACGCGGACTGAGAGATCGTCCAGGAACTCGCGGCGTCGTCTGGCGATGATGACGCCGTTCCGGGCCAAAGCGCTCTCGAAGGGGGCGAGTTGGGTGGGGTTGCCGCGTTCGTCGCGCACGTAGCGGAGGGCCGCGTTCCGCTGGCGCAGGGCCTTTGCGTAACGGCCGAGAGCGTCGCTATAGCCTCCCTCTATCTGGGAAAGGGAGTCGTTCATATAGCGACGCCGCCCCGAGGGCGATCCCGAGACCAGGTCAACGTCTTGGGGGGTGAACAGGACGACGTTGAGCTTGCCGCTCAGGTCTGAGCGGCGCTTCTTCGTGCGGTCGACACGGACCGTCTTCCGCAGCCGCTGGGTGCCGTTGGACAGGGTGCGCTTTTCGAGAGTTACATCGAGCTCCAGAGTGCGGTTCTCGCGCTCGACCTCGGCCCACACGCGAGCGTAGGGCAGCCCCTCATCCTCGGCCTGCCAGCGGATGAGCTCCCGATCCGAGGAGGCGAGGGGCGAAGAACCGGCAGCCAGCAGGTAGATGGCCTCCAGGAGACTCGTCTTGCCCTGAGCGTTGCCCCCGTGAAGTAGCACGGGTTGCTCGGGCAGCGTCAAGTCCAGGCGGGCGTAGTTGCGGAAGTTGGTCAGGCTCAGGTAGCGGATACGCATGACTTCTGTATTGTACACGCAGCGCTGTTGTGTGGAAAGGCGGAGCAAGGCAGAACGTCAGCGCAGGTCCGGCCCAACGATCCGGATGCTGCCCAGGGCTGTTGAATCCGCGGAGACGGCTCTGCGGGCGCGATCCAGGTGTTCTGATGAGCGCGCGCCGGCAAGCGGGGACGCCGAAAGACGGGGCACGGCTGCTTCAAGGGCGTGCAGTGCCGGACGGATGGCTCCCCGTCATCGCCCGGGCGATCCCGGCAGCCACGCGGGCGTTGTTGACCAGCAGGGCCTCGTTGGCGCGTCGGGCTCTTCCGTTGGTCAGCTCCACGATGCGGGCCAGCAGAAAGGGCGTCAGATCTTTGCCGTGAACTCCGGCAGCCTCAGCTTCGTCGAGGGACCGTTTGATGAAGACATCGGCCTCGTCGGGGGGAAGCTCGTCCTTCTTCGGTACAGGCACGCAGACGAGGAGCGCCGCCGAAAGGTCAAGGGCAGTTCGGGTCCGTGCCAGCAGCGCCACCTCTTGAGGTGTGCGGACCGCGGCGTCGACGTTCAGGCTGGATTGACGGCTGTAGAAGGCAGGGAAGACCTCCGTGCCGTAGCCGACGACGGGGATGCCTCCAGTCTCGAGGAGTTCTCTGGTGCGGGCCAGGTCGAGGATCGCCTTGGCGCCTGAGCACACGACGGTGATGGGGATGGATCTCAGAGCCGTGATGTCGGCGGAGACGTCCTCGGGGTGGTTCCGGTGCACGCCACCGATTCCACCGGTGGCGAATACCTGGATGCCGGCCAGCCTGGCCAGGTGCATCGTCGCTGCGACGGTGGTGCCCCCGCTGACCCCCTGGGCCAGCGCCAGGGGGAGGTCCCGCAAGCTGATCTTGCGCGGCCGGGGCAGGTCGTTGGTCTGGCGGCTTCCGCCTGGCGACGCGAGGTGCCCCAGTTCGCCGGGGTCGATGCCGACACGCGGCTCACCGTCGATCACGGCGATTATCGCGGGAAGAGCACCCTGATCGCGTACGGCGGCCTCCATGTGCCCGGCGATCTGCAGGTTGGCCGGAGGACTGAACCCGTGGGTGATGAGGGCGGACTCTAGGGCGACGATGGGCCGCCCGGCCTCAAGCGCCTCGGCGACCGCGGGGTCAAACCGCAGCGGGTTCAAGACTGGGTCCGGCCCAGGAGCCTGAGGGCCAACTGCGCGTACACCTCCGCAGCGGCGTACACGTCGTTCAGGCGGACGTGCTCGTCGGCCGTGTGGGCGCTTGCCTCGTCGCCGGGTCCAAAGCCCACAGTGGGGATGCCAGCCTCGCCGGCTGTATAGACCCCCTCTGTCGAGAAGCCCCAGCGCGTGATCTCCGGGCGGCGCTTGAGCTGCGTCTGCGCAGATCGCACGGCAGCATCGACGAGAGGGTGGTCGGCACCAAGCACCCAGGCGGGATAGAACTGGCGAGTTCGACACGTGTATCCGGTGTAGCTGCAGGTCTCGCATTCGGTCACCACGGCCTGGGCGTCCACGCCTTCCCGTGCGATGACCCGCTGTACCTCGGAGAGAGCCTTGGTCTCGTTCTCACCCAGGGTCAGCCGTCGATCGACGATCAGCGTGCAGCGGTCAGGTATCGCGTTGCGGCTGCTGGCGCGCGACGAGATGTCGGTCACTGCCAACGTGCCCGGGCCGAGGAAGTCGTCGTCTGCCAGCTGTTCGGTGAGCATCTCCAGCCCGAATACGAGCCGCGCGGCGGCATAGATCGCGTTCTTGCCCAACTGAGGGCTGGCGGCGTGGGCCGATCGACCGTGGGCAACGATGCGCATCTCGAGCCGCCCTCGCTGTCCACGACTCACGTTGAGACCGGTCGGCTCTCCGATCACCACCCAGTCCGGCTGGATGCCGGTCTCCTCGACGAGGACACGGGTCCCCAGCCCCTCGCAACGCTCCTCCTGCACGACACAGGCTAACACGACATCGCCGTCCAGGCTGACCGCCTCGTCCTGGAGAAGCTTGGCGGCGTAAACCATGGCAGCGAGTCCGCTCTTCATGTCACAGGCCCCCAAACCGTAGAGAAGCCCGTTTTCAACCTCAGCCCCGAGCGGGTCACGGGTCCAGGAATCTGGCGTGCTGACGCACACCGTATCCATGTGAGCGTTGAGCATCAGGGTGGGCCCGCGCCCGGAGCCGATGCGGGAGACGACGTTTCCGATGGGATCGACCTCAACCCTGGGCAGCCCGAGGGCCTCCATCTCCTCCACGACACGCTGTGCCAGAGCTCCCTCCTCAGTGGAGGGACTCGGGATGCGAATGAGGTCGCGGAGGAAGGACACCAGGCTCTTCTGATCTTCTGTGGGCAATCTGAATCGCTTCATGGGTTGACTGGCACGTCGGATGATCTGCTAGTGGTATCGAAGGAAGATGATACTACGAATTGAACTGTCGGACAAGTGGCCAAGGACGTGGGCCCCGGCTCGATGCGATGGGCGGCTCCCTCGAGGCAGTCAGACTTGACGTCAGGGCAGGGTATGCTAATATAGGTGCAGCCGACCGAGTTGGTTGGATACGTCCAGATCAGGTGGAACCGAGTGCACCTCCGAGCCCAGGCGCGGGCTGTGTCGTATACTTGCATCGACCGAGGATTTTGGTCGGAGCCCCAGCCGGGTGGTCGGCAGGTGTTTTTTTGTGGAAGAATAGTTCAGTGATAGAGAGGTAAAGAAGATGGCAGAACAGTTACGCGTCGTCCCCCTGGGCGGTCTGGGGGAGGTCGGCAAGAACATGATGAGTATCGAATACGGTGACGATATCCTGGTAGTGGATGCGGGCATTATGTTCCCGCAGACGGGAATGCTGGGGATCGACTATATTATCCCTGATTGGGAATACTTGCGGGATAAGAAGGACAGGGTGCGAGCCGCCATCATCACCCACGGTCATATGGATCACATCGGGGCGCTATCGTACTTCCTGGAGGAGTTCGACGTGCCCTTGTACGCGACGCGGCTCACTCGCGGACTGATTGAGGTTCAGCTCAACCAGCGGCACATGCTGAATGGGACGACGCTGCACACGATGTCGCCGCGCGATGAGCTCGAGATCGGCCCGTTCAAGGTGGAGCCGTATCACGTCTGTCATTCCATCCCAGACACGGTGGGGCTTGGCATCACGACGCCCGCAGGGCTGATCGTGCACAGTGGCGACTTCAAGTTCGACCACACTCCGGTAGACGGGTGGCCCACCGACTACGCCAAGCTGGCAGAGTTCACCAATCGCGGCGTGTTGCTGCTGATGTCTGACAGCACCAACGCCGACACCCCGGGCAGAACAAAGTCGGAGGCAGCGCTCTACGACGCTTTTCACCAGATTATGCGCGAGGCGCCGGGACGATTGATCGTGGCGACTTTCGCGTCCCTGATATCCCGCGTTCAACAGGTCGTCGACGTGGCAGGGGAGTATGATCGAAAGATTGCCGTCGCCGGTAGGAGCATGGTTGCAAATACGGCGATGGCGCGTGAGCTAGGGTACCTCGACATCCCGGACGAGATGATGGTCGACCTCCGCGAGATCGACCGCCTTCCGCCAGAGGAAGTTGTGATCATGGCGACGGGGGCACAAGGAGAGCCTATGGCGGTCCTGAACCGGCTGGCCACGGGACGCCACTACGCTCTGGAAGTCCAGGATGGGGATACAGTCGTGCTTTCGTCCCACACGATTCCGGGGAATGAGGAGATGATCCACGAGGTCATCAACCGCCTGTTCCAGAGAGGGGCTGACGTGTACTACGATCCGGTGGCGGATGTGCACGTTTCGGGCCACGCCAGCCAGGAAGAGCAGAAGATGCTCATCAACATGCTCCATCCTCGCTATCTTCTGCCCATCCATGGGGAGTTACGGCACCTCAAGCAGCACGGGAAGATCGCGCAGGAGCTGGGGATCCCTAAGCAGAATATCGCTGCGGTGGAGAACGGCTACGTGCTGGAGTTCAAGGATGGGCAGATGGAGATCGGCGGGCGCGTGCCCGGCGGCTACGTCTATGTGGATGGCACTATGGTGGGGGAGATCGGCCCGCGGGTGATGCAGCAGAGGAGTGAACTGGGGGATGCCGGTTTCGTCACGGCTGTGGTTCCCTTTAACCCTAGAACAGGGACGCCGGCCGGCCAGCCACGGATCATCACCAAGGGATTCGTGTTCAAGCCCGAGGCAGGGGATCTGCTGACGCGGGCCCAGGACGTCGTTCGGTCCGCCGCGACGGTGGAGGCCGGCACGAAGCCGGCTGACGTCGAGAAGAAGATTGAGCGAGCACTCTTCGATTTCCTGCGCCGAGAGACGCGGCGTGAGCCGGTGGTGACCTCGGCGGTGGTCGACATCACGTAATCGGCCCTGGGTGTGCAGAGGGCCAGCGCCGACGGGCCGGTGAGTTAGCACGTCGGGGGCCTGTCGGCCGGACAGCGGCAGGCTCCCGGGCAACGTATGTCTCGGCGACGCGCACGCGCAGCCGAGCAGAGTAGAAGGCCTCAAGACACAGGCTTCCTCAGTTCATCACCCTCGTCTACCCAGCATATCTCGTCCAGCGTATTGCGTGTGAGCGACCTGGCTCTGAGCGTGTCGGTGGCAACGAGAACTTGCTGTTTCCACGCCTGGGGATCGTGTGCCAGGTCTATGTGAGGCGGTTGGAAGAGACGGCTTGAGCCAGTCTGAGCGTGGACCGCTGGCCCGGGAGCTCTTACGCTCTTAGGTCGTCTCTAGGACGCGCTATCGGATACTCTTGTGTGGGGGAGAGGCGCGATCTTGATGGCGCGGGTCGTCTCCCCTCCGCTTGTCCTGGGGTATGGTGGGATGTTCGTGACCGTGTTCTTCACGATGCGGACCGGTCTGGCGCTGACTGCCATTGGGACGCCGGACAGTTCCCATGCCTTGTGACGGGGTCCGCGACCGATGAGACGCACAAGATCTTGTCGAGCTGCGGCCGGCATGAAACCTGCCCCACTCCGTCCACCGGGACGGACAATCGATGGGCTCGGTACGTCGGTCGCTCTTCCACTGTCGTTGGTTCCTCAGCGGAGCTCGCGGTCACCCCTGGCTGCTGCCGTCCTCATCTAGGCCGGTGACCTGGGGCAGGAGCCCCATCTCCTCCAGGCCGGCGATGACCTTCGACCAGTCTCGCTCGCGTACAAGGGCCGTCGTGGGCCCGAGTCGTTCCTGAACGAGACGGCCCACGGGGCGGGACGCCAGGGCCCGGCTCATCAGCTCCTCGCTGGAGAGGCGTAGGAGAACGGCGCGCTCCAGCCAGGCCTCCGTCCCACGGGCGTCCCAGCGGGTCAGGGCATCCTCCAGCAGGCGAGGTATAGGCGCATCGCACGCCTCAGCCAGGAACTCGAGGACGCGGGTGACCGAGATGCCCTGCCGGCGCGCACGCTCCAATGAACGCGGCGTCAGACGATAGGTGAAGCGATCGCCGGACTGGAGCCAATCGGCGACGCGGGCGATCTGAAAGCGCTGGTAGCGGCGTGCGGCGGGGATGGACAGCTGGAAGCCGGATCGCAGACGAGGTGCAGATGGTTTGGCTGGGGACGGAGGGGCGGCGAGATCGAGGATCGCCGCTCCAGCTTCGGTGAGGCGGAACGGTGTCGGCCGCCGGGCAGTCTGGTGAGATCCCAAATCGACCACACCCAGCCAGGCCATCGGCTGCGTGATCAAGTAGCGGATGAGCCTCCCCTCGACCGCGTCCCAGCTCCCGAAGCCGGAGAGATAGTTGCCGGTCTCTGTGTCTCGAATGTACCAGGTTTCGTAATCGCCGTCGGGCCGCTGGAAATCCGGCTCGGACTGTTTGACGGCGGCAATGAAATCATTGAGGTAGTACCAGGCCTCCGGAGCGCAGGCACTCAGGTGGTGCAGGATGGCTGTCCGTGCCAGGGTAGGGTCGTTGCGCCAGGCGCCCGTATCCTCGGGTTGGAGCGAGGGAACGTGAAACAGGTCGTTCCAGGTGGGATCGTCACGCCAGGTCTCGACCATCGTGCGCCGCTGGTGAAAGGCGTCGCCCTGCAGCCAGGTGGTGATGGACTCCGGTTCGAGACGCAGACGACCTGTGTCTTGCTCCACCAGCCATCCGATAGACACAGCGAGATGGCCCAGGAAGGCGAAGCACCGAGGATTGCGAATGCGCAGTTGCTGTAGAAGGCGTTTCTTGTGTCGCTCAGGCCAGCGACGGCCGGCAATGAGCCGCGGCCGCTCGTTCTGGACGTAGGACAGGAGCGTACAGGCGTCGTCGAGAAGGTGGTCGGCGGTCGAGAGGACAGCAGGCGGTGCGGGTACGGACTCGAGAGCGATATGGGATGCTCCAGCATCCGGCGGCGGCAGATGAGCCTGAATCTCCGAGGGAATGAAGACCGCCTCATAGGCGCCATCGGGTCCCTGCTCAAAGCTACGGAAGATCAACCCCCGGTACCAGAGCCCCTCAGCAGGCGAGATTGGGTCATTCCAGGGCTGCTCTCGCTCCATCCTCCCGGGGCCCATGGCGCGGATGTCGCCCCACTGGCGCGCGAAGATGCGCTGCGGCATGTACCCGTCAGAGGCGTGCAGGGCGCGCAGAGCTCGACGTTCCTCCTCAGGCAGCGCCTGGCGGACGCGGCCGACGGTCTCCGGGTCGTCCATGGCTTCTGCCAACTCCAGCGCTGCTTCTCGCTGGCGGCTGGTGGTCAGTTCGACGCCCCAGAAACCGGCGATAACGCGCAGCCGGACCAGGTAGGTGTCGAGCAGACACTGACGGAGAAGAAGAGGCATGGTGACTCTATTATACAGCGACGGATGACCAATTGACAATCGCAGTCGCAGCCGCGCGGTGCTGCGGGCTGCCTGCTGGACGGTGCGTCGACACGAAGCTATGGGCCAGCGACACGGGCGCCGCAAGCAATTACCGGCACAGGGGGGTGTGCGGCTTGCTGGTTGCAGATGCGGTCAGGAGGACTATAATTCGAAGATGACGACCCGCGTCTACTTGCTGGAGAGGAGGAGATGATGAGCGAAGATCGGCGACCGATGAGGGTGCCCGCGGATGGCGAAGGGGCCATCGTGGCGTGGTTGAAGGACTTCGTGCGACAGCTGCGACTGACCTGGCGCTTGTTCTGGGACGGGCGAGTGCCTCTGTGGACGAAGGTCGTCCCCCCGGCCGTGCTTGCCTACGTGCTCTCACCCGTCGACATTCTCCCCGACTTCCCTCCTGTGGGGCTGAACCAGCTTGACGATGTGGCCGTCCTCCTGCTGGGGGTGAGGCTGTTCATCGAGCTGGCTCCACCGGACGTGGTGCGGGAACACCTGCTGGCGCTCGGGGCCCGGATCGAGGAGTGGCGCGTCGTACGCGAAGGTGAGTCCGGGGTCGTAGAGGGCAGATACGAGATCGAGGGGCCGAGCGCGGACGACAAGGAGCCGTCAGGCTATGCCTAAGACGCCGGGAATCGACGTATCCCGCTGGCAGCGCGAGATCGACTGGGAGCGGGTAGCGGCTGCAGGCTACCGCTTCGCGGTGATCCGGGCCACGATAGGGAACTACTACACCGACCCGCGTTTCTACGTCAACTGGAGGGATGCCAGAGATGTCGGGCTGCTGGTGTCGGGATACCACGTGGTGACACCGGACAGGCCGGCTGATTCTCAGACTGAACGATTCTTCGATGTCCTCGACGAGCGCAGGTGTGACTTCGCGCCGGTGTTGGACGTAGAGCTAACCCGCGGGGCTAGCCGTGAGGATATCACCGCCTGTGTTGAGGAGTGCGCGGCGATTTTCGACGAGATGGACGGACGTAGGCCGCTGATCTACACCGCCCGGTGGTTCTGGGATCGGTACGTGCTCGACTCACTGGACTGCGCAGCCTTTGAGCTGTGGGTCGCTCACTATGGTGTGAGCAGTCCCCGGTTGCCCTGGGGTTGGGACGAATGGCGGTTTTGGCAGTACTCGAGCCATGGTCGGGTGCCGGGTATCCACGTAGCGACCGACTTGAACTGGTTCAACGGGAGCCACGAAGATCTGTTGGCTTACGTTGATGGTGAGTCCACCGGGACGGAGCCGCCCGTCGCGGGCCTGCGGGCGCGCGTTGCGGTGGACCAGGTAGGTGTGCGCAGCGGACCGGGTTTGAACTACGACCACGTCGCGGACCTGCACGAAGGAGACGTGGTGCCTGTTGCCTCGCTGGCGGGCGACGACATCTGGATACAGATTGCGCCGGAGAAGTGGGCGCCGTTCAAGTCTCGAGACGAGCAGTACATGGAGCTGGAATAGTGCAGACGATGCTGCTCGTCGGAGGGGGCGCCGACCAGGGGTGCGAGTTGCCCTGCGGCTCTGGCGCGGTGATTTGATCGTCTGTTCGGCTGGCGTGGACCCCTGGTCGGTGGAGCGGTCGGCACACCCGGCCCTTGGAAAGGCGGGTCTGACCGGGCAGGACCAGCCTGGCGCGCGCCTGCTGAGAGGGCTTGATGCCATGGTGTGTCGACTGGAGGCGGATCAGGGGACGGCACGACCCTTTCGGGGGGCCAGACGTCTGTAAGCCAAAGAGATCGCTGTCCAAGTCGCGATCTTTTGGGTTTGTTGTGACGGCAGCGAACTGGCAGGATCTAGACCCTGACCGTGATACGGCTCACGAATAGTGCGCCGCCGAAGAAGCCAAGATCGGGCAGCACCGCTGCCAGTGCGACGATCAACGGGGGTGACGGGCGTGCCACGGCGGGTGGAAGCCCGGGTGTCGTACCCACGCTGACGACTGTCCGCAGAGCCGGTTTTCCGGTTGCCAACCCCATCGCGCGGGCCGTGCAGACGGTTTGCTCGGAGAGAACTAGCCCGAGGATCTCTAGCGCGACAGCTCCAGTGCCGCGGGCGGTGAGGGTTTGACGGGGTTCTCCTTTGTTGCTACAATCGCCCGGAGCATCGGCAGGAGAGGCGGCAGTGCAACGCCGCGTCCAGTCGGCTCACTGGTCCTCGCTTGATCCTGCGGTGCGCCGCGCTCGAGGGCCTGAGGGTTTGGGCGCAGCAACGGGTTGATGGATACCTCCAGCAGACAGAGAGATGCGTGTCCCCAGAGGTGAGCAGGCGGCTGGCGGGCCGCGTCCCAACCCCAGCATCGAGATCCGCTCGTCCTATCGGGCGACTGGGTAAGGGGCGTGCATAAGAGGACAGCGGCTGAATGGCAGAAGGGATCAGAGAGCCGGTGCGGCATCTCGTCCTCGTGCTCGGCGACCAACTGGATGGGCAATCGGCGGCCTTCGATGGGTTTGACAGGCAGGCCGACGTGGTCTGGATGGCGGAGGTGTGGGCTGAGGCTGAACATGTGTGGACGAACAAGCCCCGCATCGCCATCTTTCTGAGCAGTATGCGGCACTTCCGCGACGGACTGCGATCCGATGGTGTCCGGGTCGATTATCGTGGGCCGGACGACCGGGAAGACCGCGGCAGTCTGGGCGCCGAACTGGAGTGGGCGCTGGAGGCCTGGCGACCGAGGAAGGTGGTCGTCGTGAAGCCGGGGGAGTGGCGGGTTGAGCAGCTCCTGTGCGATGCTGCTGGGAGGGCCGGGGCGCCCCTGGAGATCCGCCAGGACCGGCATTTTCTGTGCCCGCTGGCTGTCTTTGAGGAACACGCGGAGGGGCGCAGACAGCTCGTAATGGAGCGGTTCTATCGGGAGATGCGCCGGCGGATGGATGTCCTCATGGATCGCGATGCACCCGTCGGCGATGAGTGGAACTACGATGCCCAAAACCGGCGGTCCCTGGGGAGGGACGGGCCGGGTGAGTTGGCGAGACCAGTCAGTTTTGCCCCGGATGCGGTGACGCAAGAGGTACTGGATGCAGTGCAACGTCACTTTTCAGATCACCCGGGCGGGCTGGCCCGTCTCGACTGGCCGGTCACTTCGGAGCAGGCACAGGAGGCATTGGAGGACTTCGTAGATAACCGCCTCTCCAATTTCGGGTCTTATCAGGACGCGATGTGGACAGGCGAGCCGTACCTGTACCACTCGCGCCTATCAGCGGCGTTGAATCTGAAGCTACTTGATCCGCGCCAGGCGATCGAGGCCGCTGAGCGGGCCTACGCTGAAGGGAGGGCGCCCCTCAACTCCGTTGAGGGCTTCATCCGCCAGGTTCTGGGCTGGCGAGAGTACGTGCGGGGTGTCTACTGGCGCTACATGCCCGACTACGCTGACCTGAACGCACTCGACGCTGACGCCCCTCTGCCGGATTTTTACTGGACCGGGGAAACGGACATGGCGTGCCTGCGGCAGTGCATCGAGCAGACTCTGGAGTACGGCTATGCGCACCACATTCAGCGGCTGATGGTGATGGGGCTCTTCGCCCTGCTGCTCGGCGTCGACCCCGAACAGGTTCACGAGTGGTATCTGGCGGTTTACGTCGACGCGGTCGAGTGGGTCGAGCTGCCAAACACGCTGGGGATGTGGGAGTTCGGCGATGGAGGGATTATGGCCACCAAACCCTACTGCGCCAGCGGCAATTACATCCAGCGTATGAGCAACTACTGCCGGGCTTGTCGGTACGAGCCGGCGCAGCGCCTGGGGGAGGAGGCGTGTCCGTTCACGACGCTCTACTGGGATTTCCTGCTGCGTCACGAGGAACGGCTGAGCGAGAATCCGCGCATGGGCTTGCAGCTCCATAACCTGCGCAAGATCGATGGGGACGACCAGCAGGCGATCCGGCGCGAGGCCGCCGGACTGCGCGACCAGATCGCGGCGGCGTAGACAGGGAGGAGAGATGATCCAGGCTGAACGAATCCGTCTCCTCAACGAACAGGATGTGCGAGATGGCGCCTACGTGCTGTATTGGATGCAGCATGCGCAGCGAGCTGCGGACAACCACGCCCTGGAGCACGCCATTCGGGAGGCCAACGCTATGAGGCTGCCCTTGGTGGCGGTGTTCGGCATCACGCAGCGCTTCCCCGAGGCGAACACGCGGTCGTACACTTTCATGTTGGAGGGGCTGCGTGAGACCCAGGAGGTTCTCCGGGACCGGGGTGTGCAGCTGATCATCAGGCTCCAGCCGCCGGTCGACGCCGTGAAGGATCTGGGGACTGAGGCGGCCCTGGTGGTGGTCGACCGGGGCTACCTGCGCATTGAACGGCGATGGCGGGAGCGGGCGGCGGAGGGGCTAGCGTGCCGGCTGGTGCAGGTGGAGAGTGACGTGGTTGTGCCCGTCGAGACGGTATCGGAGAAAGAGGAGTACGCGGCGTACACCATCCGGCCCAAGATCCACAGGCATCTGGACCGGTTTCTGGCCGCGCCGGAGGAGACGCCGCTGGAAAGGGACTCGCTCGGCCTGGCGCACGACGGTCTCGACCTGGGAGATGTGAAGGGGCTGGTGGATCGAGCGCGGCTTAACCGCAGCGCGGGCGCGGTGGACACATTTCGGGGCGGGACGTCGGAGGCTGGGGCGCTGCTGGAGTCGTTCGTCGCGGACAAACTGGCTGCGTACGATGACGGGCGGAGCGACCCCGGCAGCGACGTGGTCTCGCATATGAGCCCCTATCTTCACTTCGGCCAGATATCGCCCCTGGAGATCGCTATGCGGATACAGGGAGCCGTAGGTGCGGGTCGGGAGAACGTGGAGGCGTACCTGGAGGAGCTCATCGTACGACGAGAGCTGAGCATGAACTTCTGTCGCTACAATCCGCAGTACGACTCGCTGGCGTGCCTGCCGGACTGGGCCAGAGAGACGCTGGAGGCGCACGCGGATGATGCACGCGAGTATGTGTACGAGAGGGAGACGCTAGAGGCGGGCCGGACGCACGATCCGTACTGGAATGCGGCACAACGGGAGATGGTGCTCAGGGGGAAGATGCACGGGTACATGCGGATGTACTGGGGAAAGAAGATCCTGGAATGGACGCCCGACCCCGGGAAGGCTTTCCGCACGGCGCTGGAGCTGAACAACCGATACGAGCTCGACGGACGCGACCCGAACGGCTTCGCCGGGGTCGCGTGGTGCTTTGGCAAGCACGACCGTGCCTGGGCGGAGAGAGCGGTGTACGGGAAGGTGCGGTACATGAGCGCGGGCGGCCTGGAGCGGAAGTTCGATATGGATGCCTACGTGTCGGCGGTGGCCGATCTCGAAGGTGATTAGCGGTTCTGCCGATCACCGCCTCTGCGGGTTCAGCGGCGAAAGCGGTACGCCGGAGAAAGCGGGCGGACGGGTCGGGCCTGAATAGGGGAGGGATGAGAGGGAGCAAGGCACGATCCGCCACGCGGCTGGCGTTGGCTGCGGGAGTGGGTGTAGCAGGTATGCTGCTGCTTCTGCCGGTGCGGGGGCGGCGCTCGCACGTGGCAGGCGCAGGCCCTTCAGGAGGGTGGGCGACGACCTTCCACGAAACGTTCAGGCGCGAGCCGGGCGCGCGGTGGACAGCGGTGGACGCAGGCGACGAGGACGACGTGATGACGGGGCGCGAGCACGAAGTGTTCCTGCCGCTCGTGCTCCGGAACGCTGTCCCCGAGGCCCGTCCACGGAATCTTCTGAGGAACGGGGGGTTCGAGGCGGACTGGACGTACGACGGCGGTATCCACCGGGCGGCGGTCTATCGCGAAGACGGTAGGGCACACGAGGAGAACCGAGATGGGATCGAGACACCGCCGGGCTGGCTGACGTGGTTCCGCTACACTCCCCGAACGTGGGAGGAGCCCGGCGTACAGGGTGTCTCCGCAGCGGAGGAACCGCGACGGGTCCACGGTGGCCCGGGCGCTCTGCGAATCTCCGTCAA
This sequence comes from uncultured Anaerolineales bacterium, assembly GCA_964450435.1. Lineage (GTDB taxonomy): Bacteria > Chloroflexota > Anaerolineae > B4-G1 > B4-G1 > SKLM01. Next base: position 48,950 of record CAYVCX010000001.1, read on the forward strand.
CTACCGCACCTACGACGCCGGGCTGTTGCAGCAGGTGGACGTGGAGCCGGGGACGCAGGTCAGCGTGTCTGCTTGGGCCCACGCCTGGAGCAACCGGCACGACGGTCCACATACCGACGATCCTCTGTGGAGTGAGGGGCCGGGCCTGGAGTGCGGCTTTCAGTTGGAGGGAGAGGCCTCTGACGACGACTGGCGGAACTTCACGTTCTGGGTGGGAATTGACCCAACGGGGGGCGTCGACCCTCAGGCCGATGCGGTGGAGTGGGGCGTCGGCGCGCACATCTACAATTGCTTTCACCAGGTCCCGCCGGTGGAGGTCGAGGCCCAATCCCGCCGGGTGACGGTCTTCCTCCGCACCCGCACGCTGTGGCCTTTCAAGCACAACCACGCGTATTGGGACCAGGTGGTGCTCACCGGGACAGATGAGGACGGCGGCGAGCCTGGATGGCTGTACCCGATGATCGATAGAGGAGGGCGGATCGGCGTCCACTCCATCGTGGCGAACGAGGTGAGGGCCTTCAGTGAGGACCTGGTGGCCGGAGGGACGCGGTTTCCAGTGGTCAAGGCGGTGGACAACCCAGGCTGGCTGGCGGGCATCAAGGAGAGCAGCCCGGAGACGATCACCCTGGCGCGGGTGCACGACAGGGAACTGGAGGCATGTCCGGAGGTTGAAGATCCGAACACGGATCTCGACGAGATGGCCAACGGGCTGCTGTCCTTTATCCTGAACGAGTTGACCAAGGACGCCAGGATGCGGGGTGTGGTGGAGTACTGGGAGGTGGCGAACGAGCCCGACCCGCCGGGAACGGAGGGCTACCGGCGGCTGGCGGAGCTGATGATCAAGTGCATGGAGAAGGCGGAGCGGTACGGGCTGAAACTGGCCCTTTTCTCCCTGAACGCTGGCACGCCCGAGTGGGATCAGATGGAGGCCATGGTAGAGACCGGGGTGTTCGCCCGCGCACAGGAGGGCGGGCACATCCTGGCGCTGCACGAGGGCACGTTTGAGACGCACGACCCGAAGGACGGCTGGGGGGGCTTGATTCCCGGAGCCCCGGAAGGGGTGGATGGGGCCGGGTCGATGAACTTCCGCTACCGTTACCTCTACCATCTCCTCGAACAGCGGGACGAGGTGATCCCCCTGGTGGTGAGCGAGTGGTACTGCGGCGACGAGGCAGCCGCGTCCACGGAGACGCTGGTCGATGCGCTGAGGTGGTACGACGGTGAGGCGAGCAGGGACTATTACTTCTGGGCGACGTGTCCCTTCACCCTGGGACCCACGCAGGGGTGGGAGCACACCGACTACGAGCGGGTGTACCCCGGCCTGGTCGAGTACATGATTGAGGTCAGAGACCGGGAGAACGGCCTGTCTGTGCAGCCGTCGTTGAGGGGAATGTCGCTCGGAAGCGTAGGCCGGCGCCAGGGGGCGCGCTGAGGGGAGATCGACGTTCAGAGGTGGCGCCGCGCTGCCGTTGACAGCGACCACGTGAGAGGTTGGGGAGGTGGAGCGTGAGCAACTATCGTAGTGGCAGGCGCGGCCTTTGCCCGTGGCTGAGCTGGTTGGGAACGGGAGTGTGTCTGATCGGGGCTACGCTGGTGATGGCGTCGTCGGCGAAGGGCGCCCAGACAGGTCCGAAGAGCGCCGCGGCCCACTGGGAGACGGTCTTTCGCGAGACCTTCGAGGACGGGATCGGGGCGGGCTGGACGACGATTGATGCCAGCGACGACGACGGGGGAGAGTATACGTGGGGCACCAGCTCATTCATCTCCACCAGCGCGGGTCACAGCGTCTGGGGTGTGGGCGGCGGGCACGATGGCGGTGACCTGGTGGCCGGGGAGGAACCCTACCCGGACAACGTGGATTCGTGGCTCATCTACGGGCCAATCCACCTCGGCGATGCGCTGGATGCCCGCCTGCGGTTCGACTGGTGGCTGGAGACCGAGGCTGTGGGGGAGGCCCACGTTCAACGGTCGGGGGAGGCGCGTCAGGCGCTCGAGCAATCGGTGACCACGCCCGACGGGGGTGATTGGTTCGGCTGGTGTGTCCTGACAGAGGAGGCGGATCTGGAGGGGGCGCGGTGCACGTACGTCTCCGGCTCGACCGGCGGCTGGATGAAGGGAGAGGAACCGCTGGCTGACTATGTGCCCAACGAGACGGTCACCGCAGATGGCATCTGGCTGGCGTTTCGGTTCGTGACCGACGATGACGGTGCCGGGGCCCGGGGTGCCTTTGTGGACAGCGTGACGGTGGAGGTGGCGTCCGAGCACCACGTGTTCCTGCCGCTCTTGCGCAGGGATGCGGCGCCTTCCCCGGGCCCCTCACCCGAGTCGCTCCTCGAAAACGGCAGTTTCGAGGACGGCTGGTATGACGTCAAGATAGGCCAGGTGCCCAACTCCTGGGAGTGGCACTGGGTGGACGGCGAGACGCTTCCCGGAAGCGACGACCCGGCCCTCGCTCCAGAGAGCCGTGTCTTGCCGCAAGACCAGATCCCTGAACAAGAGCGTGCCGTGTTCTTCCTAGATGGCTGGTACTGTGTGAAGGTGTTCAAGGGACGCGCACCGATCTACGCGGCCTTATCCCAGCACGTGAGCGGCTTGGAGGTGGGGCGGCAGTACCGGTTCACGGCGCCTGTGTATATTGACGTCTATAAGTGGGATAAGGAGAAGGAAGAGAAAGTCGCTCCTGGCGATGCTTATGCTGCGCAGGTACGATTGGGCGTTGGACCCACTGACGCGACGTGGCGGGACGAGGAGGCCATCTCGTACAGTGGGTGGTGGCACGGCGAGAACACCGACGATTTCTTCTTCTCATACCATGACTTCAGCCTCGATTTCACCGCCACGGAGACAGACATGACGGTCTACGTCGAGCTGTTCGCGAAGTGGGGGCTGGACAACAACGGCTTCTTCATGGACGACATGACGCTGGTGGAACTGCCCTGATGCCCACCACCGGCGCGGCGAGGTATTTAGACCATAGGAGGCTGTGCCGGCGGATGCTGGGAGCAGCGGGCAGAGCCGATGGGCGCGCTCGCCCCGATCTCCTTCAAGTGCTGGTATCCGCAGGGGGTTAAGCTTTGAACCTGATTCGCGCCATCCTTCTGGGTGTCCTCCAGGGCGCCACCGAGTTTGTGCCCGTGAGCAGCTCGGGCCACCTGGTGCTGGTGCCGTGGTTGCTCGATTGGGAGTCGCCGAGCCTGGCCTTCAACGCCGTGGTTCACTGGGGCACGGCGGCGGCGGTGATCGGCTACTTCTGGAAGGACTGGGTATCGCTCATCGGCGCGGGCTGGCGTTCCTTGAAGGCTTTCGCGCCTTCCGGAGAAAGCACCAGCCCCGACGCCGCCGAGGTCTCCCTTCGGGCGACGGCTTGGCTGATTGTGCTGGCGACCGTGCCGGGGGTTCTGGTGGGCTTCTTGTTTGAGGATTTCTTCGAGGCGATGTTCGCGCGCCCCGCCGGGGCGGCGGCCTTTCTGCTGGTCACGGCAGCGCTGCTGGCCGGTTCGGAGCGCTGGGGGCGCCGCCAGCGCGAGCTGGGCGAGTTAGGCTGGGTGGATGCGTTGGTGATCGGGGCGGGGCAGGCGCTGGCGATCTTCCCCGGCGTGTCGCGGTCCGGCGCCACGATTGCAGCGGGATTGGTCCGGGGGATGAGACGAGAGCCCGCGGCGCGCTTCAGCTTCTTGCTGTCGACGCCGATCATCGTCGGCGCCGGGCTGCTGAAGGTGGTGGAGTTGGCGCGTATGGGAGGGCTGGCGGCGCAGGGCTCGGTGCTGATTGCGGGGTTTGCGGCTGCTGCCGTGGTGGGCTTCGGCTGCATACACTTCTTGCTCCGCTACGTACAGCGGCGACGCCTCTACCCATTTGCCATCTACTGCGCGCTGTTCGGGCTACTGAGTCTTTCGCTGGCGGTGGTGGGGTAGCTGGCGGTCGAGCGGTCCGCGCCGCGGGGAGACCAGGGGGTGAACACGGGCGATGGGTGTTCTGAGTTTGTGAGCATGGATGTGAGGGATCGGTTTTCGTGAGCAGGCTGTATTCCAGGCGAATGAATGCGAGCGGTTGTTGGGCCGGGGAAGCGATGTATAATCGGGCAGACACCGATCCCGGCTCGTCTTTCACTGCGCTCGACCGATCTGTGTGCGCATCCGGATTGAGGGGACAGGTTCGGCCAAGAGGACTCCATGTAGCGCCGAAGGCGGTGACAGACCCTCGGGCTCTGTGAAGCGACTGAGCCGGCATAGAGAGGCACGCCTGGGCGCTGCCGGTGGAAGACCAGGCGCCGGAACCTGAGGACTGTTGGCGGCGACTCGTTCGTCTCGATCCAGCAAGGGCCTGGGGGGGGAGCAGAAGGAGCGATGAAGATCTGGAATGCGGCTGAGGCGGAGAAGAAAGAACTGATTCCCGGGGCGTGGGTCTGCTTCGTGCACGGTGAGAGCATGACGCTGGCCTATTGGGATTTCGATCCCGGCGCGATTGTGCCCGAACATTCCCACGAGCACGAGCAGGTGACCAACGTGGTCGAGGGGGTGCTCGAGTTGACCGTCGATGGGGAAACCGGGCAGCTTGAGGCCGGTTCGGTGGTCGTGATCCCGCCCGGTGCCAATCACTCCGGGCGCTCGGTTACCCGGTGTCGCGTCATAGATGCGTTCCATCCGGTACGCGAGGACTACCGGTGACGTCGCACTGGATGGGCGGATGTTGGTGCCCGCTGCTCTTGCTTTTCGGCCTCCTCCTGGCGTCTGGCTGCGGGCCCCAGCCGATGCGGGTCACGCGGGAACCGGTCACGCTTCAGCTGGTCGCCGCCGATTCCTGCTCGCCGCTGGCGGCGAGGGCAGTAGAGGCCTACGAAGACTCCCATCCCTGGGTGAGTGTGGAGGTTGAGATCTTCAATACTGCGCTGGCCGAGGAAGTCCTGCAGGAGGGCGCTGCGGACATCGCCTTGCTGTCTCGGGTGTCGGATTCCGGCGATGAGGGGCAGGGATGGCTGTGGACCGAGGGCCTGATGGTTGACGGTATCGCTGTGATCGTCCACCCGGAGTCACCCTTCTCGGGCTTGGGGCTGGCGCACCTTCGCGAGATCTTCCGCGGCCGACTGCAGGAGTGGGCCGGGACGACGATCACCGTCGTGAGTCGAGAGGATGGCTCGGGGACTCGTGCTGCTTTCGAGAGCGTGGTGCTGGACGGGGAGAGCACAACGCTGAACGCGGTGGTGATGCCGTCCAGCGATGCCATGGTCGACTTCGTGGCCGCAACGCCGGGGGCTATTGGCTACGTCTCGGCGGAGCGTCTGGGTGATGGTGTACGGGTCGTGCCGATAGAGGGGGCGCTTCCGACGAAGGAGGCGGTCAGCAACGAGAACTACCCGCTGCGGCGGCAGCTCTACCTGGCGAGCAAGGGGGAGCCTGTGGGGGAGGCTCGTGAGTTTGCGCAGTGGCTGCTCCTCGGGGATGGCGCCGGCCGCGTGACCCGGAGCGTGGAGCCCTGAGCCATGATGTTGTACGCAGTTCCTTTGTTCCTGACGGCTGTGATGTCGGCGACCCTTGCTGCGCTCACCTGGCGGCGGCACGTGGTCGGAGCGACGCCTTTCGCGGCCTTGATGCTGGCTGTGACCGTGTGGACGCTGACGTACGCGCTGGAGTTGGCGAGCGCGACGTTGCCGATGAGTGTGTTCTGGCACAGGGCTCAGTATCTGGGCAAAGCATTCGTGTCCGTCGCGTGGCTCGTCTTCTCCCTTGAGTACACTGACAGGGGGCGATGGGTGACGCGGAGGCGTCTGGCCCTTCTGTCTGCTGTCCCGCTGATCATCGTGGCCCTTAGATGGACGAATCCCGATCACCGCCTGATGGTGAGAAACGAGCGTCTGGTGCCGTTTGGTGAGGGCCTGATCCTGGATATCACGCGTGGGCCTGCCTACTGGCTGCACGTCGCATATGCCTATGGCGTGATCCTGGTGGGTACGTTCTTCTTGCTCCAGTGGAGCATAAAATCGTCATCGGCCCGTCGGAGAGGGACGAGAATGCTTGTGATTGCATCCCTCTTCCCGATGCTGGGAACCGGGTTGCACGTCTTTGAGGTGGGCCCGTTTCGGCATCTCGATCTCGGCTCGTACGCCTTTGCCCTGACCGGCATCGTGGTCTTCTGGGTGGTCTTCCGTCTTCGTTTCCTGGACCTGGTGCCGGTGGCGCGTGACACAGTCATCGAGAACATGCAAGACGGTCTGCTGGTAGTGGATGCACGGGGTCGCGTGGTGGATGTCAACCCGGCGGCGGAACGGGTTCTTGGCATCCATAACGCAGGGGTCATTGGGGAGCCGGTGAGCCAGGTGCTCTCGGCGTGGCCGGATCTCGTCGCCAAGCTGCGGCCGGTGGCCACGGGATCTACCGAGATTGCCATTGGCGACGGGGACCATCGGCGCTTCTACGACCTGCAGATCTCCCCGCTCCGTGGTGATGGCAGGCGCATCCTGGGGGGTCTGATTGTCCTGCGCGACGTGACAGATCGCAGGCGAGACGAGGAAGAGCTGCATCGCCGTGCCCTTGAGTTGGAGGCAAGGAACGAGGAACTGCAGGCCTTCGCTCGCACCGTGGCTCACGACCTCAAAGGGCCGTTGACCTCCGTGGTTGGGTATGCCGAGATTCTGGAAGACTACTACGCCGGGAAGCTGGACGATGAGGTCCGCTCCTACCTGCACATTATTTCACAGAAGGGGCGTAAGATGGGCAGCATCATTGAGGAGTTGCTGCTGCTCGCCAGCGTGCGCCAGAGTCAGGACGTAAACACTACCGTACTGGACATGGAACGAATCGTGGATGGGGCGGCGGATCGGGTGGAGGAGCTGATTGAGCAGCACCAGGCGGAGATTGTGACGCCCGAGGTGTGGCCTGCGGCACTGGGCTATGGATCGTGGGTTGAGGAAGTATGGGTCAACTACCTCAGCAATGCGATCAAGTACGGCGGCCGGCCTCCGCGCGTAGAGTTGGGCGCCGACCGAATGCCGGGCGGTACGATTCGCTTCTGGGTGCGCGACAATGGATCCGGTCTGACGGAGGAGGAGCAGGAGCGGCTGTTTACGCCGTTCACGCAACTGGACAAAGCCAGCGCCACGGGATATGGGCTTGGGTTGTCCATTGTACGTTGGATAGTGGGCAAGCTCGACGGCGAAGTGGGTGTTGAGAGCGAGGTGGGTGAAGGGAGTGTCTTCAGCTTCACCCTCAAGGCGGCAGACGCGGCCGATGTGCCGATGGACCGATGGGCGCAGGACAGCAGTGGGAGGTCGCACGATGGGGCATGACGAGAGGGGTTTGGAGCAGGCGCGCGAAGAGTGGCGGGAGACGACGCTTAAGGATGCGCTGGATCGATATCCCGAACGGGCGGATGAGTTCATCACTACCTCGGGAGAGCCTGTCAGACGGCTGTACACGCCGTTGGAGGTCGAGGGCAACTATCTGGAGAAGCTGGGCTTCCCCGGCGAGTACCCCTTCACGCGGGGGATCCATCCTACCATGCACCGCGGCCGGCTGTGGACGATGCGTATGTTCGCCGGGTTTGGGACAGCGGAGGAGACGAACCAGCGCTTCAGGTATCTCCTGGAGCAGGGGCAGACAGGTCTCTCCGTGGCCTTCGACCTGCCGACGTTGATGGGCTACGACACCGACGCGCCGGAGGCGGAGGGGGAGTTCGGAAGATGTGGTGTGGCCGTCGCTTCGCTGCGCGATATGGAGGTTCTCTTCGAGGGTATCCCACTGGACAAGGTGACTACCTCGATGACCATCAACAGCCCGGCGGCGATCATCTGGGCGATGTATATCGCCGCTGCCGAGAAGCAGGGCGTGCCGATGCACGAGCTGGGCGGGACCATCCAGAACGACATTCTGAAGGAGTACATCGCGCAGAAGGAGTATGTCTTCCCCCCGAAGCCCTCGATGCGGCTGGTGACCGACACGATTGAGTTTGGGACTCAGGAGCTGCCCAAGTGGAACACGGTGTCTATCTCTGGCTACCATATCCGTGAGGCTGGCTCGACGGCGGCGCAGGAGCTGGCCTTCACCCTCGCTGACGGGATGGAGTACGTGCGCTGGGCCCTGGACCGCGGGCTGGACGTGGACGCTTTTGCTCCACGGCTATCCTTCTTCTTCAACTGCCACAATGATTTCCTGGAGGAGATCGCCAAGTTCCGCGCCTCGCGGCGCATCTGGGCGCGGGAGATGCGCGAGACTTTCGGCGCGGAGGAGGCGCGTTCCTGGTGGATGCGTTTCCATACCCAGACGGCGGGTTGCTCGCTCACCGCGCAGCAACCAGAGATCAATGTCGTCCGTGTGGCCATCCAGGCGTTGGCGGCGGTGCTGGGTGGTACCCAGTCGCTGCACACGAACAGTATGGACGAGGCGCTGGCGCTTCCGAGCGAGCATGCCGTCACCGTGGCGCTGCGCACACAGCAGATCATCGCCCACGAGAGTGGGGTGGCCAACACCATCGATCCGTTGGGAGGATCCTATGCCGTGGAGGCGCTTACCGATCGAATGGAGAAACAGGTCTATGACTACTTTGAGACCATCGATGCTATGGGCGGCGTGATTCCCGCTGTCGAGGCCGGTTTCTTCCAACAGGAGATCGCCGACGCAGCGTACCGGTACCAGCGGGAGATCGACGAAGAGAAGCGCATCGTGGTCGGGACGAACGCGTATGAGGAAGAGGAACCGCTGCGGATTCCCCTGCTGAGAATAGATCCCGAGGGATACGAGAAACAGTGTGCCCGGCTTCGGGAGGTGCGCCAGAGCCGAGACAGCGGAGCCGTGGGGCAGGCGCTGGATCGGCTGCGCATTGCGGTTCAGGGTACGGAGAACACGATGCCCTACATCCTGGACGCCGTGCGGACCTATGCCACGCTGCAGGAGATCATGGACGTGTTCCGCGACGTCTTCGGGCCGTACCGCGAGCCGATGATCATCTAGCCACCTGGCTCGAGCAGCCCCAGCTTCGCGCGGCCTGGCCCGCCAGACCCAGGCCCACTGAAGGGGCTCGGGCAGTTCCCCGAGAGTGACATGGGATCTATGGAGCCTACTTGTCCATAATCAGAGACAGCTCGTAGAGCCCCTGGTCGAGCTCCTTCTGGTAAGCCACCGCCTCCTTCAAAGGCATCAGTTTGGGGACGTTCTCAACCCAGCCCACCATATTCCCCGCGTTCCCGTCGACCAGCGCCTGCACCGCGGCCGCTCCCAGCCGGGTGGCCAGGATTCGGTCGAAGGCCATCGGGGAGCCCCCGCGTTGCACGTGGCCCAGTCGAGTGACCCGCACGGAGAAGCCCAGGGTGTCCTTGCGGTCCCGCAGCTTATGGGCCACTTCGTCAGCCCCGGGCTTCCACCCTTCGGCAACGACGATGATACAGTGAGCCTTGCCCCGGATGTAGGATTCCTCGACGGTTTCGACGATGTCGTCGAACGTCGTCTCCATCTCCGGGCAAAGCACGAGCTCGGCGCCGCCGGCGACGCCGCTGGCGAGGGCCAGATAGCCCGAGTTGCGGCCCATGGTCTCGATGAGAAAGGCCCGATTGTGTGATGAGGCCGTATCCTTGATCTTATCGATGGCGCTGAGAATGGTGTTGAGGGCTGTGTCGACGCCGACGGCGATGTCCGTTCCGTTGATGTCGTTGTCGATGGTGCTTGGGATGCCGATGACGGGGAAGCCCATGCGATGGAGCTCCAGGGCACCGGTCAAGGAGCCATTCCCGCCGGTGACGACGAGGCCGTCGATGTGGTTACGGTTCAGCATCCGAAGCGCCTTTCGCCGGCCCTGCGCTTCGCGGAACCCGGGGGCGCGAGCGGTGCCCAGGATAGTCCCCCCCCGACCGATAATACCGGCGACGGAGCGGGCGTCCATTTCGTTGATCTCGCCGCCCATCAGACCTGCGTAGCCGCGATGGACCCCCATCACCTCCAGGCCCAGATGGAGCGCCATGCGCACCACGGCCCTGATGCAGGGGTTGAGACCGGGGTTATCGCCTCCACTGGTCAGAACGGCAATTCGATCCACGGTGACCTCCTATTCACTGCTGCTGGCACGGTAGGTGTCTGGCGGCGTCTATGAGAGGATGCCTGCCGCACGGGGTGACACACTGTCTACTCTCCCTGCCGACCACGAGCTATCCCCTCAGAAGGGCCGGGGTTGGAGGTTCAGTAGATATCCGAAGCGCGACCTGAACTCGTCGGGGGACAGCTTCGTATGCTCTGCCATGCTTCTGATGAGCGCCTCGTTCTCGGCGTCCTCCGGCTTCAGACGAATCATAAGCTTGTAGGCGGAGCGGTAGATGAAGGAGTCGAGGTTGACTTTCCGCACCTCCGTGCGTCCAGTCTCGGCATCCATCATCTCCGTGAAGGGAATAGGGACTACCCGGGTGCCCTGGATGGTGACCGTCGCGTTGGTACCGCCGCTCAGGAGGAAAGCCACGGCAGCCTCGCCCAGGCTGCGGGTGTAGTCGATGTCGAAGGCCACGGGATCGGTGCAGCGAAGCTCGTACCCCAGGTCCTTGCTGGTGACACGAGCGGCGATGTCGAGTCTCTCAAGCTCGCTGTCCAGCTCGTGCTTGAGTATGTCGGAGAAGTTTATCTCGGACAGGTGGACGTTGCCGAAGGCATCGCGCTCCACGTACTCGAGCTCGCGCAAGTCATCGTGCGACATGTGCTCCATCACGCCCTCGGAGACGAGGGCCACACCATAGGGTTTGTCGTCGGCCATTCTCTTGAGAATGGCGGTCACGAGAGTATCGACGACCTCCTGCATTCGGATTGTGCGGCTCTCCCACTCCTCGGGGATGAGGGTCATGGTCGCGCCCGAGCTCTTCCCTATGCCCAGGGCCAGGTGTCCGGTCTTACGGCCCATTGTCACCACAACGAACCACCGCAGCCCAGTCAGGGCCTCCTCCATAAGGGTCATGGTGATCTGGGTGCCCATCTGGCGCGCGGTCTCGAAGCCAAACGTGTTGATCTCTTCGGGCAGAGGGAGGTCGTTGTCAATGGTCTTCGGGGCGTGAGCCACGCGGATGTCGGCGCCCATGTGCTCCTGGGCGTAGCGCGCCACCCGGTAGGCGGCGTAGGCTGTGTCGTCGCCGCCGATGACTACCAGATAGCCGATGTCCGCATCCATTAAGGCCTCCCCGCACAGGCGGAGGTGTTCCTCCTCCCGTGTGGGATTCGCACGCGACGTACGCAAGATGGAGCCGCCTTTCAGATAAATGCGGCTCACGTCGTCAATCGTCAACGGGACGCTCACGAGCTGGCCCTCCATCAGGTGTTTGAAGCCGTCATAGATTCCCAGAACCTCGTGTCCCTTCGTGCGAGCCTCGATAGTGGCCGAATGGATGACTCCGTTGATCCCCGGTGCGGGGCCGCCGCTGACGATGATTCCGAATCTCTTCTTGTTTGACTGGTCAGTCACAATCTCCTCCTGGATGTGCTTCCTCACAGACTCCGTGTCCCATGCACAACGATTCTCGCCGTCCCGCTTTGATCCTCGAGCGCTCAATCGACGGCCCGGGTGAGGCTGACGAGCGTCGACAGGGAACTCGTTCAGGTCCTATGGTCTGTCCGTAAGATCGGCCACCTCGCCGCCCGTTATCCGGACCAGGGTTTCGAAGGGGATAGGGAACACCGCCTGGTGGTGGCCCGCCGCGGCATACACCGTCTCGAAGCGGGCGAGCGATGCGTCGATCCACGTTGGCAGGGGCCGCTGATGGCCCAGCGGCGGCACACCGCCGATGCTGAAGCCGGCCTCCTCTTGCACGCGATCGGCGTCGGCGATCATCACCTCCCTGGCCCCGAGCAATCTCTTGAGCTTCTCTGGGCTGGCCCGTCGATCCCCGGCGACGAGCACCAGCACCGGACTGTCGTCGGCGAGAAAGATGAGCGACTTGACGATGCTCCCCAGGGTCGTCCCGAGGGCGTCGGCGGCCAGCCGGGCTGTTCGCGCGCTCTCGTCCAGCTCCACGATCTCGATGTGCAGTCCAGCTGCTTGCAGGGCGGCCTGCACGCGCTCCGGGCCTTTCATAGTTCCTCTTGCTCCACCCGGACGGCGCTCCCGCCGAGGATCGCCTGAAGATCTTTGAGCAACTCGGGACGGCAAGTCGTGCCTTGATTTGGGAATCTCAACTCCACGTCGGCGCCGGGACCTCCGCCCAGGCGGATGACAAAACGATCGGGGCCGTCGTCAGCCGTCAGCAGATCGTGAACCTGGCGCAACGTGCGCTTATCTGCGCCTTGCTGGTCGGTCCGCTCCACCGTGACGTGCAGGGTGCGACGCTTGTTGGCCGTGGTCTCCACAGCGGCCTCTCGTGGTGTCGCCGGCTTCGTCGGGCGTTCTGGAGGCCCGGGCGGGTCAGACGGCGGTGAGGCGTCTGCCGCTTCGGGGGGTAAGTCCGGTTCAACGGCGACATCTTCCGGACGTTTGACCCACTGGCACAGAAGGCTCGGCTCGTCGCGGCGGCTGGAATCAACTTTTCCGTTCACCACCACTACGTGTTCGGGCTGCCAGATGTCCCGGGTCTCCCGCCAGATGCCCGGGAAGACGACCACGTCGCAACTGCCGTGCGCGTCCTCCAGGGTGACGAATGCCATTTCGTTGCCCTTCTTGGTAGTGTGGCGGTAGATGCGCTGCACCATGCCAGCCACCGTGACTTGCTGCCCGCTGGGCTCCTCGTCGAGCGCCGCCAGGGAACTGGTCAGGACGTCGTCCAGGCGGGTCATCACTCGGGTGAGAGGGTGCTCCGAAAGGTAGATGCCTACGAGTTCCCTTTCCCAGGCGAGGATCTCCCTCTGCGGGACCTCGGCGATTTCGTCGGGTGAGGGGAGAATGGTCTCTTCGGCAGCCAGGTGGACGCCCGTGGCGTCGCCGAACATACTCAGCTGGCCGGCGTCTCGGGCCCGATGGAGGCTGGAGCTCAGGCCGATGATGCGCTCCACGATGGGCAGGAGCTGCGATCGCTTGCCGAAGCAGCGCAGCGTTCCCACTTGGATCAGGCTCTCTAGAGCGCGCCGATTGACCTGGCGCAAGTCGACGCGACGGCAAAAGTCGTCCAGGTCTTGAAAGGGGCCGCCTTTCCGGCGCGCTGCCAGGATGGCCTCGACCGGGCCCGTTCCCACGTTCTTGATGGCTCCCATGCCGAACCGGATCGTGGGGGGGCCATCGCGTTCATCCTCGATGATGAAGCCCAGGTCTGAGGCATTGACGTCGGGAGGCAGCACCTCAATGTTCAGTCGCCGGCATTCATCGATGAAACGGCTCACCTTGTCCGTGTCGTTACGCTCGACGGTCAGCAGGGCGGTCATATACTCGACCGGGTACTTGGCTTTCAAGTACGCGGTCTGACAGGTGAGGACGGCGTAGTCTGCGGCGTGGCTCTTGTTGAACCCGTAGCGCGCGAAGTACTCGATGTCGTCGAAAATGGCGCCTGCCGTATCGCGGGGCATGGCGCTACGCTCTACAGCCCCTTGGATGAACTTGGCGCGATGCTTGAGCAAGGCTCTCTTCTTCTTTTTCCCCACGGCCCGCCGAACGAGGTCGGCCTCACCGGCTGTGTATCCCGCGATGTCGGTCAAGATGCGGATGATCTGCTCCTGGTAGACGATTGTGCCGAAGGTCTCCTCCAGAATTGGCTCCAGACTGGGATGGCGGTATTCGACCTCCTTGACACCGTGGAGGCGATCGATGTAGTCATCGATGTACTCCATCGGGCCAGGGCGGTACAGGCTGATGGCGGCGATCACGTGCTCGAACCGCTTGGGCTGCATCTTCATCAGCGTGCGCTGCATTCCCTGTCCCTCCACCTGGAAGATGCCCTGCACGTGACCCCGGGACAGAAGGTCATAGATGGCCGGGTCATCCCGCGGGATGGTGAGCAGATCGAGATCGACGTCGTGGCGGTCCCGGATGAGTTCGCATGCGACGCGCATCGCGGTGAGGGTAGCGAGGCCCAGGAAGTCAATCTTGAGCAGGCCCAGCTCCTCAGCTTCCGACATGGAGTACTGGGTGACCGCACCGATCTCATCCTGGCTGCTGCTGGTGGGGCGTCGAAGCGGCGTGTAGTTCACCAGGGGGATGTCGGAGACGATGACGCCCGCGGCGTGGGTGCTCGCGTGCCGGATATTCCCTTCGACGCCGCGTGCGGTATCGATGAGCCGTCGGATGTGATCCGCTTCGTTGTACTGGTTCCGGAGCTCTGGTACGCTCTCAAGCGCCGCATCGAGCTTCACACCCGGTCCGCCCGGGACCAGGCGGGCGATGCGATCCACCTCTGATAGCGGATAATCGAGAGCCCGCCCGACATCTCGGATTGCGGCTTTGGCGCCCATGGTGCCGAACGTGATTATCTGCGCCACCTGTTCCTTTCCATAGGTGTCGATGGTGTAGCGGATCAGCTGCTCCCGCTGGTCGTCAGGATAGTCGAGATCGATGTCAGGCATGGTGACGCGACCCTCGTTGAGGAATCGTTCGAAGATCAGGTTCTGCTCCAGAGGCTCCAGGTTGGTGATGTAGAGGCTGTAGGCGACGATGGAGCTGGCCCCCGATCCACGGACGTTCCACCAGACGTTGTTCTCATAGGAGAAGCGGCATAGATCCCACACGATGAGGAAGTATGTGTCGAAGCCCATGCGGTGGATCACGTCCAACTCGTAATCGAGCCTATCCTTGATGGTGGGCGTCACCTCATCGTACCGTTCGTGCAGACCTTTCTCACAGAGATGACGGAGGTAGGATTGCGCGTCGTAGCCCTCCGGAACGTCGAAGACGGGTAGGTGATAGTCGCCGAACTCCAGCTCGACGTTGCAGCGCTCCGCGATCTCCATCGTGTTGGTGAGAGCCTGTGGCGTGTCGGGGAACAGGGAGGCCATCTCCTCGGCGCTCTTGAGGTAATAGCTCTGACCGTCCATGTGCATTCGGTCAGGGTCGGTGACGGTCTTGCCGGTCTGGATGCAGAGCAGTACGTCGTGGATCGATGCCTGATCCGGCCGCGCGTAGTGGGCGTCGTTGGTGGCTACCAACGGGAGATCGAACTCACGGGCGAGGCTGATCAAGTGTTTGTTGACCGCTGCGAGCTCCGGGATGTCGTGATCCTGCAGCTCCAGGTAGTAGCGGCCCTGGAAAACGCTGCTATACCACTCAACGGCCTCACGGGCCTTCCCGTGCTGCCCCTTGCGGATGCGACGAGCAAGCTCGGAGGAGCCGCACCCGGAAAGGACGATCAAGCCGTCGCTGTACTCCTCCAGTGCTGCTCGATCAACCCGCGGCTTGTAGTAGAAGCCCTCCAGCTGCGCGATGGTGGCCAGGTGCATCAGATTGTGGTAGCCTGTGTCATCCTCAGCCAACAGTACCAGATGATGAGGGCTGCGGTCTCGCTGTGGGTGCCGGTCCGTCCGTCGTCGCGGTGCCACGTACGTCTCCAGCCCAACGATGGGCTTGACCCCGGCGGCGCCGCACGCCTTATAGAACTGGACTGTCCCGTACATGGCGCCGTGGTCGGTCAGTGCCAGGGCCGGCATATCGAGCTCAACGGCCCGCTGGGCGAGCTCCCTGCAACTGTTTAGGCCGTCGAGAAGTGAGTATTCGCTGTGTACGTGGAGGTGGACGAAGTCATTCATGGAACCGATATTATACCACAGTGGTTGAAGATTCGTAGTCGGCCCGGGTCCAGCATCGCGCGGTGCCGCGATGCTGGAAGGCCGACGAGAGAAGGTGGAAGGCCTGCTCTCAGTGGCGCTGCGGCTGGAAACGTGACTGGAAGCCTGGCCCTGGGAGTTTCCTAATTCCTCATCTCGTAGTACCATGAGCGGGTGCGAAGGGATCGCCACGCACCCTCGATGCATCGGGGCTGCAGGCTCGGATTAGCGGTCGGTGCGGCCCTGGACCCATTCTGGAAGGCAGGTCTGGGGAGATCCGGAGGCGCTCTGCCCTCCACGAAGCTGTCTGCAAAGATGGAGCGTAGAAAAGGAGACAGAATGTGAACCAGTTGGGCACGCGGGATTACATTGCCCTGGAGGACCGCTACAACGCCCACAACTACGCGCCCCTGGACGTGGTGCTGGTCGAGGCGGAAGGCCCTTGGGTGTGGGACGTCGAGGGGAAGAGATACCTGGACTGTCTGTCGGCCTATTCGGCGGTGAACCAAGGCCATGGGCACCCGCGTATTGTGCAGGCGATGGTGGACCAGGCTCAACGCCTGGCGTTGACCTCACGGGCATTTCGCAACGATCAGCTGCCCGTGCTGGCGAAAGAGCTCTGCGAGTTGATGGGTTACGAGATGATGCTGCCCATGAACTCGGGCAGCGAGGCGGTAGAAACGGCCCTCAAGGCGGCCCGCAAATGGGGCTATGAGATCAAGGGGGTGCCTGATGGGGAGGCCGAGATTATCGCTTGCGCGGGCAACTTCCATGGTCGTACCATCGCGGTGATTAGTTTCTCGCCGAGCGAGCAGTATCGCGACGGGTTTGGGCCGTTCACGCCTGGGTTCAAGCTGATCCCGTATGGGGACGCGGATGCATTGGAGCGCGCGCTCACGGGCAACACCGTGGCGTTCCTCTTCGAGCCGGTGCAGGGTGAGGGTGGGGTGATCGTCCCGCCGAAAGGGTACCTTCGCCAGGTGCGTGAGATTTGCTCGCGGCACAACGTACTGATGATCGCCGACGAAATTCAGAGCGGGCTGGGGCGCACGGGAAAGCTGCTCGCATGCGAGCACGAGGATGTGAAGCCTGATGTAGTTACGTTGGGCAAGGCGCTCTCGGGAGGCATGTACCCGGTGTCTGCTGTATTATCGTCCCGGGAGGTGCTGGGGGTGTTCGAGCCGGGGGACCACGGCTCGACCTTTGGAGGAAACCCCCTGGCCTCGGCGGTGGCTCGAGAGGCGTTGAGGGTGATTGTGGATGAAGAGCTGTGTGAGCGCTCGGCCGAGCTCGGCGACTATCTGATCTCGCGTCTGCAGGAGATTGAGAGCCCCCACGTGAAACTGTGCCGTGGAAGAGGGCTCTTTGCCGGAATCGTCCTCAAGCCGGAAGCGGGGGGAGCGCGGCGGTTCTGCGAGGCGCTGGAGGAACGAGGGGTGCTGGCGAAGGACACCCAGGGCAACGTCATCCGTCTGGCTCCTCCCCTGATCATCACGCGAGAGCAGATCGACTGGATGGTGGAGCAGCTTGAAGACGTGTTGACGATGGCGTAGGATCGGCCGGTGCGCCAGGCAGGCCCTGGAAGCTCCGCGTGCCAAGGGCTGCCTGGCGTTCTGCTGTCTGTGGACCTGCCGCGAGTGTCTATTCGGGCAGGTCAGGATAGAAATCGATCACCCGGGTTCCATCGGCCAGGTATGCCTCCGCGGCTGCTCGGGCCCGGGCAGCATCGGGGGCCAGCGTTGCACCGCCGGCCTCGGCGAGGGCTGCCTCCAGATCTTCCAGGGACACGGCCAGCCCGACGACCGTTCGCGACTCGCCAAAGGTGAATCGGACCTCCGGGCCCGTCGCCCATGCACCATCGGCCCAAACGTAGGAGGAAGGCGCGTACTCCTCTGTGGCTGCGTCATAGCCTACTTGTATCACCACCTCGTCTCCAATGTCCGGGTTGATGCGCCGGCTGCCCACCGGTCGCCCGGTCTGGGTGTCCCCGTCGACATCGAGGACGAAGAGCCAGTTCATAGCCCCGGCGGGGGGGTCCGGTACGGTGTCGTGCAACTGGATCCAGAAGAAGGCCTCTCCCTCCTCGCTCCAGCCGGCCAGTTCCTCCGGCACGTCCTGTCCAGGTTGGAGGGCTATGCTCAGATCCGGTTCGATGCTGGCTGCCCGGATGTCGATGCCCTCGGGCGGTGACTCAACAGGCGCTCCGCTCGCGTAGGTGGCGATATCGCCTTGAGGGTCGAGGTCGACCGAGGGCGTAACCGATGGTTCGGGTGTGGCTGTCGGCGCCGCGGTGGGGGCAGCAGTCGGCGAAGGAGTGGGGGTCGGGGTGGGTGTGCAGGCGACGACGTGGACGATGGCCCCGGCTGCCTGGCTGGTGTCCTCATCGGTGACCGTTACGGTGTATGCTCCCGGGCTCTCACCGGCTGTGTAGAGGCCCTCAGTGTTGATCGTCCCCCCGCTGGCCTCCCAGACCACCGCAACGTCGTCCTGGACCGCGAACTGCTGCTCGTCGCCGGGGCAGAGACTAACCTCCGGGGGGGTGATGGTCAAAGGGGGGTTGCTCCGAACGGGCAGCCCGCCGCAAGCGCGAAGGATAGTCAGGCCCGCCAGGATAGCGACAACAATCATGAGTCCGATGGTGAACCAGAATAGGATGATGCGTACTCTATCGTTTAACAACATATAGCCTCCTCAATGAGAGCAGAAACCCATGCGTCGCCTGGTTGTCCAGGCACTATGGTCTCGTGCGCTCAAATCGAAATGTCGCCACCCGTCGTGTTCCCCGCTCGACCGTGACGTCTTCCGCGATTCGGTATCCACATACCCACACGACCTCACCCCCGGCGAGCAGCAGCGGAATGTTGTCACGCCATGCCCTGGGGATCTTGAGGTTGATCATTAACTCGCTCACCTTGACCGAGTGCCCGCCCATCCCGTGGGGGCGAAACCGGTCGCCGCGACGGCGGGGCCGAAGCTCGATGGGATGGGTGACGGCATCGGCGTCGAAATAGGCCGTCCAGGGATGGTCAGGCGCCACAATCCTCGCCATATCCCAATGCTCCAGTATCGTCGCCTCGAGAACCCAATCCGACTCGGGCAAGGGCACCGTTCCGGGCGTCGGTACGGCCAGCGGCTCATCGCTCCACAGAAGAGGCTGCTCCGGGGGTGGCCCGGTCTCCGTCGCCTCCCCGATGGTGATGGTCTCATAGCCGACGGTGAGGGCCAGGCCCATGGGCAGCGTGGCTTGTTTACCCGTCTCCCCTTCGATCGCAATATCCCGGGCGTTCTCGACGTGGACGAAGGTCACGTCGCGCAGGCTCTGCCGCAGCCGATACGTGGCGTGGCGCAGCGTCGCGCGCTGGAGAGCCACGGGCAGCGCGCGCCAACTTGCCAGATCGAACACCACGGCGTCGTCGCGCTCCTCGCGCACCGTATTCTGCCATGCTTCTTCTCGCTGCGCAACCAGTACTTCGTGATCGGCAGCGACGACGGCGGCCGTGTGGCACAGGATCTTTCGGATGTTCGGGTTGTAGGTCTCAAGCTTGGGTAGAAGTTGGTGACGCAATCGATTGCGGAAGTATGTGGTGTCCAGGTTGGAACGGTCGAAGCGGGGCTGCAAGTCGTGCTGGCTGCAGTAGGCCTCGACGGCTGCCCGGGGTGTCTGCAGAAGAGGGCGGATGAGGACGGGCAGCCGCTGACCGGTGACAGGCGGTGGCAGGAACGGCTCCAGCAGTCGGTACTCGGTAAGTGGAGCCAGGGGCAGCATGCCCCGGAGTCCCGCCAGCCCTGAACCTCGCAGGAAGTGCATCAGTACCGTCTCTGCCTGGTCGTCGGCGTTGTGACCGACGGCGATCTTGTCCGCGCCGACGGCTTCGGCCACTTGGGCCAGGAACGCATAGCGGACGCGGCGGGCCGCTTCCTCGAAAGCCAGCCCACGCTCGTCGGCGAGCTTGGGAACGTCCCGCTTTTCCACGGTCACGGGCAGCCCCCAGTCGCTGGCTACTCTCTCCACAAACTGGGCGTCAGCATCCGAGGCACGTCCTCTGGTGCTGTGGTTGAGATGGGCGACGTGGAGCTCGGCCCGATGTGTCTCGGGCAGGTGCTTGAGCACGTGGAGCAAGCACAGCGAGTCCGGACCCCCGGACAGGCCGACGACCACCCGGTCGCCAGGCTCGAGAAGATCGTACCTCTCGATAGCGGCCAGGACCTGTGCCGCGACGTCGATCAAGAGCTAGGATACCCGGTAGACGCCGTCGCCCGGTCGGGCCCGGGACTTAAGCTTGATTCCGACCTCGTCTCCAGGGCTGGCCTCAACGACATCCTCGTGCTCCACCTGCATCGAGGTGATGTCCTGTTCGAAGTCTGTCGTGTGGCCGGCGATACGGACACGATCACCGAGAGATAACGTGTCGCTTAACTTGATCCCGGCGACGTTGATGTTTCCAAACCAATGGCTTACTTCACCGACGAGCTCCTCTGGCACGGTTACCTCCCTTTTTTCTGCCCTCTTGCTCAGTGGACGCTGAGCGCCGACGGTGGAGACAATCTCACGGTCTGCACCTTCTGTGCGCGATCTTCTAAAAGCTGCTCCCAGTCCTCAGTCGTGCCTGTGGTGTTCACGTTGCCCGGGGATCTCGACGGCGGCCGATCAGGCGGAGGCCATCTGAGAGCGGAGATAGGCTTCTATAAACCCGTCCAGCTGTCCGTCCAGGACGGCCTCTGTATTGCCGCTCTCGTATCCGCTTCGGTGGTCCTTGACCATATGATAGGGTTGAAGCACGTAGGATCGGATCTGATTTCCCCAGCGGGCCTCTATATGCTCTCCCTTCAACGCGTCAATCTCCTCCTGCTGTTTCTCCTCTTCAAGCTGAGTCAGTCGAGCTCTCAGGACGCGGAGCGCTGTCTCCCTGTTCTGCGCCTGCGAACGCTCGTTCTGACAGGAGACGGTGATGCCACTTGGCGTGTGCGTGATGCGCACGGCCGTCTCGTTCTTCTGCATGTGCTGTCCCCCGGCTGACGAGGCAACGAACGTGTCAATCTCCAGATCGTTGGGATCGATGGACACCGAGATCTCACCGGCGATGTCGGGCCAGACCTCGACCAGGGCAAAGGAGGTATGTCGCCGGTGAGCTGCGTCGAAGGGAGACAGGCGCACCAGACGATGCACGCCGCGCTCGGACCGGAGGTTCCCGTAGGCGTAGGAGCCGGAGACGGTAAGGGTCACGCGCTTTATCCCTGCTTCCTCGCCATGGAGTCGGTCGACGATTTCGGTCTTGTACCCATGGCTCTCCGCCCACCGCAGATACATCCGCAGCATCATCTCGGTCCAGTCCTGTGCATCGGTGCCACCGGCACCGGCGTGGAGAGAGAGAATGGCGTCCTCCCGGTCGCGAGGGCCGGAGAAAAGCAGGAGAAACTCCATCCGCTCGATCTCCTCTTCCAGGGCCTCCGTCTCGGTCGTTAACTCATGGCTTAGACTCTCGTCCCCGAGAGACGCGAGCTCCAGAGTGTCCTGGACGCGCTGCGACAAGGAGTTCCAGCGTGACACCTCTTCCTTAAGGCTGGCGAGTCGCTGCATCTCCTTCTGAGCCTTCTCCGGGACGTCCCAGAAATCCGATGCGCTGGCGCGCTTCTCCAGTCTGGCTATCTCCTGTTCTTTGGCCTCCAGGTCAAAGATGCCCCCGGATGCTGTCGAGTTTGGCTTCCAGGGCGGTCAATCGTTCCTGTAGTTCTTCCATGTATCCTCCCCCCATCGGTTCCTGGTAGATTGGGAAACCGGTACCTTGGTGCGCTGGTACCGCCAACTTACCAAGCGACTGGTCTCCCAACGTACCAAGTCATCTACTCAAACAGGCCTGCCACGAAAGCGTCAGGGTCGAAGGGCGCCAGGTCCTCAAGTGTCTCGCCGGTGCCTACGAAGCGGACAGGCAGTTGGAGTTCCCGTGCGATAGCGAAGACCATGCCACCTTTGGCGGTGCTGTCGAGCTTGGCGAGTACGATGCCAGTGACCTCGACCGCCTCCTGAAAATGCCGAGCCTGCGACAACGCATTCTGCCCCGTCGTGGCGTCCAGCACGAGCAACGTCTCGTGCGGAGCGTCCTGCACTCTCTTTTCCGCCACCTTCCGCACTTTCTGCAACTCCGACATCAGATTGTACTGAGTGTGGAGTCGACCGGCGGTGTCGACGATAACCAAGTCCTTGCCCCGAGAGCGAGCGGCCTGGAGAGCGTCGAAGACGACGGCCCCGGGATCACCACCCTGGGGCCCCTTGACGATGTCAACGCCTGCCCGTCTGGCCCATACGACCAGCTGCTCTACGGCGGCAGCGCGGTACGTATCGGCCGCTGCGAGCAGGACTCTACGGTTCATGCGCTCCCAATGGTGGGCCATCTTGGCGATACTCGTCGTCTTACCCGAACCGTTCACGCCCACGACGAGCACGACGTCCTGTGCCCGCCCACCCAGATTGAGCGGCGATGGATCGGGGAGCAGGGATCGGAGTTCCTCGCGCAGTGCTTGCCGCAGCTCGTCTGCTTGCAGGATTGCCTCATTGCGGGCCCGGTGGCGCAGAGTATCGATGAGAGAGACAGTTGTCTCTACCCCGACGTCAGCCCGGATCAATAGCTCTTCCAGCTTGTCCCACGTCTCCTCGGTCACTTCGCTGGCGCCCAGCACTTCTGCGACACGGCTGAACACGGCATTGCGCGTGCGGGTAAGGCTGTCTCTGATCGACTTGCTGAATCCCTTGGCCATAGTGCTCTCGGAACGTCCCATATTCGGATTGCGACGGCTCCGATTATACCGTAAAGGCATGAGTTGAGCAACGTATGGCGAACCGAGTCCCCCGGACAGCGGATGCGGAGGGCGTTGAGTGAGTCATCGGAGACGGATCGGTGGGGGCGCGTGCCGCCGAATCTGGATTCTCTGGGGCGCCAGGCCTATTTGGAGCCCCATTCCGCCCCCAAATGAATCTTGCCCGGCCAAACACTGTCTCGGGTGCTTTCTTTTCTACTCTCGCCACGGGTAGTTGACATGACGCTGCTTGTGGGCTAACATAGCCGCGATATCGTGACAGTCGATTCACTTGAGGGGAGTCCGGGCACAGCTTCCTCCCGCGGGGCTAGAGCTGGATGCCAGGTCGTTCTAAGAAGTGGTTGAGGCCAGCTCCCCCGAGTGGCTCGCTGCGTGAGGATGTCAAGTTGCCTTCGGAGAGATAGTGTGGGATTCTCAGTAGGCCCCAGTGCTTCTATGGCTTCATGGTCACCACAGGAGGTTTCAAAGCAATGACGGAGCAGGAAAAAGTACGCGTGGCGCTTGTCGGTGTGGGAAACTGCGCCTCGGCGCTGGTGCAGGGCGTTCAGTTTTACAAGGATGCCGACGACGATGCCTTCGTGCCCGGGCTGATGCACGTGAATCTGGGCGGCTATCACGTGCGCGACATTGAGTTCACCGCTGCCTTCGACATCGATCGCAATAAGGTGGGCCTCGATCTATCGGAGGCTATCTGGCAGGAGCCCAACAACACCTCCAAGTTCGCCGAGGTCCCGCGGCTCGACGTGCCGGTCAGCCGGGGTATGACCCACGACGGGCTGGGCAAGTATCTGCGCAAGATGATCACCAAAGCGCCAGGGCCCACGGCCGACATCGTACGCATTCTCGAGGAGACGGAGACGGACGTCGTGGTGAGCTTCCTGCCCGTGGGGAGCGAGATGGCCACGAAGTGGTACGTCGAGCAGATCCTGGACGCTGGCTGTGGTTTGGTGAACTGCGTGCCGGTGTTCATCGCCCGGGAGGAGTACTGGCAGGGTCGCTTCGAGGAGCGGGGGCTGCCCGTGATCGGGGATGATATCAAGAGTCAGGTCGGCGCTACTATCGTCCATCGGGTTCTGACGCGGCTGCTTCAGGATCGGGGAGTGCGGTTGGACCGGACGTATCAGTTGAACTTTGGCGGCAACATGGATTTCTACAACATGCTGGAACCAGAGCGGCTGACGTCCAAGAAGATATCCAAGACGGGGGCTGTCGTCAGTCAGCTCGACTACGCGCTGGAGGAGGGGAACATCCATATCAGCCCGTCCGACTACGTGCCGTGGCTCACGGACCGCAAGTGGGCCCACATCCGGCTGGAGGGGACGACGTTTGGAGAGGTTCCGCTGAGCATAGAGCTGAAGCTGGAGGTCTGGGACAGCCCCAACTCGGCTGGCGTGGTGATCGACGCCGTGCGGTGCTGCAAGCTGGCGCTGGACCGGGGTTTGAACGGGGCAATTGTCGAACCTTCGTCCTATTTTATGAAGTCGCCTCCGGTGCAGTTCACGGATGACGAGGCGCGGCGGAGGACAGAGGCGTTTATCG
>CAYVCX010000001.1:73036-135321 GCA_964450435.1 uncultured Anaerolineales bacterium
CGGTCCTCTATCGAGACTGGAAGGCAGTCACGGTAGTCGGCCGAGCCTCCTGTTCTTGCGTTTGAGAAGGGCAACCTCTGGTGGGCAGCCGTCCCGCGTGGATGCCGGCGGGGGGTGACCTTTAGACCATAGGCGGCGCCGGTCAGCAGGGCGTTGGCCGGGAGGCTGCAGCCTGTTAAGGGGGAAACACCTGATGCCTGAGCACGTCGAAGGGCCTCTGATTCTGGGATTGGACATCGGCACGTCCTCGGTGAGAGCGCTGCTCTTTGACGGCGTGGGGCGTGCTGTACCCAGCGTGATGGCCCGCCGTTCGTACGAGCTCCACACTACGATGGAGGGGGCCGCCGAGGCGGACCCCGACGAGCTGTTGGACTGCACGTGGGCATGCATTGACGAGCTGCTGGATCGCGCTGGATTCCTGAGCGAAGGGATCAGCGGTGTGGCAGCGTGCACGTTTGTGAGCAACGTTCTGGGCGTCGACGCCGCGGGCCGGGCGGTAACTCCCCTGATGACCTACGCAGATACCCGGTCGGCAGATCAGGCAGACCAGCTACGGCAACAGCTCGACGAGCTGGCCGTGCACCAGCGTACCGGCTGTCTGTTCCACAGCAGCTATCTGCCGGCCCAACTTCGCTGGCTTGCCCATACCCGACCTGAAGTCTTCGAGGACGCCGTGCGGTGGATGTCGATTGGCGAGTATATGGAGGGGAGGTTGTTTCCGACAGGACACGGGAATCGCCGTGAGACCGCAGTGAGTTATTCGGTTGCCTCGTGGACGGGTCTGCTGAACCGCCGGACGCTCGCATGGGATGGGCCGCTGCTGGAGGTGCTGCCCATCGACGTGGAACAACTGTCGGCGCTGGTGGATGTGGATGAGCCACGCCGCGGTCTGCGGCATCCGTTTGCCGGGCGCTGGCCGGCCCTGCGTGATGTGCCCTGGTTTCCAGCGGTTGGTGACGGAGCGGCGGCCAACATCGGCAGTGGTTGCGTGACACCGGATACGGTGGCGCTGACGATGGGCAGCACGACCGCTGTACGGATCGTTACTGCGGATAAGGTGGGATATGTGCCTCGGGGTCTGTTCTGCTATCGCGTAGACCGGCAGCGCTCGCTGCCCGGGGGTGCCCTGAGCGAAGGCGGGAACGTGTTCGCGTGGATGCGGAAGACGCTGGGAATGTCAGATCGACGCAATCTGGACGCTTCTCTGGCAGGGATGGAGCCGGATGGTCACGGTCTGACCATTCTTCCCTTCCTGGCGGGAGAGCGGAGCCCCGGCTGGGCCGGAGACGCGCGGGCGACGGTTCATGGGTTGACTCTGGCGACCACCCCGCTGGACATCCTCCGCGCCGCCATGGAGGCGGTGGCCTATCGCATCGCTGCGGTTTTTGAGCGCCTGGGGCCCCTGCTGCCGGACGATCTCCAGATAGTGGCGAGCGGCGGCGCGCTGTTGAGTTCGCCGGTGTGGCTTCAGATCGTGGCTGATGTTCTGGGGCAGCCGGTGGTGCCGTCGCGGGTTGGGGAAGCGTCGGCGCGAGGGGCGGCTCTGCTGGCGCTGGAGGCGCTGGGAGCCCTAGGTGATCTGAGGGAGGTGCCGCCCCCTGTGGGGGAGTTGGTCGCTCCCGATCGAGGGCGGCACGCGAAATACCGGAGGGCGATGGAGCGTCAAACGGCGCTCTATGAGACCCTCGTAGGACAACCGGACAGGGATCGCGGCTAACGAACCTACGGAACCGGACCTGCCAATCCCGCGGGAGCGACCGCGGCGAGCAACAGCGCGACCGCCGCTGCGCTCAGAGCGGTGACAATCAGAAGGCGGCGCACACGTTCCACGAAAGGCTCCTGTGGCTGGCTGCGACGTACCATTTTCTGGGCGTGGCGGACGACAGGCGGCCACGCTGACCTTGTGTGGCGATTATACCACAAGCGGCACGCCGCCTTCTATAGTACGATGGTACTGACTTGTGCTACTTCTTGATTCGTTGCGCTTCCTCGTACCCCGCCGCCAGAGCCCGCCGGTTCAGCTCCTCCGTCCCTGGGGGCGCGTGAGCTCTCACCGCTGCCTCCAGTGACTCCCGGGAGACGATGCCTGTCAGCCCTGCTAGCAGGCCGAGCCCGACGACGTTGGCCGTTATCGCTCGCTCGGTGGCCTTTCGTGCCACGGAGGTAAGAGGAACGCGCACGGCCTGCGTTGTCGACGCGCGACTGACGTGGTCGGAGTCCAGGACCAGCAGCCCCCCATTGCGTGTATCAGCACCATAGCGATCACAGGCCTCTTGACTCATGCACAGCGTGATGTGCGGCTCAAGCACCTTTGGATAGTCGATCTCGGCTTCAGCGATCACCACCTCGGAGCGGCTGGCGCCACCGCGGGCCTCTGGCCCGTAGGATTGGGTCTGCACCACGGTCTTGCCCTCGTGAATGGCGGCCTCGGCCAGGATGATACCCGCGAGGATCGCGCCCTGCCCGCCGGTGCCGGCCAGTCGCACTTCGTAGCGGCCGGCCATCAGGAAACCTCCTGCTGTGCTTTCTCGATGATCTGATCGTAGAGCTGAGTGTACTCGATGGTGTCCCGGTCTGCGAAGACGCCGCGGACGATCTTGCCCTGTTTCTCGTCCTCGCTCATGTCCTCGGCCTGTTTCCGGCTCACGCTCTGTTCTTTGAGCTGCCTCATCATGTCCGACGCGGTGCCCCAGCGATTGATGCGGCCCAACGTGGTGTGGCAGTAGGTGACGGCCTCGACCAGGGCGAAACCCTCCTTGACGATGGCCTGTGCGAGGTAGCGTTCCAGCTCTTGAACGTGATACACGGTGCTCCGAGCCACGTAGGAGGCGCCGGCCGTGGTCGCCAGCTCTGCGATGGGGAACTGCTCCTCGATGTGGCCGTAGGGCGTGGTCGCGGTCTTGATCCCGAAGGGGGTGGTGGGCGAGTGCTGTCCGCCCGTCATCCCGTAGGCGGAGTTGTTGACCACTATGGCGGTCAGTCCGACGTTCCGGCGGGCGGCGTGGATGAAATGGTTCCCGCCGATAGCCAGGGCGTCGCCGTCTCCCATGACGACCAGGACCTTCATGTGTGGCTGGACCATCTTCAGGCCGGTGGCGAAGGCGAGGGCCCTGCCGTGCGTGGTGTGCATGGTGTTGAAGTCAACGTAGACCGGCATGCGGCCGGTGCATCCGATGCCCGAGATCATCGCGACATCGTTCTTATCGAGCTGCAGCCCTTCGACGGCGCGGATGATCGCTCCCAGGACGATCCCGATGCCGCAGCCTGCGCACCAGACGTTGGGGAACCTCTTGCTGTGACGCAGATAGCGCTGATGCAGGCGTGACTCGCTTTGTTGTTTCATATCGCTCTCTCCAGGTCTTCGATGGCGGCGACGATCTCTGCCGGTTGTATCATCTCTCCGTCGGCGCGATTCACCCGCCGGACTTTGTGGCGCCCTATCACACGCTCCACCTCCAGGGTCAGCTGGCCCCGGTTGAGCTCCGGGACCACCACGTGATGGAGGCGCGAAGCGGCGTGGTCGACCACCTCCTCGGCGAACGGCCAGATCGTCTTGAGCTGGAGAAGACCGACGCGACGTCCCCGTTCTCGTGCCTGTCTTACCGCGTGCCGTGCAGAGCGGGCCGCACCGCCGTAGGCGATGACCAACGTGTCAGCATCGTCGATACCGTCGGCGTCATAAGAGAGAATGTCGGAGAGACTGCGATCGATCTTGTCGAAGATTCGCTTCAGCCAGGGTCGAATCTCGTCTGGGCGGTCGGTTGGATAGCCGCGCTCGTCGTGGTGGAGCCCGGTGACGTGGTAGCGATATCCTTTGCCAAAAGGAACAAGTGGGGGCACGTTGACGTTGGGCCCCTTGGGGAAATTCTCAAACGGCTTGTACCACTCGGGTGGGACCCGCGTCTCGGTCCGCTGTTCCACTTCGAGGGTGGCTGGCTCGGGCAACGCCACCTGCTCGCGCATGTGGCCGACCAGCTCGTCCATCAACAGAATCACCGGTGTCCGATACCGCTCGGCCAGGTTAAATGCCTGCACCGTCAGATCGAAAGCCTCCCGGACGGTGGACGGGGAGAGAGCTATGATGGGATGATCCCCGTGGGTGCCCCAGCGCGCCTGCATCACGTCGCCCTGGGAAGGGCTGGTAGGGCGCCCGGTGGAGGGTCCCAGTCGTTGCACATCGACGATGACGCACGGAATCTCTGCCATTGCCGCGTAGCCGATATTCTCCTGCATCAGGCTGAAACCCGGCCCGGAGGTAGCCGTCATCGCCTTGGCCCCACCGACAGACGCGCCGATGACGGCTGCCATGGACGCGATCTCGTCCTCCATCTGAATGAACTTGCCACCGACCTGGGGCAGGCGCCGGGACAGCGTCTCGGCGATCTCGGTGGCGGGTGTGATGGGATACCCGGCGAAGAAGCGGCATCCTGCGGCTACGGCCGCCTCGGCGCAAGCTTCGTCGCCCTGCATCAGTTTTGCGGTCATTCCGTCTCCTCTGCTGATTCGACATCGGACGCGTCATCCTTCCGGTCCACGTCCGAGACGAAGATGGCGAAGTCTGGGCAGTGGCGCTCGCACCAGCGGCACGCGGTGCACCTCTCGCCACGGGCCACGATGACCCGCCCGTCGTCTCCACGCTCGAGCACGTCCATAGGACAGAAGTCGACGCAAAGACTACAACCTTTGCACCAGTTAGGGAAGACGGTGACGTGACCGCGGGGGAGCTGACGTTTGCGTCTTGAATCCCTCGTCTGTTGAGTGGCGCTTTCTTCAGTCACAAGAATTAACTCACCTAGTTGAAGACTGCCTGACGGGCTGTGGCTTGGATTCCCGCTTCCGCAGAAGCGGGTGGCGAGCAGATATTATCGCATGGAAGTTGGTAACGTGCCAGTAAAGAGAGGGGGATAGCGCAGGTTCCGATGAGACGGCGTGGGTCCTCGACAGAAATGTTACCATTCGGCAGCGCGTGCGACTTTAGTCACTGACGTCTGACCGGTCGTTGTGGTATACTCCAGACAGAGAATCGGAGCGGCGGCAGTCTTGGCACGCAGCCGCAGGATAGAGGACTCGCCGCTCCCGGCCCGGCGGGCAGCGGCTGCAGCGTGCGGGTCACAGCCCACGGATCACGAGGTCGGTGACTGTGGCTCGAAGGGTCTGGTGGGCTGAGATCGAGTGGCCCGCGACCCGGTTCGTGAGTGAGTGCCCGTCTGAGACGGCACGTGCCGTTGCGGAATCGGTGGGAGCCATAGGGGACGTCCCACCTGTGTATAATACATAGGCTGAGAGGAGAACGCATATGAATATGAATATGTTCTGTTACCAATGCCAGGAGGCTGCAGCGAATGAGGGGTGCACCACGCGGGGCGTCTGTGGGAAGACGCCCGACGTGGCGCACCTGCAAGATCTGCTCCTGTGGCTCTTGAGGGGGCTTTCGATATGTGCCAGCAGAGCCACCGAGGAGGGCATCTCTGATACGGAGGTGGGCCGGTTCATCGGTCAGGCGCTGTTTGCGACGGTGACCAACGTGAACTTCGACCCGGCCCGCTTTGCTGAGTGGGTGGAGAGGACGCTGGAACTCCGGGAACGCATGAGAGGTCAGATCGAGACAGCTCCGCCGGAAGGGCTGCCCGAGATGGTCACGTGGATGCCCGAGACGGAGGACCTGGATGAGCTGATTGAGAAGGGATCCTCTGTGGGAGTTCTTGCCGAGCCGGACCTGGACGAGGACGTGCGCTCGCTGCGAGAGCTGCTCACCTATGGGCTCAAGGGGTTAGCTGCCTACACGGATCATGCCAGGATTCTGGGCTATACCGACGACGCCCTATTCGGCTTCCTGCGGGAAGGTCTACTGATCACCACGGACGACGAGGCGTCGGTGGACGAGTTGGTGGGCAAGGTGCTCGAATGTGGAGAGATGGGGGTCCGTGCCATGGCCCTGCTGGATGAGGCAAACACCTCGACGTTCGGTCATCCCGAGCCGACCGAAGTCAATCTGGCGGTGGGCGATCGTCCCGGGATCTTGGTCAGCGGTCACGACTTGCTGGATCTGGCCGAGTTGCTCCAGCAGACGGAGGGCACCGGCGTAGACGTTTACACCCACGGCGAGATGCTGCCCGCGAATGCGTATCCCGCTTTCAAGAGGTATTCACACCTGGTGGGCAATTACGGCGGTTCCTGGTGGCACCAGCGGGAGGAGTTCGAGAAGTTCAACGGCGCGATCCTGATGACCACCAACTGCCTGGTGGGGCCGAGAGACAGCTACCGCGACCGGATATTCACTACCGGCCTGGTCGGCTGGCCTGGCCTGAAGCATATCCCGGACCGGGAGAACGGAGGGCAGAAGGATTTCTCGCCGGTGGTGCAGGTGGCCCTGGAGTCGGAGAGTCCGGAACAGCTAGAGACCGGGGCAATCCCGATCGGATTCGCGCACAACGCGGTGTTGAGCATGGCCGATAATGTCGTAGAAGCAGTCAAGAGCGGTGCGCTGAAGCGCTTCGTCGTGATGGCCGGTTGCGATGGGCGTCACAGGACGCGGGAGTACTACACGGAGGTAGCCGAGGCTCTACCCGACGATACGGCCATCCTGACGGCGGGCTGTGCCAAGTACCGGTACAACAAATTGGACCTGGGAGAGGTTGATGGGATCCCCCGGATACTGGATGCCGGCCAATGCAACGACTCGTACTCGCTGGTCGTGATTGCGCAGAAGCTGGCCGAGGCGTTCGGTGTTGATGATCTTAACGAGCTTCCTATCTCGTATGATCTCGCGTGGTACGAGCAGAAGGCAGTGATTGTCTTGCTGGCCCTTCTGTCCTTGGGCGTCAAACATATCCGTCTCGGTCCGACGCTCCCGGCCTTCGTCTCAGCGGGCGTCCAGCGAGTCCTGGTGGAGAAACTCGACCTTAAGCCGACCGAGACGGTGGAACAGGACGTAGCTGCAATCCTGGCCGGGGAGTAGCTCGTCCAGGGAGGGAAGGGGGGTGTCAGGCCGTCGGCCGCTTTGCTTGGAGACGGCGGTTCGATTCCCCGGTGTGACCTGTGAAGGAAGAGGCCTCACCGATCCGGTGAGGCCTCTTTGTAGTTGAGCATGAAGTAGGGGTAAAGATCCTGCGCGTCGTTCAAAGTATCGGGATCCAGTTGGCGTTCGGGAGGCCAGGCGATAAAGGGGCGCCCCTGTGGGCCACCCAGACCCCCGTGGGCTGCCACCTGATGCTCGAACGTGACCACCTTACCGTCATCTCGGATCTCGCCCAGTACAATCAGGTCTCCAGCATGCGGGAAATGAGCCAGATAGTGAACCTGCTCAGTAACGTAAGCTGTGTCTCCGAATCGGGCCAATGGGTCTGGCCCTTCCACCACTCTCGGTTCCTCGCCAATGTGGAGCGTCCCCCCCTCCGATCCGAGGACGATTGTGCTCTCTCCCGCTCGCCCCACGACGGCTCCGATGCCTGGGCTTTCCGCCAGATCGTCCAATAACTCCGGGTAGAGAAGGATGAGCTCGACCACGTCGAGTGGTCGGGGACTGACATTGAAGTAAATGTGGGCGAGTGAGCCTGAGGCGGACACGACCACGTCCCTCTGCCGCTCCAGGTCATAGTCCAACTGGTCGCTTACTTCCACACGTTGATCCACGTAGCGGCGTGCCAGGGCCACAATGGGCCGAAACCGGGGCGAGGCGGTCTGTTCCAGTGCGCGAAGCTCCTCGCGGAGGTACCGGGTTTTCTTGCTGACAAGCCAGCGGGACGTCGTACGCTCGTCCAGGGACATTCCGTCACCGACCTTGGCGATGATGTGTTGTCCCAGCGTCGTGCCGCCCTGCCAACTGAAAGGCACTGCTGGCGTGTTCCCATGATCGGAGATGAGGTAGAGGTCGTACTCGCGCTTTCGGTAGTGATCACGCATACGGTCGATCTGGCGGATGCGCTTGTCCACGCCCCGGAGGACGCGGAGAGCGACCGGATGATCGGGGCCCATCTCGTGGGCCACCTCGTCGTAGCTGTTGTAGTTGGCATATATCGCCGGCACACAGCGGTAGATGTCCAACATAACTGCGAACGTCTGCACCTCGGTGAGCAGTGCGTCGCTGACCGCGTGGAGCAAGGGCGAGAAAACATCGTAAGGCTTGAGGGCACTCGGCTCTGACCGGTGCTGCCCAAGGGGCTCTACCAGAGCGATCAGGCGGCGGGACAGGCCTCGCAGGTAGTTCGCGACGGCCAGCCAGAAGACCCGCAGCACCCGGAAGGGGCTCAGAAGAAACAGAATGAGCAATCCTACCCCGCGCACGCCTTCAAAGAAGCGCTGCCGACGGAGTGTACTCAGCGTGAACAGAGCCAGGTCCGCTCCGCCGTCGAACATGCTCACGTAGCATGACCCCTGGCTCAGGATCCCGGCCTGCCCGCGGCTGACCCGATCGTACATGGTGTTGACCTGTTCGATACCGTGCGGGGTCATCACGACGCCCCGATCCTTCTCGTACCAGCGGAACCCGGGGATGTCGAAGCGATTGCCGAACATCATGCCAGCCTGAACGGCTGGCGTGGAGCTGGGCAGGCCGCAACGCCACGGGGCCACGTCGAGACGCCGGTCTGCCAGCAGCCGGTCGACGTACGGCATGTGTCCCGCGTCGACGGCCTGTACTAGATGGTCGTGAGACAATCCATCTATCTGGATGAGGATGAACCCGCGCTGCCCGCCGGGGGAGACGTCGGGCCGACCTAGCCGCCGGGCCATGGCCCCGTACTTGCGGCTGTAGTAAAGGTCGCTGAGTTTGCCGACGACGTCCAGGACTCGGCGGGATAGCCAGGTGGCCACGGGCGATGGAAACCCTACGACCGTTTGAAGACGGGGGGCATCGTCCGCTTGTGGGCCGAGCTGGCGATCATTCGCCCCACTCTCTTCAGGGTGGTGGAGGGGATATGGGAGGTCTCGCCGGACGCAATCGCTGCCAGGACCTCGTCGAGCTTCTCATACGTGATGCCTAACTCCCCTTCATCGGTTTGACCCGGCCAGAGGCCTGCCGACGGGGCCCGTTCGACGACCGTCTGCGGCACTCCGAGGTCGCGGGCGAGTTCCCACACCTCTGTCTTGTAAACATCGCCCAGGGGAAGCAGGTCCACGCCACCATCTCCGTATTTGGTAAAGTACCCCACCAGGATCTCGGTCTTGTTGCCTGAGCCCAGCACCAGGTAGCTGTGCATCTGCGCCAGGTAGTAGAGGGCGGTCATGCGCAGGCGCGGTTTGACGTTGGCTTCCGCCAGTCGATGCTCTGTGGGTGGGAGGTCGTCCGTCATAGCGTCGAACGCATCACTCAGGTTCACCGTCACGCTCGGCAGTTGGAAGACATCTATCACCTGCCGAGCCAGACGGGCGTCGATCGGTTGGGAGTGGCAGGGGAGGATGGCGGCTAAGACGTTTTCTGGGCCGACGGCCCGGGCGGCCAGCGCGGCCGTGGTGGCGGAATCAACTCCACCGCTCAGGCCAAGGACAAAGCCCTCGGCCTCCGCGTCGGCGAGATAGTCTTTGAGCCAATTGGCGATCTGATCCTTAAGGTCCATCGGAGCCTCCTCGATAGTATGCGAAGTGAAAGTCTGCTGCAGTGATCCAGGCAGGTCCCGGCACCGCAGTCGGTCAATTGTCGTCAATATGGAATGTTTGGTCAAATGAGCCCGCCCCTCGCGGAGCAGTAGTGGCGATTATGGGCTTACTCGGACCTGCGTCAGGATGATCTGCTCCGCCTGCATCTGCCCCTCCGGACGTGTCACGGGCAGGTGCGCAATGGTCCCCTGTTCGTGCCTGTACACCGCGATTCGCAGGCCGTAAGGCCCTGCCACGGCATCGGGATAGACGGTCAGGGGGATGGGATCCACCAGGGTCTCCGGCGGGCTCCAGGTTGTGGTCGGTGCGGCGCCTCCCAGGGGAGGGCTGTCGCGCTGGGCAGCCTTGCGCTGTGCTTCGTCTATCAGCTGTACGGATACGGTGTGGTCTTCCGCCATACTGCGCAAGGCCTGCCAGTGCAGTGTCACCGTCATTGTCTCGCCGGGTCGCACTGCTTGCTGCGACAGGTCGTAGCCGGTCAAGAGCATCCGGTCGCCGAAGTTGATGGAGACGGGGATGGGAGGGCTGTCGTCCGGAGCACGGATGTCCACGTGTCCAAAGCGCACGTTGTCACCCACTGGGGCTCCGTCCGCGGCGACTGCCGGCAAGCGCTCCCCAGTCGGGGCGTGGAAGAGCCCAACCTGGATCTGGGCTTCGTTGGGGGCGTGGGCTGTGTCCGGAAGGGGGATGACGTATCGGTCGGCCCAGCGAAAACCAGGCTCCAACCAGGTGGTGGAGAGCAGGCCCAGGCCCGGGAATGTGTCACGCTGAGCCACGACCAGTTCATGCCTTCCCAGGAGGTGCACGAAGACGGTGTAGTCCCGCTCGGTCGGGTTCAGAGCCTCCCAGTACAGCGTGACGGCGACCTGGCCGCCGGGCTGGGTTGTCATCGTTTCCAGGTCATGGCCCAGAAGGCGCATCGTGTGGCCAAAACGGATGTCCATCCGGGAAGGTATCGCCTCTACCTGGCTCTCAGTCAAAGCGCTGGGAAGCTGGTAGACCGGTCGAATCCAGAATACGGGAGCAGCTGCAGAGAGACCGACCAGGTACAGAGCAAACGCCGCTCCGGGCCAGTGCCTCCAGCGCGTCGGCAGCCAGGCTCTCAGACCCATGGCGAGGAGCATTGACCAGACGGGTAGAGCGGCGAACACCAGCCGACCCTGTGACGACCAGGTAGCCCTGGCCCAGTAGATCCAGGGGATGAGCACGCCCAGGCCCCACAAGAGACACAGGACCATAGGACCCGGGGAGGGGCAGAGCGGAGGGGCCGGGGAGCGGAGAGTCCGGCAGGTCAGGCAGCTTGAGAGCCGACCGGCGAGTGAACGCAGAAGGGTAAGCAGGAGGCCGAGGGCAGCGATGACGAGGATGACGTTGAGCGTTCGATATACCCAGGGCGACATGGGGACGTTGAGCCCGCCAAAGATACCCCAGTATCCGGCCATGAAGCTGTAGCGCTCCCGCCAGAGCTGGGCAAGATCGGCTGGCACGTCCCGCTCTCCGAGGATCTCGATGAAGGCATTCAGGCCGGTGAGGTCGCCATAGAGCCGGAGATTGCGCACGTACCACCAACCGGCGATGGCGAGCAGGGGCAGCAGTGTCGTCAGGCCGCCGATGATGAACTCTTTCCATCCCGCAGCACCGCGACCTTCGTGGTGGCGGGTGCGACGCACGGCCCGGGCGGTGACCACCAGGGCCGTGAGCACCGTCAAACCCAGCGAACTGGCCTTTGTGAGCGCGGCAAAGCCAAGGACGACACCCAACAACAGGTAACGGCCGGCTGCCCGGCGGAGGGGCACCTCGCGCTGCCGCAGCAGCTGCACCAGCATCAGCAACGCCAAGCTGCTCAGGGGCACGACCAGGTTGTCGTTGTTGACCGAGCCAGCAATAAACACGACCATCGGGGTGAAAGCGTGGATGGCTGTGGCCGCCAGGGCGAGGGACGGGCTCTTTGGCAGAACCTCGCGGACGACCAGGTAGGTCAGGTAGACGCCTGCCGTGGCCATAAGGACGGATAGAAAGCGAACCGTGTGGACGGCCAGGACCGTGCCCTTCCAGGGGAATGTCTCCCGCTCCTGCTGGTGAACGACAAGATTTACGTTGCCGTCGGGAGTGGCGAGTCCGGTGTCGGCGTGGGGGTTGATGTGGCGCACCTGGGGCATATCTGAGGTGTCGATCCAGAAGGTGGTCAGCGCGCCGAGGATGTAGTAGAGGGGAGGCTGACTTCCCTCCTGACGCCAGGGCCCCACATTTGCCGGATCCTGCACCGGCAGTGACCAGTTATCGGCGACGTACTTCACCATAGGGTAGTGCCACACTTCGTCCGAGGCCTCGAAGGGCGGCACGACGAGGCTGTAGGTCGTGCTCAGCAGCGCGAACACGATGAGAATGGCTAGCAGCAAGGTTCTCTCTGTGCGTTCACTCATCGGGGCTCTCTGATCAGGGGTTCAAGCACGGCGATGGTCTGGTGGGCGATGTGCTCCCACGAGAATCCTGCCGCCAGAGTTTTCGCCTCGGCCTCTAGTCGAGCCTGGAGCTCAGGATTGAATGTGAGTCGCTTCACCGCGCGGGCCAGACCGGCCGGGTCCCTGGGTTCAACCAACAGCATGGTCTCGCCGTCTCTTGCCTGGGGCAGGGGCACACGCGGGTGGGTAGTGACGATAGCCCGTCCGTGGGCCAGGCAGGCCAGCAGCGATCCACGGCGGAAGGAGACGCCGTCCCGGTAGGGGAGCACGCAGACGTCGGTAGCGAGGAGAGCAGCCGAGATCTGTTCCGGGCTCGCGTAGCCGGTCCAGTGGACTCGTTCGGTGAGGCCCAGATCGGCGATGAGGCGCTCCACTTTCTCCGCGTAGGCGCGATTGGTGGGATCCGAGGTGCCGACCCGTCCCCCGACCTTCAGCAGGTGAGCTGGCAGGTCCCGTTGGACCAGCAGGTGCAACGCGTGGATCAACTCCTCGGCCCCTTTGCTCTGGTTGAGGAAGCCGAAGAACCCCAGCAGAACATCCTCGGGCCCCACGCCCCAGCGAGCACGCTCGGCATCGCGGTCGTAGGCGGGCGGCGGGGCAGGGGCGATGTTGCTGCCGATAGGAATCAGATGGAGCTTGCGCGGTTCGATCTCGTCCTCCAGCCGCAGGTGGTCCTCGCGATTGGTGACGATGACGCGGTCGGCACGTCGGGCCAGCTGGCGTACCATCCACCAGCGCAGCGGACCGGCCTTGGGGAAGAGGTAGGGCACCTTCAGATCGTGAAACGTCACTGCCACGGGGGGCCGGCCCTGAGGCCGCGGGACCACGTTGATAGCCGGGTGCATGGTATAGGCGGCAGCCTGGTACTGCACGTTGAGGACGTCCAGAGCGAGGTCGCCTGCCAGGGCCGTTAGCTGCTTCCAGCAGTGCCATCCCCAGCCATCGACGACGCGGTGCACGGACAAGTGCGGCGGGTGCGGTGTGGGGTGCGTGGATGGGGACCGCGTGGTGATAACGTGCACCTCGTGCCGGGCGTCGGCTAGGGCACGCCCGAGCTGGGCGGTGAAGTCCCCCACGCCGCCATGGTCGGGCGGGTACTCGCCGGTAATCAAACCGATGCGCATATCTAGACCCGAAGCTGTGACCGAAGCCCCGACTTCAGCACTTGCCGATACGCAGCGATGCGCTGGGCGCGAAGGGGACGCTTGTGGCCCACGAGCCACTTCGCGCCTTCCAGGCCAAGCTGCCAGGCGTAGTTCGCCAACAGGAACCAACGCAATGCTGCGGCGCTGAACGCCCCATGATGTTTGCGGAAATAGCGCACCTTGCTGGTCTGGAAGTGGATGTGACGTGCCACAACCACCTGCTCGCTGCTCTTGCCCATGTGATGGATGATCTGTGCCGTCGGCAGGTAGACGACGCCCCAGCCAGCGTCCCGCATTCTTCTGCACAAGTCCAACTCCTCAGAGTACATGAAGAAGCCCTCGTCCAGAGGCCCGACCTCGTCGACGGCCTCCTGGCGGGCCAGCATCGCAGCGCCTGTGACCCAGTCCACGTCCTGGGCAACGTCGTCGGGCTCGTCCAGGGCATAGTAGCGTTCCAGCAAGCGGTGCGGTGCATGCGGCTCCAGCCACGTGGATTCGAAGAGGGCGGTCCACAAGGTGGGGAAGCGCCGGCGGGACGACTGAACGGTGCCGTCAGGGTTCAGCAGCTGCGGTCCGACGATTCCGACATCCGGGTGTGCGTCGGCGAAGGACACCAGTGTCGGCAGGGCAGCGCCGACGACCTCGGTGTCCGGGTTCAGCAGCAGCACGTATCGACCCGTGGCCACGGCGATCCCCTGGTTGTTGGCGGCAGGGAAGCCACGGTTGTTCTCGTTGGCGATAAGATGGATGTGAGGGAAGTCCTGGCGCACCATCGCCACGCTGCCGTCCGTCGATCCATTGTCGACGACGATGGTCTCGAGTTGCACAGCTGTGTCCCGGGGGTCTGACGCGTCGGTCGTGGATCCTCCTCCTCCTCCTCCTCCTCCTCCAGGTTGTGGTCCTGGACTTCGGATTGATTCAAGACACCTGCGCAGAAGGTCGCGAACGTTCCAGTTGACGATGACAACGGAGAGGTCAACCATCGCTCTGAGATGAGGGTGGGCAGGTTCAGAAGTGACGGTCTACGGTGAAGTCGGCGAGATCCAGCAAGGCGGTCCTGAAGGGGGTGTCAGGGAATCTCTCCAGGGCCTCCTTGGCGTCGTCCACGCGCTGCTGTGCCGCGGCCAACGCCCGGTCAATGGCCTGGGATTGTGTCACAGCCCGCACGGCCTTCGCGACTGCGTCCTCGGAGTGATCGCCTTCCAGTACCCGGCGCACTGCTCGCTGGTCCGAGCTGGACTCGAGAAAGAGCAGCACGGGCAGTGTGGCCAATCCCTGTCGTATATCGCTGCCCACCGGCTTGCCGAGGGACTTCTCGTCTGCCGAGAAGTCCAGTACATCGTCTACGATCTGGAAGGCCGTGCCGACCCGCTCACCGTAGCTGCGGAGCGCCTTCTCCAGATCACTGGGAGCCCCGGCCAAAATGGCTCCGGACTGGGCAGAAAGGGCGATGAGGCGGCCCGTCTTCGCCTGGATGCGTCGTTCATAGTCCTCAAGGCTGGTGTCGCCGGGCTTTCCGTCGAACATCTGGCGTATCTCGCCGTTGCAGATGACGACCAACGTTTCGGCGAAGGACTGCGTCAACCGGACGCTGCCCGTCTGCGTTACCAGGTACGCGGAGCGGGCGAACAAGTAATCTCCAGTGAGAATGGTGGCGGCCGGTGTCCAATTGACGTTGAGCGTCTCGACACCCCGGCGTATCAACGAGCCGTCGATCAGGTCGTCGTGGACGAGGGTGGCTGTGTGGAGCATCTCGGTGGCAGCGGCCGCGAAGACCGCCTGGTCGATATCGGCGTCGCAGAGGTGAGCGGACAAGAGCACCAATGTCGGTCGCAGGCGTTTGCCACCTCCCGCCAGAAGGTGGTCCAGGGCCAGACCGATGACATCGTGCTGCCCGGCTGGGCGCTGCCCGAGCAGGTTCTCCACCTTTGCCAGGTCATCTTCGATCAGATTAGAGAAGGAAAATTCCATCAACGGGATATCTCGATCACAAGAGCTCAAATATACGTCGGGCATTGTCGGTCGTTACGTTCGCAATATGCTCCACGGGTTGCTGTCGGGTCTGAGCGACAGCTTCCACGACATGCTTCACGTAAGCTGGCTCATTTCTCCCGCCTCTATGGGGTTCGGGCGTCAGGTAGGGGCAGTCCGTCTCCACCAGCAGGTGATCGAGAGGCACCGCTCGTGCTACCTCGCGGACCCGCTCCGCACTGGAGAAGGTCACGGGACCTGAGAGGCCGATGAGGAAGTGCATATCAGCAGCCTCGCCCAGGTATTCTGGTCCGGCGGAGTACGTGTGCAGCACCCCGGACCCCTGCCAGCCCTGCAACATTGTGAAGACTTCGTCGCGGGCATCGCGACTGTGGATCACCACCGGAAGCTCCAATGCCGAAGCCAGAGCCAGTTGATTGCGGAACGCCTGTCGCTGTACGGGTCTTGGCGAGTAATCTCGATAGAAGTCGAGGCCGATCTCTCCAATTGCGACCACCTCCGGGTGTTGCGCCAGCGATCGCAGCTCATCGAGCGCATCTTGGTCGGCGCCCTCGGCGTCGTGCGGGTGTATTCCCACGGCGGCGTAGATGAAGTCGTATGCCTCCGCCAGCGCCACCGAGGCGCGGCTGGACGCCAGGTTGGTGCCTACGTTTACGATAGCAATCACGCCCACCTCTAGCGCTCGCTTGATCACAGCGTCCCGGTCAGCGTCGAAGTGGGGGAAGTCCAGGTGGGCGTGAGAGTCGATGAGGTGCATGGCTTACTTCAGACCCGCGAGTCTCAATCCCTCGTCCAGCAGCGGCTGAACCTTGTCCTCGTCGGTCGTCTCGCAGTAGACACGGATGATAGGCTCCGTTCCGGAGAAGCGGATCAGCAGCCAGCCGCTGTCCTCAAGCTCGTACTTGAAGCCGTCGATGGTGACGATGTCGGTGACCTCAAGGCCTGCAAGGGTCTGAGGCTTGGCGCGTTCAAGCCTGTCCCGGGCTTCCGGCCGCTTCTCCGACGGAAAGCGGGTGTCGATGCGATCGTAATAGTAGGAGGCTCCCAGCGTGTCGTAAAGATGCTCGATGAGCTCAGAGGGCGATTTTCCGGTCTGGACCATCAAATCCAAGAAGTAAAGGTTGCCCAGGATACCATCTCGCTCGGGGATGCTTCCACCAAAGGCGTAGCCGCCGCTCTCCTCTCCCCCGATCATCGCACCGGTCTCGATCATCTTGGGGCCCACATACTTGAAGCCTACGCCAGTGCGGTAAACCGGCACATCGTACATCTCTCCGAGCCTCTCCAGCATCGAAGTGGTGGAGACGGTCTTCACGATCGGTTTGCGCTCCCCCCGTATCTCCAGCAGATAGTAGGCAAGCAGGCCGTAGACCTGCAGCTGATTGATAAACTGCCCGGTCTCGTCGCCTATGCCCATCCGATCAGCGTCACCATCCAGTATCAGGCAGACGTCAACACCCAGCTCCAGGGTCTTCTCCAGCGCCGAATCTACGTTGGGAGGGATGGGCTCGGGCCGCGTCATGTCCGGGAAGAGGGGATGGCGCACATTGTGAATCTCTGAAACCTGCGTCGCACTTCCCCCAAGAAGGCGCGGGAACCAACCCATGCCGTTTCCCCACATCGGCTCGACAAGGACGCTCAGACCGGCGCTCTTGATCCTCTCAATGTCGACCAGATGGCTGATGTGTTCAATGTAGGCCGGGCCGGGGTCCCAGATCCTGACGAGGCCGTCTTCCTCGGCGTCGTCAAGGTCCATTGACAGGACCCCTTCCGGGCCCGGAATCACGGCCTCAATGGCGCTGAGACCATCGGGGGCCACCGCGGCTCCGTTCTCGTCTCTGACTTTGAAGCCGCAGTCCCAGGGAGGGTTGTGACTGGCGGTGATGTTGATGGCTCCAGAGGCGCCCCGCTCGACAATGGAATACGAGATCACGGGCGTTGGCGTGGCCGAGTCGGTCAGCCAGACGCGGAAACCGTTGGCTGCCATGACCTCGGCGGCGGCAGCTCCGAAATGCTCGGCCGCGAAACGCTGATCGTATCCCACGACGACGGGGGTACCTTCTTGGCCCTGATCTGTCAGGTAATTCGCGAAGCCCTGAGCAGCCCGGCGCACGTTATCGAAGGTGTAGTCCTGGGCGATGCGTGCGCGCCACCCATCGGTGCCAAAGTGAATATCTACCATGGTGAAAGGTCCTCTTGATCTAAGTCAGGCCGTTTTCCTGTTTCAGCAACTCAATGTCACTGTCGACCATCAGCTGCACCAGGTCCTGGAACGAAACCGATGGTTCCCAGCCCAACTCTCGCCGAGCCTTGCTGGCATCTCCGATCAGGATGTCCACCTCTGCCGGGCGCATGAACCGGGGATCCTGCACCACGTAGTCCCTCCAATCGAGATCGAGGTACCCGAAAGCGGCCTCACACATCTCTCGAATGGAGTGGGTTTCCTCAGTGGCGATGACATAGTCGTCGGGCTCGGGTTGTTGGAGCATCATCCACATCGCCCGCACGTAGTCTGCGGCGAAGCCGATATCTCGCTTGGAATCCAGGTTTCCCAGAGCAAGCTCGTCGGCCAGTCCCAGGCTGATCTTCGCCACGCCGTAGGTGATCTTGCGCAGCACGAACTCCAGTCCCCGGCGAGGGCTGGTGTGGTTGAAGAGAATACCCGAGGTGGCGGGTATGTCATACGATTCCCGATAATTGATGGTGATCCAGTGGCCGTACACCTTGGCGACGCCGTAGGGGCTGCGGGGGTAGAAAGGGGTCTCCTCGTTCTGAGGCACCTCGCGAACCTTGCCGAACATCTCGGAGGAACTGGCTTGGTAGAAACGGATGGACCTGTCAACCGTGCGCAGCGCCTCCAGCATCCGTGTCACGCCCAGCGCCGTCACGTCACCGGTGAAAACTGGCTGTCTCCAGGATGTGGGAACGAAGGACTGAGCTGCCAGGTTGTAGACCTCATCGGGTGGATGTTCTTGGAGGATGTTGATCAATGACACCTGATCCAGCAGGTCTCCGGAGACGAGAGTGATCTTCTCCTGGAAGTGCTCAACGCGGGCGAAATTGAGCGTGCTGGTGCGGCGCACCATTCCGATGACCTCGTACCCTTTCTCTAGCAAGAACTCGGCTAGATAAGAGCCGTCCTGCCCGGTGACCCCTGTAATCAGCGCCCTCGACATTAGGTAACTCCTTACTCTCGATTATTCGTTCCGGACCTGGTCGCGCCAGTACGCCAGCGTGTCCCGCAGTGTCTCCTCGAAACGTATCTGCGGCTTCCAGCCTGTGCGATCATAGAACTTCTCCGCACTGCCGTAAACCACCGGCACGTCCACAGGGCGATAGCGGTCTGGATCCCTTTCGACCTGGATCTCCACCTCGGAGTAGCTCAGAAGCGCATCCAGGACACTCTGGATCGAGCGCGCCTGCCCTGATGCCAGGTTGTAAACCTCTCCCGCCTCTCCCTCAGTCACCGCCAGATGGTAGGCCCTCACGACGTCACGGACATCGGTGAAGTCGCGCGATGTCGATAGATTCCCCACCCTCATCACCGGGT
This sequence comes from uncultured Anaerolineales bacterium, assembly GCA_964450435.1. Taxonomy (GTDB): domain Bacteria; phylum Chloroflexota; class Anaerolineae; order B4-G1; family B4-G1; genus SKLM01. The sequence continues at coordinate 91,780 of CAYVCX010000001.1, forward strand.
CCTGAAGCCCTGCCTCGATGCGGGCGATCTGACTGGCGAAGGCAGGGACGACGAAGCGGGATGATTGGCCCGGTCCAGTGTGGTTGAACGGGCGGACCCGTACCACAGATATTTCGTACGCCAGGTGGTATTGGAGCCCCAGGAAGTCCTGCGCTATCTTGCTCACTGCATACGGGTTGTTGGGACGCAGAGGACTCCGTTCTGTCTGAGGCAGTTCTTCGGGCCTTGGTGCGCCGTACTCCTCGTTCGAGCCCACCACCAGGAACCGGGTCTCGCGTGTTGAACCGCGGAGGGCCTCCAGCAGATTCAGTTGCGATTTGACGTTGTTCTCCAGGGTATCCCATGGGTCGGAGTGGGAGGCGGGGACGAACGACTGTGCCGCTAGGTGAAAGACGTAGTCCGGCTGAGCATCCTCGACAAGGGCCTGCACGTCAACTCGGGCGCGCAGATCCATGGGACGGAGCTCCAGCCGTGGAGTTGACGCCCCGGTCCGGACAGGCTGTCCGAAGACCGTACCTGTCAGATCCCAGTCCGTATGCTCTAGAAGATACTCACACAGGTGCCCGCCGACGAAACCTCCGGCTCCGGTGATCAATGCTTGCAATGTCTGTCTCCTCAAACGGGGATTATACCGTACTTCCCATGTCGTGCCAAACAGTCTTGGCTCCGACGCCGCGGTGAGCGCTGGCACTGCTCGAGCCAGAGGTGGTGAAAAGCCGCGAGTTTGCAGGGGTAAGTCGCGGGCGGCGTGCGGGGGCGGAGGGCTCCCGGCGGGGTGATGGATCGGCTCTGCGATTGGGGGGATCGAGGTGTAGCCCAGGACAATCGCATTTTGTGCCCTGCTCAGAATCCTGAGTTGTCAACCTGCGGGTGGGGGTCCGGAAGTGCTAGACGGGAGGTAGTGCTCATCCCAGGCTGCCCTCAGTCGCTTGTTCTTGGTGCCGCATGTCGCCGTGGGTTCTTGCCCGAGGAGATTGAAGGCCAGTCGTTGCAAGATAGCCAGGTTCTCCGCCCCGTGACCTTTCCGCACTCGGCTGCCATCTTCTCGCAAGGCGGTGTCAAGCACCCAGTGCACGCAGTTTCCTGTACCCCAGTGACTGCGTACCGCGCACCCGAACTCCTCCGCCTCCACAGACAGGCTGGAGATGTTGTAGTGTGTCTCCTGTTCTGTCTTACCATCGATCGGTCGCGGTCCCCTTCGACCGTCCCGATACTTCTTAGATCCTTTCAGCGGTCATTGGGATCCAGCCAGTCGATGTCCTGGGGCAGGGTCCTCTGGGTGTTCTTCACGGGCAGGACGTAGTCACCTTCTTCTTCGATGACGGTCCAGGCGATCTCCGTCTGGCAACCCAAGGCATCGGTGGCGACGATGCATCTCTCCAACTCCAGCAACTTCAGGAGGGCCGGAATAGCCGTCGTCTCGTTGGACTTATCGTCGACCTTCCTCTGAGCCAGCGTCAGCCGGTTCTTAGAGGCCCAAGCGCTGACCACGTGATGTGAAGCTGGACAGCCTGCCTGATCTGGTGGCGAGCAACGTGGTGGCCCTGGTTCAGGGGATGCGCGCCGTGTCATCTCAGGGACATCCACGCTGTGTGCAGAGCAGGCCTCGTCATAGCCAGCGACTGCTAGGAGCTGCGGTAGGCGACGGAACAGGATGCTGAGACCACCGGTTCCTCCTATCTGCCATGATCCGCAATGAACCCGTTCATCTTACCAGGCCTGGGTCTAGATGCGATTGGCGTGAGGTGCAGTCAGAGCCAGCCAGGCCAGCAAGGAGTGTCTCTCTCGACTCCTCTACGGGGGTTCCGTCCTCTTCTGGATGCCCCGTCGGGCTGGCGCCCAGATCGAGGAGTGCACAAGGCCTCTGTCCCGAACGGACCTCGATCTCAATGCCACGCGCACCCGATGGGGGCAAAGGTCATTGCCGGCGTGCACGAGGCAGCAGGATGGTGAAGGTGCTTCCCTCTCCGGGGGTGCTGTCGACGGTGATTCTGCCCCCGTGGAGCTCGATCAGTTCCTCGGCGATCGCGAGTCCCAGGCCCGCCCCCTGCTGTTCCTGCTGATCGCGGTTGGCCTGTCGGAATCGGTCGAAGATGTCATCTAGTTGGTCGGGCGGGATGCCCACGCCTTGGTCGGACACGGCGATTTTCACCCACTTGTCCTCCCCGTTTGCGCTTACCAGTACAGGCTTCGCTGCCTGCCGGGAGAACTTGATCCCGTTCTCAATGATCCGTCCGAGAGCATCTTTGAAATACGGTGCACAGAGGATCACAGGCGGCAGGTCGGACTCCACATCGACCGTCAAGACCACCCCGCGTCTTTCCGCCCGCTTCACGAACTGCTCGGCCGTCTGCCTCACAATGCTGGCAAGATCGTGGCGTTCACTGGCGAGCGCTTTGAACTCCTCCCGCGCCCGCCCCGAATCGATCTGCACCAGTAGCAGCAGGTCCTCCACCAGGCGATTCAGGCGGTCCGCCCCAGCCTTGATACCGTTGAGGAATTCTTCAACCTCCTCAGGGGTGAGAGATGACACGTCCTCAAGGGCCAGGTCGGTATAGCCAGTCACGTAGGTGAGCGGAGTGCGCAACTCGTGACCGAGAACGGTAACGATCTGCTCCTTGAGCTGCTCGAAGGAGGCCGCTGTGGCTTCATGAATGGCGCGGGCCCGTCCCAGCCGAGAGCGAACGACGACAATCAGCTCCTCGGCATCGAAAGGCTTCGTCACGTAGTCTTCAGCTCCCAACCTCTTTCCTTTTAGCCGATCTTCCCGCTCTGACCTGGCGGTCAGGAAGACGAACGGAATCGTGATCCACTCTGGGCGGGCACGGATCTCCTCGTAGAGCGTGTATCCGTCCATCTTGGGCATCATAATATCTGCTAGGACGAGGTCCGGTCTGACCTCCTCCATGACTTCCAGGGCCTCTGTGCCGTCCGCGGCGGTAGACACGGCGAAGCCTTCCGATTCCAGAATGCCCTGGATGGCCCGTGACATAGACTTATGGTCCTCGACGACCAAGATGCGCTGCTCGCTCATGGTGACTCCTCAACGGTCTTCTGACGCTGCCAAGAATCGCTCCTATGCCCCCTCAGACCCACCAGACGCAGCGGCAGCGACCTGGACTCATCACTGGGGTTGGTGCGGGAGGAGCACGGTGAAGGAGCTCCCCTTGTTAACTTTGCTTTCCACTGTCACTTGTCCGCCGTGCAGCTCCACAATCTCCTTCAGGATCGCCAGTCCCAGTCCAGTTCCGGAGATCTGCATAGCCTGAGGCTGGTCGCCCCGGAAGAAACGGTCGAAGATGTAGGGGAGCTCTTCCTCTGGAATTCCTATTCCTGTGTCTGACACGGTAATCGTGGCCCAGGACCGCCCATCTGCGACTGCGGTCCCCGTCGATACGCAGATCGTGCCTCCGGCGGGCGTGTACCTGATAGCGTTCGACATCAGGTTGTTCATCACCTGCAGCATCCAGCGCGAATCTGCCATGGCGATGGGGTCGGGTTGCGTGACTTGACACTCTAGTGCCAGGTCCTGGCTGCGGGCCTGGTTCTTGTGGGTGACCAGCGACTCACGGGCCAAGTGATTTAGCGACATCGGCTCGGGGTGGATGTCGAGCCGCCCTGCATCTACGCGCGACATCTCAAGGATATCTCGCACCAATTTCGCCTGGTGCCGTGCCTCGCGCATCAGGGGCTCTAGATACTCCTCCCGCCTCTCTGGCTGCTCCTGCATCAGGTGGACCAGCAGCTTGATCGTGGCGATGGGCGTGCGCAATTCGTGAGAGACGTTGGAGACGAAGCGAGATTTCATTCGATTCAGCGCCTTAAGGTGAGTGATGTCGTGAAGCGCCACTACAGCACTCGCTCCTTCCACCGCTGGTTTGGAGACCGGGGCAGCTGTGAGTTGAAGATCGAGCCCTGTCAACTCCAGCACCATTTCCGGTCGTCCTTCTGCTCTCGTTGCCAACCCTCGTATTGCCGCCTGCAATTGTTCTGACTCTTCCGGCGATAAGGTCTGTCTGAGCCACTCTCGCGCCACCGGGTTGGCCAGGATGAGTTCACCGTCAGAACCGGCGAGCACGATTCCGTCTGCGGTGCTCTCCAGGATCGTCGCCAGTTGGGCATATTGGGTCCTGAGTTGGGACGTGCGCTCTCGTACTCGTTCCTCCAGAGCATCTGCGTGGTTGTGGAGTTCTTGATACAGCTTTGCGTTCTCAATAGCGGTCGCCACGTGATCCGCAAATGCCTGGAGCCTCTTGCCATCGCGGTGGGTGAACTTGGTGGGCCTCGTGCTATTCACGTTCAGAAAGCCCACAATCAACCCGCCTACCATAATCGGGACGCCGACGTAGGATCGCCACTGCTCCTGTCCTGCCTCCAGGATCCAGTCAGGATCCGCGGCCGTGTCGGGTACCACCTTGGGCTTCCCGGTCTCGATCATCTCCAAGAGGACGGGGTACTCACCAAAAGAGAGGGAGAGAACGCCCCAGTCCTCTCTGTCGTACCCGCGGCGACGGACGACCCGGGCGGTATCATCGTCCTCGATCAGTATGATATTGAAGGCGTCTCCATCAATGACCCGCTCCACCTGTTCCAGGATTCGATCCAAGACCTGGTCGAGATCGAGGGTACCGTTGACGACGGCGGCCGCTTCCTCCAGGGCCTCGGTCTGGCGCCGCTGTTCTCGCTCGGCCTCGAAGAGACGTGCGTTCTCCAGGGCTATGCTCAACTGCCCGGTAACCGTGGCGTAGAAGTCGAGGTCTTGCTGGTCGAAGGCGTTGGGACGGGGACTCTCCACGCTCAGCACCCCTGCGACCCGTCCGTTGACGCTGACGGGAACGGCGAGGCCGGAGACGGCTCGCGGAGTCCCTAGTTGGCAGGCGGGAGAGCGACGGACGTCATCTACAAGAACTGGCTCGCCAGTCAAAAACGCGAGCGCGCAGGCCCAGGAGTCGCCTTCCAGGGGGACGGGGTCTGCATCCTCGGTGAACCCGATGCAGGAAGGATGAAGTCGGAGCCACTTCTCCTGCGGACCGGGCATGGCGAAGCCGATGAACTCGGCTCCTACCTTGGCATGGAGGGCTGTCAGAGTTCGCTCCAGTACCTGATCGAAATCGAGCGTAGAAGTGGCAGCCAGCATGAACTCACGGAGGATCTGAGTCTGGGCGAGACGGTGAGAGGTCTCCTCGTACAAGCGGGCATTTTCCACCGCAATACCGACCTGTTCCGCAATGGTGGAGAGCATCTCCTGGTCCAATTCGGAGTAGGCATCTGCGCGATACGCTTGGAGACAGATCACGCCCACCGGTCGGCCGGCTACTTGCATAGGCACCCCCAGCCACGAGGCGGGCGTCTGCATCGTGCCCCACAGCTCACCAGGGGGCAGATGCTCTCGCTCCTTCTCGAAGTCCCGGATCAGGAGTGGTTCCTGTTGCCTGATTACCGACGCGGTCAGTCCGCTCCCCAGGGGTCCTCGCTCTGGGGGTGCCATCGTCCCGTGGTCCATCTGGAGACGATAGTCCAATTCATCCGTCGTCCTGTCGTAGAGCGCGAGGAAGAAGGCATCGGGGTCGAAGGCTGCTTCTATCTCACGATACACCACCTGTGCCAGGTCGTCCAGGTCCAACGTCTTGCTGGCGGCGTGGGCGACGCGGTTGATGATGGTCTGATGTTTGACGCGGAGGGCGGCCTCTTCGTACAGTTGAGCATTCCGCACAGCGACCGCCGCGTGTGTGGCCAGGAGGCCCAGCAGAGCGGCGTCGTCCTGCGAGAAGCCGCGGGAATCATCAGCAACGATGTCCAGGACCCCCAAGAGCTCGTCCTTACGGCGAAGTGGGATTGCGACAACGGCGGCCCGGGGGGCAAGCGCTTCTGCATTTTTGAGACTCCCAGCCCGGCGCCGGGAATCGTCTGAGCTTACGTGCTGCGCGCTCTCCGGAGCCTCTCCGGAAACATCTTCACCGCTCAGGATCACGGCAGGGAGAAGCGTACGATCACCGACGGTCGCCACCGATTCCAGCACGCCGCGCTTGGGGCGGTAGATGGACAGAACGACGACGGCGGCTTCGACGAGATCAAGGGCGCGTGATGCGATAGCACGGAGCAGATCCTCCATTCTGGGTTTCGCGCCCAGACCCAGCCCGACTTCTTGGAGGGTCTCCAGCTGTGCCGTCTTCCTTCGGAGGGTCTCCCCCACTCGTGTCTGGGCGGTGACGTCGGTGATGAAACCCTCGAGAACACGGGAGCCGGTGTCAAGGCCCACGCAGCGCCCTTGCTCGTAGATCCACTTCTGGGAGCCATCGGCTGTCCTGAGGCGGTACGCGACGCGGAAAGGCCGATCACTCTCGACCGCGTCCTGGATAGTGGCGCAGACAAGTTCGCTGTCCTCCGGATGGATCAGGTCGCTATAGGCTGTTTTCTGATCATCTAACAGGTCCTCAGGCGGGAAGCCGGTGACTCGCCTTGCCCCTTCGCTGATATACTCCAGCGTCCAGGGGGGTTCGTTGCGGCGGCGGCAGGCGACGCTGGGCAAACTGCTCATAAGTCTCGCAGCCGCGGGGTGGTTTTCGGCCAGTTCTCGCTCCATCAGGTCACACGCTGACATCGTGTCGGACTGGTAAGGGATCTATCGGATAGTTCCCGGGGAGGATGAGGTGGAGACTGAGGGAACGCTTGTTGGCCTCTTCGGACGGGACGCCGGGCTGGCCGGGCTCTGTCGTGCCCCGACGACGGTTGACCGATTCTGGCTGACTGGATACACTTGATCTCGTGGATTGCTTCGTCATCTCCCAGGATTTCCGTCCCAGCATTTGCACAGCCATAAAGTCGACGTCAATCATCAGACGCTCGAAGTCGAGGAGCAGATGTTGTCCATATCTCCCTGGACGATGAGTCGTCTGCGTGGAGACGCCGGATCGGCGAACTCCAGCGAGTACCTCAGTGACCAAGCAGCGACACCGTGGGAACGTCTCAGGGCACGCGCCAGCGTGCCGTTGCATCATCACATCCCGGTCCAGATGCGGTCCCTGTGGGCCGGGGGCCGGCGCATCGCGACAGAAAGACTTTTTTTCCGCGCCCATCTTGCCATTTGCTTTGCCGACTCAGTATAGCACAACAGCACGTGACTGACAACAGCGCGCGAGTTGTTGACGTCTTCCCGTCGATATGACTGAGAGAGTTCGGGGTCCGATCCTCCGCGCGGAGCACACACGCCAGTATGTGCCGGCGTCTGGGGCAGGAAGACCGGCATCGGCGGTGGGATGGTTCGCGCGATCTGACAAGAACCGCCGGGCCACGGGACTTTTGTCCTGGGCCGAGGCGTTGTATAATGTCTGCCAGCTGAGTTTCCGTCAAGAAAAAGGGTTTCTCGAACGTTTGAGGAGGCTAACGTTATGCGTAAAGTAGTCAATTTCCTGGCCGGGTTCTTCGTCGGTGGATTGGTCGGGGCCACAGCCGGGCTGCTGCTAGCCCCCTATGGTGGCACCGAGCTTCAGGAGGAGATCCGCAAGCGAGTCGACGAGTTGATGGAGGAGGGGCGGAAGGCAGCGGTCGCGCGCCAGGCCGAGCTGGAGAAGCAACTCGAGGTGTTTCGAACTGGCGAATCGATCACCATTGAGGGCTCGTCAGGGGTCTCTTAGGGCTCGCCGGAGCATCTCCAACAAACCACGCTGGCGACCGCGATCTTGCCGCTGCCCCCAATCCCTAATCGCGAATTCTGAGCTGGTAGGGCGCCGATCGGGTGGTTAGCAGCCCCAGCCCTGATATGATGAGCACTGCCTCGTCAAGCGCCTTGTCGCTCAGCGCCACGGTCCATTCGGCCGTCTGATTCTCGGGCACGGGTAGCCGCTCGACCGTGACCTCCTCTCCACGGCTGATCAGCAGAGCCAAGTAGCGCTGCGGCACGGAGGGACCGATGGGGAGGAATCCCCGGGCTTCCCATCGGTGAGATTCGGTTGCCAGGTCATCGCTATAGCCGATCTCGGGTATGGATACTGCGTCGAGGAGGAATCCCTCTCCCGTGATCGCTCCATCCGTCAGATAGGAGAAGCGCACCAGGACCTCCTTCCCAGCGTGGTCGGACAGGTCAATCTCCTCGCGGATCCAACCGGCGCTCTTGCCCGTGTAGCTCCACCCCGGGCTGTTTCCGTGGGGATTGGCGTCGGTCCCTGACGGCGTGGTCACGATCTGCCAATTGTCGTCATCGACAGCCTTGACTGCGATCGTGGCGTAGTCGTAGTGAGGTTCGATGTCGTACCATATGCGGCAGGAGAAGGTAGCCTCTTCAACTGCGGAGAGGTCGAATCTTCCGGTCATGGTCGTCAATGATTCGTCGGCCCGATTCGACCACCAGGCGCGCCGCCCGTTGTAAGGCGATGCGCTGAGCAGGGGAGTCTGCGTGCGACCCCTGAACTGCACGTTGAGGTCCGCGTCGCCGCGCAAGACGATATAGTCAGCACCGAACTGCTCCACCGTGGTCTCTATCTCTGTCGGGTAGGCGCCTGGGACAGCGGCTGGTGTCACTTGCTCCAGGCCTATGTTGGTGTGGGAAAGATGGAGGTCGTCTGCTTCTCCTTCCCAACTGTGGTCGAGGTAGTTGGCCGCCAGCCAGCCGCCGAAGAGGTCTTCGAAGCTGAGCCCGGCATCCAGTCGCTCGAGGACTGCGCTGATGCCTGCGATCCCGTTCGCCGGTTCTGTGGTCAACAGGCGAATTCCCTGGTCGCCAAATCGTTGGTGGAAATACGCGGCAAACAAGCTGACGGCCTCGCGTTGGCCTGGCTCCCCGGTCCAATGGATGAGGGAGGTGTCCGTCCGTTCCGGATAGGCCTGTGCTGATGGATCGATGCTGAACCCACTTAGGGCGACGGCCAACTCGGCCAGCCCTTCCTTCAGCCAACGCTCCTCGTTCCGGTCTTGATTCCATTGGACCAGGCGTTGGAATTGACGGGCCAGCAGAGCGTGGTAGGTGGAACTCCCTACCTCGACTCCGTCAACGTTGACCACGATCATCTCTGCCTCATTCGACAGCGGATGCATCTCACGGGGATATACGTCGACGCTTGAAGTGTAGCCGAGAACGTTCTCGCCCAGAGCGGTGGCGTGCACGATGTGAACACGAGGGTCGTTGTCTATCCCGGGCTGCCACTCGGAGCCGAAAGCGGCGCGGATCCTCGGACAGGTGTGTGTCCCGAAGAGCTCTGCTACTTCCTCCAGCCGGCGGATGTCGTGCCAAACGCCCAGCTCTACCCATATGGCTACGTTGGACGTCTGCACCTGGAGGCGAGCCTCGATCTCCCGTCGCCCGCCGGTCTCCCGATTGACGACCCAGAAGCTGCGCACCGCGTTCGGAACCCGACGAGGTGGCTCGGGGTTGACAGAAGTCCGAGGGTGGGGACGTGGCGCCGGCTCGCTCCAGACCTCATCTGGTGCAACCGGCCCCGGTTCCTGCCCTGAGCTCGCGGTCGGCGTCGGGCTCGGCGTGGGAGGGGGATCGGTCTCGGGAGAGGGAGTACGGCTCGGGGTGGCGATGGTTGTGGCCGTTTCAGTCGCTGGAGGCGCGCTTGGTGCAGAGGGGGATGTCATTGCTCCTTCTGGATCCGCTGTGGAAGGCCTCGCGCAGGCCGCCAGCAGCGCCAACGTCACGACGCCGCGCCAACGTCCGTGCATCATACTCGTGCCGCTTCGATCAGGCCTTCGAAGAGCCGGCGCATAGCGGAAGTGTGGTCCACCATCACCTCCGGGTGCCACTGCACCCCTATGCAGAAGGGATGATCCGGAGCTTCGACACCCTCGATGATGCCGTCGGGCGCTCGCGCCACGACTATGAGCCGGTCCCCGACAAGCTTGAGTGCCTGGTGATGGGCGCTGTTCACGCTGATCTCACCCGCTCCGATTAGATGGGCGAGGCGACTATCCGGATTCACGTCTACCGTGTGAGCGACCGTCCGTAGGGGGCGGCCTGCAACGGAGCTGTGAGACAACGCATCCCGGTTCTGCGTGGGGATGTCCTGGATCAGGGTGCCGCCCGCGCTGACGTTGACCGTCTGAATACCCCGGCAGATGGCGAGGGTGGGAAGTCCTTCCTGGCACGCCCACCTCGCGAGCGATAGCTCGGCTCGATCTCGTCGTTGGTCGACCTGCCGGAGCAGTCCACTGTCCGTCTCGCCGAAGCAGGAAGGGTGGATATCACCGCCGCCGGAGAGGACCAGACCGTCAATAGCCTCGAAGGTACGTCGCAGCAAAGGGACCTGCACATATGGCGGAATGACCACCGGCGCGCCTCCACCCAATGACACGGCCCGAACGTAGGTTCTCGCGATGGCAAACACCGAGACATTGGAAGGGCTGGCCGACCGGTCGGCGCAGCCGGAAATACCGATGAGTGGAGGTCTCATGATCGGTAGGGCACGGAGCGGAAGGCCACAGGCACGGGGCTGCCATCCATCCACCAAAACGGGCGTAGGTCAGATCCTACGCCCGGTCTCTGTCTCTGATACGACCCTGGAAAAAAAGCGTCTCCAGGCCTATGAGCGTCTCTCTCGCAGCCGAGCAGCCTTGCCCTTTCGATCTCGCAGATAGTAGAGTCTCGCACGGCGGGTGTGTGCCCTGCGCGACACCTCCACTCTGTCGATGCGGGGCGAGTGAAGCAGGAAGGTCCGCTCGACCCCGATACCGTGGGAAGCGATGCGCCGAACTGTGAACGTAGCGTTGGCTCCCCCCCCGCGGACGCGCATCACGGTCCCCTGGAAAGCCTGCACGCGTTCTCGTTCGCCCTCAACGATGCGCACGTATACCTTGACGGAGTCGCCCGGGCGCAGCTCGGGGATATTCGGGTTTGGCTCTAGCTGACGGTTCAGTGATTCTATCAGGTCCATGATTCGCTTACTCACAACAGACTAACGCAATCTCGAATTCGAGTTTTGTGGCTGCTCCACAAAGGCAGACGCAGATTATACCACGCTTCCCACGGCAGGGCAACCTCGAGGTGGCCCTTTGTGAGGCATCAGAAGACGGCACCGCTGCAGAGACGAAGGACCGGTGTTTTTTTGGGAGAGTACGCCCGACTGGAGTCATTTGCCAGGGTACGCTCCCCGTTGAGATGTTACAGGCTGACAGGGAGCTGAGACCGACTTGCTGGCCCAGCTCGTCGGCGCCATCAGCTCCCTGGGGCTGCTTAACCTTGCGTTGTGTTGCAGGTATAGGCTCTTTCTCGCCTGCTATTCCCTGTTGTGCTGTCGTTTCCGATTGGTCAGTCGATCCTACGGGAAGATGCCTCGGGATTGGACAGCACCGGCCACCCTGTCTACCGCGAGCATATAAGCACCGAGGCGAAGTGGTACATCATTTCGGCGGCTGAAATCCCAGACTTCCTTGAAGCTCCGCTTCATGATGCGGGTGAGGTTGGCATTGACCTCTTTCTCGTCCCAGAAGTAGCATTGAAGATCCTGCACCCACTCGAAATAGCTAACAACCACCCCGCCGGCATTGGCCAGGATGTCCGGCACTACGATGACTCCCCGATCCCTCAGTATGTCGTCCGCCTCACGGGTAGTGGGGCCGTTGGCGCCCTCCACGATCATCCTGGCGCGTATGTCGGGTGCGTTGTCGGCTCGAATCTGGTGCTCCAGCGCAGCTGGGATCAGCACATCCACATCGCTGGTCAACAACTCGTCATTGTCAATCTGCTCGACGCCCAGGGCATCGTAGCCCTCCAGGAGATTCTGGGGATGGCTCGTCACGTGCTCGTTGATGACTGGGATGTCCAGGCCCTGTCCCCGGTACAACCCCCCGCTGATGTCGCTGACGGCCACGATCTTGCACCCCATCTGATTCAGAATGGTCGCCGCGTTAGAGCCGACGTTGCCGTAACCCTGTACAGCTACCGTTGTCTCTGAGGGATCCTGTCCCTGGCGCTTCAGGAGCTCGCGCGTGGTAATCGCCACGCCGCGACCCGTGGCCTCCGTCCTTCCCTTGGACCCGCCCAGAGCGATCGGCTTTCCCGTTACGATGTCGATCACCGTTTTGCGCTCCAGCATGCTGACGGTGTCCGCTATCCATGCCATAGTCTGGGGGTTGGTATTGACGTCAGGCGCGGGGATATCGCGTCTCGAGCCGATTATGGGCATAATCATGGCCGTGAATCGACGTGTCATGCGACAACGCTCGTCCTCGGACATCTGGGCTGGCTCGCATTGGATGCCGCCCTTGGCCCCGCCGTAGGGAATGTTGACCACAGCGCACTTCCAGGTCATCAAAGCTGCCAACGCCCTCACCTCGTTGAGGTTCACATCGGGGTGATAGCGTATGCCGCCCTTGCACGGCCCGCGGGCGCTGGAATGCTGGATGCGGTAGCCAGTATAGACCTGAATGTGACCGTCATCCATCACCACGGGGACCGAGACGGTTAGTTCCCGTTCTGGCTGGCGAAGTATCGCATGGATCCCGGAGCTCAGCTCCAACCTTTTGGCCACATCGTCGAGCTGGTCCAGTACCGTGCTCCAAAGATCGTGCCCAGCTGACTCCCGCACGACGAAGGTTGGTTGCACATCTGTAGTCTTCACGTCTGTTTGTCTTTCCATGCATTCCTCCCTAGACTATGTGTCTTTGCCTGTCCATATCCAGCTTCATCGTTCCCAGACTTGAATGGGGCGATTGTGGAGTGACGAAAGCAGGGCTCCGTAGCCCGTGCGATTCTCGACATCGGCGTCGGCAACGATCTGGACGTCCAAGAGATGCGCGAGTTGAGGGGTATCGATCATGCTGGCGTACTCCTGAACCAGCGTGCGATCCAGCGCGCTCACAAGCGCCTCCAGAGCGCTTGTCTTGCGCGCAACCCACACGATCAGATGGATGGGCGCTGTCTGCGCCTCGCTGCTGAAAGAGCGATCCTCAGGTGTGGCGTCGTAATCGACGACGTAGACTGACTTGACGTTATCATCCAAGCTTCCGATGGATTCCGCTACCTTCTTGGCCAGGCCGTAGCGGCAGTACCGACGGACGGTCGCATCACCCTGCTGCAGGCGTTCTATGACCTCCTGCTTGCTCTCTAGGTCGGCTTTGCGTGCGCAGAAAGCCAACCCTTCGTCCAACACGACCTTGGCCGCACTGGAAGCATCTGGCCATCGGAACGGAGCTGCTGCAGTCTCGATCCTCATTTCGTCTGTGCGCTGTACTGTGGAGACCTTATCCACTTGAGACCTCCTTTTGTCTCTGCTCACTAGCCTTCTAGGCTTGGCGTTTTCCATTTCAATCCTAGTGTACCAGAGACCACGCGAAAAAGTCATAAAAAACCTGCCGGACTGTATGAAAATCCCATGAAGAAAGCGGCCTAACCCTGGGTCAGGCCGCTTTGACAGAAGGGCGCCGAGGGAGCCGAAGTCTCGCTCCCTCGGCGCACCGATTGACGCTACAGACCGATCTGGAGAGTTCCTAATCCTCCTCCGGACAGACAAGCATATAGCCGACGCCCTGGCTCGTCACGATGTACTCTGGGTCAGATGGATCTGCCTCCAACTTGCGGCGTAGGTACCGTATGTAAGCCCGCAGATAGTCGAGATCATCTCGATATTCGGGGCCCCATACCTTTCCCAGTAGGTCGCTATGCGTCATGACGCAGTTCGGGTTCTTCGCCAGCTGACGGAGCAGGGCATACTCAGTCGGGGTGAGCGAGACGCGCTCACCCCGAACTTCGACCGTGCGACGGGCTAGGTTGATCTCCCACTCACCGCACGTCAGCCTGGCGTCGAGGCCCTCCTCTGGATCTCGGGTCCGCCGCAGGACGGCCTTGACCCGCGCCACGAGTTCCTTAGCGTTGAACGGTTTCGTCAGGTAATCGTCAGCGCCGGCGTCGAACCCCTGTAGGACATCCTCGTGCCGGGCCTTCGCTGTGAGCATGATCACCCCCACGTCAGAGAACTCACGGATACGCTTACACACTTCAAGACCGTCTGGCCCGCTGGGAAGCCGGATGTCCAACAAGATGAGGTCGGGTTGCTCCAAGGCCATCGTGTCAATCCCGGCCTCTCCGCTCATCGCGGCGACTACTTCGTAGCCCACGGCCTCCAGCACAGCACGAACGAGCTGCACCACCCGGGGTTCGTCCTCAATGATCAGGATCTTCTCATTCATCGCCTGGATTCTCTTCTGCTATTGATGCTTCGAGTCCGACTTGCCTTGACTGACTCCATTGAGTGGAAGCGTGAAGTAGAATGTAGTCCCTTGTCCCACCTTGCTCTCCGCCCAGATACGACCGCCATGGGCCTCCACAATGGTGCGGGAGATGGGCAACCCCAGTCCCGAACCCACCACGTGGTGTCCCAGACCCGAGTCAACGCGGAAGAACTTGTCGAATAGGCGATTTAGATGCTCTGGAGATATCCCGACGCCCTGGTCGGCCACGCTGACAACGATCTCGCCTTCCGCCAACTCACCGCTGGTGATGATCAGGCCACCTTCTGGAGAGTATTTCCATGCGTTGTCCAACAGATTTCTCAGTACCTGTCTGATCCGGTCTGGATCAGCATCCACGATGGGGAAGTCCTCCGGGAAGTCGACCATGAATCGGTGGTCAGCCGTTCGATGTGCTATCTCGTCGATCGTCTCCCTGGACAGCTTCGGCAGCATAACCGGCTGAGGCTCGAGCTTAAGCAGCCCGGCGTCTATGATCGACGATTCCAGAAGGTCGTGGACCAGAGACTCCAGTGTGTCGCATTCCTCGTCGATGATCTCAAGGAACTCTCGTTGAGCCTCTGGATCGAACGAAGCCTCCTGCAATAGAAGGGCAGTGGAATAGCCTTTGATCGCGGTCAGCGGAGTGCGCATCTCGTGGGCCAGGATGGAGAGCAGCTCCCCTTTCAGGCGGTTCGCCTCATCGAGCGCGCGGGTTTCCTGGAGCTTCCTCCTGAGGCGGGCATTCTGGACGGCCAAGGCAACCAGGTCGACCACTGCCTGCATGAACGGCAAGTCTGCCCGGGCGAAGCTTCTGGGCTCCTCCAAGTTCTCCAGCAGGAGGACCCCTACCTTGGTCTCACCCGTGAACAAGGGCATGCAGACGGCGCTTTGGGGCCAACGGTCACCTGTGATCGCCTCTCTGAACGCACGAGCGTTGTCCGCGGCGAGGCTGCGGCGGGACTTGGCCAGAGCTCTAGGTGTCGGGTAAAGTTGAGGCTGGCCAGTTTGGAAGGTCTTGCCGCAGGTCGCCTCGCCGATGGCAAGGCGGATATTCTGCAGGCTGGATAGGTCATAGCCGTGGGCTGCCCTGACGGCCAAGTGCTCGTCAGCAGGGTCGTAAAGCAACAAAACTCCCGCCTGTGCCGCATCCAGCGTCTCGACGAGGCTGGTCAGAGACCGGGCCAACATTGTGTCCAGATCCTGCTCAGTGGCGAAGATTCCCGCCAGCTCGAAGAGCACGGACAGCTGCGGATCCTTCGTGAGTACGGAGGTTGTTGCGCGCTCATCGCGATCGACAGACATCGGCGTGTCTTGCTCCGGTGTCACGGTCTGCTCAGACATCGTGATAGGCTTACTCCTTGCCCGACTAGGAGACCTCCTCTCGTGAGCTCTTGCTCACGCAACCAATGATTGCTTCGTTTGCCTGCATATGACCTTCAAAGAAAAGATACCCCTCATCCGCTCGAATGTCAACTCATTGGCCAGGCTCTGGCAGCACTCCGGGGATCCCCACTGGGCGGTTGGCACCCGCGACCAGCCGCGGTGTCACTGGAGGAATGATCCTGTGCTCCATTCGTCCCCCTGGAGCCGGTGAGTTTGCTCGAGCTGTGACTCCGTCCGCGAGTGCCTGGTGTCCTTGCCACGGCTGTCCTTTTGGGTACAATGGATCAGGCTTGGTTTTGTGACCTGGAAGGAGTCAACGATGAGCGCTCATCTGGATCAGCTGTGCATCAATACCCTGCGGACCCTGGCCATGGATGCTGTGCAGAAAGCCAACTCTGGACATCCCGGAATGCCCATGGGCGCCGCCGACATGGCCTACGTCTTGTGGACGCGCTTTCTCAAGCACAATCCGGCGGATCCTGACTGGCCGAACCGCGACCGATTTGTGCTGTCAGCAGGCCACGGCTCGATGCTGCTCTACAGCCTGCTGCACCTGACCGGCTATGACCTGCCCCTGGAAGAGCTTAAGAACTTCCGCCAGTTGGGGAGCCGCACTCCCGGGCACCCGGAATACGGTCTCACGCCGGGTGTGGAGACGACCACGGGTCCCCTGGGGCAGGGTTTCGCCAACGGTGTCGGCATGGCGATAGCGGAGCGGTTCCTGGCTGCGACGTTCAATCGTCCGGGATTCCCGGTCTTCGACCACTGTACCTACGCGATCGTCTCCGACGGCGACTTGATGGAGGGGATCAGCCACGAGGCGGCATCGTTGGCTGGACATCTGGCTCTGGGCGGGCTTATCTATCTCTATGACGATAATGAGATCTCCATTGAGGGCTCGACCGAGATCACCTTCACCGAGAGTGTGCCTGATCGGTTCGAGGCCTACGGCTGGCACGTGGCGGAGGTAGACGGGCACGACCTGGAGGCGATCGCCGGGGCAATACGCGCCGCTCAAGCGGAGGCGGAGAGGCCATCGCTCATCGTCTGCCATACGCACATCGCCTACGGCTCTCCCAACAAGCAGGACGACGCCGCTGCTCACGGTGCCCCGCTGGGGGAGGAGGAGGTGCGCCGCACAAAGGAAGCCCTGGGATGGCCGCCTGAGGCCGCGTTCTGGATCCCCGACGAGGCGCTGATCCGTTTTCGCCAGGCTGTTGACACGGGCCAGCAAGCCCAGGGTGAATGGAGGGCCCTGTTTGAGCGCTACAGCAACGCGTATCCCGACGAGGCTGCGCTTCTGGAGTGTCTCTGGGCGGGCGATCTACCGGACGGGTGGCGGGACGAGCTGTCCTCTTTCACTCCTGACGAGGGACCGATGGCGACCAGAAAGGCGTCCGGCGCAGTCCTCAATGCGATCGCCGGCGGGCTGCCCACCTTGATGGGCGGGTCGGCCGATCTGGCGCCCTCCAACAAGACGTGGCTTGAAGGATACAGCGACTTCCAACGCGACGAGTCGGCAGGGCGGAATATGCATTTTGGGGTTCGAGAGCACGCCATGGCCGCTATCTTGAATGGAATGGCCCTTCACGGCGAGTTGGTCGCCTACGGCGGAACGTTCCTGGTCTTCAGTGACTATATGCGTCCGGCTGTACGTCTGGCGGCGTTGATGGAGCTTCCCGTCATCTATGTATGGACCCACGACTCGGTCTGGCTTGGCGAAGACGGGCCTACCCATCAGGCGGTGGAGCAACTGGCGGGTCTCCGGGCCATCCCGAACCTGGAGGTGATCCGTCCTGCTGACGCCAACGAGACGGCGGCGGCCTGGCGTACGGCTCTGGAGCGCCGAGACGGACCCACCGGGATCGTGCTTACCCGCCAGTCTCTACCGATTCTGGATCGGAGCCAGCTCGCTGATGCCTCCGGGCTGGGGCGCGGTGCCTACGTACTCCGAGATGCTCCGGGGGGATCTCCCGACTTGATTCTGATCGCGACCGGGTCGGAGGTGCACCTGGCCCTCGAGGCTCAGGATGTTCTCACGGGAGAAGGGGTGCAGGTACGCGTCGTCTCAATGCCGTGTTGGAGCCGGTTTGAAGCCCAGTCCGAATCCTATCGAAACGAGGTGCTGCCGCCTCAGGTGGCGGAGCGCCTGGCCATCGAGGCAGCGGTTCCCTTCGGCTGGGAGCGCTACACAGGCTCGCAAGAACGAGTGATGGCCCTGGAGCGCTTCGGCGCTTCGGCGCCTTACCCGGACCTGCTGAACAAGTTCGGTTTCACCCCTGAAGCCGTGGTAGAGAGAGCATTGGAGATCGTGGAGGGCACGCCGCGTGAGTGACGCTGGGGCCCGTCCTGTCAGCTACGTAGGTCACTTTGACGCCGAAAGTCGACCGGTACACGGCGTGGTGCCGACTGAAGCTATGGTAACCCTCCACCTCAACGGCCCGGCCCTGGTCAGGCTGATGTGCACCCCCACGCACTTGAAGGATTTGGCCCTGGGATTCCTCCTCAATGAAGGACTGATCCAGGGCCTGGACGACGTGGAGGTGATCGACCTGTGTGGCGACGGACACGGCGTCGATGTCTGGCTGGACCACGACGTTCGGAGACCAGAGGTGCGTGCCATTACCTCGGGCTGCTCCGGCGGAACGACGTTCGAGGATCTGAGAGGCTCATACCATCCGACGCAATCCAATCTGGTGGTCACGCCGAAGCGGGTCACGGCGTTGATGGAGGAGCTGGCAGCCGCTGCCCGCCTCTACCGTCGGGCCGGAGGCGTGCATACGTCGGCTCTGGCTGCCGGGGGTGGAGAGGCGGCGCTGGTCTGCGTGGCCGAAGACATCGGTCGTCACAACACCCTGGACAAGATAGCTGGCGCGTGTCTGCGCAAGGGATTCGACACCCGGGACGGCGTGGTCTTGACCAGCGGCCGCGTCAGCTCCGAGATGGTGAGCAAGGCGGCCCATATGGGAGCCCCCCTTGTGGTCTCTCGAACCTCGCCGACCTCACTCTCGATCGAGCTGGCTCGGGCCTGGGGTATCACATTGATCGGCTACACACGGAGGCGGAGCTTCCGCATCTACGCCGGTGAGGAACGCGTTGCTGGGGATGCTCAGGGGCGCAGAGGCTGAGTGGACAGCGAGGTCGACCTACGCCAGTCTGTGCTCACAGTGCCGGCGGTGACCGCAGGCTGTGCAACGGTGGCCTTCGCTGTGATTGCGGGAAGCACTTCCGGCGCTTAAGTCCCGCCGCGTGCATTCCAGGGTACGCAACAGCTCGTGTTCCAGTCCCGGCACGTAGTCCACCGTGAAGGACCGGTCGGCGTACTCGATGATGCCGTGAGTGGGACGCCGTCCATACTCCTTCTCCACCAGCAGGCAATACGCGGCTGGCTGGAGCACGTGCGAGGGATACGGACGTTCTGGAGCGCGGCGTGACTTGACCTCGACGGGGATGATGTCGGCGCCGCAGCCCACGATGTAGTCTGGTTTGCCGGTCAGGCGCAGCTCGTGCGAGAAGAGCGCGTGCTCTGACCGGCGCCAACCGCCGGCATCCGCGTAGGTCACCTTGCCGTCGGGGAGCCCGCTGCGTGTTCTGCCGCGCTGCGCGAGCCAGAGCAACAGCAGCCCCAGAGCGATCAGGATCACTGCCGCGATGATCATTACCTCACCGCCGCCAGGATGACCAGGATCAGCGCACACGCCAGCAGGGCGCACCCAAGCCGTCGCAGAGCGAGAGGGACTCTCACGTCACGGCCGTGCCTTCGGTGGGCCATCCTGCCGGTTTCCATCGCGGCCCGATGCTCGGAGGGCAGGTTCTGCACCCTTCCCAACCACCAGGCCTGGGCGCAGTAGACGTACTCCCCCACTTCACTGGCCCGGATGAACCTCTGGTGCTGATCAGAACCCGTCCACACGTTCCTCGAAGTCTCGCAGCGCGCGGATTAAGCGGTCCTGTCGGAGGCTGCTGGTGAGATCGCCGCGGGTGCGCTCGAGAACGCCACGCAGCTGGTCCACCCGGTGGCGCAGTCCACCGGTGATGGCATTGGGGAAGTCGAAGGCGTTCACCACATCATAGACGTCGTCCATGATCCCGAGCAGGAGCTCGGCTGCCTCCAAATCTCCCTCTCGCATCTCGTCGAGAGCTCGGCGGCGGAGCTCGCTGGCTGCCTCGCAGAGCCCGTTCAGATACGACGGATAGGACACGTTCAGGTCCTCTGGCTCGGGGATCGGGTTCCCCTTGACCAGGGCCAGGGTGGCGTGTGCTTCGACTAGCTCTTTGAGGGCATCCCGGGTGTAGCCGGCGTGGCGCAGATTGGGATAGGGCTCGAGCGACTCCAGGATGTGATCCGCCAGGCTATCCGCCTGTCTGAGCAAGTCGTGAGCTTCATCCCACTCGTCGCGGTGACTGGCGCGAATCGCATTCCCGCACAGGCGGATCAGCTCACGGGTTCGGTGCAGCGCACCGTCGCGAACCGAGTTCCGTGTCTCGAAGTCCTTGCGGATGCGATCGGCCACGGCGGCCAGGTTCTCAATCCTCACACTCATCAGGCTCACTCCTCGGGAGGGCCGGATGGTCTTACGCCGCCGAAGAACTGTTGAGCCAGTTTGCCTCCCGCCGAGGGCACCTTGATCTCGCCAAACTGAGCCTCGTATTTCTCGAGGTTGTCAGTCAGCGCTCGCAGCAGAAGCTTGGCGTGCATTGGCGTTGTGACGATGCGAGCATGGACCTTCGACTTAGGGGCGTTAGGCAACACGCGGGCGAAATCGATGATGATCTCCGATGGAGAGTGGGTGATCATCGCGAAATTCGAGTAGGTGGCTTCGAGGTCGGGCGGGACCTCGATGTTGACCTTCTGCTTGCGGGCGTGCGCGTCGCTCATAGGGGAACCTCCTCGCATAGCTTGAGACGCTGATCGGCGCACGAGCATCGATCACCGTATCCAGTCTGGAGATGGATGTCGAAAACGAGGTGAGATGCAGAGACCGCCGACCCAGGGCTGTCGAGGCGTCGGGCCGGGACAACGAACGCGGGCACGGCGGTCTGCTGGCGGAGCTTGGGTTAGAAGGGAATCTCCTCTTCGTCTTCCTCGGCTGGAGGCTCCTCGGGCGCGCCGCCGGGGATATCTGCTACGGGTTCTCCTCCGGCTCGGCCGAGGAAGCGCACAAATCGTGCAGTCACTTCAAAGCTGGCCCGGGCCTGACCGTCCTGCCCTGTCCACGTATGAGGCACGACCTGCTCCGATCCATCCGATTGCGGAAGTCGGTCGCCCCCCACACGTCCCTTGACGAACACCTGATCTCCTTTGTTCAGATACTCACTGCAAGTCTCAGCTTGCCTTCGCCAAGCTGTGACGCGCCACCAGACTACCTCCTTACGTTGCTGACCATCAGAGCCTGTCCACCTCCGGTCTGTGGCGACGGAGAGTGTGGTGACTGGCGTCCCGTTGGGAGTGTATCTCATCTCTGGATCACGCCCCAATCGTCCTATCAACGTGATTTCATGGTACATTCTCGCCTCCTGTGTGTTGGTCGTAGATGGTCCAAGTCCAGTCCTGCGTCAAAGACGCGACGATCTGGTGCCGAACCCCTGGAGGGGTGCATGCCTTTGTGGCTTCACGGATCTGCTCCACTTTGCTCATATGAGCTGCTCGTCTTGTGGCTTTGTGCGGCGCGTCGGTTGTGGTCACTTCTTCGGCGAGCAGAAGGAAATCTGGAGCAAGGTTTCCAGTCCGACGTCAGGTAACAAGAAGCCAACGATGCAGTCGAACTCAGCAGGTCGGCGCAGGCGATCGGGTGCGTAGTGAATGAGCTGGCCCGGAAACAACTGCCAGGGATGATGACTCTCCATACGCGACCTCTCCGATGAAGCTCACCTGGCCAACTGTGATAGGCGTTGCGATTCTACCTCAAATGCAGTATCCGTCAAATGCGCTAAGCCCCCACCTTGAAAACAGGTGGGGGCCTTCTTGGGATTTGTTCTTGCCCGCTCCCAACGGTCACTCTATCAGGGCCTACACCCAGCCGCGCAGCTGACAGGCCTCGGCCACGCGGCTCACAGCTACCACGTAAGCGCCCATGCGATTCTTGACCTCGTGTTTCTTCACTGTCTCATGCACGGCGCGGAAGGCCGCGGTCATCTTCTTGTCCAACCTCTCGTGGATGGTCTCCAGGTCCCAGTAGTAATCATAGGCGTTCTGGACCTGCTCGAAGTAAGAGACGGTCACCCCACCGGCGTTGCACAGGAAATCGGGAATGACGTAGACGCCGTTCGCGTACAGAATGTCGTCGGCTTCTGGGGTTGTCGGGCCATTTGCGAACTCGGCCACGATCCGAGCCCTGACGTTGTCCGCGTTGGCGCCCGTAATCTGATTCTCCAGGGCGGCCGGGATCAGGACTGTTACATCCAGCTCCAGGAGTTGATCGTTGGTGATGTTCTCGGCAGCGGGGAAGTCTTTCACCGAGCCTGTCTCTCGTTTATGACTCATCACTGCGCCGTGATCAAGCCCATCCGGGTTGTAGATCCCGCCGCTGGAATCGGAGACGGCCACGACGTTGAGTCCGAGCAACTCGTCTCCCAGGAGATGAGCGAAGTTGCCTGCGTTCCCATAGCCCTGGACTGCCGCCGTGGCCCCCGCCAGCTCGACGCCGAGCACTCTGCCGGCCTCCCGGATGGCGTACATCCCTCCCCGAGCGGTCGCGTCGCCGCGGCCCATCGATCCGCCGAGCGGGATTGGCTTCCCCGTGATGACCCCGGGCACGTTGTGACCGCGCAGGAAGGAGTACTCGTCCATCATCCAGGCCATGATCTGAGGGTTGGTGTAGACGTCGGGCGCGGGCACATCGCTTTGCTCTCCGATGATCCTACCGACCTGACGAATGTAGGCCCGGCTCAAACGCTCCAGTTCCCTCTGGGACATCTCCTTGGGATTGCAAACTATGCCGCCCTTGCCGCCGCCCAGAGGCAGGCCGACGACGGCCGTCTTCCAGGTCATCCACGCGGCCAGAGCCCGCACTGTGTTGATCGTTTCCTCGGGATGGAAGCGCAGCCCCCCTTTTGTTGGACCGAGGGCGTCATTGTATTGGACGCGGAATCCTCTGAATACCTGCACGCTGCCGTCGTCCATGTGCACGGGGAGCGTGACGTGGAGCTCGCGCAGCGGCCAGCGCAGTAGCTCGTGAGTTGCCGCATCCAGCCCCATAATCTCGGCGGCCTCAGCCAGCTGGTGTTGCGCAATAGCGAATGGGTTTCGTTCTGACATTACGTTTGCCTCCGTTTAGGTTGAATGAATTGCTTCTAGCTGTTGCACTAGGAGTTCTCGAGCCAACTGAGGATTCGCTTTCCCTCGGGTGGCCCGCATGACCTGTCCAATGAACCAGCCGAGCACCTGGCTCTTTCCCACGAGATACTGCTCGACTTGCTCGGGGTGCTTTTCCAGTACCCGGGTGACGATTCGGGCCAGTTCCTGTGTATCTGAGATCTGAGTCAGGCCGAGCTCGCTGACAATACTCTGTGCGCTACGGCCCGTGGTGAACATCCGGTCCAAGACATCCTTCGCTGTGCTCTGGTTGATCTTCCCACCGTCCACCAGTCGAATCAACTCCGCCAGCGCCTCTGCCGATACGCCAATCTCATCGATGCTCTGGTCAGCGACCTTCATCAGGCGAAACAGCTCGCCGAGGACCCAGTTGGCAGCCTGCTTCGCATCGACGCCGGCCTGCACCACACGTTCGAAGTAGGCCGCCACAGCTTTGTCTTCCACGAGCAGTCTGGCGTCGTATTGGCTTAGGCCGTATTGGGAGGCGAACCGGTCGCGCTTCGCCTCCGGCAACTCGGGCAGTTGGCCTCGCAGTGCCTCCACTTCCTGGCGGCTGATTTCCACGGGAGGAATGTCGGGTTCGGGAAAGTAACGGTAGTCGTGAGCATACTCCTTGGTTCGCTGAGGTACGGTCACCGCCTCGACCTCGTTCCATCCCATCGTCTGCTGCCGGATGGTGCCACCCATTTCCAGGATGGCAGTCTGTTCCTCGATCTCGTAGGCGATGGAATCGTAGAGCGCGCGAAACGAGTTAAGGTTCTTGATCTCGTGCCGGGCCTCCAGCTCCTCGGCCCCCACAGGCCGCACGCTGACGTTTGCCTCGAAGCGCATGACCCCGCTCTCCATGTTGCCGGAGTTGAGGTCCAGGTAGACCAGGATTTCGCGCAATGCCTCACCATAGGCGCGAGCCTCGTCGGCAGACCGCAGATCTGGCCTGGAGACAATCTCCAGCAACGGTACGCCGGCCCGGTTGAGGTCGAGCCGGGTGAACCCACCCTCGTGGTAGAGCTTCCCGGCGTCTTCCTCAAGATGGGCCCGCCGAATGCCGATGCGTCTCCTGGCTCCCTTTGTCTTGATCTCCAGGTACCCGTCGACGGCGAGGGGCAGGGCATACTGAGAGATCTGGTACCCCTTGGGCAGGTCTGGATAGAAGTAAGACTTGCGGGCGAAGCGATTAACCGGCGGGATGTCGCAGTGGAGCGCCAGGCCCGTCTTGATGGCGCGCTCGATGGCACGTCTGTTGACCACCGGTAGCACACCGGGCATTCCGGTGCATACCGGACAGACGTAGGCGTTGGGTGCCAGATTGCCCGTGTCCTCCATCACCGGGCAACTGCAGAACATCTTGGAGCGGGTGTGGATCTGGGCGTGGACTTCCAGGCCAATGACGGGTTCGTATCGCATCGGGTCTTCGCTATTCTTTCGAGCTGCGTGGCCTCGCCGTGGAGAACACGCTGCCGTTCTCCATTGCTTCCCCTCTCTCCCATTCTACCACAGCGTGGGAGTTCCTCCAATACGATCACCCATGTCGCCGCACAAACCGCTGCAGGCGCTCCAGCGCCTCTTCGATCTTCTCGTAAGCGGTCGCGTAGGAGCAGCGGACGTAGTCCTCTCCGGCTTTGCCAAAGGCGCTGCCCGGGACGACGGCTACTCGCTCCTCGTGGAGGAGGCTCTCTGCGAACTGGGTATCGTCCATCCCCGTAATCTGGATCGAGGGGAAGGCATAGAACGCGCCCTGAGGTTCAAAGCAGTCCAGGCCCAGGTCATTGAGCCCGCTGACGATGAGTTGGCGGCGCCGGTCGTACTCGGCGACCATCTCCTGCACGAAGGGCTCACCTTCGCGAAGGGCGGCCAGGGCCGCGTGCTGGGAGACGGTCGGCGCGCACATAATGGTGTACTGATGCACTTTTCGCAGCTGCGCCAGGATCTCGCCCGGCGCGGCGATGTAACCGATGCGCCAACCAGTCATAGCATACGCCTTGGAGAAGCCCTGCAGCAGGATGGTACGGCTGTACATCCCGGGGAGGCTGGGGAAGCATACGTGCTCGGTGCCGTACACGAGCCGGTCGTAGATCTCGTCGGAGATGACCAGCAGGTCGTGCTGCTTGGCGACCGCGGCGATTTCGTTCAACCGCTCGTGGCTCATGACGGCGCCGGTTGGGTTGTTGGGATAGCCGATGAGAAGGGCTTTGGTGCGCGGCGTGACCGCCTCCGCGATCTCCTCACCCGTGACCTGAAAGTCGTTCTCCACTCTGGTGGGCACGATCACCGGTCTGCCGCCGGCGAAGCTCACCTCCGGAGCGTAGGAGACGAAACAGGGCTCCGGCACGATGCACTCGTCTCCGGGGTCGAGACTCGCGGCGAGAGCCAGATACAGCGCTTCCGACACACCGACAGTGACCAGTATCTCGCTGGCCGGATTGTAGGTCTGTCCGTACATCTGGTCCAGGTGTTCGGCGATGGCGCGACGCAGCTCCAGCAGTCCTGAGTTCGAGCTGTAGTGCGTCTCACCCCGTTTCAGCGCTTCAATGCCGGCCTGAATGATCGGCTCCGGCGTGTCGAAGTCCGGTTCGCCGATGCCCAGGCTGATCACGTCCTCCATCGTGGCGGCGATGTCGAAGAAGCGGCGGATCCCAGAGGGTGGGACGTCCGCAATGCGCTGTGAGACAAGGTTGCTGACGCGGTGCATTGGATGAAACCTCCGTGATGAATGAAATGCGATGGAATCTGCGAAGCTAGACCTCACACACCAGCTCTTGGCGTTCAACCCACATCAACTCGGCCACGCCGCGAAACTGTTCCTCGTAGACGATCGGGATATAGACGATGCTCTGCGCGATGCTGTCCCCCTTGTTCTTGTGGTAGCGCGTGGGCGTGAGGTCGCCCGCGCGATACCGGCTGTACAGCTCACGAATCTTGGCCTGGGAGCCCGGGTTGTGGCAGTCGTACAGATTGGTCCCGACGAGCTGCTTCCCGCCGTGAGCGCCGTAGTGGGCAACTGCCCGATCATTCAGAAAGATGATCCGTCCTTCCTCATCGGCCACGGTGACCCCTGCCCGCAGCCCGGAGAAGAGAGCGCCCAGCTCGCGCTGATCGATCACGCCTCGTCTTGTCCCCGCCCGATGAGCCAGGCCCCGACGCCTATGACGGCCGCCAACACAGCCAAGCCGGCCGCAGCAGTCACAACAGTTTTCCTCTCCATCCCGGGCATTACCGCACCGCGCAGCCCAGCCTCGGCACCATACTCGGCGAACAGGTGTCCCCACTTGGTCTCCAGGGCCTCCTCCACCCGATCGCGCCCAACGAAAGGATACCAGTACACGTTGTGATAGAAATTGCTGGCGAAGTAGGACCAGGGCACCAGCGGGCTGCGCAGAAGCAGTCCCTCCAGCGGCTTGAGCGGCCCGTGGTATATGGCCTTTTGACCGCGGCTGGCGAAGGTGTCCTCTTGGACGAAACCCCAGTCCTGGCTCATCACCCAATCCCGGTTCTCGCCGAGAATCTCGATCTGCTCCGGGTCTCCGATGCCCAGACCTCTTTCGTGGGCCATGCGGATGAAGGGGATAGAGAGGGGGTCAAAGCCCTGCAGACGGGCGGACATCGCGTCGATCGCCACCTGGTCTGCCGAGGCAAGGATAACGTCTTTCTCGTGCCACCGCATCGCGCGCGGGCCGGGGCCGTCCCCGGCGAAGGTTCCGTCCATCACGGCGAAGAGTCCCGGATGGATGTCCTGCTGTATCGTCAGCAGGTCGACCAGGGTCTCATGGATGCACGCGTGCGTCCAGTGGCGCCTGCGCCCCAGCAGGCCTCCGAAGGCGTTCTTCATGGCCCCGGTGATGGTGGTAAAGACGTGGGTCTTCACCGTTGGAAGCTGGATGATGTTGCGTCCGATCAAGAGCTCCGGGATGTAAACCCCTTCCGGATAGATCTGATCCAGGACCAGGAAGGGCTCCTTTGGCTCGTAACGGATCCAGCTATAATGAGGCTCGAAAAGATGGACGTTGCGGACGTCGTAGGCGTCGACGACGAACTTGTGCTTGTTGTTCCGCTCGCCCACGTGGGCATCGACCACAACAGTGTCGTTGTGGGCGGCAATCAGGTCGTGGCATCCGGCAGCCCGCAGCCCCCGGATCACCCCTTCCAGCTGCCAGGGGGCCGTAGAGCAGGCTGGGTACCAAGTCTGCCAGGAGATGTTGATCTTGAGGATCGTCTCTTTGTCCCGTGGCAGAGCGTCGCGAACGCCAGCCAGCTCCATCAGGTGGGCGTAATCTTCCACCACCGTGTCCGGCGTGGTCTTCAGGATCGCGACCTTGCCGCGTCCGGGGTAGTCCTTGGTCATCGTTCCTCCAGGAATGGTGGCTCTGGGCAGTGCCCTGTAAAGAATCGGGAGATTGCTCCCGAAGCAACCTATTCTACCATGGTTGACGATGAGGTCAACGACAAGGAGCATCAGGCATAGGTGTTTCTGTCTGGGCGGAGGTCTCCTGGGGATGGCGCAATGGTCTCTTCCTCTGGGGTCTGATACGTGTTGCCGCCTTTCTTTGGCGATGGCCCCGGGCTTTTCCGGGTGGGCCATTTAGGTACGACTTACTGTCAGATGGATCATTGCCGCGGTCGGATGCGATTATCGCACCACGGTGCGTGGATCGCAACTGCCACCTTCCCCGGGGTGGGGCGCCCTCGGGTCATCTTGGCCGGATGATGAGCCAGCCTAGCAAGACCGGGTCCGCCGAGGAGTCTGGCGGATCCGGGATGCCTTCGGAGGGCGTTGTCGTTTGCTGTCCTCTGTGCTATCATTCCTGGCAGCATTATCGTAGTGGCGTGGTGTTCGACTGCTTAATGCAGGAGCGAATGATCCCTTGATCACCATCAACCGTGTCGGACTCGATGGCGCCACCGAGGCCATGGGCACTGTCATCGTGATCGACGTGCTGCGAGCCTTCACCACCGCGGCTTTCGCCTTCGCGGCCGGGGCGGAGACGATCACGGTTGTCTCGGGTGTGGAAGAGGCCTTCGCCTTGCGGGAGGAGAACCCGGATTGGCTGATCATGGGTGAGAAAGAGGGCCTGCCGGTCCAGGGGTTTGACCTTGACAACTCGCCGGCTGAGCTGATCGGCCGAGATCTTGCCGGCCGCCACCTGATTCAGCGCACCAGCTCGGGCACTCAGGGCGTTGTGCAAAGCCGCTGTGCGCGACATCTCCTTGCCGCCAGCCTCTGTTGTGCCCGTGCCACGGTCCGGGCTCTCGAATTGCTTCAGCCTCGAAAGGTGACCATGGTCATCACTGGCTCTCACGCGGGCGGCCTCGCAGACGAGGACGTGGCCTGTGCCGACTACCTGGAGGGGCTGGTCCGTGGGCAGGCGCCCTGTGACGAGGGCGTGGTCCAGCGTGTTTTGAGATCGAAAGCGGCGCAGAAGTTCAGGGATCCCGGACGGCCTGAGTTCTCACCGGAGGATCTGGATTGCGCTGTCGATGTTGATCGCTTTGCCTTCGCGATGCTTGTTCGGCAACAGCGAGGTCGGCGGGTGATGAACCCTGTATCCGAGCAAGAGATCGAGCTGACGGCGTTGTGTGATGGGACGCGGTGACGGTCGTCAGCCTCTAGACAGCGTCGATCAACTACTTATTGGTTGTGCATGGTTGGGTTAGGGGGTATTTGGAGGCGGAGATGAGCTCGCAGGCGAGAGTGCGCGAATGCGCGGCCGCGCGCTGCGAGGCGCGAGATGATCTCTGAGTCTGATGTGGTCCTGGACACAAACGTCTTTGTGGCGGCTGGATTCAACCCCCACAGCCCATCAGCAGAGATTATTGGACAGGTGCGGGCGGGCCGCCTCACGTTGATCTGGGACGAGGACACCCGGCGAGAGACCGAGGCTGTGGTGAAGCACATACCGCCTCTCTCCTGGGACGCCTTCGCCGGGCTGTTCCAGGAGGAGCACCGCTACGAAGGGCTGGTTCACCCCGGGGCCTTCGACGAGGTGCCCGACCCGGCGGATCGCAAATTCGCCGGGTTGGCGGCGGCGGCCCACGCAGTACTCATAACGAATGACGGGGATTTGCTGGGTAGCCTGAGCGGTCCAACGGTGTGTGTTCTGACTCCGGATGAGTTCCTGGCGCAGAGGTAGCGTGGGTATGCGGGCCCAGCCTGAGCGGATGGCCGACTTCTTTTCTTTGGTTCGAGGTCGTCCGGGTACGAAGAGCATATCAGGCGCTCTGTCCGCCGGGAGCGTGCGTCGAAGGAAACTGGGTGGTTTCGCGGAACGAGGAGGGCGACGTGCTGCCCATCGCGCAGAAACAGGTGAAGAGGGCGACGGGCCTCAGGACGGCAGGTGCCAGCTCGATGGCGTGCTCTCGATTGAGAAAGAGCGACGGCTCATGCTCGAGGCAGCATTCTCGTGGGTGGACGAAGTATGGCCGTCGAACTGCGCTGCTGTGTTGGCGGCCCGCGTGTGAAGGCCGGGCCGGATGGCGTCTGTCGGGTTGAGAGGGAGGGAGAAGGCGATGGATGAGTCAGTTGATCTCCTGCGTGATCTCGGCATCGACGAAGAGGTGGTCAGCCGGGAGACGCTCGAACTGGTTGTCTTGCTGGCTGTCGAGATTGCCCGCGAGGGACGGGAGGGACGTAAGGTCGGTACGATGTTCGTCGTGTCTGACGTCGAAGAGACGCTCAAGCGCTCCAAGACACTGATCCTGGACCCCCTGTGGCATCATCCGGTGAGCCGGAAGAACGTCAGAGACCCCAGTCTGCGGGAGACAGTGAAGGAGTTGGCGCAGCTCGATGGCGCCTTTCTCGTATCGAGCGAGGGCGAGGTGTTGTCGGCCTGCCGCTACATCAACGCCAGTTCGGAGGGCATTGACCTACCGCTGGGGTTGGGCAGCCGTCACATGGCGGGGGCTTCGATCAGCAAGGAGACGGCGGCCGTGGCGGTTGTTGTCTCAGAGGCGGCGCTGGTGCGGGTCTTCGTGGAAGGCGAGCTGGCGGCGGAGATCCTGCCCGAGCTCTGGCTGCTCAGAGAGCACAGTCTGCACGTGAAGAAGCCCTATTCCGTGCGCAGTGACCCGCATATGACCGTGGCGTACCGGGCGGGTGACACCGAGGAGGGGTAGAGATGCCCACGAACCTCCCTCCAGACTACTTCAAGATTGAGGAGGCCTTCAGGAAGGCGCGATCCAACGAGGAGAAGATCGCTTTGCTGAAGGAGATGATGAGCGTGGTGCCCAAGCACAAGGGCACGGACAGGCTGCGCGCAGATCTGCGCAAGAAGCTTTCCGCCCTGAAGCGGGCCCCTCGGGCTCGGAAGACGGTTGCTCAGTATCGATCCCCTTTCCACATCGACAGGGAGGGCGCAGGGCAGGCGGTGCTGGCGGGCCCGCCCAACACGGGTAAGTCGGCCCTGCTCAGGGCCGTGACCAACGCCTCCCCCGAGGTTGCTCCGTACCCCTTCACGACCTGGGACCCCACGCCGGGGATGATGTTCTTTGAGAACGTCCAGATCCAGTTGATCGACACCCCGCCGCTCAACGAGGACCACGTCGAGCCCGAGTTGATGAACCTGATTCGGAGAGTCAATCTGGTTCTGCTGGTCATCGACTTGCAGGCGTACCCGCTCCAGGAGTTTGAGGATGCCACCGAGCTTCTTCAGGCGCATCGGATTGCACCTGCGCATCGCGAAGATGAGTATCGAGGTGAGAAAGGATGGAGCTTCAAGCCCTTCCTGGTACTGGTGAACAAGAGCGATGATCCTGACGATGACGAGGACGTTGCCGTCCTGCGGGATCTGTTGGGTGCACAGTGGAACCTGCTACCCGTGTCGGCCGAGACCGGGCGAAATCTCGATCAGATGAAGCGGGCGGTGTTCGACTCATTGGACATCATCCGGGTCTACTCGAAACCTCCCGGGGAGGAGCCCGATCTGAGCGCGCCTTTTGTGCTGGACAGGGGAAGCACGGTGGAGGATTTCGCTGCGAAGGTGCACCGGGATCTTGCCCAGACTCTCAAGACAGCCCGCATCTGGGGGGAACAGGTCTACGATGGGCAGATGGTGGGACGAGATCACGTGCTCCAGGACGGCGACGTGGTGGAGCTGCGAACCTGAGATGGGGACCTTGTATCGTGCTCCCTACCCTGCATCCCCCTTGAGGATGGAGAGTTCCTCCAGGCCGGCGATCAGTCGCCGCACGCCCTGTTCTGGCGGCAGGGTCTCAGTATCCACCACGACATCAGGACTTTCAGGAGGCTCGTAGGGCACCTGGATTCCCGGCACCGTCGTCGCGTCGGCCGCTATGGCCTTTTCGTAGATCCCCTTCTCGTCCCGCTCCATGCAAGTCTCGAGGGAGCAGCGTACGTGGATCTCCGCGAAGCGCCTGATGCGCTCCCGGGCGTAGTTGCGATGCCGTCGGCAGTGAGCCGTGGCTGCGACTACCACGTTAATGCCGTTCTGTGTCAGGAGCTGCGCGACGAAGGCCACGACCCGGTAGAACCAGTCTCGCTCTTCGGCGCTGTACGTCGGTTCCGGCGTCAGCACGTCGCGGAGTGCGTCAGAGTCGAGAATCTGGACGGTGAGATCTCGCTCTCGTAAGGCCTGAGCCAGGCCATGAGCCAGGGTGGTCTTCCCCGACGCGGGAAGGCCCGTCAGCCAGACGCAAAACCCCGTTTCTTGATCCATCTGTTGCCTCCGATCAGACGAGATAGTCGTTGACCTGGTCGGGTTCAAAGCGTTCTGTTTCCAGCATCCTCTCGGTGAAACGGAATAGAGCCTCACGGACCTGAAGGTCGACGTGCGGATACCACACCGGGCTCGCCAGCACGAGAGCGCGCCATGCATAAAATGGCTGTATCATCGTCAGGAGTTCGTCGTCTTCGCTCTGCTCCCGGTACTGGCGCCAGAAGAGCTGGTAAAGCCGTCGGAAAGGCCCGGCGAGCGTCCCGTGCTCTTGGAGAGAGAAGAAGATGTAGTTGATGCTCATAGCGCTTACGTCGTCCGCAGGCTCTCCCCAGGCGCCACGGCTGCGGTCCAGCAGCGAGAAGTCCGTTCCTTCGCGGAAGAGCACGTTCCAGGGGTGGAAATCGCCGTGGACCTGGCTGAGCCGATGGATGGCGTCCTTGATCTGCCAGCGCCATGCCAAGCAGCGCTTCTCAATCGCCTCCAGGCGAGTGGGCGGAGCCAGGTCGAAGTCGGACGGGTAGTTATCGAGTATGCCCATAATGCCTTCGCCGTGTCCCATCAGGTCGCGAATCCGCCGTCGATAAAGCAGCGCATCGGAGTGCTTTACGGCGTGGATCTCGGCGAGATAGTCAGCCAAAGCGAGGGCGCGATCCGCGTCTTTCGACTCCAGTATTTCGGTGTCTGAGACGCGGTGCAAGTCGGCTGCGTAGGGCTTTCCGTCCGCATAATGTGTCAGGTGGAAGAACTCATCTGCCTTCCCCACGGAGATCAACAGGCCGTCCTCGTCGACGGCCCCCACATCGAGCGAGCCCACGTGGCGGGGTAGCGCATTGAAGGTGGCGTGATCCAGCACCAGGTTGGCCGCCCGGTCGGAGGGGCGCTCGTGACCGAAGCCGCTGCGGGAGAGGGTATGAAAGACAAAGCGCTCCTCGTTCCCGTCGCAGACACACTCGATCAAGAGGGGCACTCCGTAGCCAAACTCTTTGAGCCTCTCGTCCCCGCCCTCGCCCCGCAGCTCGCGCACCGCGGATACCCGAACCTCGCCCGGCACGAGTGAGGTCAGATAGCGCTCCAGATCCTCCCGATCAAAGGGCAGGACGTTCGAGCTCTCCCGTATCATTGCGATCTCCTCTTCCGCGACCTCGCACGTCTGCGAGGGGGGGCGTGCTACACTGCCCGCTCGGTACACTCGGGCGGGCGGGCCAGGGACACGTGCAGACCGAGCTGGCCGTAGCGCCAGCGCACCCAGAGGGCAGTCAGCAGAACGCCGACCAGCATCGCCGCCAGTCCCAGGAATCCTGCCTCGGGCCCAAACGCCCCCCCGGTCCACAGCTCAGGCCCGCCCTGCTCGATCCGGATGAACGTCGCGGAGGTGAAGTCGCTGCCGCTGACGGGGAAGCCAAACACGTTGCCCTGGAAGAAATTCCACGTGATGTGCTGCCCGATGGGGATCGCCAGCTCGCCGGTGAGCACGTAGCCCGCCGCCAAGTGAAACCCGGCGATCACGAGGTAGAACGTGCTGACCGGCGTGGCGTTCGGGTTTGCGGCGTGCAGGAGCCCAAAGAGGGCCGAGGTCAGCGCGGTGGACGTGACAATCGCGCCGCGCGGGCCGACGACGCGCCAATTGAGCCCCTCGGCCAGGTTCTGGAGCTGGTAACCCCGACTGAACAGCTCCTCGTGGAACCCCACCGCGAGGAACGCGATGAGGGGTGGCAGAAGGGCGGGCACGAACCGCGCACCTGGTTGGCGAGTCGAGAACGTGTCGGTGATGGTGATCCATCCGGCTGCTAGCTCAATCAGGAATATGACCAGCATCAGAGCCGCGCCCTGAAACAGCCCGAAGCCCAGATCGACCCACCAATCATGGTTCAGGTGAAGGCCGAAGTTGGCGAAAGGACGGCGGTCGAGGAAACGACCGGAGAACCACACGCTGAGCGTGATCGCCGCGGTGAGAGACAGCTGCATCAGCAGCATCAACCGCGGGTCTTGTGTGATGAGCCGCTGCAGCGCCTGGGGATCTGAAAGCTGGTGCATGTTGAGTCCCCGTCCAGCCAACGCGGCGCCGACCACAAAGGCTCCCAGGGCCATCTGCACCAGGAGCATCACGACCAGGAGTGCTGCGATTTGTCCGACCAGACGCCAAAGCGTGCGCGGTCGCCGCTGATCGCTATTCCACAGGACGCTCTTTACAGAGTTCATCGATTCCTTCCCTGGTGAGGTTTTGGATGTGGGACACCTGACAAGCTGGTGCGCCTCAATCCGGAACGGCAGAAGTGGTCAATGACTGTCTCTCGGGGTCACGTTGGCGAATGTGCGTTGCCCCAATGCCGGCACCATCTGCGTCACCTGTTCGTCCTTCGGTGGGCGTGAGACTTGACCCCACGACTGTGCCGCGAGGCTAACCGAGGGGTGACTCGAAGGGCAGCTCCGCTTCCACGTGCACCACCTGGGTCGGATACGGCATGTCGATGTCCCGTTCTTCAGCGACTGCGTTTATCGCGTCCACGACATTCGAGTGCACTGCGAAGACACTGTGTGTCTGCTGGTTGACCCAGAATCGCGCCGCGACGTGTAGCGCTGTATCGCCCAGCTCCTGCGTAAAGGCCTCGGGGGGCGGGTCTCTCAGCACCCCCTCAGCGTCCTGGATGACGTCCAGGATGATCCTCTTGGCCCTCGCTATGTCCTGGCCGTAGCCGAGGCCCAGCGTTACCGTACGGCGGCGGAGCGGAAGCCCGGAGTAGTTGACGATGGGATTGGTGTAGACATCCAGGTTGGGGACTATCTCCATCACCCCGTCCCATGACTTGATGACCGTGTCTCGCATAGTGATTTCCATCACGCTGCCGCCGCGGCCTGCTATCTCCACCGCGTCACCGACACCGAACGGCTGTCGCATCAAGAGCAGGAGGCCGGCGATGAAATTGCGGGCGATGTCCTGGAGCGCGAAGCCTACCGTGAAGCCGACGATCCCCAGGCCGGCGAGGAAACTGGTGATGTGCACGCCCGGGACCTGATCCAGGGCAGCCAGTAGGCCGAGCACCAGGATCGTGTAGCGCACGGTCTGCGTCAGGAACTGCCGCGTCTCGGGGTCCGGGATCTTCCTCTTGACGCTCCGCCGTGCCCATCGTTCCGCTACTCTCGAAAGAAGCAGCGTGGCGATCAGCATGGCGATGGCGACCAGGAACTGAGGTGCGTTGCTAATGAACTCGGCAACCAGCCCTTGAAGACCCGATAACATCGCGATCTCCTCCATAGCTGTTTACTCGGCGTAGCCGCCGAGGGCAATGGCCCGTGGACCGGTGTGGACGCCCAGAACTGGACCCGTCATCGCGACCAGCAGCTCTGCGGGTGAGTACTCGCGCCGGATCCGGTCCGCGATGTTCTCCGCGTCCTCAGGGGCGTCGCCGTGCGAGACCGCGATGTGCATCCTCGCGTCGGTATCCAGCTGGTCGAAGAAGCGTCGGTAGAGCGTCTCCAATCCGCGCTTGCGGGTGCGCACTCGGGCGCTGGCCTCGACCAGGCCCGTCTCGTGATCGACGTACACCAGGGGTTTGATATCCAACAAGGAGCCGATAAACTTCGTCGCTCCGCCGATGCGGCCTCCCTTATGCAGATACTCCAGCGTGTCCAGACAGACCTCGAGGATCACGCGCCTTCGGACCTCATCGGCGGCCTGGATCATTGAGGCAGCGTCCCCGCTGGCCTCCCGGGCCCGGGCAGCGGCCAGCACCTGCCAGCCCAGGCCCATGGTCGTGCCCCTGGAGTCGAAGACGTGCACCGGGTTGTCGATCGCGGAGGCGGCCCGCTGAGCGGCCGCGAAAGCACCGCTTAGCTCGCTGCTGAGGGTGATAGCCACGATCTCCTCTGTGCCTTGCTGGAGTGCTTCATTGTACGTCGCCAGGAAGCCCTCAGGAGCCGGGTGAGAGGTCGTGGGATACTCTGGATCGTCCATCAGCCGCCGGTAGAACTCCTGTGGCTCTATGTCGACCCGGTCGCGAAACGTCTTGTCGCTCCAGATGACGTGCAACGGGACGACGATGATGTCATACTGCCTGATGAGGCTCTGCGGGATATCGCAGGTGCTGTCGGTGATCAGGGCAACGTGATGATCGCTCATATCTCTCCTGACTTACCTTGTGGTCGACGAGCGTCGGATCTTCTTCAGCGGCCCGACTGCGATGTCGGTGCGTCGAATGCCTGGAGCCGACGCACTGCCTCTTGGATCTGCGCCGTCGGCGCCGTGGCCGAGACCCGGATGAACCCCTCGCCCGCTTCTCCGAAGAACGACCCTGGGGCCACCGCCACCCCCGTCTCCTCCAGAAGCAGCTGCGCGAACTCTTCAGACGTTCCCCGCAAAGCGACCGGATCCGGAGGGGGGTCGGGGATTCTCACCCAGAGGTAGGGCGTCGCCTGCGGCCGCCGGGCCTCCAGCCCTGCACGACGTAATCCCTCCGCCAGGAGCTCCAGCCTCTCTCGGTAGACCGTGTTGCGCTGGACCAGCCAGGAGGGCTCGGCGGACAAGGTTGCAAGGGCTGCAGCGGCTGCCTCTTGCAGAGGATGGAATATACCGGAATCGACGTTAGATTTGACCCTGGCCAGGGCCCGCAGTGCCCCAGCGTTCCCCACCGCCATGCCTATGCGCCACCCGGCCATGTTGGTCATCTTCGAGAGCGAATTGAACTCCACCGCCACCTCCAGGGCTCCCGGTACCTGCAGCAGGCTCGGGGCCCGGTAACCGTCGTAGGTGACGTCGGAATATGGAGCGTCGTGGCAGAGCAGCAGCTCTTGGTGGCGGGCGAAGTCGAGGGCCCGGCTGAAGAGATCCATGTCGGCGGTGGCACCGGTCGGATTGTTGGGGTAGTTCAACCACATCAAACGCGCCTCGGTGGCCACGTGCGACGGGATCCCGTCGAGGTCGGGGAGAAAACTGTGCTCGGGCAGCAGTGGGAACGTGTACGGTCGGGCGCCGGCCAGGATGGTACCTCTTGAGTACGGGGCATAGCCCGGATCGGGTACCAGGGCCACGTCACCGGGATCGAGG
The DNA here is from genome assembly GCA_964450435.1 of uncultured Anaerolineales bacterium. Lineage (GTDB taxonomy): Bacteria > Chloroflexota > Anaerolineae > B4-G1 > B4-G1 > SKLM01. Next base: position 128,348 of record CAYVCX010000001.1, read on the forward strand.
AAGGCCAGGGCCAGGTTGATCAGGCCCTCCTTGGAGCCGATCAGCGGCAGTATCTCCGTTTCCGGGTCGAGGGGCACGTTGAAACGTCGGTCGTAGTAGTTGGCGATAGCTCGGCGCAAGGTGGGGATACCTCGGTAGCCGGGGTACCCGTGGTGGTCGGCCCGGCGCGCTGACTGACAGAGGGCCTCAATGACTTCATCGGGCGGGGCCAGGTCCGGGTTCCCCATGTCGAGACGGATCAGCTCGAGGCCGCTCTCTTTCGCACCGGAGACTCGCTCTCCCCAGCGGGCGAAGGGGTAAGATGGCAGGTTGGCTAAACGCCGGGAGTGCTTCATTGCCTCTCTCTCGTCTCGTCGGTCAGCGCGTCCAGGAGTGCCGTCAATCCCAACAGGTAGCTCCGCCAGCCAAAGCCGCTGATCTGACCTATGCACACCGCCGCGATGAGCGAATTGCTGCGGAAGGACTCACGCGCGTAGATGTTCGATAGGTGCACCTCGACTGTGGGCTGCCCGACGGTCACAACCGCATCTCGCAGCGCCACGCTGGTGTGGGTATAACCCCCTGGATTGACGAGTACGCCGTCCGCCCAGTCCTTGCTTTCGTGCAGCGAGTCGATCAGGACGCCTTCGTGGTTTGACTGCACGATGCGCAGCTCGGCCTCTCGCCCTTGCGCGGCCTCCCGCAGTGCGGCGTTGATCTCTCTAAGCGTCACGTCGCCGTAGATCTCCGGCTCGCGATGGCCGAGCAGATTCAGATTCGGTCCGTGCAACACCAGGATCCGTGCTTGGGAGTTCTTCATCGTATTCATCTCCGCACAGCGCCGCCACCCTGCCCATTGTACCACAAGGCGGACGACGTCAAAGGGAGGTGGCTGGCGTTCTGACCTCTCGCCCCCTCCGGTGTCAGGTGAGCCGGCTGCCAGAAAACGCGCCCTACCCGGCGCCGATCTCCTGGAGAGTCTCCAATATCATCTGCTTAGGTACGTCCTCCCTGATCGTCACCTCTCCGATGGTGATGGGGAGCACCCAACGGAGCGTCTCTCCGCGCCGCTTCTTGTCGTGGAGCATCGCTTTGAAGATGGAGTCCGCTCGGAACTCGGGCCAACCTGGAGCATTGCATCGCGCCGGCAGTCCCCAGGCTGTGAGTGCGCTTTCGACGGAGTCGACCACTGATGGACTGGTGAGTCCTATTCTGGCGGCAATCCTCGTCGCGGCAACCATGCCCACGCTCACTGCCTCCCCGTGGCGTAGCTCGAAGCGGCTCACCTTCTCCAGCGCATGGCCGACAGTGTGGCCCAGGTTGAGGACGGCGCGCCGGCCTCGCTCGTACGGATCCTCTTCGACGATGGCGATCTTGACCCGGAGTGCTCGGGCAATCTGGGCGGGGGTGATGGTATCGACAGCGCCTCCCGCTGCTCCCTGCACCCTTTCCCCTCTCAGTTCCTCGAACAGCTTGGCGTCCCCGATGACGCCGTGCTTGATCACCTCCGCCATGCCGGAGCGGAGCTCGGCCCCCTCCAGTGTTTCCAGCACGGCGGGATCGATGGTGACGCAGAGTGGCTGGTTGAACGCCCCGACCAGGTTCTTCCCCTGAGGTAGATCGACGCCCGTCTTGCCGCCCACACTGGCATCGACCATCGCCAGCAGTGAGGTCGGCACCTGCGCGAGGCGGACCCCGCGCATGAACGTGGCCGCGGCGAACCCGGCGATGTCTCCGGTCACCCCACCGCCCAGGGAGAGCACTGTCCCACCGCGGTCAAGCCCTCCCGCAAGGAATTGGTCGTATAGAGAGGCGACGGTGGCCAGGGTCTTGTACTTCTCGCCGTCGGGGATGGTGCACAGGAATGGGCGGAGGCCTGCTACTCGGAGGGCTTCCTCGACCTGGGCTGCGTAGAGCGGTGCCACCACATCGTTGGAGACCAGGGCGACGCGGGTTTCCGGCGGCACGCCGGCTGCGCGCAGTGCCCCGCCGGCGTGGTGAAGCAGCTCGCGACCGATTCGGATTTCGTACGCCCCGCTAGGATGCCGAACCGTGAGCTTGATGGCCTCGACGAGGCGGAGGACCCGCTTCGTCACCTGCCGGATCGACAGGTCCGTCGTATCGATGTGCCACGGAATGGCGGCATAGGCCTCGCGACGGGCTGCCAGTAGACGTTCCACCTCTGCACGACGGTCGTCGACGTCCAGCAAAGGGCGGCTATTGCTGTCGCTCAGTCGGCGTAGGATCTCGCCAGGATCAGCGTCGAGGCAGATCACGATGCCGCTCTCGTTCATCAAAGCCAGGTTCTCCGGGTTTACCAGTGCCCCCCCGCCGGTGGCGATCACGGCTCCGCCCCCTGGCTCAGGCTGATCCCTACCTTTGTCGGCCAGCTCTCTGCACAGGGCTGCCTCCATGGCACGGAAGGCGGCTTGTCCGTCCTCATTGAAGATGGACGCGATCGGTTTCTGCGCCCGAGCCTCAATCTCCGTGTCCATATCGACCCAGGGCATTCCCAGCTGGCGGGCGACCTCCCGCGCCACGGCTGTCTTGCCTGTTCCCATGAACCCGGTCAGGATGACGTTATCGGTCACGATCCACTCACGTGTGCCTTCATCTCCACCAGGCTGTCGCCGCCGAGCTTATCCAGCAGTGCACCAGCCAGGGTCCAGGCGACCATTGCCTCGCCGACGATGGAAGCCGCCGGGACGGCGCAGACGTCGGAGCGCTGATACTCTGTTTGAGCCGGCTCTCCGCTCGCCAGATCGATCGACTGCAGGGGCGTCAGCGTGGTGGGAATCGGCTTCATCGCTGCCCGCACCACGACGGGCATCCCGTTGGTCATTCCGCCCTCAAATCCCCCCGCGCGATTCGACGTGCGCACCACCGCTTCCTCGACGCGGGCGAATGCGTCGTGCACCTCCGTCCCTCGTTTCTGAGCGTTCTCGAACGCCGGGCCGATCTCGACGCCTTTAACGGCGGGGATGGATAGGACGGACTGTGCGAGTCGCGCGTCCAGCCTTCGATCCCACTGAGCATGGCTGCCCAGTCCCACCGGGACGCTGGTGGACGTGACCACGAAGACGCCGCCGAGGGAGTCCCCTGCCAGCCGGGTCTCGTCTATCGCTTCGCACATGCACGTCGCCGCGTGCTCGTCGGGGCAGCGAACGTCGCTCGCTTCGGCCAGCGACCACAGCTCCTCGTGGGGGAGGGAGGGTATCCGGGCGGTCGTGCCTCCGATCTGGCTCACGTAGCTGCCGACGGCTACGCCAAACTGCGCCAGCAGTTGCTTGGTGAGTGCGCCGACGGCCACTCGGGCTGCTGTCTCTCGAGCGCTGGCTCGCTCGGCAATGAGACGCGCATCCTGCAACTGGTACTTCTCCATTCCGGCGTAGTCGGCGTGCCCGGGCCGCGGCACAGTCAGTTTCGGCAGGCTGCCCGATGCCCAGCGCCGGCGCCAGTTGACCCAGTCCTGGTTTTCGATCCGCAGCGCGAGCGGAGCTCCTGTCGTGCTGCCGCGTAATACGCCTCCCAGGATCTCCGCGTGGTCATGCTCGATCTCCATACGGGCGCCCCGGCCGTACCCGCCCTGGCGGCGGCGAAGATCGCGGTCGATGGCCTCGATATCTATCGGCAGACCCGCGGGCAGTCCCTCCACGACGGCCGTCAGAAACGGGCCGTGCGACTCACCTGCGGTCAGGAATCGTAGCATGGCGGGTTCTCCGTCAGGGGCTCGTCTCGCGTGCGCTGTCTGATTGTGCAAACTCCCTCTCGAAGAGGTCCTCGTCATACGCTGCCTTCCGGCTGGGGCAGACCTCTCGGGGGCAGAGCTGACAGCTCTCGAAGCGCTTTTCCGTGGGGAAGCGGATTCCAGACACCGATTTCGGTGGAATCATCAGCATGCTGTTCGAGAGCTGGACTCCGATGGCCTGTTCTGGGTCGCCCAGAAGGGCGAACAACGACCGCTGTTCGGAAATGGGCCAGTCTTCGAGAGATCCCGGGTTCATCGTCGCCGTGCGGCCCAGTCGGTATTGCTCGATCAGGTGTTCCCTCAGCGTTCGCCGCGCCGCGCCCAGAGCTGCCTCGTTGATGGTATCGGCGTAGTAATGCTCGATCGTGTCGTCCATCGATGTCTTCCACTCATAGAGTTCCTCTCCGCAGGTCGCTACGTATGCGAAGACGCGGTGCACGTCCTCCAGGTTGACTCGGAGAACGCGACTCTTGAACGTCTGCCCGTTGAGAGTGACGCTGTCCTCGGTTCTAGACTGGATGTATGCGACCTTGTAGAGTGCCCTGGGCCTGGCGACAGCCTGCGCTTCATCCAGCAGCCGGCGCAGTTGTCCGGCCCTGGCCCCTTCGTCTTGAATACGCAGCCTCCGCGCTATCGGCTCAAACTCGGGTTGAAACGGAATGTCGTCGAGTGTCACAGCAGTCATGTTGTAGGGTTCCCTCTTGGTCTTCTCATCACACGTTTGGGCTCCGTTGGCCTGCATCTGATGATACGTGAAACTGAGAAATTTTCAAGTCCGGTTGCTGCCGGCGGGCGCGGCGGTGGGTTCCACCTGGCGCATCCCCCAGACTTCTTCACGGCTTCAACTCCGTCTCGCAGGCCGTGCACATCACCTGGACGGGTGCGGCAGCGCCCGTCCACAGCTCGAAGGCCCGCGCCCCCTGCCGCACAAGCATCGCCAGCCCACTGAGGACGCCTGCGCCCGAGGTGCGGGCCTGTTGGATCAGTTTCGTCTCCCGAGGATTGTAGACCAGGTCGAAGACGAGGAGATGCGATGGAACAGGCACGTCGGCGGGCCACACGGAGGTATCGACGCGAGGCCACATCCCCACTGGGGTGGCGTTAACCAGCAGATCGGCGCCTCGGGCGCACTCCACCAGGGTCCTCTCGCCCAACAGCGTTGCCTGCAGAACCGCCGGGGCGCCGCGTCCGAGGTCTGACACGAGGGCTTTGGCTCGTCCGGGCGAGCGGTTGAGCACGGTGATGCTCTCTGCTCCCGCATTCAGCAAGCCGAAGACGACGGCTCGTGAAGCACCACCGGCACCCACGACCACGATCACAGCGTCCTGGGGATCGAACCCACCGTCACGGAGCGCGCCGATGAACCCTGCCGTGTCGGTGTTATGCCCGGCGAGGGCTGTCTTGCCGTCTTCTGCTCGCTCGACTACGACCGTGTTGACCGCGCCCAGGGACACCGCCTCGGGAGCGACAGTGTGCAGCGCCGGTATCACAGCTCGCTTGTGTGGCACCGTCACGTTAGCGCCGCGAAATCCGAGGGCGGCCAGTCCGCCCATCGCGGCCTCGACCTGCCCGGGGGGTACCGGGAGGGGGACGTAGCGCCAGTTCAGGTCCCGGGCCGCGAACGCGGCGTTGTGCATGGCGGGCGACAGTGTGTGCTCCACCGGCCAGCCCATAAGGCCGACCAGCTGTGTGTGACCGTCAATGGATCCAGGGTGCATAGTCCCTCCTATCCGACGTCAACCGGTAAACGTGAAATGTCGGACCCGGCGGTATCTATTTCTGCGCGGTCAGGCTATCCCGGCTCCGATTCGTTGCATCGTCCGCGCAAAGCCGGGGAACGAGTCGCGGATGCAGCCCGCCCGGCGGACGATGGTCTTGCCCTCCGCCACCAACCCCGCTACGGAGAGCGCCATGGCGATGCGGTGGTCTCCGTGGCTGTCGACCACGGTCCCGTGCAGCGGTGTTGGCCCGCTGACGACGAACCCATCGCGCCTCGGTTCGATCCGTGCGCCCATCTTGCTCAGCTCCGCGGCCATCGCGGCGATGCGGTCTGTCTCCTTGACCCGCAGTTCGGCGGCGTCCCGTACCACAGTGGCCCCCCGGGCCTGTGTCGCTGTGACGGCCAACAGCGGAAACTCGTCGATCATACGCACCACCGTGTCACCACTGACGCTGACGCCGCGTAGGCTCGAGGATCTGGCCGTCACGTCAGCCACAGGCTCGCCTCCCTTCACGCGCCGAGACTCGATGGTGATCTGCGCTCCCATCTCCCGGAGTACGTCGAACAGACCGGTGCGCGTGGAGTTGACGCCCGTACGCTCTACCGTCACCCGGGAGCCTGGTAGCACCAGAGCGGCGGCCAGGGGAAAGCAGGCCGACGAGACGTCGCCGGGGACGGTAAGATCGAGGGGGTTCAGGGGCGACGGACTGGCGGTCAGGGTCACAGTCAGATCTGCCACCTCGATGTTCGCCCCCATGTCAGCGAGCATCCGCTCCGTGTGGTCGCGAGCCGGCCCCGGCTGATGGACGATGGTCGGGCCTTCGGCGTAGAGTCCCGCCAGCAGGATTGCGCTCTTGACCTGAGCGCTGGGCACCGGCAGCCTGTGTTCGCCGCCGCGTACGGTGCCCCCACGTATGGTCAGCGGACCGTGTCCTTCCGCGGTCGTGATCTGGACTCCCATCTCGCGCAGCGGCTCTGCGATGCGCTCCATTGGTCGGTGGAGCAACTGAGCATCGCCGGCCAGCACGCTGTCGAACGATTGGCCCGCCAGGATGCCGGCCAGCAGACGCATCGTCGTGCCGGAACGAGCACAGTCCAGCGGGCCGCGCGGCTCGTGCAGCCCCTGAAGGCCGCGTCCGCGGACGGCAATCGTGTTGTTGCCCTCCCTATCCACGGCGATGCCGAGCTCTTGGATGCAACCGAGGGTTGCCAGGCAGTCGGCCGAGGGGAGAAAGCCGCGAATGTGGCTGCGACCCTGGGCTAGAGAGCCGAGCAGGAGCGTGCGATGCGAGATCGACTTGTCACCGGGCACGCTGATCTGACCGCGAAGCGATTCTGCGGTACTAACCGTGATCTGACTCATAGATATTCTTCCCCGGAGTGTCCGTTCCGCTTTGCCGTCAGCACTGAACAAGTGGCTTGCCACTCTGCTTGGCGATGGCTCTTCCCCCGCTCCCAATCTGCAGAACCTTATGGATACATCTCCAGTCGTTTCTCGCGGAGCTCACTCAATCGTGTGCGGATCTG
>CAYVCX010000002.1:0-39301 GCA_964450435.1 uncultured Anaerolineales bacterium
GCCTGCGAGGTAACACGGACGCCGCAGCTCGAATGCAGGCTGGTAGGCGCAGCGGCCTTCCTCGCGGCCTCGGTTTCAGGGAATCGCGAACTGTGGTAAGATGAGCTAGCCCACATGTATTGTCTGGCAGAGGTCTGACGTCTCAAGCGCCGGGCCGTGAGGAGGCATGATGAGAGCGCTTCTCGAGGATCTGCGACGCTGGCTCGATGGGGATGAGTCCATCGCCGTGGCGACGGTCGTGCATTCGGCAGGGTCGTCGCCGCGACCGCTGGGCTCTCGCATGGCGGTGACTGCATCCGGTCACATGGCCGGTTCGGTCAGCGGAGGATGCGTCGAGGGGGACGTGTTCCGCAAGGCCCAGGACGTCCTGGTCAACGACACGCCGCGGCGGGTCCACTATGGCACGGTTGATGAGACCGGGTGGGAGGTGGGGTTGGCTTGCGGCGGCAGCATCGATGTCTTTGTGGAGCCGTTCGACGAGATCCACCGCTACCTCATAGATGCCCTGGAGAAGGACGAGTCGGTCGCCCTGGGTACGCGTCTCGACGGCGGTGCGCATACCATCGTGTGGCCGGGTGGGGAGGTGCGCGGCGATCCGGCGCTGGCCTCCGATCTGGCGGAGCTGTTCCCGGGGCCCGCCGCTGAGCTCCGGCACTCCCCCCAGGGGGACGTCTTCCTGGAGGTCTTCAGCCCATCGCCGGCCCTGACTATCATCGGCGCAGTCCACATCTCCATCCCACTGGTGTCCATCGCGAAGGTCCTCGGCTTCCACGTGCGGCTGGTGGATGCGCGGCGTGCCTTTGCCACTCGAGACCGCTTTCCCGACGTCGACGAGCTGATTGTGGCCTGGCCGCGGGACGCCATGCCCGCCCGCTACCTGCGCCCCTGCGACGCCGTCGTCATATTGACCCACGACCCAAAGTTCGACGTCCCCGCTCTCGAGGTGGCCTTGAGGAGTCCCGTCGGATACGTGGGCTTGCTGGGCTCACCGAGCACCCAGGCGAAGCGCCACGCGGCCTTGAAGGACAAGGGTTTCAGCAGCGAGGATCTGGCGCGGATCCACGGGCCCGTCGGCCTGGATCTCGGCGGCCGACGGCCCGCCGAGATCGCGTTGGCGATCGCGGCCGAGATCGTGGCGCAGGGCAACGACTGAGGCCCGGCCTGGCAGGGCTGCTGACGGTGCTGCGCTGCCCCTTAGCACAGGTCGGCCCAGGTCGGATCAGGGCTGCAGGTCGAGTTGCTCCAGATTCCACAACTCAGATCGCTGGCTGGGGGTGGGAATCAGGCCGGCCACCGACGTGCGCGCCAGCGTAACGCGCTGATGGCCGAACAGAGGCAGCACTGGGAGCTGCTCGGAGAAGATCCGTTGGGCCTCCGCGTGGCTGGACGCGTGATCCTCGCTGTCCGGAAGCGCCTTCAGGGCCCTTCGACACGCGTCATCGTATTCGGCGTTGATGAAACCTGCCAGGTTGGGTCTTCCCCAGTTCCCCTCCCCGGGCATCTGGCTGCTCAGGAACAGGTCGCACAGCGGGAGGCCCGCCCCACGCCACGCCAGCTGCGCCAGGTCAAAGCGCCGGCCAAAGAGCACGCCCTCCGGGCCGGGGGCGAAAAGCTCTTCCGGCGGCAGTAGATGCAGGCTCGCCTGGATCCCGCAGGCCTTCAGGTCCGCCTGAACCAACTCCGCTGTGCGACCGCGGACTGGATCATCGGAGGTGTGATAGGTGATCTCGAAGGGCGTGCCGTCGGGGATGCCGGGAATTCCGAGCGCCCTTCGAACGCCGTCGTCTGCGGCGTGCCAGCCTGCCTGGGTCAGGAGCTGCCGGCCTGCCTCCGGATCGTAGTCCCACGCCGCCAGAGCCTGGTCTGCATACAAGGGGTGCTCCGGTGGGACGTAGCTGTGCGCCACGCGCCCGGCCGGCACGGATGCGGCCTCCGCGAGGGCGCGCCTGTCGATGCAGCGAGCGATGCCCCGCCGCACGCGTACGTCCTCAAAGAAGTCGGGGCGGTCGTAGTCGAGCGCCGGGCTTATCCCGAAGGCCAGAAACTCCCACGCCGCATCCTGCGTCGTGAGCGCCGCTACCTCTGGGGGGAGGGTGGCCTCCTCGAAGATCTCCAGAACCCGCTCCGCTGCCTCATGGGTGACGACGTCGCACCTTCCGTTGATGAGCCCCTGCGCCAGTTCCTCGGGGGTGTCCATGAAGTAGAACGTGACGTCGTCCAGACGGGGGAGGCCCTCGTTGGCACGGAAATAGAACCGATTGGGCTCGACGGTCAGGTAGTCTCCTGCGATCCACCGGCGGATGACGAAGGGCCCCCATCCTAGCGGCTCTCTGGTCGACGCATGGGAACTGAGAAGCTCGGCGGCCGAAAGGCCTTCCCAATCATGGCGGGGCAGCGGATGCCAGAAGTTGAGCGCGTACGCCGGGTCGGTGAAACCGGGCACGCCCTGCCAGATGACGGTCCGGGCGTCCACGGCGCGGTAGTCGGCGGTGCGTTCGACCTGGTGCTTGTCCGCAGGCGTGGCCGGATCCGCGGCCATCTGGAAGGAGTAGACTGAATCATCAGCCGTCAGGGGCTCGCCGTCCGCCCAGCGCAGGTCAGAGCGGAGGGTGAACGTCACCACCATGTGTGCCATAGCGATCGGGGTGCCGTCAAAGACGACCGTTTCTCCGTGCGCGTCTTCCACGATGACCCCGGGTGCCAGCTCCAGCACCCTTCCGCTGGCGGCGAGCACCCGGTCTCCGGCTTGGGCCGAGCCCGTCTCCACCGCGGCTGTGCCATCCTCTATGCTCGGCAGCGTGCTGAGGATCACCGGCTGGAGGCTGTAGCGCCGGTTGTCTATGGGCCCGTCGTAGATGGCCTGCCATACGTGATGCGCCACCGCGCTGTCGGTGCCGTAGATGTAAAGGCTGTCAGGTTCCTCCGACAGGCAGACGGCAATGCCCTTTGGTTCAGGTGTTGGTGACGGGACGGGCGACGGAGTTGGCGTGGGAGTGGATGCTGCAGGCGGGGGCACGGCGGGCCGCCCCGCGCAAGCGGTGCAGAGGACGAGGGCAGAGAGGACAGTGAGGATTTCCCTCATAGAGACTTGAACTCTTGTGGTGAGAAGCATCTCAGCCGGCGGTCAGGCGCTTGATGGCACCCGACCATCGGCAGCGATTCTAGCACCCGGATATGGGGCTGTCAACCGTCAGCCAGCCTTCGTAAGGGGCGTGGGGGAGGGCGCCACGTGCCCGGTGCCCATTCTGGTCATCCCGACCGCGCCACAGCAGGGCGCAAGGCCTTCTTGTCATCTCGACCGGAAGGGGGTGGAGCGTGGGGCAGCGGAGGAACGGCGCGGGGTTGTCAGATGGCAGGCTTTGCACGGCGAAGGAACCTCCTTTCCCGCCCCAGCACCACTTCGCCCGGCCGACGCGTTTCCCACGTGTTTCCCGTGCTCCGCCGCGGATTCATTCGCGGCATAGTACTACAGCCGCACATCGGCAATCAGAGCTTCCTGGACGGCCGAGGAGCGTCCACGTGTGAGCTGTTCTTGGCGAGCGGGAGGGAGATTCCTCGTCGCTCCGGTCGCTGCGATTCCTGCGCTCCTACCAAGAAACTGATCACCGAGAACCGTCACTCCGAGCGAGCACCCCGATGCCGTCATTCCGAGTGAGCGCAGCGAGTCGAGGAATCTCGCGCTTGCTGGCAACGAGATTCCTCCGCTACACTCCGCTGTGCTCCGTTCCGGACGGAATGGTGAACCCGGTGGTTTCTTGCATCCTCAGTGGTGCGCGGATCACGGGTGTTCCCGAAATGACAAGTGCGGTTGTAGTAATACCGGCTGCCCACAAGGCCAGCGCCGAGGGGTTTGCACAAAGCTTTCCCTGTGAGTATAATGGCTTCACTTCGCGCGAGGGGTCGTTGTGAGCTGGCGTCCAGAATGAGGGGCAGTCAATGATGCTGAGGAGGATTGGGGGGCTCGCCGGGATAGCCCTGGTGTTGGCGTCCACAGGATGCGCAAGCGTCGTCCCTGCGTCCTTGCTACCAAGCCCCACGCCGATGCCGCCGAGTCCTACCGCGATGCTGGAGAGTGCGCTGTCCACTCCGTCGGAGCGGCCGCCCACGCAGGTGCCGCCCTCTCCCACACCCGCACCCACCTCTACCCCTACACCGGCCCTGGCGGCGCGGGTCAACGGCGAGCCCATCTATTTGGCTGAGTACGAACGTGAGCTGGCCCGCTACGCGTCCACCCTGGCAGCTCAAGACGTCGATCCTGACGGCGAGGAAGGTCGGGAGAAACTGAGTCAGGCGCGTGGTGGGATTCTTGACGTGATGATTGAGCAGTTCCTCATCGAGCAAGCCGCGGCGGAAGCTGGCGTGCGAATCACCGATTCTGAGGTGGATGATTACATGCGAGACATGGTCGCCGAGGCCGGGGGAGAGGAGACCTTCCGCGAAAAATTGGAGGCGTGGGGTGAGACGTACGAAGGGGCCAGACTCCAGGTGCGGGCCCAGCTGCTGGCGATGGCCATGACCCAGCGCGTGGTCTCCGCCGTGCCCCAATCGGCGGAGCAGGTTCGCGCCCGTCACATCGTGGTGGACACGGCAGAGGAGGCAAGGCGGATTCACGATCAGCTGGCAGCCGGCGCTGATTTCGCTGCCCTGGCCGGGGCTCACTCCCAGGACCCAAGCACCCGAGACTTCGGTGGTGACCTGGGGTTCTTCCCGCGCGGTATTCTGATGGCCCCAGAAGTGGAGCAAGCTGCCTTTGCCTTGCAGCCGGGGCAGTTCAGCGACATCGTGACCAGCACCCTCGGCTACCATATTGTACAGGTCGTCGAGCGTGATCCCGATCGGCCGATCAGTGCCAGCAATCTACAGCTTCTGCGAGAGCAGGCCGTACAGCGGTGGATTGAGGACCTGTGGGCCCGGGCGGATGTGGAGCGCCTGGTAGAGATATCTCCATAGTTGGGGCCGCTGCCGCTGCTGTTTCCGGCACTGGCCGCTGGTCCGGTTCCGATCGTCCGGTAGAGACTGGCTCGCTCAACCGTCCGTCCCTGAGCGAGACTGCAACCAGGAGGTGTGGCGATGCGTAATGCCCGGGGCAAGCTTCTCAATGTTCTGACCATCTTTGTGCTCGTCGCGACAATCTGTCTTGCCAGCTTCTACGGCCTCGTGGCCCTCGGCGTGTACGAGATCTTCCCTCCACCGACGCCTGTCCCTGTAGCTCAGCTGCCTACGGACACGCCCACACCGGTGGACACGCCCATCCCCACCTGGACCCCGACGCCTCTGGCGACGGGGACGCCAACCGGGCCGCCCACCGATACACCCGGCCCGACGCTGACGCCCTCCTCCACGCCGACTCTGCCGCCCACAGCGACGCCGCTGCCGACAGACACGCCGGTTCCCCCGCCGACGGACACGCCGACCATCACGCCGACGCCGGGCGCCACGCGCTCGGTCTGGCCCTTCACGCACGAGGTCACGTTCAAGTCTCCTCCCTACGAGAGATGCAACTGGACCGGCGTGGCTGGATACGTGCAGGATCTGGACGGCAATCCGCTCCCAGGCTATCCGATCCATATCTGGGGGGGCGGGATCGACGAGGTGGTTATTGCCGGCGCCGATCCTCGTTTCAACACCATCTACGGCTCTCAGGCGGCGTGGGAGCAGTTCTTCGCACCGAGTCCGAAGGTGATAGAGATACACGTCCAGCTTCACGATCCCTTCCGCGAGGGCAATCCGCCCGCCTCGGATGAGATCGTGATCGAGTTGCCCGGCACCTGCGACCAGGCCCTCGCCTTCGTCGTGCTCACACAGAATCACTAGAGGGGCAACCGGGGCTGAAGTGGCGGCTGACAGAATCATCGGGGCCGAGGGCCTCGAGGCGCCGCTGGGCGGGAGCTTCCTCCGTGGGTCGACCCTGCCGGGGCGAGGGGGCGCCGCCCCGGACGCAGCGTCCCTGGGCCTGTCGTCGGCGTCGTGCGCTCCGCCGAGATGGCTGGCGCGGTGCAGCGTGCAATCACGGTGCTGAAGATGCGGCGACTGGACCACTCCAAGGGGATTCGCGGGCACCGGATTCAACCGGGTGGTCGGACGGTGCTGGGTGTCCTGGAAGGGTGTCGGGGGCTCCCTGGCGGCGTGTCGCATGCACCGTCCGGGTAGCCGAAGGCATCGGCCCATGGGCACGCTCTACGTCGTCGGCACCCCGATAGGGAACCTGGAGGACATTACCCTTCGGGCGCTGCGCACCCTCAGAGAGGTCTCTCTCATTGCCGCGGAGGATACACGCCGTGCCCGCATTCTCACCCGGCACCACGAGATCGGCACGTCGACCACCAGCTATTTCGAGGGTAACAAGCTGACGAAGCTGGGCGCGGTGCTGGAAGCCCTGGATGAGGGTGACGTGGCATTGATCTCCGAGGCGGGAATGCCGGGGCTTTCCGACCCCGGCTACGAGCTGATCCAGGCAGTGATTGAAGAGGGCCATCCCGTGGTGCCCGTACCGGGTCCTACGGCACCGGTGACCGCCCTGGTCGTGTCCGGCTTGCCCACAGACAGCTTCATCTTCCTTGGCTATCTCCCCCGCCGGCAGAGCAGGCGTCGGCGCCTCCTCGAAGGCGTGGCGCGTGAGCAGCGCACTCTGGTCGCTTTCGAGGCGCCGCATCGGCTGCGCGCGAGCCTGGCGGACATCGGGACGGTCCTGGGCGAGCGACCTCTCGCTCTGTGCCGCGAGTTGACCAAGGCTTACGAAGAGGTCTGGCGCGGGACCGTCTCTGAGGCTCGGGCCCACTTCGAAGAGCACGAGCCGCGGGGCGAGTTCACCGTCGTGATCGGTGGAGCCAGCGAGGAACAACGGCGCTGGGATGAAGAACAGGTCCGCGCGGCCCTCAGAGACTTACTGGCCCAGGGCCTGCGCCGGCCCGATGCTGCGAAGCGCGTCGCCGAGCTCTCCGGCTGGGACCGCGGCGCGGTCTACCAGCTGGGCCTCTGATTCCCTGCCCGCTGCCTTCGGCCACGGATTGGGCGGACAGGGGCTACGCAAGGCAGGAGCTACGCAAGGCAGGGGCTCTCCAGGTGTGAACTCTCCAGGCATGGACTCTAGAGGCATGGATCTGACACGCGAAGAACGCGCGATGCTGGCGGGAGACCTCGGCCCCGGCGCGGGCAAGGCGATGGAGATCATCGTCGCGCTGGGACGGATCTACGACGCCCGGCGGCTGGTCCCCGTGAGTTCGGTGCAGGTGGCGGGGGTCAGCTACCGCAACCTGGGGGAAGCTGGCCTGGAGTTTCTCAACGAGTGGGCCGCGGCAGGGGCAACGGTGCGCGTTCCCGCCACGCTGAACCCCGCTGGAGTCGATCTTCGCGCATGGCAGGAGCTTGGGTTCTCCGCCGGCTTCGCCGAGCGCCAGATGGCAGTTGTGCAGGCCTATGAGGCCTTGGGCGTGCGTCCTACCTGCACGTGCACGCCCTACCTGGTGGGGAACGTGCCGCGCCCGGGTGAACACGTGGCCTGGGCCGAGTCGTCGGCCGTGAGCTACGCCAACTCAGTGCTGGGAGCGCGCACCAACCGCGAGGGCGGGCCCAGCGCCATGGCGGCTGCCATTGCGGGCCGCACTGCCGCGTACGGCCTTCACCTGGATCAGAATCGCCGCGCTTCGCTGCGGGTCGAGGTTCGATGTGCGGTTGAGACCCTGTCCGATTTCGGCGCGCTGGGCTATCTGGTCGGGAAGCAGGCTGGGAACAGGGTGCCGTTCTTCACCGGCCTGATGGAGTGCTCCAATGTCGCCTTGAGGGCGCTGGGAGCGGCGATGGCGGCCAGCGGGGCCGTCGCTCTCTACCACGTTGACGGCGTCACGCCGGAAGCGGGCAGCCCGCAGGTGTTGCTGCCCGACCACCGGACGCTTGTCGTGAGCGACCTGCAGGCTGCCTATGCGGCACTCAACTCCGAAGCGAAGGAAATTGACCTGGTCTGGTTCGGCTGCCCCCACGCTGGATTGGAGGAGATTTCGCGGATCGTGCGGCTGTTGGAAGGCCGGCGCGTGACCTCAGCCCTGTGGGTTACCACCGCTCGAGGGACCCGCGAGCGTGCCGAATCGGAGGGATTGGTGCGGGCCATCGAGAGGAGCGGAGGCCGCGTGGTCTCCGACATGTGCGTGGTCGTGGCGCCGATGCAGGAGTTGAACTTCCACACTGTGGCTACTCCTTCGGCCAAGGGCGCATTCTACCTGCCCTCGCACTCCGGGCTGTTTGTGCGCTACGGAACGGTCGAGCAGTGCGTTGAAGCCGCCGTCGCCGGCGCGTGGCGCGGGTAGCCCCGGCGCTCTCCCCTGTGTCGGGGGTCTCGGGCGCCCACGCTTTCCCTTCAGCTCACAGGGCTCTGGTGGTGTTGACGCGGGTCACAGACCCGCTACGAGCACGAGGATGGGCGATGGTGGGTCTGCGAGCGCGTGGGCTGACCGCGCGGGAGTCGCAGGCCCGCTGGTAGCGCGGGGGTGTGGGCCCTTCGGTGAGGCTCGTAGGGGTCTGTGACCCCGAATCTGGCTGTGGGTGGCTGAGCGGGCTTTGCTGAAGTGGACGCGGGTCACAGACCCGTTGTGAACGCGCGGGCGGAGGACCTTCCGCCCCTTCTGCCGGGCGCTTGCCGCGGCCTACCCCCGTGCTATAATTCTCTCTGTGTGAACGTCGCGACTAGCGGGCTTCACCGCACCCTGAATATGACTGAACAAGGCGAACCACTCACCGATCGCGAGAAAGAAGTCCTCGAGCTGGTGTCCACCGGGATCACCAACCGGGAGGTGGCGCAGGAGCTGTTCATCAGCATCAACACCGTGAAGGTGCACCTGCGCAACATCTACACCAAGCTGGGGGCCGACTCCCGCACCGAAGCGACGATGATTGGCGTTCGCGAGGGGTGGGTGCCCGTCGCTGACTCTGACCAGACGTCGCAGGATGCCGCTGCTGCCGGGGCGGCCCCCGCGGCGGCGCGGCCCCCGGCTCCGCCCCTGCCGTGGCCCAAGCGCGTCGTGCTACTCGGGGCCCTGTTGGCCAGTGTGCTCGCCGTCGTCCTGACGTGGCCCCGTTCGCAGGCTCAGGCGGGCCTGCAGCCAGATCTGCCCCCTGATCGAGCGCAGACGTCCCGGGTGACGGGGCTGGCTCAGGATGCCCAGTCCGCGTGGCAGGAGCGAGCTCAGATGCCGACCCGCCGGGCCCACCTGGCACTGGCCGCGGCGGGTAACCGTCTCCTGGCCATCGGAGGCCAGACGCCGGAGGGCGTCACCGGGGCCGTGGAGGCTTACGATCCCGAGGCGGACCTCTGGACACCCCGGAGTGAGAAACCGCTGCCCGTGGCCTACATCAGCGCCGCAGCCATTGGCGACGACGTCTACGTCCCCGGGGGACGGGACGCCGAAGGCAGGCTGACCCGGGTCGTCGAGGTCTACGACGTCCAGGCCGATGCCTGGCGGCGGGTCAGTCCGCTGCCGCAGCGGATCTGTGCGTACGGCCTGGTCGCTTGGGAGGGCAGGCTCTATGTCTTCGGGGGATGGGACGGGGAACGGTATCTGTCCACTGTCTACGCCTATGATCCCGAGTCAGACAGGTGGAGCGAGCTGCCACCTATGGACGTCGCCAGAGGGTTTGCCGGGGCTGCGTCTCTCGACGGGCGGCTCTACGTAGCCGGGGGCTACGACGGGAAGCAGGAGCTGGCCGAGTGTGCGTCCTACGCCCCGGCTTCGCAGGCATGGCGCGAGTGCGCGCCCCTGATCATCGGGCGCGGCGGATTGGGGCTCGTCGCTATTGGAGGGCACCTGTACGCTGTGGGAGGCGGTGGCTGGTCCAGCTATCTGGGCTTCAACGAACGATACAGTGCTGCCGAGGATCGCTGGGAGGCCGTGGAGACGCCCCTCGTCGGGGAGTGGCGCAATGCGGGCGTGACGGTCCTCGGGGCCACCATCTACGCCACCGGGGGGTGGAGCGGCGACTACCTCAGCTTGAACCAGACCTACGAGACCTTACCTTTCCGCATCTTCATCCCGGTGAGTCATCAGCAGTAGCATGTCGCGGCGTGTCCGAAGACGCTTCACCCCGCTGCAGCACAAGAATCCCGCCGGATTTTGAGACCACAGGAGGATAGTCCACTATGCCCCAGCCGATTCGCGTCGAGGATATCGCCCAGCACGAGGGAGAGCGGGTCACGCTGCGTGGCTGGGTCTACAATCGCACTGACACAGGCAAGCTGGTGTTCGTCTGGGTTCGCGATGGCACCGGGTTCGCTCAGTGCGTCTTCTTTCACGACAACGTGGGCCCCGAGCTCTTCGAGGCGGCGCAGTCGCTGACTTACGAGTCCTCCGTCGTGATCACGGGCACAGTGCGCCAGGATGACCGGGCCCCCGGCATCCCCGGTGGCTACGAGCTGGGCGTCGATGGCCTGGAGATCCTCCAGATAGCGGAGGAATACCCGATCCAGCCCAAGGAGCACGGCGTCGATTTCCTGATGGAGAACCGGCACCTGTGGATCCGCTCCCAGCGGCAGTGGGCCGTGCTGCGGGTGCGGGCCACGGTCATTCAGGCCATCCGCGATTGGCTTGACGATAACGCCTTCGTCAATATGGACACGCCGATCCTTACCCCGGCGGCCTGCGAGGGCACGACGACGCTCTTTGAGACCGAGTATTTCGGCGACCTGGCCTACCTGGCACAGTCGGGACAGCTCTACAACGAGGCCGATATCTACGCCTTCGGCCGGGTGTACTGCTTTGGCCCCACGTTCCGCGCCGAGAAGTCGAAGACGCGCCGTCACCTGACCGAGTTCTGGATGGTCGAGCCGGAGGCGGCCTTCTGCGACATGGATCAACTGATGGAGATCGAGGAGCAGTTCGTGTCCTACATCGTCCAGACCTCCCTGGAGGAGCGACGGCAGGAGCTGGAGATCCTCGAGCGGGATACCAGTCGACTGGAGAAGGTGGAGCCCCCCTTTCCCCGCATCTCCTACGACGAAGCCCTCCAGATGATCGCCGAGATTCGGCAGAAGACGGAGGATCCGGATCGGCGCGAGCTCCTCCAGATTGAGTGGGGTGACGACTTCGGCTCCCCCCACGAGACCGAGCTCACTGAGTGCTTCGAGAAGCCCGTCTTCGTCTACGGCTATCCTACCCGGGCCAAGGCGTTCTACATGGAGCCGTGGCCGGGTCGCCCTGAGGTCTCCAAGAGTGTCGACCTGCTCGCCCCCGAGGGCTACGGCGAGATCACAGGTGGGTCGGAGCGGATCTCCGACCTGGAGCTGCTGCTGCAGCGGCTCGATGAGTGGGGCCTGCCCCGCGAGGCCTTCGAGTGGTATGTCGACCTGCGGCGCTACGGGTCCGTTCCCCACTCCGGCTTCGGACTGGGCGTGGAGCGCACCGTGACCTGGATCTGCGGCATCGACCACCTGCGAGAGACCATCGCCTTCCCACGCACGCTGACGCGGGTGTATCCATAGGCTGCGGCCTCATCGGCTTTCCAAATCGCGGAGATGGTGTATAATCAACCTACCGTACATTGAGATGATGGGCTGACGAAATAGTCCGTCAGGGGAGCCCGGGGAACCGGGCTGAGAGGGTGCTCTGGCCGCTGATGCGGGCCGCCAGCACCGACCCTTAGTACCTGATCTGGGTAATGCCAGCGGAGGGAGGTGTGTAGAGCTTGTGATGAGACCGCCCCCGCTGACCGGGGCGGTTTTTTGCTGTGAGGTGAGAATGCGGGCTGTGATCTTCGCCAATGGGAATCTGGTCGAGCCGCGGCAGGTGCGAGACTTGCTGCGCGCCGACGATTTGATCATCGCCGTAGACGGAGGCACGCGGCGTGCGTGGGAGGTCGGCATTGATCCCCACGTGGTCGTCGGCGATCTCGATTCCCTCTCCTCCGAGGAGCGGCGACGCCTCACATCCGCCGGCGTAGAGATCAGCAGTTTCCCTCCTCGCAAGGACGAGACTGACCTGGAGCTGGCGCTTCGTCGTGTGGCCTCTGAGGGGGCCAGCTCCATCGTCATTCTCGCGGCGCTGGGAGGGCGGCTCGACCAGACGGTCGCCAACCTGTTTCTGCTGACCCTGCCCGAAGTGAGCGATCTGGACGTGCGCGTGGTTCATGGGGATCAGGAGGCGTTCCTGGTGCGTGATGAGTCGGTCATCGAGGGTCAACCCGGCGATACGGTGTCTCTGATTCCCATCGCTGGCGATGCCCGCGGCATCAGCGCCGAAGGACTGGAATGGCCCCTCCGTGACGACACGCTCCGTTTCGGGGCGACCCGGGGGGTAAGTAACGTACTGACGGCCGAGCAGGCCCCTGTACGCGTGCGGCAGGGACTGCTCCTTTGTGTCGTAACGCACGCCAAGAAGTAATAGGGAGGTACTGATGAAACGCCTGACTATCCTTGCGTCGATCGTTCTCCTTCTGCTGCCGGCTTGTGCTCCGGAGCCGAAACCTACAGCGCCGGCAGAGCGCACGGTCCGTATGATGACCCACGATAGCTTCGACATCAGTGAGGAGGTTCTCAGCACGTTCGAGTCCGAGCACGATGCCCAGGTTGAGATTCTCCAGGCCGGCGATGCTGGGGTGGTGGTGAACCAGGCTATC
Organism: uncultured Anaerolineales bacterium; assembly: GCA_964450435.1. GTDB lineage: Bacteria > Chloroflexota > Anaerolineae > B4-G1 > B4-G1 > SKLM01. The sequence goes on from CAYVCX010000002.1 coordinate 12,598, forward strand.
CTCACCAAAGACAACCCCCTGGCTGACGTGCTCTATGGCGTCGACAATACCCTCCTCGGCCGGGCCCTGGAGGCCGAGATCTTCGAGGCGTACCAGTCGCCCTTGCTGGAGGCCGTGCCGGACCGACTCCAGCTTGACGACCAACACCGCGCGCTCCCTGTCGACTACGGTGACGTGTGCCTGAACTACGACAAGGCCTGGTTTGAGGCCCAGGGACTGGCCCCGCCCACCAACCTTCAGGATCTCACGGCGCCCGAGTATGAGGGCCTGACCGTGGTGCAGAACCCGGCCACCTCATCGCCCGGACTGGCGTTTATGCTCGCCACCATTGGGCGCTTTGGCGAGACGGGCAGCTACACCTGGCTTGACTATTGGGCCGCTCTTCGGGATAATGGCGTGTTCGTGACGGAGGGATGGAGTGAAGCCTACTACGAACAGTTCACCTACGGCTCAGGCGGTGCCGGCACTCGGCCCGTGGTCGTGAGCTACGCCAGCAGCCCGCCTGTTGAGGTCCACTTCTCTGATGAACCCTTTGAGGAGGCGCCTACCGGTGTCGTGGTTGGTGACGGGAGTTGCTTCCGGCAGATTGAGTTTGTCGGCGTTCTTGCTGGCGCGGAGAACCCCGACCTGGCCCGGGAGTGGGTTGACTTCGTGCTGAGCGAGACCTTCCAGGAGGACATCCCGCTTCATATGTTCGTCTTTCCCGCCAACGAGAACGCGGACCTGCCGCCGGTGTTCGCTGAGTTCGCCGTGGTTCCCGAGAGCCCAGTCACCGTGGCATACACGGCCATCGAGGCGAACCGCGGGGCCTGGATCGACGCCTGGACGGAGACAGTGCTCCAGTAGGAGGGGGACAACGTGCGCGGATGGGCGAGCGGGAGCGGAATGGGTCGTCCCACCCTGCCCCGTCTCGCCCGTCTGTTGATGTATGCCCTTCTGCTCTCGTTCTTAACCCTCTTCTACTTCTACCCCCTGGGATCCATTCTGGGGCTCTCCTTTGCCCCCCAGGGGCAGCTCAGCCTGGAGCCGCTGGGCCAGCTCTTCCGCTCGGCTCGCTATTTGCGGACCCTCTGGTTCACCGTCTGGCAGGCGACGCTCTCAACCCTCTTGACCGTCCTGCTGGCGCTCCCTGGGTCCTACGTCTTCGCCCGCTACCGATTCCCCGGTAAGTCCGTCATCCAGGCGCTGACCACCGTCCCCTTTGTGCTTCCCACCATGGTCGTTTCCCTGGCCTTCACCGCGCTCCTCGGGCCCCGGGGGACGCTCAACCTGGCATTGATGCGCCTCCTCGGCCTCGAGCAGCCGCCGCTCCCGCTGCAACATACGGTTGCCATTATCCTTATCGCCCACATCTTCTACAACTACACTCTGGTTCTGCGGATCGTTGGGACCTTCTGGTCGAATCTGAGCCCCGAGTTGGAGGAAGCCGCTCGCATGCTGGGGAGCAGCCGCTGGCGTGCCTTCCGGGAGGTGACTCTGCCTCTCCTGGTTCCCTCCATCGCGGCGGCGGCGGCTCTCGTCTTCATCTTCAACTTCACCAGCTTCGGCGTCATCCTGGTGCTGGGAGGGCCGCGCTTCGCCACCCTGGAGGTGGCGATCTACCGTCAGACCGTGCACTACCTGAACCTGCCCGTCGCCGCGGCCCTCTCTGTGATTCAGATCCTGTTCACCTTCGCTTTGATGATCGTCTATACCCGGCTTCAGGCGTCCACCACGGTCCCGGTGGAGCTGCGCTCCCGCCGGACGACCCAGAGGCGGCTCCAGGGCGGGCGCGAACGGGTCTTCGTCGCGGGCAACATCGCCCTGATGCTGGCGCTGCTGGTTACGCCCCTGCTGGCCCTGGTTGAGCGGTCGCTGACCTTGACTGGGCCTCCGTCGTTGAGGTTCTACCGAGAGCTGTTCCGCGATCCCCGCGGCTCGGCCTTCTACGTACCGCCAGTGGATGCCGTGCGCAACTCCCTCAGCTTCGCCGCAGCGACCGTCACGCTGTCGGTCCTCCTGGGGGTGATAGCGGCCTCCGTGCTCAGTCGTCGAGCGGCGGGAGCCTCGGAGCGTGCCGCTTCTTCCGGTGGAAGCGAACGCGGAGTTCTTGCCTGGGTGCCCCGGATCCTCGACCCGGTGCTGATGCTGCCCCTGGGGACGTCCGCGGTCACCCTGGGGCTGGGGTACATTGTGGCGCTGGACCGACCGCCGCTCGACCTGCGGGCGTCGCCTTTGCTGGTGATTCTGGCCCACACCCTCGTGGCCCTCCCTTTCGTGGTGCGCAGCGTCCTGCCGGCGATCCGCTCCATCCAGCCTTCCTTGCGCGAGGCCGCCGCCGTTATGGGTGCGTCCCCCTGGCAGGTCTGGCGTGAGGTGGATCTGCCCATCGTGGCACGCGGGCTGTTGGTGGGCGCGGTGTTCGCCTTCACCGTCTCCATGGGCGAGTTCGGTGCTACCAGCCTGATCGCCCGTCCGGACCGACCCACCATGCCAATCGCCATCTTCCGCTTCCTGAGCCGTCCGGGGCTGGTCAACTATGGCCAGTCCCTGGCCATGTCCACACTTTTGATGTTCGTGTGCACCCTGGGCTTCCTGGTCATCGAGCGCTTCCGCGTCAGCGGGGTGGGCGAGTTCTAGGTTCTGAGGTATGATGGGGTGCGTGGCAGCCCACGAATCCGGGCAGCCTGGACGCTGAGGATGTGATCGAATGGCACTGCTTGAGCTGGAGCGAATTCACAAGTCCTACCCCGACGGCTGGACCCTCAGCGACGTCAGCTTCGCCGTGGAGCAGGGCGAGATACGGGGGCTCCTCGGCCCCTCCGGATGCGGCAAGACCACGCTCCTCCGGCTCATCGCCGGACTCGAGTCCCCCGACAGCGGGCGCGTGCTCGTCGACGGGAGAGACGTCACCCGCGTACCCCCTCACCGTCGAGGTTTCGGGCTGCTGTTTCAGGAGTATGCCCTCTTCCCCCATAAGGATGTATTCGGCAATGTCGCCTTCGGGCTGCGCATGGAGGGGCTTGATCGTCCGTCGATCAAGGAGCGCGTCACCGAGACGCTGGCTCTGGTTGGGCTCGAGGGGTTCGAGCACCGGGACGTGAACCAGCTCTCCGGTGGGGAGCGGCAGCGTGTCGCTCTGGCCCGCAGCCTGGCTCCGCAGCCGCGCCTGCTGATGCTCGACGAGCCCCTCGGGGCTCTCGATCGCACGCTGCGCGAGCGGCTGATGGACGAGCTGCCCCAGATTCTCCATCGAGCCGGGGTGACCGTCATCACCGTCACTCACGACCAGGAGGAGGCCTTTGCCATCTCGGACTGTGTGGTTCTGATGCGCGCCGGTGAGGTGGTGCAGATTGGGACACCTCAGGAGCTCTACCGGCACCCCAACTCCGCCTGGATCGCCCGCTTCCTGGGCCTCACCAACCTGCTCGAGGGCCGCGTCGTGGGACGCGGTCGGGTCGAGACGCCCCTCGGCACGTTCGAGGTCGCGGATGCTGACGTCGGCCGGGGTGGGGAGCGCGGCGTGCAACTGCTGATCCGACCCGAGGCCGCCCGGTTGACCGGCGATGGTCCCAATCGGGTGGATCTGGAGGTCTCCGGCTGTTCCTTCCGCGGCGGGTACTACCAGCTCGACGTACGCCATGGGAGCGGCCTCGAGATGACCTTCAACTTCTCCCCTGGCGTCGATCTCCCCGCTGCGGGTGAGACAGTGGCCCTGTCGCTGGATCCACAGGCGCTGACCCTGCTGCAGGACGGCGCCTAGCAACAGCGGCGGCGGGTCCTGGAGCGGAGGTCTCGGCGCCCGAGCCCTCGACCGTCAGGACCTTGGTCGAGACGCGATCCCCGGCAAGCTGTCCGCGGAAGGCGGTTCGTCACGGGCGCCACGTCATGGCTGGGACCCGCGCCTCCCTGGCGTAGGGCCCGGCGGCGAAGTCGTCCCAGTAGGGATCGTGGCACGGCGTGCGCTCGCCGCAGGTGTAGTTGCCGGTCACCAGTCCTGCGGAGAAGATGGCGTGGCCCGGGGCCCCCAGGTCCCGGGCGATGGCGATGCGCTGGGCGATGTCGTCGAAGTTGTCGTACTGGGCGCTGATGCCCGGGAACACGTGCCGGCCCCCGTCGTTGTTCAGGAAATCGGTGGTCAGCACTGCGAACTGCCACGCTGTGTATCTATCCGGGGTCTCGAACACGTCCCCCGGGTAGATCATCGGCATAATGGCGTCGATGACCCCGCTCTTCATCCAGCCCTGTGAATCCTGGTAGTAGTCGCTGTACCCCTGGCTGAAGCCCAGTTCCCAGTGATCCTTGTAGACCGGCCACACCGCCGCCGAGAGCTGCACCCCGGGCCGGGTCAGGATCGCCTCGGAATAGACGCGACTCACCAGCCTGCTCACCCGCTGCCGCTGCCACTCGTCTCGCGGGAGTCCGCTCGCTGCCAAGGCGTCGTTCGTGAAGGTATCGTACGAGTAGTCGCGGCCGGGATACCGGACCAGATCCAGGTGAATCCCGTCGATGTCATACCGCGTCACCAGGTCGGCGGCCACTTCAACGACGCGGTCGTCTATGTCATCCAGGGCGGGCGTCGGCCAAAGATAGCCTCTGCCGTAAAGAGACATTGGGTCGCCGGCGCTATCGGCGATGCGCCAGTCCCACGTCCCATAGCTTCGGGACAGGGTCCAGAACAAATGTTCGGGCTTTGCCGACTGCGAGGGGGCCATCTTGTCCGGGTCATCCCCTTCGGACCGCATCCACACCGGATAGACGTTGATGTAGGCGTGAAGCTCCACACCGTGCGCCCGGGCCGCGTCCACCGCGGTCCGCAGCGGGTCCCAGCCGGGGTCCTTACCCAGCGTCCCGCTCAGCCGTTCGGCCCAGGGTTCCAGCCCCGGTGTGTAGAAGGCGTCTGCTGTGCCCCGCACCTGGAACAGGATCATGTTGAACCCCGCCCCGGCGGCGTTCGCCACCAGCGCCTCCACGTCAGCGATGCTGCTGTAATCCCAGCGCGTCACCCACAGAGCCCGCGCCTCGACCATCGTCATGCTCTGGACCAGCGGCAGGAACACGTGATGGTCAGAGTCGTCGCTCCGCTGCATCTGAGCTTCCGGCTGCGGCGAGGGAAACTGAGCGGGGGCGATGGGCGGTGGGTCGGCGCTTCCGTCGGCGTAGCCCTGCGCGACGTACCAGGCCTGGTTCAGCCCCACCTGCGCGGCGAGGTCCGGCGGCTCGGCCGGTTCCGGGGGCGGCTGAGCCGCTGGCGGCGCCGCGCTGCCGCCGACGAGGAGCTGCCCCGCCATGGCCAGCGCCACTGCCAGGAGAATGCCATAGATCGGTGTCTTCCTCAAGTCTCCGTCTCCTCTTCAAAGATTCGCTCCGCGCGGGCCAGCAGGGCCTCGATCCGCTCCGGTGGGGTTCCCTTGATCTCCAGGTACTTCGCCAGCAACTCGCGGTCGGTCATCTCCTCGGGCGCCCGCTCGCCCAGACGCACCCGTGCCTCCCGCTCCACCTGGCGGTTGATGGCGCCGATCACGTAGGCGTCCGAGAGCAGCTCCCGCAGTCGATATTCCGGCACCTCCACTTCCTGGTCGGCGCGCAGGTGGACCACCAGCCGCACCACGGCCTCTCTGAGGTCGTGGCTGTCTATCTTACGGGCGAGGGCCTCCAGCGGCTGCTCCGTGTCCCGTAGGTCCGCCCGTATGGTGACAAAGGGCCGTGCATCGAGCTCGACGAACTGCCAGGCCGTATCACCACGCGCCAACTCGACCCAGCAGAACCCCTTGGGCTCGTCCGCCTCGTCGAAGTCCATCCGCTCCACGCTTCCCGCGTAGACGATCGGGGGGTGGTTGTCCTCATTCATGCTCTGATGCCTGTGGATGTGCCCCAGCGCCACGTAGTCCCAGGCTGGATCGTTCAGGGCAGATGGGGGCAGCGCGGCGCCGCGGCCGACTCTCATACCGCGCTCCGAACTGGGGGACGCGCCGGAGACGCTCAGGTGAGCCGCCAGGACCGCCGGTACGCTGGGGTCCAACTGTCGCTTCAGAGCCTCGAGCTTCTCGCTCACGGCCCCCTGGAGGGCTCTCTCCAGCTCCTCGGCCGACAGTCCCCGGCGCTCGTCCCGGGTCAGGAGACGCTGCTGGAGCGGATAGGGAATCGCGGCGACCTGGATGGGCCCCTGCCTGGTTTCGATGATGTGGACGCCCTCGACGTCCGCCACGGTGACGTTGGGCACGTCGAAGGTGCTGAAAATGTCCAGCGCCGAGGCTCTCTGGGTCCTCGTTGGCAGGTCGTGATTCCCCGACAGGAGGACAACGGGTACGCCGGCGTCGGAGAGTCGTTTTACCCGCTCAGCGAAGGCGCGCTGGTACGTTGGGCTGGGCCGGTGCCCTCTGTAGGCGTCGCCGGCGAAGACCACGACGCCGACATCGTGGGTCAATCCGTAGTCGATCAGCTCGTCGAAGCGCTTGAGGAAGTCGAGCACCCGGCTGTGGATCCCCCTCGCCGGATCCAGCGCCCCGTAGGTCTCCACGCCGATGTGGAGGTCGGCGAAGTGGAGCAGGCGAATCCTATCCACAGGCCCCGTCCTGCCGCCTGGTCGCTTTCAAGGAGAAGGTTAAGGGAATGGGGTCCTCGGTCGAGATCGATCCGTCCGCCGTCGTCAGGCACCACCACCCGTCCCCGTCCTCCTCCATAGAGGGAAACATCCTGTAGCACGCACGCGGGAACTCGTGCAGAAACTGAATCTGCAGACCGGCCGAGATCAACGCGTTGACGACGTCGCCCAGGCTGTGGGCCCACTCGTAGGTGACCCGGTGACTGACTTCTGCCTCCGGCTCCGCGTACGACCCCTCGTCCTCAAATCTCATCGGCTCCGGACTGTGGAAGTAGGGATAGTGGACCCGCAGGGCCTCGGCGTCCTCGCCGTCGTAGAACGCCAGGGCGAACGGGTGGGTCTCGGCGATGTAGAACGTGCCGCCGGGCGTCAGATAATGGGCGATCACCTCCGCCCACCGCATCAGGTCGGGGAGCCAGCATAGGACGCCGTATGAGGTGAAGACGATGTCGAACTGATCCGCGAGTATCCTCGGGAGATCGTAGACGTCCGAGCAGACGAAGGACGCCTCGATTCCCAGCTCTTCGCTCAGGGAGCGGGCCAGGGCGATGCCTTCCTCGGAGAAGTCGACACCTGTCACCTCCGCGCCCAGCCGTGCCCAGAAGAGGGTATCCAGACCGAAGTGGCATTGGAGGTGGAGCAGCGACTTGCCTACCACATCTCCCAGCTCGCTGCGTTCCAGATCCCTCAGGGTCAATTCCCCGTCTTTGAATGCCCTCATGTCATAGAACGCCGACCGGGCGTGCAGCGAAACCTTCTCGTCCCACCACGCCCGGTTTGTCTCTGCATGCTCGTTCATCAGCCATTATCTCCTGGGCCGAGGCTGTCGCGGGCGAGGGCATTGAGCGCCGCCGGCAGCTCGCCCAGATCGTCGAGGACTCGGCCTGACGGGTGGGCGTCCACGACCGTCGTGCACCAATCCGGCGTGTAGGTCGTGCGTACCAGGAAGAACGGGATGCCCAGCATCAGCGGCAGGGCCCCCGGCAACGAGAGCGTGTCCGCTGCCACAGCCAGTGCTGGATCCTCCTCGAGGGCTCGAACCAGCGCCCGATAGTAGGCCGGGCGGCGCAGATCGACCTGGCGCTCCGCAGAGATGGACCAGATCTGGATCTCTCCCTGCTCTGGATGTGAGAAGCGTTGCTTCCACTCTGGAGCCATCTCGTACTGCCGCGTGTCGCCCAGCACTGCAATTCTGTCTGCCAGCCCCAGCATATCCAGCTGGCGGCCCACCCTGTCCCCCAGCGAGTTGGTCAGGATCAGCGGTTCCCGGTCAGGATGCGCGATCAGGTGTGAGATAACCTGGGCGGCGCCGGACCGGAAGACGGGTGGCAGCTCCTGGGTGTGCCGATGGAAGAGGGCGTTGGTGCAGTCGACGATTGGATCATACTCAGCCCCGGGAAACGCCGCCGTCACCGCCTCTGTGCAGGCGTCGTTCTCGCGCAGCATCATCTGCAGCGTCGTCGTGTTGAGGATGAACGCGCCCTCGTCGCAGTAGGAGGCGACGAGGCCGTTCACCTCCCACCAGTACCGGTGAGGGGCCGAGTGCAGGCGGGCTCGCGTGGCGGCGTAGGCCTCTGTCAACTCCTCTAGCGGCACGTGAAGGATTTCGATCACCAGCGTCTCCAGGCTCCGCTTCGCCAGGGGCCCGGCCTGCTCCTCCTCGGCCGTCAATGTGCCGTCAAAATCAAGGATGACTTTCACTGCCCTCGTGCCCTCGTCGTCTGCAGAGCGGCGAGCCGGCCCTCCGTGTGGCGCGCCGATTATACTGGGCTCAGCGACCCCTGGCAAGCCACGTTGTGCCCGTATCCACTTGCGTCCGCCATGCCGCAGCGTATAATCACGGTGATGTCGAGTCTCGTCAAGTTCAACGTGTCGGAAATCGCCGCCAGTCTGAGCCGGCCCTTCTCCGTTGCCAATGTCGCCAACGTGGACGATGTCCTCGTCGGCATCTATATCTGCGAAGGGAAGCTGCAGCGGCACCAGCACGTCGATATCGATGAGCTCTTCTGGGTGCAAGAGGGCACTATGCGACTGGAGAGCGAGTGTGGGGACGTACGTCTGGGGTCCGGGGAGCTGACCGTGGTGCCCAAGGGGACCCGACACCGGTCGAGCTCCGTCGGTCGCGCCGTCGTGATGCTCCTGCGTTGCGGCTTCCTGCCCGACCGCAAGAACGGTAAGCGCCGGCTGTACGCGGTGGGGGACTCGGGCTTGAGCCGGTTCAACCTCCGCGATGAGGCTGAGCGGCTCGCTGCTCCCTTCCGCTTCTCCCCCGTCGCCCGGGTCGAGGATTCAACGATTCAGATCGCGCGCGGTGGCGGGCGGTGGCCTGTCGAGCTCCCTGTCGCCCACGACCGCATGCTCTACGTGGCGGATGGTCTGCTGACGGTGCGCACCGTCAGCGATAGGCTCCGCCTGGGTGCGGGCGATTTCACGGTCATGCCTGGCGGTGCCTTCTATCATCTCCACACTGCCGAGAACACACTTCTCGTCCGCGTGACGCGGCGTGCGTTGTGATGTACGCTCTGATTGAGGATTTCACCGCTGACCTCAGTTCCCGCTGGCGGCGACACGTCCCGGGCCGCGGTTCCCTGGAGCAGACCGATGGGAGGCTCCGCTTCATCAACTGCGATACGTCTGCAAGGGAGTACACCAACGCCCAGATCGACGACTACCAGGGGCTCCCGCGTCGCTGTTTCCACTGGCGCCCTCCGCTCAAATTGACCGTCCGGGCTCGTTTCTCTCACGCGGAGGATCAGCTGTCGGGCACTGCTGGTTTCGGCTTCTGGAACGATCCGTTCATGATGACCGAACGGCGGATCCCGATACTGCCCCGCGCCCTGTGGTTCTTCTACAGCTCCCCGCCTTCGGATATGAAGCTGGACATAGACGCCCCGGGCCGGGGCTGGAAGGCGGCCACCATTGACGCCCTGCGTCCCGCTGCCTTGATGCTGGCCCCGCTGGCGCTGCCGCTGGTGCCGATGATGAACCTCCGCTCCCTATACCGCAAGCTGTGGCCTCCCATCCAGCGCGCGTTGAACGTGCGCGAGTCGCTGGTGGACTTCCCTATGACCGGGTGGCATACGTACCACATCGAGTGGGGCGCGGAGCGTGCGGCGTTCTTCGTCGACGGTGAGGCGGTGCTGGAGAACGCCCCTTCCCCGAGGGGGCCGCTGGGCTTCGTGATGTGGTTTGACAATCAGTATATGGTGGTCAAGCCCTGGGGGCGCTTCGGCTGGGGCCTTCTGGAGGAACCCGCCCGCCAGTGGCTGGAGGTCGATCGGTTGGCTGTCGAGCCCGGAGCCTCGTAGCGTTCCTCAATCCCGGGGGGGCGCGGGCGGGGACTGGCCTTCCCCTCGGATGTGGCAACTGCACGACCGGTGGCAGCCGCGGTGACATCTCTCCCTGTGAGGTGCACGTCCCACCCCGTGCTCTGAGGCGTTGCGGCAGCCCCGGGTGTCCACCCACACTAAGGAGCCGCCGGGCCTGATCAGGCCCGGCGGCTCCCCCGTTGCAGCAAGTAGGGCTATGCCTCCCCGAACACCGCGTCCAGCGTCTCGTCGGGTACGTCCCACACCTCGTCGTGAGGTGGGAGTTTCTCGTACTTCATGAACTCCGGCATGCGGTCGTCGGCCGGGGTGAAACCGGCCGCGCGGTTGAAGGCCAGCTCATTATCCAGGATCTCCTGACCGATGCGTGTGACGTCCTCGCCGGACCAGTTCGTGCCCAGCACCCCATTGCACTCCTCCACGAAGCCCTCAAATCCCTCCTCAATATCGAGGATGGCAAAGGCGATGAACAGGCAGTGACCGCTCATGTCGATGAACGCCGTCGTCTGCTGGAACGCGCGGGAGAGATCCGCCTTGTCAACGGCGAACTGGTCCACGTCGCCGCCAACGGCCAGAATCTCCGGCGCAATCGTGTAGCCGGCTGTGTGGTCTGCGCCCATCGGAGTGGTCGCGTACGTGATGCCGATACCTTTGACAGCACGGGGCTCGTAGGCAGGCATGGCCTGTCCTTTGATCGTAGGCGAGCGCTCGTGGCCGAAGGCCTTCGCTGTGAATTCTGTGCCCTGACCCAGGATGTGTCCGAAGGGCGTCCCCTCGCGGATGTCCTCATCCAGCCACTCGATGGCTGTCTCGCCGTCCCCGAAGTCGGCCAACCCGGCATCCATCGCCACGGCGATGACGTTCCCGGTCTCGATGGTGTCGATGCCCAGATCGTTGCACTGCCAAATCAGCTTGGCCACCGTGTCCAGGTCGTCGATGCCGCAGTCGGCGCCCAGCGCCCAGGTGGACTCGTACTCGACGCAGGAGACCATTTCCTCGCCGTCCTTGTCGTGCCAGGTGTTCGAGCACTGGATCACGCAGCCGGGGTGGCAGCCGTGGTTGTAGAGCTCCTTGCCCAGGCGTTCCTTGTTCCCCTCAAAGACGGCCTCGCCGGAGGTGGCAGCGGCGCCCTCGAAGCGTCCCTCCCGGAAGTTGCGGGTCGGGTAGCCCCCTGCCTCGTTGAGGATATTCACCAGTACCGCAGTGCCGTAGGTATGCAGGGCCCCTTTCGGCTTCGTGATGTCGTGGCTGCGCAGCGCGTTCAGCAGCTTCTTGCGCCCCTGATCGAAGAGATCCTTGTCGGCGATCTCCACGCCCGGCGCGTCGGTATCGTCGACGATGATGAACTTCAGCCCCTTGCTGCCAGCCACCGCGCCGAGACCTCCGCGGCCCGAATACCGGCTGGGCCGGTTCTCCGTGTCATTGAAGCATAGACCGGCCATCGCCATTCTCTTCTCGCCCGCCACTCCGATGGTCATCATCCCCACCTGGTCGCCGAAGCGCTCGAAGACTGATGGGGCCATGTCGTACAACCCCTGGTCCGTATAGTCATCGGCCTCGAAGAACTCGGCGCCGTCCTTGTCGATGTGCAGCCCCCACCAGCCCGGCGCTTGCGGCTGCCCTTCCACAATGATCGCCTTGATGCCCAGCCTGCCCACCTGCTGGGCCCATTTCGTGCCAGCATTGGACTCCTTAATCCCACCGGTGAGAGGGGACTTGCCGCCTGCAGAGAGCCGGCCCGACGTCGGGGCCACCGTCCCGGCCAGCAGGCCGGGCGCGAACACCAGCTTGTTGTTCGGTCCCAGGGGGTGACACGTGGGATCTACCTCGTCGTACAGTATGGTCGATGTGAGGCCGCGGCCTGCCAGGTGCTGATACTTCTCGGGCAGCTCCTCGTAGGTCGCGGTGCGGTCCGTCATATTCACGCGCAGAATCTTGGCCATTCTGGGTACCTCCCTCCCTACAGTATGTTGAGCCGAATAAAAAAAGGAGACCTCCTGAACCTCACGTCAGCGCCAGGTCCAGGTCTGCCTCCTTTGCAATCACGGCGGGCGTGGGGATTGCTCCCCAGGCCTTGTCGCTCATCCGTCCTGTGAGGAACGCGATGAGTCGGAAGGTTATGGCGTTCTTAACGGAGCGGCTTGAGCGGTGGGATCTGCCTTGTCTGTCTTCGTCCATTCTACACCGGGTTGACGGGTGTGTCAAGGTTCGCCGCGGGTTGTGGCTGGCGTCATCCTACTCCTCTGGTTCGGCATAGGCGTGGTGAATCCCCCGATCTTCACGCTGGCGGAACGTCTCCTGGAGCTTCTCGCCCATGCTCGCCCCGAAGCGATACTGGAAAGGCCACATGCTGCGGCGGTGCGAAATGCCCACCCGGTCGCCGTCCTGGAGCTCTGTCTCGCGGTCCGCGCCCACGCCGGGCATTGCCGCCAGCTTCCCGTTGATGAACGTGATGCCTTTATCCTCGGGCGGGAGCTTCAGGTAGTCGAGCAGGTCCTGCATCCTGCTGCCCTCTGGCAGTTCCAGATGGAGCTCGGCGTGGCTCCCCTGTACGCTGCGCTCCCGCACCATATCCGCTCCTACCTCGTTCCCGTAGCGGGAGATCGGCCCGTACAACCAGACCTCGAGTCTTATGGTGTCGTTCACGTTGCCTTCCTCTGTCAATGCTGTCAATGCTGTGATCGCCCTCTGTTACCGCTCGACGGTGCTGACCACGGTGACGCCCTCGCCACCCTCCCGGTAATCGGCCCCCTCGTAGTCCCTGACCAGAGGGTGGTTGGCGAGGAAATCACGGATCCCTCGTCGCAGGGCACCGGTGCCTTTCCCGTGGATGATGCGTACCTCCGGCACGCCAGCCCGCATGGCCTGGTCCAGGTAGCGATCCAGCTCCCTCAGCGACTCCTCGACGGTCTGTCCCCGGAGATCGATGTCGCGACCCGGCGATGCCGGTCTATCCGTGCTCACCCGGGCTGTCTCGGGGACCGGTTCTGGCTCCTCCCCCTCCCGCAGCTCCAGTGCCGTGACGCTCACCTGCGTCCGGGCTCGTCCAACCTGGACCTCGGCCTCTCCATCGTCGACCTGGAGGACCTCACCCTTGGAGTTCAGCGGGCGCACCCACACGGTGTCCCCGGGCCGGATGGGACGCTTGAGCCCTTCCTCGGGAGCTTCGTCCCCCCGTGGAAACGCGGGCGGCTCCAGCGGCTTCGCCGTCGGCATTTCCTTCTCCAGCGATTTCAGCTTCTCCTCGACGGCGCTGACCCCCTCTAGTGGCGCAGCCGCAGCCCTCAGGCGACTTCGCAGTTGGCGCACCTCGGCCTGGAGCCTCTCCAGGGTCTCTTCAGCCTCCCGGCGTGCTTCGCGGAGGATTTCCTCTCGCTCTTCCTCGATAGCCGCCAGACGCTCGCGCAGTTCAGCGGTCACGTGCCTTGCCTCAGCCCGCGCCGTGTGAGCCTCCTGCCGCTCTCCTGCCATCTCCGTGCGGAGCCGGTGAATGTCGTCCAGCATATCCTGGGTCCGCCGGTCCTCGGGGGAGACCATCCTGTGTGCTTCTTCGACGATCGTCTCCGGCATCCTCAGCCGTCGGGCGATGGTCAGCGCATTGGAGCGTCCCGGCAGCCCTATGGTCAGCCGGTAGGTTGGACTGAGCGTCTCCGCATCGAACTCGACCGAGGCGTTCCGCACGCCCGGAGTCAGTTGAGCGTAGGTCTTCAACTCCGGATAGTGCGTGGCGACGAACGTCGTCGATCCCCGTTTCCGGAAGTGCTCGAGCAGCGCCCGCGCCAGCGCCGACCCCTCGGCCGGATCGGTGCCGGCTCCCAGCTCGTCCAGCAGCACCAGACTGCGCGCATCGGCGCGGTCCAGGAACGAGATGATGTTCGTCATATGCGCGGAGAACGTGGAGAGGTTCTGTTCGATCGACTGTTCGTCGCCGATATCGGCGAAGACCCCCTCGAAGGGCGAGAGCGCCGAGCCTGACTCAGCCGGGATGTGAAGCCCCGTCTGGGCCATGAGGGTCAGTAAGCCCACCGTCTTCAGGCTTACCGTCTTACCTCCGGTGTTTGGGCCCGTGATGACCAGCACGTGGGTTTCCTCGTCCAGGGCCACGTTGATGGGTACCACCTCTTCTGGATCCAGCAGGGGATGACGCGCGCCCAGGAGGTGGACCGTTGAACCGGGGTGGCCGTCCGTCCGCTCGGAAAAGGGGACCAGCTCCGGCTTGGAACCGTCAATAGAGTCGGCGTACTTCGCCTTGGCGAACGCCACATCGAGCTCCGCCAGCGCCCCCACCGTCTCGTCGATTGCCTCTGCGCGCTCGCCGATCTGTCCCGAGAGGGTGGCCAGGATGCGCCGAATCTCTTCCTCCTCCTCCAGCTGGAGCTCGCGCCAGGCGTTGTTCAGGTCGACCACAGACAGCGGCTCGATGAACAGCGTCACCCCCGACGACGACCGGTCGTGAGTCACCCCGGGAATCTTGTCCTTGAACTGTGACTTGATAGGAATGACGTAACGGCCTTCTCGCCGGGTGATGATCGCTTCCTGAAGGTACGAGGCGTTCTGCGACGCGCTGATGATGTTCTCCAGCTTGCTCTGGATGCGACCGTGAGCGATGTCCACCTCGCGGCGGATGCGGCCCAACGCGGGAGAGGCCGCGTCACGGACGCCGCCCCGCTCGTCGATGCAGCGGTTGATCTCCTCGATGAGGTCCTGGCAGGGCCGGATGCGCCCGGCTATGCGGGCCAAGTGCGGAAACTGATGCTCCAGCCGGGTGAGCGCCCGATGCAGCCTCCGCCCGGCGGCCAGGGTGTCGCGCACGTCCAGCAGATCCCCCGCAGGCAGAACCTGCCCCCGTTGGGCAGCAGCCGTCAGCGGCCGTAAGTCGTGGGCGCCGCCGACCGAGGTGCCCGGCCTTTCCTCCAGAAGGACGCGAGCCTCGCCGGTCGTCGCCAGCCTCGCCTCGATCTGACCGTAATCCGATGTCGGCTCGAGGGCCAGGGCCTGTTCCTCACCGACCGAGAAGCTGGTATGCGTCGCCAGGGTGCGCAGGATCTTCGGGTACTCCAGGGTAGAGAGGTGTTTCTGGTTCACGAAAGGTCCAGATCGTAGGCGTAGATCCCCGGCGGTCGGCCCGGGAACCAGAAGGACTGCCCCCGGTAGTGCAGTCTCAGTACACGGTTGAGCGGACGGCGCAGGGAAGCCTGGTCGTGAGCGGGGCGGCTGGCGACCCCGTAGCCGATGGTGTTGAACGCCAGCGCGGCGACCAGAACCCCGATGGCGAGGTAGACCAGCGCCCCGCCGACCCGGTCCATAGGGCCCAGGAACGATACGTGCGTGTTCTCAAAGGAGGCACGGAACAGCAGCTCCAGAACGACCCAGAGGAGGACGGCGAAGATAGCGAAGGAGAGCGCCAGGGCCGAGTAGTCGACTGTCCCGGCGGGGGCCCTGCTCAAGCCCACTGTCCCCAGGATGTTGAGAAAGCTCCGTGCGTAGGGTGTCGGTACCGGGTAGAAGCTCGCTGCCATCCCCGTCGCCAGGTACACCGCGAGGGCGGTCATGAGGCCCCCGATAATCGTGCGCATCGTGCCGTAGGCTGCGAAGCTGACGATGACGAACAGCATCGCTACATCTATACCGCGCAGCTCACGAGGGCCCAGGAAGTAATAGGCGACGATGCCTATCACACCCAGGGTCGCTATCACCAGGGCTGTGATTCCCCTGCCTTCTACTGTCTCCCGTGGGGCTTTTTCGAGCAGAGTCATGGTTCTCTCCTGTACGGTAGTGTACCGACGAACGGGACGATGCCTGGTGGGTGTGTTGCCTTGGACGTTTGCCGCGTCACGTCACGGCGTCGAGCTTCTCCTTCTGAGCCCGCGATGTGCCACAACTATAGCACAGGGTGGGTGGGTAGCAAGTTCACCCGCCGGGCCAGACCTGCAACCTGGACAGCTACTCTGAGACAATCCGTCCTGCGGATGCACGGGCCAGGATGCAACAGGCCGGTCTTCCTGTTATGCCGGGTTGACCCGTGGGGCGCGACCTGGACGTCGGCGGCGCGCACCGCTGAGTATGCAGGCACCCCCATCATCCTATGCCAGCCGGAGCGAAGCGGAGGGGACGAATGTCGCGCGGCTGCGTCAACCCCGCCGCGATGGCATTCCTCGCTCGCGCCAGTCGCTCCGGATGGTCATTCCAACATGGGAATCGGTGATACCAACTCAGGTCGAGCGGGAAGCGTGGGCCGGGAAGGGATGAAACCGCAAGAGAAAAGGGACGGCCCGTCGTCCGAGTAAGACGGGCCGTCCCTCCAGAATCTCCGCCGCAGGAGCGCCGCGGGGGCTAGTTCATCGCGCTGGTTACGAGCCGCTGGCCTGGCTTGCCTCTGTCCCCAGGCGCGTGGGGCTGACCGTTACCGTGGAGACGCGGCTTGCCTGCTTCAACCCCAGCTGAGCCTGGCGCTGCGCCGCTGTCATCGTGTTCCGCATCAGCATTGCGTTCGTCATCGGCCCCGTGCCTCCCGGTACGGGGGTGATGGCGCTGGCGATCTCCTTGACGTTCTCGAAGTCCACGTCCCCGACCCACTCCCCGTCCCTCTCCGCGAAGCCGAAGTCCAGGACCGTCGCGCCTTCCTTGACCATGTCGGCGGTGATCAAATGGGCCACGCCCGTGACACTGGCCAGGATATCCGCCTCTTCTGTCATTGCAGACAGTGGCTTGGTGTGCAGGTCGCAGACCGTCACAGTAGCCCAGTGCCGGGTGAGCAGCAACGACAGCGGCTTTCCGATCAGATTGCTCGCCCCGACGATCACGGCCCGCTGTCCGTCGATGGTGACGTTATAGCGCTTCAATAGCTCCAGGCCGCCGAGGGGCGTGGCCGGCACGAAGTACGGGCCCACATTCTGCGGCTGATCGACGAAGGCCGCCCGGGCCAACCGTCCTGCGTTGAGCGGATGCGCGCCGTCGATGTCCTTTCCCGGGTCCAGAGCCTCGATCACGACCTCGGGGCGGATGCTCTCGGGCAGTGGCTGCTGGATGATGACCCCGTTGACCGTTTCATCGTTGTTCAGACTGCGAATCAAGCGCACCATCTCCTCCTCGCTGACGTCCGAGGGGCGTGTGTGACCGACGAAGGTGATGCCCACCTTGTTGCAGGTGCGCTCGATCATTCCGGCGTAGCTCACGGAGGCCGGATCATCACCGGCGCGAACCAGTGCCAGCGTCGGAGCGGCGTCGTACTTGGACTGATATGACTTCACCTCTTGCTTGATCTCGTTTAGAATCTCTTTCGATACCTTCCGACCGTCTAGGATCTTGGCGCTCATTTCTTCCTCCCTGTGTGATAATTCGCGACCTCTGTGTCGCCTGCTCTCATTCCCTGTTTCGACCACATCCTATCATGCCGCCGTGCTCCTGTCATCGGCTGAAATATCCATCTTTCTCCTGTGGCTTACCTCTGCGAGAAACACGCGAGCCTGCCGCTGCCCAGACAGCCATTCTGCATAGTAAGCCTGGCCGACCCCCGTAGCCTGACGTAGGCCAAATAGCGTACTACTACAACCGCCCAGTAGCAATCAGAGTTTCTGGGCGGCCGAGGAGCGCCCACGTGTGAGGTATCCGTGGCCAGCGCGAGCGAGATTCCTCGTCGCTCCGGTAGCTGCCCTTCCTGCGCTCCTCCTAAGACACTGATCACCGAGAACCGTCACTCCGATCTGGCACCGCGATGCCGTCATTCCGAGCGAGCGTAGCGAGTCGAGGAATCTCGCGCTTGCTGGCAACGAGATTCCTCCGCTACACTCCGCTGTGCTCCGTTCTGGTCGGAATGACGCAGGTGGCGGTTTCTTGCCTAGTGAGTGGCGTGCCAGCGCCATAGAGCAACTCGGAATGACAGATGCGGTTGTAGTGGTAGGTGGAGGCCACGACGAACTGTCCACATAAGCGGTTGGCCGGCAAGCCAAACAGTTTGCGCATCCATGCGCAGGATGATATAATCCGGTTGAAGGACCTGCCTGCCACCGAGATGAATACAGATACGATACGTGTTCTGTTAGCCGACGACCACGCCGTAGTCCGTCAGGGCACCCGAGAACTCCTGGAGCGCGAGGACGACATTGAGGTTGTCGCGGAGGCCAGCGATGGCAAAGAAGCTGTCCAACTGGCCGTCACGGAGCGACCTGATGTCGTGGTGATGGACTTCGCCATGCCGGAGCTCAACGGCATTGAGGCCACGAGACAGATCAAGGCCGTTGCCCCGGCGATCGCGATCCTCGTCCTGACCGCTTACGACAGCCATCAATACATCTTCGCTTTCCTGGAGGCGGGAGCAGCGGGCTACCTCCTCAAGGACGTGCGGGTGGACGAGTTGGTCGATGCGATTCGCGCTGTGCACGCCGGGGAGTCCATCCTTCACCCGGCTATCGCGCGCAAAGTCATCGACCGCTTCGCCCGGCCCGAGGAACACGTCGTCACGGCACAGACCGCCTTCGATCAGCTCACGGAGCGAGAGCTGGAGGTTCTGCAGCTTGCCGCGAAAGGCAGCTCCAATCGGGAGATCGCGCGGGAGCTCACCATAAGTGTTCGTACCGTACAGAGCCACCTCACCAACGTGTTCAACAAGATGGGCGTCGGCTCCCGCACTGAGGCAGTGGTGCACGCGCTCCGCAGAGGATGGATCACGCTCGAAGACACGCTGTGAGTGACCACCGACCAGGAACGTCTGGGATCTGGGCCGGGCCCCTGATGAGCGCTTCTGAGAGCTGGTTGTGTGACAATGGGCTCTCGTGTCCTTCATTTGCGGCCGGCAGTGTCAGGACATCCGAGAGCGCTCTCGAGCAATCGCTACCCTATCTGGGGGAGTGGTCCGAGATTCTTTGCTTCCTCTGGTCGCAATGACTCTTTAACTGCCATAGATTGGCGGTGTTACGCCGGAGCTCCGTTCATCCCCCCGTGGGGGAGGGCCGTAGGCCATGCGCAAGAAAGACACGCAGCACAACCACCGACGTGCCGGCCGGGACACCGTGTCCCGTCTGGAGACCATCCACGAGGTCACGAGCGCGCTGACCCAGTCTTTTGACCTGGAACAGACCCTCGACGATATCCTGGACAAGATCCTCGAGGTCCTCGGACTGGAGGCAGGTGCGATATACCTTCTGGATGAGGATGCACAGGGCCTCACGCTGGTCGCCCATCGCAACCTGCCGCCCGAGATCCCCGCTGAGCCCAACGGTGTCAAGTCGTCCCGCATGCTCGCCCGCCACGAGGAGCTGCAGTGCAAGCTGGCCGGGCCCTTGCGCGCCAAGGGCGAGATCAACGGTTTGCTCTTTGCGGGCGATCGCAGAACCTGCCCTATCCTGCGCCAGGACGAGGAGCTGTTGAACACCGTCTGCAATACCATGGGGGTCTTCGTCGAGAACGTGCGGCTCTACCAGGAACGAATGCACCAGCTAAAGGTGGAGCGTTCTGTCATAGAGGTGACCGAGGAAGTCACGTCCGAGCTTGAACTGGACCGCGTGCTTCCCAAGGTGATGGAGATCGCCGTCGACCTGGTTGGGGCGGACGGCGGCGTGATCGCTTTGCTGGACGAGGAAAGAAATGTCATCCGCTATCCTTACGTTCACCACCTCTCGCCGGAGTTGGTCGATGTCACCGTCAGGAAGGGCGAAGGATTGTCCGGGCAGGTGATGACCACGGGGGAGCCGATGGTCATTGATGACTACGAAGCCTACCCCAACGCCGTTCCGGCCTTTGTGGAGGCCGGCCTCACCAGCGTCGTGACCGTGCCTGTCGTGAGCGGCGACAGGACCTTCGGTGCCCTCAGTGTCCTGAGCATCGACGAAGTCAGGGCTTTCTCGGAACGGGATGTGGCTCTGCTCAATGCCATCGGTCGCCAGGCCGGCATCGCCATCGAGAACGCCTACCTCTACGAGAATATGCGCTTCTACGCTCGACAGATCACCCAGGCTCAGGAGAACGAGCGCCGGCGCATCGCCCGCGAGCTGCACGATGACACAATTCAATCGCTGGTCGCGCTCTCGCGGCGGCTGGAGGCGCTGGCGACCTCCGATGACCTGCTCTCTCCGAAGGCTGCGGCCCGGGTTCACGAGCTGCAGGAGGCCACGGGAGACATGATGAGGAGGGTGCGCCGCTTCAGTCAGGATCTACGGCCCTCTATCCTGGACGATCTGGGCTTGCTGCCCGCGGTGGAGGAGCTGACGGCTGAACTGAACCGCCAGGATGGGCTGCAGGCCGGCCTGCGGGTGAAAGGCGAGGAAAGAAGGCTCTCATCCGAGATGGAGCTGATCTTGTTCCGTATTGTTCAGGAGGCTCTGAACAACGTCAGAAGGCATGCCGATGCGGACCACACCATCGTCACCGTCGCTTTCAGTGACGGTACGGTGAAAGTGACAGTCGAGGATGACGGGAAGGGTTTCGACCCCCCCACGGTGGTGGACCATCCCACAACCGGCGGCAAGCTGGGGTTGATCGGGATGCACGAGCGGGCCCGGTTGTTGGGGGGATCCTTGACGGTGGAATCCGAACCTGGACAGGGGACGCGGGTCACCGTTAGCGCGCCGGCCTAGCAGTGAGAAGGAGATGGAGAATGGACGTTGAAGAGATCTTTGACTCGAAGATAAGACCTCGATTGATCGAAGCTTTCGGTCGGCAGGTGGCCAACTCCCTGGTTACCGAGGCCACCCTGGCCTACGTCAGCACCGACGGTGGCGAAGCGGAGAGAGTCGCGGCCTTCATGGACGCCATCCGATCCGATGAGCGGGTGTTGAATACCTGGGGCGAGGAGGTGGTCGCGATAGAGGTGGACGAGTGGATGACCCTCCTCCGACCCCACCTCGGCTCCGAGGAGGAGGTCCAGTCTGCGAGAATCCTCGATGGTCGCGCCATGGCGGAGGAGGTGCGCAAGGAGATCGTCGCTGCGGTGGCCGAGTTCGAGGCCGAGTACGGCTATGCGCCGACCATCGCCGTGGTCCGTGCCGGGGACGACCCGGCCTCGGTGAGCTACGGGAAGATGATCAAGCGCTCCTTTGAGAACGCCGGGATGGGCTTCGTTCTGCACGAGCTGCCGAAGACAGCCGATCAGGAAGAGGTGATCGACATCGTTACCAGACTCAATGCCCAGAGCAGCGTAAACGGCATCATGGTCCAGGAGCCGTTGCCCCGCGGAATCGATGACATCGCCGTCAAGGCGGCCATCAGACCGGAGAAGGACGCTGACGGCGTGAACCCGATCAACGCTGGACGGTTGGCGCAGGCGGATCCTGTGGGCCGAGACGATGGCGTGAAGGACTACCTGGTCCCCGCCACCCCGCTGGGTGGATTGGAGATCCTGAAGCGCGCTGGCATCACCATAGATGGGGCCCACGCCGTCGTCGTCGGGCGCTCCAACATTGTGGGGCGGCCCATGTCCTTCCTGCTGATGCAGCATCACGCCACGGTGAGCATGTGTCACTCCCACACCAAGCCCCTGGGCGAGGTGACGCGAGAGGCCGATATCCTATGCGTCGCCGTGGGGGTGCCCGAGCTGATCAAGGGCGATATGGTCAAACCGGGGGCCACCGTCATCGACTTTGGTTTCAACAAGAAGGGCGACAAGTGGGTTGGCGACGTCGACTTCGAGGAGGTCAAGAAGGTAGCCGGGGCCATCACCCCGGTCCCCGGTGGGACAGGATCGATGACCAACGTGATGCTGATGAGGAACGTGCTCCAGGCAGCCGAGCGACAGGCGAAGCGGCGGAGGAAGTGAGATTCCTCCGCCTGCAGGCGTGTGCTTCCGCTAGCGTGCTCGTAGAGCGTACGCTTCTCTCGCTCCCCTGGCGAAGCTCCGACCCGTGATGCCGGTCTTCGTGCAGTTGACCAGCACCACGCCTGTGGTATCATAATTAGTGAGTGCTTTCGTTCGTGCAAACTGAGGCGAGGGCGGAGACTCCTCGCCTCAATACTTGTGGGGCTAGGCTGGCGGTCACATGGAGCCGCTGCGCATTCTGTTGGTCGACGACCATCTGCTCTTTCGCAAGGGACTGATTCGGCTTCTCGATGTCCAGCCCGATTTCGACGTCGTGGGAGAGGCAGCGGACGGCCTTGAGGCCCTCGAGAAGGCTCGAGATCTGCGCCCGGACCTGGTTCTGATGGACATCAGGATGCCGAACTGCGATGGCCTGGAGGCGACGCGCCGACTGAAGGCCCAGATGCCGGACGTGAAGGTGGTGATGCTCACCGTCTCCGACGATGAGCAAGACCTGATCGCTGCGGTGAAGGTCGGCGCCGACGGATACTTGCTCAAGGATCTCCAGCCCGAGGAACTCTTCGACCAGTTGCGACGGGCGGGGGAGGATGAGGCGCCTCTGTCGCGAGGCATGACGGGCAAGCTATTCAACCAACTCGCGCGCCGAACCCGTCCCGTTCCTCAGCCGAAGGCGGCAGCTGTGCTCTCGGAGCGTGAGTGCGACGTGTTGGCCCTCGTGGTTGAGGGGTTCACCAATCGCAGGATAGGGGATGAGCTGGGCATCGCCCACAATACGGTGAAGAATCATCTGCGCAGCATCTACGCCAAGTTGGACGTCAACAACCGAACTGAGGCCGCTGCGTATGCTGTGGGGCAGGGCCTCGTGTGCCTCCCGGAGCGCTTTGATTGAGCGCTGGTCCAGGTGTCTCGTTTTGCCATCGGTCGGCGTCGGGTTCCGCTGTTGAAGCTGCGGTATTTGAGCAGAATTTGGACGAGGAATAGCTGCAGCACACTGGACGTCGCTCGGCCCGGATCGCCGGATTCGGGCTGAGAGCGGAGAGCGGCGCTCTTTCATACCCTCTTGTCTGAGTTCACAACAGGAGGTAAAGGCTAGCCCATTCGGGCCATTCGAGGAGTGGAGATAGCCCGCATGGGCTATGGACGAGAACGAACGAGGGACGTATAATATCATCCGGCGGATCACTGACCGGGAGTCAGTTATAACGATTATGCGCACCCGACGCGTATTCATCCTCGCAAGCCAGCCCCTCTTCGCCCAGGGGGTCCAGAGTCTCCTCTCTGGTCGGTCGGACATCGCGGTCGTGGGCACGGCCCTCATTGGCCCCAACGTGTTTGACCAGTTGTCGGACGCGGATCCCGACGTGATCATCATCGAGGCAGACAGCAGCGAGGAGCAGAGGCGCCTGGTGACCAAGAGCCTGGCGTGTGCCTCGGACGCCAAGATCATCGGGCTGACCCCCGAGGACAACCGCATCTCCGTATTCTACCAACATATGAAGGAGAGCCGCGGGGTTAGCGACTTGCTGGAGGAGGTGATCGAGCCCCTGAGCTGGCAGGCCCGGCGCCCGTCGGAGCTGAAGCTTTTCGTTCTTTACCAGGGACACTACGGCGAGCGGATTCTGACGCACATCCGTCGTTTCGCTCCCACTTCCTGGTCCCTCGATGCCTGGCGCGCTCCCGCTGACCTCCCGCCGGTCGTGGATGCCCCGCTGACGTTTCTGCCTTTGGATCTGCCCAGCGCGCACCTGGTCCTCTCCCTGGGGCAGGTTGCCGGGGTGGCTCAGCTCGTCCCCGGGGTGGTCCAGAGGACCGGGGCTTGTTCGGTCATTGTGCCGGCGGATAATGCTGCCTGGCTGCCCGACGGCCTGGCGCGCCAGCTGGGGGCTCAGTTGGCCGAGGCGGACGTAACGGCTGTCTTCCCCAAGCCTTTCTGCTCGTTGACCCCCGATCGGTACAATGTGCGCGAGTACTCCGTGCCGTATGACGACCCGTGGATCGCCGAGTTTGCGCATCACTTCGGTCGGCCGGTGCTCGAGATGGTCTGTGAGGCCGGGAGGATCACCGATATCGAGGTCAAGCGGGACACAGCGTGTGGCTCGGCGCGCGCGGTGGCGCGGGAGCTGATCGGCGAGGAGGTGAAAGGGGCTGTCCAGGAGGCGGGGCTGCTTCACCACCATTCCCCGTGTTCGGCTGCCATGCGCACGGATCCGAGCCTGGGGGAGCCGCTGATTCACGTGGCCGGGGGTCTGATGCGCCAGGCGGTCACGGCCGCTCTTGATTCGTGCCAGTCCCGCGAAGGCCGTTCTGTACCCGAGCGTCACGCCGTCGACTCGGGCTAGCACCCCGGAGTATCCGGATTCGGCTTATCACACGTCAATTCACCCAATATCCCAAGGAGGAAAAATGCCAGTCAAGAAAGTCTTCCCCGTTCCCAGTGACATCGACATTGCTCACGCGGCCGAGCTGATCCCCATTCGGGAGATGGCCGAGAGGATCGACCTCGTGGAGGATGATCTGGACCTTTACGGCAAGTACAAGGCCAAGGTCCACCTGGATGTGGTCGAGAAGTTCGCCGACCGGCCCCAGGGTAAGTACATCGATGTCACAGCCATCACGCCCACACCGCTTGGCGAGGGCAAGACTACCACTACGGTCGGCTTGACCCAGGCCATGGGGAGCGAACTGGGCAAGAACGTGATGTGTTGTATCCGCCAGCCGAGCATGGGACCCACGTTCAACATCAAGGGTGGGGCCGCTGGCGGCGGTTACAGCCAGGTCATTCCGATGGAGGATTTCAACCTTCACCTGACCGGCGATATTCATGCCATCACCGTTGCTCACAACCTGGTCGCTGCCGCGCTGGATACGCGCATGTATCACGAGAGCCGACAGTCTGACGAGGCGCTGAAGCGCCGCGGCCTCGATCGGCGCCTCGACATCGATCCAGAGACCATCACCTGGAACCGCGTCGTCGACGTCTGTGATCGCAGCCTGCGGGAGATCAAGGTCGGCCTGAACGACGCGGAACGCAGCGAGTACTTCCCCCGCAAGACGGGATACGATATCAGCGTGGCCAGCGAGCTCATGGCTATCTTGGCGCTGGCTACCAGCCTCAAGGACCTCCGCGAGCGGGTCGGGAAGGCCGTCGTCGCGCTCGACACCGACGGTAACCCCGTAAACCTCGAGGACCTGGGCGTCGCCGGGGCGGTCACCATTTTGCTGCGGGACGCGCTCATGCCTAACCTGATGCAGACGCTCGAGGGGCAGCCAGCTTTCGTCCACGCCGGACCCTTCGCCAACATCGCTCACGGCAACTCCTCCATCATTGCCGATCAGATAGCCGTCAAGCTGGCCGACTACGTCGTCACCGAGAGCGGTTTCGGTGCGGACATCGGTATGGAGAAGTTCTTCAACATCAAGTGCCGCTACTCCGGCCTGATCCCGGACGCCGTCGTGCTGGTCGCAACGGTCCGGGCCCTCAAGATGCACGGTGGCGGGCCCACCGTCAAGCCTGGCGCCCCTCTGGACAAGGCGTACACCGAGGAGAACCTGGAGTTGCTCGAGGCGGGTCTTGCTAACCTGGGTGTGCACATCCGGAACGCGAAGAAGTTTGGCATCCCCGTGGTCGTGGCCGTCAATCGCTTCACGACCGACACCGACGCCGAGGTCGAGATGATCCGCAAGTACTCCCTGGAGCAGGGGGCCTTCGACGCGGCGCCCACCGAACACTGGACCCACGGTGGGGAGGGCGCAGCGCAGTTGGCCGAGGCCGTCGTCGAGGCCTGCGAGCAGCCCAGCGACTTTGAGTTCCTCTACCCCCTCGACTGGTCGATCAAGGAGAAGATCGAGCATATCGCCAAGGAGATCTACAGCGCGGCCGATGTCACGTACACCGACAAGGCCGAGCAACAGATCGCCAGCTACGAGAAGTCTGGCTTCGGCAACTTGCCTATCTGCATGGCCAAGACCCATCTCAGCATCGGTCACGACCCAAACGTCAAGGGAGCGCCGACTGGCTTCACGCTCCCCGTTCGGGAGGTGCGCGCCAGTGTCGGCGCTGGGTTCATCTATCCCCTTATCGGGACGATGAGCACCATGCCCGGCACGGCCACGCGCCCGGCCTTCATGGACATGGATCTCGACGTGGAGACTGGAGAGGTTATCGGCCTGTCCTAGTGGGTTCGTAGACGGCAAAGCTGGAGAACCGGCGGACTGGTGGTTGGCCTGGCAGCAGCCACCGGTCTGCTGGGTTGCGATGGGCAGCGCTGGAGTGGTTTTCCACGCTCGCCGTGGGCCGCACAGGGCGGTCGTGGAAAGCAACTCGATGCAGAGCCCTGAATCAAGTCTGCTGCGCTGCTTGGATATCATCGAATACTGGCACACAGATAAGCAAGGGAGGCTGAGACATGGAGAAGGTTGTCTTCGACGTGCCCTCTCTCTGGGCAGACCATCACGTGCTGAAGCTCCGTGAGGCGCTGGTCGATCTGGAGGGGGTGGAGAAGATATATGCGAGTTCGGCTTGGAATCAAGTTATGGTGGCGTACGATCCGGAGACAGTCGACACCGCCGCCATCGAAGCAGCTCTGGGCGAGGCCGGCTACCCCGTCGGCGAAGGGGGCGTCCCCGTCCTCGTGGAGCCCACCGCGATACGGCGAGACCCCCAGTGGGAGTCCGCGGGGGTCCGCTTGGCCGCGACGAGCGAGATCGACCGGGAGATGGCTGGGGAGTTCCGACGGTACTAGGGTGCTGGCGAGCCTACGGAAGGAGAGTCTAAGAGATGGCAAAGAAGAAAGAATTCACCCCGGAGGAGGCAAGCCGGGATCAAGCAACTGTGGAGCTTCTGCAGAGAGCGTGCGACATCGAGGCTGAGACCGCGTTCTCCCGCGCCGCGGCTATCAGGGCCTGCAACATCGGTGGCGCGGGCTTGTGCTGCAAGAACTGTTCCATGGGACCCTGTCGCCTCATCGGCGACACCACCCGCGGCGTGTGCGGCGCCACCCTGGACACCATCGCCGCCCGCAACTTCGCCCGGGCTGTGGCGGCCGG
>CAYVCX010000002.1:39401-132708 GCA_964450435.1 uncultured Anaerolineales bacterium
TGCTCCACCGCACCCACGTCGGCAACGATCAGGACGCCGATCACATCCTGGATCACACCCTGCGCTGTGCTCTGGGGGACGGCTGGGGCGGCTCGATGCTCGCTACCGACCTCACCGATATTCTCTTCGGCACGCCTGCCCCGGTGCGCTCCAGCGCCAACCTCGGTGTCCTGCGCGAGGACATGGTCAACATCATTATCCACGGCCACGAGCCCACCCTTTCCGAGATGATCGTGGCCGCATCCCTCGATCCTGAGCTTGTCGAGTATGCCAGGAGCCAGGGCGCCGAGGGCATCCAACTGGCCGGCATATGCTGCACGGCGAACGAGACGTTGATGCGTGATGGGATCCCCCTGGCCGGCAACTTCCTTCAGCAGGAGTTGGCCATTCTCACGGGCGCAGTCGAGGCTATGGTTGTCGATATCCAATGCATCTTCCAGGGATTGGGCCCCATTGCTGATCGCTACCACACCGAGTTGATCACCACCTCCCCGAAGGCGAAGATCAAGGGGGCCATGCACATTGAGTTCGAGGAGGGTCGCGCCCTGGAGATCGCCAAGGAGATCGTTCGCCGCGCCATCGACCGCTATCCCGAGCGTGGAGAGACCAGCGTTCCCGACGCGAAGATGCCCCTGATTCCGGGTTTCTCCCATGAGTATATCGACTACGCTCTGGGTGGCTTCTACCGCGGTTCGCTGCGCCCCCTCAACGACGCCGTTCAGGCCGGGCGTATCCGCGGCGTGGTGGCCAACATCGGCTGCAACAATGCCCGGGTGTGCCACGATGAGCTCCACCGCTATGTCGTGGACGAGTTCCTGAAGAACGATGTCCTCGTCGTGGAGACGGGTTGCGGCGCCATCGCCAGTGCCAAGCAGGGCTACATGACGCCCGAGGCGGCCCTGGAGGTCGCCGGCCCCGGCCTCCGCGAGGTCTGTGAGACCGTGGGCATCCCGCCGGTGCTCCATATGGGCTCCTGTGTGGATAACTCTCGCATTCTGACCGTGCTGTCGCAGATGGCGACCGAGGGGGGGCTCGGCGAGGATATCTCCGATATTCCCGCTGTGGGCATGGCACCCGAGTGGATGAGCGAAAAGGCGCTCTCCATCGCCACCTACTGCGTCGCCTCTGGCGCCTACGTCATCCTGGGCGGCAGCGAGGGCCCGGTCTCTGGAAGCGAGGACGTGCTCCGCATCATGAGCGAGAGCTGGGAGGCCAAGGTCGGCGGCAGGCTGGAGTTCGTCGAGGAGGCCGAGGAGATCGTGCGCCGCGCCCTTGAGCACATTGACCGGAAGCGGGAGGATCTGGGACTCGAGGAGTACGATCCGTCCAGGTGGGGCAAGAGCGGCGACCGGCGCTTGTCGGAGATCCTCGACCTGCCGCTGGAGGAGCGCCTCGAAGCGGCCTACGGGAAGACCGCCAGTTAGGAGGACAAGGAATGTCAAGATACATTGCTACACGAGCCATTCGCGGCGCGAACGGCCTCGTGGCCGAGGCTGACGCACTGTTGAAGAAGGCCATTGCCGAGAAGGGACCTGACACACCCGTGCAGTTCCCCAACACGGCGTATTATCTGCCCGTCGTATACGGGATGCTAAAGCACAAGGTCGAGACGTTGAAGGACCTGGAGCCGGTGCTCGATCACGCCAGGAGGCTTCTCCATCCGGTCCCCGATGATACTCTCTGGGTCCCCTACCTGGGGGAGACCCTCGACAGCGGCATGTCCACCCTCCTGGCTGCCGAGGCGATCGAGGGTATCCGCTTTGCCTATGGCGAGCAGCCGGAGCCCTACCCGGGGCTGGAGTTGACGGGCAGCACCAACTACCCGAGCTTCTCGGGCGATGGGCATCTAAATGGGCCCATTGACGACGTTCAGCTCCGTTCCTGGGGCATCCAGCTCGTTGACGGGCGCATGCCCGGCTTCGCCGCCGTGGTTGGCAAGGCCCGCAGCAATGAGGCCGCCGTCGCCATCGTGCGCGAGCTTCAGCGGCGAAACATCCTCACCTTCCTGTGCGGCAACGTCAACGGACGCTCGATCATTGATCAACTCCAGGAGGAGGGTGTGGAGATGGGGTACGATACCTACATCGTCCCCTTCGGCAAGGACACGATCTCCGCGATCTATCCCCTGGGGTTCGCCACACGTTCCGCCCTGACGTTCGGTGGCCTGGATCCCGGGGAGTGGCGCAAGATTCTTCTCTACAACAAGTACCGGGTCTTCGCCTTCGTACTGGCCCTCGGTGAGGTGGACGATCTGAAGTACGCGGCGGCCGCGGGGGCCATCTCCTACGGCTTCCCCACCATCGCGGATACCATCATTCCGGAGATTCTGCCGACGGGCGTCACCCAGTACGAGCACGTCATCTCCATGCCGTGGAATGAGATCGAGGCCGATACGGAGAAGGAACGGGCAGCCAAGTTGGTCCAGAAGGCTATCGAGGTGCGCGGCGTCAAGATCCGCATCACCGAGGTCCCGGTGCCTGTGCCCTACGGTTCTGCCTTCGAGGGTGAGGTCGTTCGCCGCGCCGACATGCGCGTCGAGTTCGGCGGCAAGTACAGCCGGGCCTTCGAGTATCTCACTATGCGTCCCATGGATGAGGTTGAGGATCAGCGCATTGAGCTCATCGGGCCCGACTTCTCCGATCTGGAGATCGGAGGCTCGATGGACATGGGGCTCGTCGTGGAGGTGGCCGGCCGCAAGATGCAGGAGGACTTCGAGCCGGTGCTCGAGCGGCAGATTCACTACTTCGTCAACGCCGCGTCCGGCGTCCAGCACATCGGGCAGCGCGACATAGCCTGGATTCGCATCTCGAAGACCGCTGCCGAGAAGGGCTTCGATCTTGAGGATTTCGGTGAGATCCTCTACGCCCGCCTTCACGACGACTTCGGCGCGGTCGTGGACAAGGTTCAGGTGAAGATCATCACCGATCCCGAACTGCACGCCGAGTGGCTGCAGAGGGCCCGAGACGCCTACGAGTACCGCAATCAACGCCTTGCCGATCTCACCGATCAGGCCGTCGAGACTTTCTACGACTGCACGCTGTGCCAGTCCTTCGCTCCCACCCACGTCTGCATCGTCAGCCCGGAGCGACTCGGTCTGTGTGGTGCTTATAACTGGCTGGACTGCAAGGCTTCTCACGAGATCAACCCCACCGGCCCGAACCAGCCGGTGCCCAAGGGTGAGCCCATCGATCTGGTGAAGGGCTACTGGACGGGGGTGAACGAGACCGCTGTCAAGAACTCACAGGGCACCGTCGACAAGGTAGCCATGTACTCCATCATGGAAAACCCCATGACGGCCTGCGGCTGCTTCGAGTGTATCGTTATGTACATCCCCGAGGCCGAGGGCGTGATGGTCGTCAGCCGGGAGGACCCGAGCATGACCCCCGCCGGGATGACGTTCTCCACCCTTGCCGGTATGTGCGGCGGTGGGATCCAGACGCCCGGCGTGATGGGGGTCGGGAAGTTCTACCTGACCAGCCCCAAGTTCATCTCCGCCGAGGGCGGCTTCAAGCGCGTCGTGTGGATGTCCAGTTTCCTCAAGGAGACGATGTCCGAGGAGCTGAAGGCCGTCGCCGAGCGTGCTGGCGACCCCGACCTGATCGACCGCATTGCCGATGAGCGCGACGTGACCACGACCGAGGAGCTGGTTGAATGGATCGAGGAGCGCGATCATCCGGTTCTGGAGATGGGCCCGATGGAGACCGCTGCAGCCCCCGAGGCGGCCGCAGCGCCGGAAGAAGAGAAACGAGTCGCTGAGGAAGCTCCGCCCGAGGAGGCTGCACCGGAACCCGCTGTTGCGGAAGCCGAACCAGAGCCGGAGCCAGAACCTGAACCCGAGCCGGAACCCGTTGCTGCAGAAGAGGTGGCACCCGAGCCGGAAGCGGCAGCTATCAGCGAGATAGAGCTCCCTGCCGATGCCACGGTCCAGCAGATTGCCGAGGTGACCGCGGGCATTGTCATGGACAACATTCGTGGCGCCCTGGTGGCGGCGCTGCGCGAGCTCGGCGGCGAGGTTCCGACGATGACGGTGGATAGGCCCAGGACGAAGGCGCCGGCCGCTCCCCCAACGGAGGAGATTGCCGAGCCGGAGGCTGAGGAGAAGAAGGAAGAGGCCCCGCCGGAGCCCAGGCGCCCTCGACCCGAAGTGGCCCCCTGGAGCGAGGAGAAGGAGACCGAGGTAGAGATTCCCAGGGAGAAGTGGACCGGCAAGGTGCGCGAGATTACGTTGGGCGCCACCGAGGCCGACGGTGGTACCCGCAGCAAGACCGTCACCGTCGGCGGGCAGACCACACTCCCATTCCTGGGCTTCGAAGGTGACGTGGGTCAGCGTCCAGTCGTGGCCCTCGAGATTCAGGACAAGAGGCCTGACGATTGGTCGCCGCTGTTGCTGGAGGCCTGGGGTGACGCAATCGACGATCCCGCCCGATGGGCCAGAGCTGCTGAGGAGCATGGAGCCGATCTGATCGCCCTGCAGCTCAGCCTCGAGGATGCTGATGGGGAGCCAAATACCGCCGAAAAGGCCCGCAACACCGTACGCCGTGTCCTTGAGGGTACCGGGCTGCCCCTGGTGGTGCTCGGCCCCGGGCAGGTAGAGGCCGATCACGAACTGCTCGTCGCTGTGGCCGAGGAGGCTTCGGGCGAGCGGGTTGCCCTTGGTCTGTGCGAGGAGAAGAACTACCGTACCATCGTGGCTGGCGCCATGGCCCACGATCAGCTCGTCATCGCCAGCACCGCTATGGACGTGAATCTGGCCAAGCAGCTTAACATCCTCGTCAGCGACATGGGCCTGTCCATGGACCGGATTCTGATGGACCCGACCTGCGCTGCCGTCGGCTATGGGTTCGAGTACGGCTACTCGGTGATGGAGCGGCTCCGGCTGGCAGCTCTCCAGGGCGACGGCATGACGCAGCTTCCTATGATCGTCCTGGTCGGGCACGAGGCCTGGCGGCAGAAGGAGGCCAAGGTCGGCGAGGACGTGCCCGAGACCTGGGGTAACTGGGAGGAGCGGGCCATCAACTGGGAGACGATGACAGCGGCCAGCCTGGTCGAATCCGCTGCTGACATCCTCGTGCTGCGCCATCCGGAGTCGATGCGGCGCATCCACGCGATGATCGATGAACTGTGGGGCCGGGCGTAGGACGTGAAGAGCGATGCGTGATGCACAGATGCGGCTCGCGCCGCCGTGAGACCTGTGCATCACGCGTCACCTCCCACGCGATCTGCTTAAAAGGAGAATAGGAACACGATGGCACTTTCGGGCATTCAGATTTACAAACTCTTACCTCAAACCAACTGCCAGGACTGCGACTATCCAACCTGCCTGGCTTTTGCCATGAAGTTGGCTTCTAAGCAGGCGGATCTGGCCGACTGCCCTCACGTCTCAGACGAGGCGCGGGAAGAGCTGGCCGAGTCGGCCGCCCCGCCGGTTCGCCTGGTGAGCGTATCCTCCGATGGGCGTAAGGTCGAGGTCGGCAACGAATTGGTCCTCTTCCGACACGAGAAACGGTTCTTCAACCCGCCTGGGATCTTCGTTCGCGTCTACGATGATCAACCACTGGATGAGATCAGGGAGCGCACGGACGAGGCTATGTCGTACCAGGTGGAATACGTCGGCATGGACTTGGAGCTTGACGGCATGGCCGTCCAGGGGACCGGCGACGGGGACAGCTTTGCCGAGGCCGTGGGCGCGGTTCTGGAGACGGCTCAGGTGCCTCTCATACTGATCGCCGATGACGCTGCCGTGATGGCCAAGGGCGTCGAGGCTGCCCAGGAGGCGCGGCCGTTGGTCTGCGGCGCCACGGCAGAGAACTGGGAACCATTTGCCGATCTCGCCGGGGAGCACGAGCTCCCCATGGCGGTCCAGGCCGGGACGATGACTGCCCTGGCAGAGCTCACCCAGAACGTCCAGGATGCGGGGATCCAGGATATTGTGCTCGATCCCGCGGTGCGGGATATGCATTCGTCGTTGGTGCTGAATACGCTGATTCGCCGCAAGGCGATTGACGAGACGTTCCGCCCGCTCGGTTTCCCCATCATCAATTTCCCGGGGGAGATGGCTGAGGATCCTGGGCTGGTCACCATTGCGGCGAGTCAGGCGGTTGCCAAGTATGGTGGTTTCGTCGTGCTCGATGACTTCAGCCCGGAGACAGCCTACCCTTTGTTGGTCCTCCGGACGAACGTCTATACCGACCCGCAGGAGCCCATCCAGGTCGAGCCCGGGGTCTATGAGCTCAACGACCCGGGCCCGGATTCGCCGTTGATGGTGACCACCAACTTCTCCATCACCTACTTCTCGGTGGCCAATGAGGTGGACGGAAGCGGGGTCCCGTCCTGGCTGCTGGTGGCTGCAGCAGAGGGTATGAGCGTTCTCACCGCGTGGGCCGCGGGCGAGTTCGACGCCGAGCGTATCGCCAAGGCTGTCCAAACGACGAACATGGCGGACAAGGTCGAGCACCGCAAGCTCATCATCCCCGGCCACGTGGCTGTGCTCCTTGGCGAGCTGGAGGAGGAGCTTCCGGGCTGGGAGATCCTGGTCGGGCCCCGCGAGGCGGTGGACCTGCCTGGCTTCTTGAAGCTCTGGAGTCCCGAGTAGCGTCATTTCGACAGATGCGGTGGTTGGCAGATTGGCGGGCCGCCGCCAGTCTGCCGGCCGGCCCCGTCCCCTGAGATCCTGATATGCCAGCTTGCCGGATCAAATTCCTCCCCACCGAGCGAGAGGTGGACGTCCCCAGCGGTACGCTGCTGAGCGAGGCGGCTCAGGCAGCCGGTGTGGACATCAATATGCCCTGCGGCGGGCAGGGCCGTTGCGGTCGCTGCGCCGTCATCATCGAATCAGGAGCCGTGCGGCGCCTCTCCACCGGCGGGCTGTCCCCTGATGACGTGGCCGCAGGCTACGCCCTCGCCTGTCAGACCGCTGTCGAGGAAGACCTGGTCGTCAGCGTGCCGCGTCAGGAGAAGATCGAGCGGCGCCTGAAGACGAGTAAGCGCGCTGAGAAGGTCGAGCTGCCGTTTGCCTACAGCGTCGACGACCAGCCGCTGCACAAGTACGTCGTGACGCTGGATCCCCCCAGTCTTCAGGATCAGACCGACGACTGGTCCCGTCTTCAGCGCGAGCTGTCGCGGCGCTACGACCTGGATGATGTACGGGTCTCCTTGCCGGTGCTGCGCAAGCTGGGCCGGGCTCTGCGCGAGGGCGATTGGACCGTGACCGTGGTAGCGGAGTTGGATACCCGGCGGCGCCCTGATGGACCACCCCGGATGATCGATGTGCTGCCCGGCGAACGCCTGGAGAGCCTCTGGGCGGTGGCCATGGACATTGGCACTACGAGCAACGTGGTGTGGCTGGTCGATCTGATCAGCGGCGAGGTGATGGCTCAGGCGGCCGACTACAACGGGCAGATCGCTCGCGGAGAGGATGTCATCTCGCGCATTATCTACGCTTCCAAGAACGAGAATGGTCTGGAGGAGCTGCAGCGGCTGGTTCTCGACACCTTCAACGGACTGCTCCGACAGGTGGCCGAGGAGCGCGGCATCAGCACCGACGAGATTTACAAGGCTGTCGTGGCCGGTAACAGCACCATGCTGCATCTCTTTGCCGGTATCCCTCCCGAGACCATTCGCCTGATGCCCTTCATCACCGTGGTCAATCAACTGCCTGCGTTCGAGGCCCGTGAGACCGGGCTAGGAATCAACCCGGCGGCGACCGTCGATTGCCTGCCTGGTGTGGCTTCCTACGTTGGGGCGGACATCACGGCCGGCGTGGTGAGCTCCGGGATGTGCGAGGAGGAGACCGATCTGACGCTGTTTGTGGACGTGGGGACCAATGGCGAGATGGTGCTGGGCGATTGCACCTGGCTCATCGCCTGTGCTTGCTCGGCCGGGCCGGCCTTCGAGGGCGCCGGCGTCGTCGACGGCATGCGCGCCACGGCCGGGGCCATCGAGGAGGTCTGGGTGGACCGCACGAGCTACGAGGCTCAGTATCGCGTCATCGGCGATGAGCGGCCCCGGGGAATCTGTGGTTCCGGGCTGATATCGCTGATGGCGGAGATGTTTATGGCCGGCGTGATCGACAAGAGCGCCAACATCAGCCTTGAGTTGGGCACCAACAGGGTCCGGGAGGGCGAACACGGGGCTGAGTACGTCGTCGCCTGGAAGGATGAGACGGAGACTGATCGAGACATCGTGATTACCGACGTCGATCTCAATAACCTCCTGCGGGCCAAGGCGGCTATCTACGCCGGTTTCTCGATCCTGGCTCGCAGCGTCGGGCTGAGCCTGGATGCCGTCGAGCGCGTGCTCATCGGAGGGGCTTTTGGGCAGTACATCAACGTCGAAAAGGCGGTGCAGATTGGCCTGCTGCCCGATATGCCCTACGACAGCTTTCATTTCCTGGGCAATACGTCGGTGCGCGGGGCCTACATGACGCTCATCTCTCGAGAGAAGCGCGAGCAGGTGGCTCAAGTTGGCGAGATGATGACCTACCTCGAGCTGTCGGCTGACAACACGTTCTTCGACGAGTTCAATGCGGCCCTATTCCTGCCACATACGGATATCAGCAAGTTTCCATCTATGGCCGAGGCGTTGGAGGCAAAGTGAATCCCAGACGCAGCGCGGAGAGGGCGAGAGAATGGGGGAATCAGACTGAGCTCGAGTCGGCGCGTCGCTGTGTTCGGACAGTGCCTGGTGGGCTCAGGGATTCGGTGTGACCCACCCGACCAGCGGTGGTCCGGGACACGTATAAGAAGATATTGGACAGAGAGAACATGACGACGACAATTGCCCTGGCTGGCAAGGGGGGAACTGGAAAGACCACCGTCGCCGCGCTTCTGGTGCGCTACCTGGTGGAGGAGCGAGACGGCGCTATCCTCGCCATCGACGCCGATCCTGCCAGCAATCTTCACTTCGTCCTGGGGATGGAGCTGCATCAAACCATCGGCGAGATTCGGGAGGACATGCTCGATCAGGTCCAGACCAGCGGGGCGCTGGCCGGGGCGATGCCCGGCGGGATGAGCAAGCAGGAGTACCTGGACTATCAGGTCCAGATGTCCCTCGTCGAGGGTGACCGGGTTGACCTCCTGGCCATGGGGCGGCCCGAGGGCCAGGGGTGCTATTGCGCCGCGAATCAGATGCTTCGGCTGATCCTCGATCGGCTCAAGAGTCATTATGACTACGTGGTGATCGACAACGAGGCGGGCATGGAGCATCTGAGCCGTCGCACGACGCGCGATGTCGACGTGCTCCTGCTGGTGACCGACCCCACCCAGCGGGGTCTCATCACGGCGAGGCGGATGCAGGAGATGGTGCCCGAGCTGGAGATCGGTGTTGGTCGCGTATACCTCATCGTCAATCGACTGCGGAGCGACGGGCGCGAACAGGCGGAGGCTGTACCCCGCCCCCTGGTCAGGGTCATTGAGGAGGCGGAGCTCGATCTCATCGGCACGGTGCCCGAGGAGCCGGCGATGGCCGAGTTCGAGTTCACCGGACGGCCGCTGGTGGAGTTGCCCGCAGAGACCGGCCTCTATCAGGCCGTCCGGGAGATCGCTGGGGAGATCCTCGGCAACGGGCGGCGCTGATCCTCGCCGCAAGGGTGTTGTGGCGCCGCTATTGATGAAACGCAATCCACGAAAGAGGAGGAATAGCGATGTACATCATTGGTGAGAACATCCACATCGTCTCGCCCAGCGTGGCTCGAGCTGTCGAGGAGCGGGATGCAAAGTTCTTCCAGGACATGGCGGTGCGTCAGGTGGAGGCCGGCGCCAGCGCCGTGGACCTGAACATGGGCCCTCAGAAGAGAGAGGGCGAGGAAATCCTGCCCTGGTTGGTGGAGACCGTCGAGGAGGTCGTGGACGTGCCGTTGGTCTTCGATACCACGAACCTCGGCGCCATCGAGGCAGCCTGCAAAGTGGTTTCCAAGGCACAGCCCATCATCAACTCGGTCTCCGCGAAGGAGGAGTCCCTGGAGAAGGTGCCCCTGGTCGCCGCAGAGTACAACACGCGCCTGATCGGACTTACCATGGAATCGGGTATGATCCCCGTCAGTGCCGACGAGCGGGTCACCATCGCCATCGAGAAGCTGATCCCCCGTATGCTGGAGGTCGGCCTCCCCATAGAGGACTTCATCATCGATCCCCTGGTCCTTACCGTCTCCGGGTGCCAGGAGTACTGCCCTGAGTTCCTCGATGCGGTCCATATGCTCAAGTTCGCCTGGGATCCAGCCCCCAAGACGAACGCGGGACTGTCCAACGTCTCTAACGCGGTGCCATCCGAGATGCGCCCCTTGCTCAACCGGGTCTATCAGGTGATGATTATGGGAGCTGGTGTCGACATGGTCATCGCTGACCCCTTTGATGAGGACCTGTTGGAGTTCATCCGCATCGTCGAGGAGCGGGATGACTCCACGCCTCTGAGTCAATCTCTCCTGAAGCTCCACGATCGCATCGCGGCGATGGAAGAACCGCAGGCGGATGACTTCGACCTCGACGACCCGGAGCAGGAGGCGGTCTGGAAGACGGTCCAGGTGCTGCAGAACGAGATCATCTACACCGATTCGTATCTGCGCGTGTAGCCTGGAAGTCGAGGAGGGCACTCTAGGAGGATTGACCGGACCTACTGATTCTGGATCCCACAGGATCGCCCGGTGGGTCCGCAGAGCCCTCTGGACGTTGATTCAGCGACGTTTCACACGGGAGGACGTATGACTGCACAATTGCTGGACGGCAGAGCGACATCGGCCAAAATCCGTGAGGAAGTCCAAGCCGCGGTCGAGCAGTTGAAGGCCGAGCACGACGTGGTGCCCGGCCTGGCCACGGTGCTCGTGGGGGAGAACCCGGCTTCACAGACGTATGTCAGCATGAAGGAGAGACAGTGCGAACGAGCCGGGATGCGTGCCTTTGGTCAGCACCTGCCCGACGACATCGACCAGGCAGGTCTGATGGCCGAGATAGCGAAACTAAACGCCGACCCGCAGGTCCACGGCATCCTGGTGCAGCTCCCTCTGCCCGATCATCTCGATGAAGATGAGACGTTGGCCGCCGTCTCGTTGGAGAAAGACGTGGATGGCTTCCACCCCGTCAACATCGCGCGCCTGACGCTCCAGAACGTGGAGCCCACCTTCGCGCCGTGCATGCCGCTCGGCTGCCTTGAGCTCCTCCACAGATACGGGGTGGACATCAGAGGTAAGGAAGCCGTGGTCCTCGGCCCGACCAACATCGTGGGGCTGCCCACCGCCATGCTGCTGCTGCACGAGGGGGCGATGGTCGACATTTGCCATCCCCACACTCCGGATCTGCCAGGTATCAGCAGACGCGCGGACATCCTGGTCGCTGCCATCGACGATCCCGGGATGGTGAAGGGCGATTGGGTCAGGCCGGGGGCTGCCGTGATCGATGTCGGATGGAGCCGGGTGAAAGATGCGACGGCCGAGAAGGGCTATCGAGTGATTGGAAACGTAGATTTTGACGAGGTCAAGGGCGTCGCCGGCTACGTCACGCCGGTGCCGGGAGGCACGGGACCTATGACCATCGCCATGCTGCTACAGAACACGTTGCTGGCGGCCAGGCGTGCCGCCGGCATCTCCGGCTGAGACGCGTGCCAGGCAAGGCCCGACGAGATTGGAGGGGCTTCTCGTCCCATCCACCCGGTTGATGCGGATGGGAAGGGCAGCAACGAGACCGGGCTGTGGAGGTTCTATGAGAGCCGAGCTATCGGCAGAGAGAATACGTGGGCGTTTCGTGCAGCTGGTTGAGGAGATCAGCGGTCAGGATCTCCTGGCCTGCAACCAGTGCGGCAAGTGCAGCGCTGGATGCCCCATTGTAGGCACGATGGACATCCTGCCCAGCCAGGCCATCCGAATGGCGCAGTTGGGTATGGAGGACGTGCTGGAGACGACCACCATATGGATCTGCGCTTCCTGCCTGACGTGTGTCGCGCGCTGTCCCAAGGGGGTCGATCTGCCCCGACTGATGGAGGCCCTGCGCCAGACTGCATTGCGCAAAGGGGTCGCGAAGTTGGATCTAAACGCTCTCCCTCAGGAGCTGTTGCGCGAGCTGCCTCAGCTGGCGATCATCGGGGGATGCAGGAAGTACATAAAGTAAACCTGTGTGTCTGGTGGTCAATCGGTAAACATATGTGGCCGCAAAATCTTGGAGCTAGTTAATGGGCATTCCCTACTTTCCAGGCTGTACGCTTTCGACCAAGGCGAAGAACTACGACCGCTCGGGCAGAGCGGTAGCGAAAGCGCTGGGGTTGGAGCTTGAGGAGCTTCCCGAGTGGCAGTGCTGTGGAGCCACGTTCCCGCTTATGCTCGACGACTCGATGGCTCTCATCGCACCCACGCGCATCCTGTATCAGGCTCAGCAGGCCGGTGAGCGTGTGACCACTCTCTGCTCTGTGTG
Source organism: uncultured Anaerolineales bacterium (assembly GCA_964450435.1). Lineage (GTDB taxonomy): Bacteria > Chloroflexota > Anaerolineae > B4-G1 > B4-G1 > SKLM01. Next base: position 51,794 of record CAYVCX010000002.1, read on the forward strand.
TTTCAACGTGCTGCGCCGCTCCCAGGCACTGCTGGGGCGCGACGAGGAGATGCTGGATCGCATCAATTGGTTCACGGAGCAGGAGTATCACGGCGACGTAGTTGTGTCGCATTTTCTCGAGGTGCTTCGCGACGATCTGGGCTGGGACGAGGAGCCCGGTTCTCTGGCCGAACACGTGAGACGGCCCCTGACGGGGTTGAAGGCTGCTCCCTACTACGGCTGCCTTCTCCTGCGTCCATACGACGAGATCGGCCTCGACAATCCGGAGGACCCGCGCATTCTTCACGACCTCTTGCGGGCCCTCGGCGCCGAGCCGGTGGACTTCCCGTTCAACATCGAGTGTTGCGGCTCCTATCTGATGGTCAAGGATCCCGATGTCCCGGAGTCGCTCTCCACGGAAATCGTCGCTTCGGCCAGAGAACACGGCGCCGATGTGGTGGTCACTGCCTGTCCGCTCTGTCAGTTCAATCTCGACTACCCACAGCGGGAGACGGTGGGCAGTCGTGCGGGGAGCCGGATCCCCGTGGTCTACTTCACGCAGCTAATGGCAGTAGCTCTGGGGCTGCCGGAGGAGACGTGGGGGTTTGAAGACCATTACGTGGACCCGAAACCACTGTTTGACGAGTAGAGGGGGCCGGTAGAAGCGGGTGAGTTGGTGCGGTTGGCGGGTTCAGGGAGGAAGAAAATGTCCGATGTTTGGAAGCGGTTGGAGAACTACCGAAAATTGAAGGTGTTGCCCTCTGGTGAGAGGCTCCTGTTGCGTCCCTTGACGAAGCAGGATAAGCAGGACCTCGTGGCCCTCTTTGGTCGCGCCGCCGAGCAAGACCTGCAGTACTTCCGGAGCGATGCCGGTGATCCGGAGGTGGTGAAGAGTTGGGTGGACAAACTGGATCTGCAGCGCGTCTTTCCTCTGGTGGCTGTCGTGGACGACACGATAGTGGGGGAGGCGATGCTGCACTTCGGGGAGCACTTCCATCGTCACCTGGCCTGGGTGCGCATCTTCCTGGACCGGGACTACCGGCGACAGGGTATCGGCACGCTCATGCTGCGCTGCTTGATCGAGGTCGCGCGCCGGGTCGGGCTGCAGCAGTTGTACGCCGAGGTTGTGCTGACCCAGCCCCAGGTGATCAAGGCCTTCGAGAACCTCGGTTTCCGCCACGAGGTGACGTTGGAGGACTACTTCATCACCGATAGCGGGGAGACCCTCGACATGGCTATTCTGGTGTACTGGCTCGTCGACAGCTCCGGGGTGTTCTGAATCCCATTGGTCGTCGGCAGTGGCTGTTCCCTGCCACCGCGGCTCTCGATCCTGAGGGGAGATCGCCCTTGCCTGGGATAGCGCCATTAGGATGATTATTATGGTTCATTTGCTCCGTATGCAGGTGCTCGTTATAATTCGTATAGGCTGGTGACTGTTCTGAGCCTCGAGGGGCGCCGCAACGCCCTCACGGCTCGCCAATCGTGACACAACCTATGGAGGAGCCATGGCACTTGGCACTGGGCTCGGGACTCCGAGTCAGGCGCTGACGGTAATAACCGGACTCGCCTTCAGCGACCTTGTGAAGCAGCAGAGCGGCGAGAATCTCCACGCCTGTTACTACTGCCAGAAGTGTACTGCGGGCTGTCCAACAGCCTTCACGATGGACTACAAGCCCGCCCAACTCCTGCGCTTGATCCAGTTGGGGCAGAAGGACAGGGTCTTGGGGAGCCGGGCCATCTGGATGTGCATCGGGTGTGAGGCCTGCGGCACCCGCTGTCCCAACGACATACGCCTGGCACCGGTGATGGACGTGCTCCGCCATATGGCGCTCGATGAGGGATACAAGCCCGACACCGCTGTCTACTCCCTCCACCGGGCGTTCCTCGAAAGCATCCGCAGGTGGGGGCGCATGCACGAGGTCACCATGCTGGCCGAGTTCAAGACCCGCTGCCTCCTGTCCGAGTATTCCGTCTTCTTCGAGGGCCTGCTGGGGGATATGAAAATGGGCGGTGAGTTGATGTTGAAGGGGAAGCTTTCGTTTCTTCCGGACCGCATCAAGCGCATGGAGGAGATCAAGGCCCTGTATGAGGAGGCCACCGATGCGTCGTCCCGTGAGGGTGAGTCGGAGGTGGGCGAGTGAGATACACGTACTATCCCGGGTGCACGGCTGAGACCACGGCTGTCGAGTTCGGCCTGTCCACCGAGGCGGTCTGTGAGGCTCTGGGCATGGAGTTGATCGAGATCGATGACTGGAACTGCTGCGGCGCCTCGTCGGCGCACAGCCTGGACCACGAGCTTGGTCTGTCCCTGCCCGGCCGTAATGTGGCCCTGGCTCAGAAGGCCGGGCTGGACATAGTGATTCCGTGCCCCGCCTGCTACCAGCACTGCCGCGACGCCGACATCAAGATGCGTGAGGACGAGGCCTGGCGCGCGAAGATGGAGAGGATCCTGGGGTTCCAATACGAGGGCGACGCGCTCCCGCGTCACCTGCTGGAGGTCCTCAGCCGAGATTTCGACCGGGAGACCCTCAAAGAGAAAGTCAGCAGGCCCTTGAAAGGTCTCAAGGTAGCTTCCTACTACGGCTGCGTCCTGGTCCGCCCGCCGGAGCTAACCGGCTGGGACGATCCGGAGCATCCCACGACGATGGACCACCTGATGGCCGCTATCGGAGCCGAGATCGTCGACTGGTCCTACAAAGTAGATTGCTGCGGTGCGAGCATGACCCTCGCGCGCGGCGACATAGTCGTCGAGCTGTCCACCAAGGTCGTCGAAGGGGCCGTCGAAGCGGGCGCGGACTGTATTGTCTCCGCTTGCGGAATGTGCGAGATCAACCTTGATACGCGGCAGGCTGGCGAGAAGAAGATGCCTATTTTCTACTTCACCGAACTGATGGGCCTCGCACTAGGGCTGCCCGGGATCGACAAGTGGTTGGGCAGACATAGCGTGGATCCCCGACCACTGCTTCGAGAACGAGGGCTTCTTTAGAGAGGGCAACACGCGAGAGGACTTATGAGCGACAACAACGGATCTCTCAGGACTGAAGCAAAGTCTGCCGGAAGCGACGCCGTCCTGGTTGTCGGTGCCGGCATTGGTGGTATGCAGTCAGCCTTGCTTCTCGCTGAAACCGGACACCAGGTCTACCTGCTGGATAGCTCTCCCGGCATCGGGGGCTCGATGCATCTGCTGGACCGCACGTTCCCCACCGATTCGTGCGGCATTTGCCTGATGCTGCCGGGACGGGCGGCGTATTGCCCCACCATCGAGTGTGATCTTCACGCAAACATCCAGATTCTTGCTTATGCCGAGGTAGAAGATGTGGCGGGCGAGGCCGGGAGTTTCACGGTCACGGTGCGCCGCAAACCGCGCTACGTGGACGTTGAGCTGTGTAACAACTGTGGTCTCTGTGCTGAGGTCTGTCCCGCGGACCTTCCCCACCAGTACGAAGGAACTGTGGCACCGCAGAAGGCGATCTACCAGCCGCCCATCCGCGCCATTCCGTCCACCTACGTCATCGACATGGATTACTGCACCCGCTGCGGCGAGTGCGTCGCGGTGTGCCCCATTGAGGCTGTCGACCTGGAGATGGCCGAGACCCAGGAGCAGATCCAGGTGGCGGCCGTGGTGATGAGCCCGGGCTACGAGCCCTTCGACGCGGGCGTCAAGGGGGAGTACGGTTTCGGGCACTACGACAATGTTCTATCGAGCATCCAATTTGAGCGCATGATCAGCATCTCTGGCTCCACCGGGGCGGATATCGTGCGGCCATCCGATGGTGAGTCGCCGCAGCGGGTCGCTTTCATCCAGTGCGTCGGGTCCCGGGATTCCTCTATTGATCGCGGCTACTGTTCCTCAGTCTGCTGCATGTACACCGCCAAGCAGGTGCAGGTCGCCAAGAGGCTCGATCCCGACCTCGATGTGACGGTCTTCTTCATGGACATCCGTGCCCACGGCAAGGACTTCGACGAGTATTTTGATCAGGTGGAGGCGATGCCGGGCGTGAACTATCGCCGTGCGATGGTCTCCTCGGTCCACGAATACAAGCAGACGGGCGACCTGCAGCTCAACTTCGTCGGAGAGGACGGGACGGTCCGTGAGGAGGATTTCGACATGGTAGTGCTCTCGGTGGGCTTCGAGCCTCCCCAGGGCTTCCGGGATCTGGGCCAGGCCTTGAACGTCGATTTGAACCGCCACGGCTTTGGCCAGTCGGACACGTTCCATCCCGGTGAAAGCTCGCAGCCGGGCATCTTCGTCAGTGGCGCTTTCCGGGAGCCCAAGGACATCCCGGAGACCGTCGTCGAGGCCTCGGCCGTCGCAGCCAGCGCTGCTCGCCTCCTGGAGCAGGTCCGGGTTCCCTCTGGCGTGCCGGCGAAACCTGTGCCCAGCGTTGACACTCAGCCCGAGGAGCGGGACGTCAGCCGCGAATGGCCCCGCGTGGGCGTCTTCCTGTGCGACTGCCGGGGAGAGGTTGGCTCGGTGGTCGACCTGCAGGATGTCTCCGAGTACGCGGGGGGCCTCCAGGACGTGGCCCTGGTACAGGCCATGGATAATGCCTGCCTGTTGAGCGGCCGCGAGCAGATTCTCCAGGCGATCGAGGAGGCCGAGCTCAATCGTGTGGTGATCGCGGGTTGCCCTGCCCGGGAGTATCAATCGGTCTTCGAGGATCTGATGCGTGGTGCGGGTCTGAATCCTGCCTTGATGGAGCGAGTCAATCTCCGCGGCGAGATAGCCTGGGTTCATCAGGGGAATGGGACGCACGCTACTGCCAAGGCCAAAGAGCTGGTCCACATGGCCGTCGCCGGCGTCCGGATGGACCAGCCGATCTACTTCGAAGATCAGGAACTCTCGCAGCGAGCCTTGGTAGTCGGCGGGGGGCTGGCCGGAATGACGGCTGCCCGTAGCTTGGCGCAGATGGGCCACGAGGTGGACCTGGTGGAGGCCTCAAGTGAGCTCGGCGGACAACTGAACGAGCTGCGCTATCTGCCCACCGGGGAGGATCCTGTGGCATTCACCACCTCGCTCATCGAGGCGGTGGAGAGCGCCAGCCAAATTCACATCTACCGCGACGCTCAGATCGACGGGGTCTCCGGCTGCGTCGGGCAGTATCAGACGAACCTGGCCCTGGCCGATGGAGACCGCGAGACGCTGCGCCACGGCGTGCTCATCGTGGCCACCGGCGGGCAAGAGGTTGTTCCGACCGAGTATTTGTACGGAGAGAGCCCCCAGGTGGTCACCCAGCGAGAGCTCGAGAAGCTGCTGGAGGCAGATGGGGATGTACCCTCCGATGTGGTGATGATTCAGTGTGTCGGCTCGCGAGAGCCTGAACGTCCCTACTGCAGCCGCATCTGTTGCACCAAAGCCGTCTCCAATGCGCTCCGCATCAAGGAGCGCAATCCGGATGCGCGGGTGTTCGTGCTCTACCGGGAGATGCGTACCTACGGTTTCCGCGAGGACTACTACCGGGAGGCGCGCGAGAAGGGCGTGATCTTCCTCCGCTATGAGCTGCCCGACAAACCCCGGGTCGCGGCGGGTGACGGGCAGTTGAGCGTCCGGCTTCGGGAGCCGGTCACCGGCGAACAGGTGGACCTGCAAGCCGACATGCTTGTGTTGAGCACGGGGATCGATCCCCATGACGTGGGCGACCTTGCTCGCATGCTCGATGTGTCGCTGGACAAGAACGGGTTCTTCCAGGAGGAATACCCCAAGATGCGGCCCCTCGATTTCACGAAGCGGGGTATCTTTATGTGCGGACTGGCGCACTCGCCGCGATTCCTGGACGAGACCATCGTGCAAGCGCAGGGCGCGGCCATGCGTGCCGCTGCGTTGCTCCAACAGCAGACGTTGCAGGCCCCGGTGCCTCCGGTCCTGGTGAATGAGCGCCTGTGCACCGCATGCGGCCAATGTGTCGAGATCTGTCCCTACGGGGCCCGCGTGCTCGAGGCCGGGGCCCATACGGCCGAGGTGATCGAGGTGCTGTGTCAGGGTTGCGGTGCCTGTGTTGTTGCCTGCCCGAACAAGGCCACGCGGCGGCAGGGCGCCGAGATTTCCAGCGTGTATCGCATGCTGGAGTCAGTCGCATAGAGATTGACCAATAGAGCTGGTCGAGGTTTTCTTGGAGGAGGACGAACGTGGGCAAAGGTGAACCAGGGGCGGTGGTGATTGGTGCTGGCATTGCTGGCATCCAGGCTGCGCTCGACATCGCGGATGCGGGCTTTCACGTGTATCTCGTGGAGCGCGAACCATCTGTCGGCGGGCGCATGGCTCAGCTAGACAAGACGTTTCCGACCCTGGACTGCTCTTCGTGCATCCTGACGCCCAAGATGGTCGACGTGGGCCAGCATCCCAACATCGAGCTGATGACCTATTCGGAGGTGGCGTCGGTCGAGAAGGATGATGGGGTCTTCCACGTGCGAGTGCGCAAGAAGCCCCGGTACGTGGACGTCGATCTGTGCCGTGGGTGTGGTGACTGCGCTGAAGCCTGTCGTCTCAAAGGGCGCGTTTCGAGCAACTTCGATGCGGGTATCGCCAACAGGTCGGCTATTTACGTACCTTTCCCTCAAGCAGTCCCGCTGAAGTACACCATCGACCCGGAGGCGTGCCTCTATCTGACCCGCGGGGTCTGTGGACGTACGTTCAAGTGCAAGGACGCCTGTCCAGCCGAGGCCATCGATTTCGAGCAGGAAGAGGAGTTCGTGGACGTCGATGTGAGGACCATCGTTGTGGCCACGGGGTTCGATATCATCGAGCCGGAGACCAAGCCGGAATACGCCTACGGTGTCTATCCCCAGGTGATGACGGGCATCGAGTTTGAGCGGCTTTCTGATGCCTCGGGGCCCACAAGAGGACAGATTCTGATCGATGGAAAGAAGCCGAAAGATGTCGTGTTCATCAAGTGCGTCGGCTCCCGAGACCCGCATACGGGAGTCCCCTACTGCTCTCGAGTCTGCTGTATGTATACGGCGAAACACGCTCATCTGGTGCGAGAAAAGGTGCCCGAAGCGAACATCACCGTCTTCTATATGGACGTGCGCGCTTTCGGTAAGGGATACGAGGAGTTCTACGATCGTGTGAAGCACGAACGAGTCAACTACCGGCGCGGAGAACCCTCCGAGGTCTATCGACGCGGCGACAAGCTGGTTGTGCTGGCCGAGGATACCAGTCTGGGAGAGGTCGTTGAGGTCGAGGCCGATCTGGTGGTCCTGGCAACGGCCATTGTGCCACGAACGGACATACAGGATGTCGCCGAGGTGTTGGGCTTGGAGCGGTCTGCGGATGGGTTCTTCCAGGAGTCGGACACGAAGCTGCGTCCGGTCGACACGAATGTGGAGAACGTCTTTGTGGCCGGCTGTTGCCAGAGCCCCAAGGATATCCCGGATACAGTCGCACAGGCGAAAGCCGCGGCTTCTTGCGCGTTGAGGGTGTTGGTCCGAGCCAGGGAAGCCGTGCCCGCTTAGCCCTCCAACCGCGCTTGTCATTCTAGGGAGTGTGGCAGGTGCAGCGGGGTGACGGCGAAGAATCTCCCTGATGTTGGATTGACTTTTCCAGCGATGCGGGGCTGTGAGCGGTAGGGTGGTAGAGGAGAACGAGATGGCATTGAAGACAGCAAGCATGGCCGAGAAGTTGGAGCTCTTCGGCTGCATTCAGTGTGGGAAGTGCACGGGCGGATGTCCCGTGGCGCGTAAGACGACGCTCAACATTCGTACGTTGATCTACCACATGCTGGTTGACCCGGATATGGATGTGGATGCCCATCAGGAGTTGTGGGATTGCACCTCGTGCTTTACCTGCGTCGAGCGCTGTCCCAAGGACGTGGAGCCAGCCGAGTTGATCATCTCCTTGCGCGGCGAGCTGGTGGAGAGCGGCCGCGTCCCCGAGACCGTCGGTACTGCGCTGATGGGCATCTTCCGGCAGGGCAATCCGAGCGGTATGGCCCGCCAGGATCGTGAGTTGTGGGCAGAAGGCGTCGAGGACAGCCTGCAGCGGGCCAAGCAGGCGGTGCAGGAGGGGTGCGACCTGCTCTATTTCGTGGGCTGTATTCCTTCCTACGACCAGCGGATACACCCTGTCGCTCGCGCGCTCTTGAAGATCTTTGAGAGCGCGGGGCTGACCGTGGGCACCCTGGGCACACAGGAATCGTGCTGCGGGAATGAGGTCCGGCGGATGGGCGAGGTGGGGCTGTTTGAGATGCTCGCCGAGGAGAACGGTGAGCTTCTCCGCAGTGTCGGGGCCCGGCGGATAGTCACCACCTCACCTCACTGCTTTAACACCTTCGTGAATGAGTACGGTCTCGATGAGATGGAGGTGCTGCATTACACGCAGCTTCTGGCGAACCTCATCGAGAACGGCGAAGTGGCCTTCCCGGGGAGCCTGGCCGCAGAGGACGGCAGCGAGAAGGTGGTAACCTATCACGACCCCTGCTTCCTGGGCAAGCAGAATCATATCTATGACGAACCCCGCGCGATCCTGGATGCCATTCCTGGCGTCAAGCTGGTGGAGATGGACCGCAGTCGCGAGCGTAGCCTCTGCTGCGAGGGCGGCGGCGGACGCATGTGGGTCGAGGGGACGAATCTGGAGGAGCGGCTCGCCTTTCAGCGCGTTCAGGAAGCGGCGGAGACGGGGGCGGAGGTCCTGGCTGTGGCCTGCCCGTTCTGTCTGCTGACCCTCGAGGACGCGGTGAAGGTGGAAGGCCTGGACGAGCAGTTGCGGGTGATGGACATCATGGAGCTGGTCGAGCTGGCCTCAGAGGAGACGGACGAGGAGTGAGCGGCGAGGCGCCCGGGCGACTACCCGCCCAGGGGCCCGCGCGCTCGTGCTCCTGGCTTGAGTGGGTGACATTATGAAACAAGAACCCCGTATCGGTGTGTACGTTTGCCATTGCGGCGTGAACATCGCTTCCGTGGTTGACGTGGAGGCGGTGGCCGAGGCTGCGGCCGACCTGCCGGGTGTGGTGGTCGCCAGGCACTACACCTATATGTGCTCTGACCCGGGGCAGGCGCTGATCAAGGAGGATATTCGTGAACGTGGACTGAACCGGGTTGTTGTGGCGTCCTGTTCGCCCCGCATGCACGAGCCCACTTTCCGGGCGGCCGCTCAGCAGGAAGGGGTGAATCCGTACCAGGTGGACATGGCCAACATCCGCGAGCAGTGCTCGTGGGTCCATAAGGACCACGAGAAGGCCACACAGAAAGCCATCTCGCTCGTGGCTTCGTCAGTGGCCAGAGCAGCCTGCCTCGAGTCTCTCGAGGAGCGTGAGGTCGACGTTACGCCCGGCGCGGTTGTCATCGGTGGCGGAATCGCGGGTATGACCGCTGCCCTTGACATTGCCGACACCGGCTTGCCCGCCTACCTGATAGAGAAGGAGGATCACCTCGGCGGGCGCGTCTCGGCGCTCAACCGCACGTTTCCAACCTTGGAATCGGTGTCGGATTTGCTGGAGCCCTTCGTTGCGCGGGTTCACCAGCATCCGAATATCACTGTCTTTCTTCGTTCCCGTGTGTCCAACGTTGACGGGTACGTGGGCAATTTCCACGTGGAGATCTCCCGGGATGAGCGAGCCGGGGCCGAGGCGAGGGACGGTGAAGCTGCGGAGCACGCGTCCCTCCGCTCCGAGGTGAAAGCCGGCTCGATCATCGTGGCCACAGGGTATGACGTCTTCAACCCGGACCGGACTCCTGAGCTCGGCTACAGCGACTACCCCAATGTGATTACCTCCCTGGAGATGGAGGAGCGTCTGCTGGAGGGCGATCTGACGGTGGACGGGCGCACTCCGGAACGCGTGGCATTCATCCAGTGTGTGGGATCGCGGGACAAACAGCTGGGCAATCCGCACTGTTCGCGGGTCTGCTGCATGTACACTGCCAAGCAGTCCCGCCTGGTGCGCGAGATGGTTCCCGAGGCGGAGGTGACCGTCTTCTACATCGACGTGCGAACCTTTGGCAAGGGAGCAGAGGAGTTCTACGACGAGGCCCGTAACAAAGGGGTCCGCTACCGCCGGGGGAACGTCTCGGAGATCTATCGGCGCAGGCGGAGCGAGGGTGGCGATCGCGTCGTCTTGATAGCGGAGGACACATTGCTCGGCCAGCCCATTGAGTTTGAGGCGGATCTCGTGGTCCTTGCCGTCGGCATGGAGCCCCGAGATAGTGCCGGCACGGTCTCGCAACTCCTGAAACTGCCGCGCTCCTCCGACGGGTTCTTCCTGGAGGCCCACCCCAAGTTGAGGCCTGTGGATACGGCGATGGCGGGTGTCTTCCTCGCTGGCTGTTGCCAGGGCCCCAAAGACATTCCCGACACCGTTGCCCAGGCCAAGGCGGCGGCCTCCTCGGCGCTGATACCCTTGATTCGCGGGTCCGTGCCCGTTGAATCGGCAACGGCCGTGGTGAGCGAGGAGCTTTGTGCCGGGTGTGGCATGTGCGCCGATGTCTGTCCCTATGATGCGCCGGCCCTGGACACGCTGTGGGGCGTCTCGCGCATCAACCCCGTCCTCTGTGAGGGCTGCGGGGCGTGTGCCGTTACCTGCCCCTCCAGGGCCATTCGACTCCAGCACTTCACTGTCGAGCAGGTGCTGGCGCAGGTGGACGCCCTGGTCGGGTAGGGAGACTGTCGTGATTCTGAGAGCGTACGCTTAACGGGATATTGAGGAGAGAAACTAATGAGTGAGGAGCAGTTCGAGCCCAAGATAGTAGGTTTCCTCTGCAACTGGTGCACGTACACCGGTGCTGATCTGGCTGGAACGTCGCGGATCCAGTATCCGCCCAACGTGCGGATCATCCGCCTGATGTGCTCCGGGTCGGTGGACCCTACCTACGTGCTCAAGCCGCTGCTTGATGGCGCCGACGGTGTCCTGGTCGGTGGCTGTCATCCCGGCGACTGTCACTACCAGTCGGGGAATTATAAAGCCCGTCGCCGCATCATAGCCCTGAAAGAGATCCTGAAGAACGCTGGCCTGGATGAGGAGCGCGTGTGGTTGCGCTGGATCTCCGCGTCGGAAGGACAGCGATTTGCGGACACCGTCACGGAGATGACCGAATTCCTCCGCGAGAAAGGGCCGAACCCGATGCGCAGGGAATGGGCTGTCTAGGAAGCCGGGCTTGTCCAAGAGCCCCGGTCTGTAGAGGGAGAGTGCAATGCGAACTTTGATTCCGGTTGAGAATGGGGATACGCTCGTGGCGGTGCAGAGCTTTCTTAAGCAGCTTCTGGAAGCTGACGTGGTGGACGCCCTCCTCGTGCCTATGCAGACCCCCAGCGGTGCTGTCACGCCTGCTCTGGTGTCGGATCCCGAGCTGTTGGACGCAGCCAATCCACTTGCCCCGGTGATGGGGCTCAATGCGGCCCCTCTGGCTGGTCGAGTCTCCGTCCGCGAGCCTCGGGAGCGTGTGGGGGTGGTGTTGCGCTCGTGCGAGCTGCGCGCGTTAACCGAGCTGGTCAAGCTGCAGCAGGCCAGCCTGGATGATCTGATCACCATCGGCGTGGATTGTCTGGGCACCTATGACGTAAGCGTGTACACTGAAATGCGGAACGATGGCGGCGTCGATATGGGGGCCTACCTGGCGACGGCTCGAAGCGGTGATCTGGCCGCTCAAGACGGAGTTGCGTTTCGTGATGGGTGTGAGATGTGCGAGAAACCCCACGCTGCAGCCGCCGACATCATAGTGGAGCTGTTCGGCGCCGATGCGAGCACCGCCGTCCCTGTCTCGTTGCCCGATGAGATGGCCGAGACACTGGGATTGAGCCCTGGGGAGGGCGTGGAGCAGCGCCAGCAGGTGATCGAGAAGGTCGTCGCAGCACGCACCGAGGTCCGCGATCAGCGCTTTGCCGAGATTCGTGAGCGGCTTGAAGAGGAGGGCGTGGAAGGGGTCTTCGCCTCCTGCGTCCGCTGTCACAACTGCATGACCGTCTGCCCCATCTGCTACTGCAAGACCTGTCTGTTCAGAAGCCAGGTCTTCGACCACGAGCCGATGCAGTACGCGAACTGGGCCAGGCGCAAGGGAGCCTATCGTCTGCCCGCTGACACAATGCTCTTCCACCTGACCCGCCTGAACCATATGGTGCTCTCCTGCATTGGGTGTGGCATGTGCACCAGCGACTGTCCCGCCGAACTGCCCGTCGGTGCCGTCTTTCGGGCCATTGGGCAGGCGACCCAGGAGGTCTTTGACTACGAGCCCGGTCGCGACGTCGAGGAGCCGCTGCCGCTGATCACCTTCAAGGAGGAAGAGTGGATGGATGTTGGAGAGGAGTAGAGACCATGGAAGAGAAGCAAGAAAGCCTGATCCCTGTTTACATCATAGGCAAGCGCTACATGGTGCCGCCGACGCTGACCATCATGAAAGCTATGGAGTACGCGGGCTACCAGCTCATTCGCGGTGTGGGCTGTCGCGGCGGGTTCTGCGGGGCCTGTGGGACCACTTATCGCATCAAGGGCGACCCCAAGCTCTACTTCGATCTCGCCTGCCAGACGGTGGTGCAGCCGGACATGTACCTGGCCCAGATACCATTTTTCCCTGCGCAGCGAGCGACCTACGACCTCACTCAGATGGAGGCCACGCCTGCTACCCTGTTCTCTACCTACCCGGAGCTGCTCCGCTGCCTCGGGTGCGGCGCTTGCACCAAAGCCTGCCCTCAAGATCTCGACGTGAGGGCCTACATGGCAACGGGCATGAAGGGTGATATCGCCGAGATGGCCGATCTATCCTTCGACTGCATCATGTGCGGCCTCTGCGCGGCGCGCTGTCCTGCCGAGGAGGCTCAGTACAATATTGCCATCCTGGCGCGACGGCTCTACGGTCGGTATCTGGCGCCGCGGTCGCAGCACCTGGAGGAGCGCCTCGAGGAGATCGAGGCGGGCGCGTTCGACGCGAAACTGGAGGAGCTGAAGGAGCTCAACCGTGATGGGCTCGTAGAGCGATACGAGGCCCGCGATATCGAGCCAGAGGAACGCGAGTAGAGGAGGATTAGGAACCCATGAACGGCTATCCTGCCGAGATGCAGGAATCGATCAGACAGGTCGAGGCGACCCGTATGCGCCGCATCGACGAGACGCATCCCCGGATGTCCATCGAGGAGCGCGAGCGTGTGCTAGATCAGTTTCATCCCGATTACATCGAGGAGAGAATGCGCTCTGTACGCGTCGGCGTCAGCAAAGGCCAGCGTATGCCCCTCGAGTTGGCCAACGTAGTTGAGGGACGCCCGCACGTCAGTCCCGATTTCGACCTCAGCGAGCCCGTGGCCGAGACCGACGTGCTCGTCATCGGCGGCGGCGGCGCGGGTGCATCGGCCGCACTCCTCGCTCAGGAGGACGGTGCCCGAGTGATCGTGGTGACCAAGCTCCGCTTCGGCGACGCCAACACCATGATGGCCCAGGGCGGCATCCAGGCTGCCGATCGTCCCAACGACAGCCCCGCCATTCACTACCTGGACGTCATCGGCGGCGGTCACTTCACCAACGACCCCGATCTGGTAGAGGCCCTGGTGATGGACGGTCCGGTGGTCATTGACTGGCTCGAGCGTCTGGGAGTGATGTTCGACAAAGAGCCGGACGGGACGATGGTGGAGCGCCACGGCGGTGGAACCAGCCGTATGCGCATGCACTCCGCCCGCGACTACTCTGGTGCCGAGATCATGCGCACCCTGCGGGATGAGGTGCGTAACCGCGAGGACGATATCCGAGTGATTGAGTTCGCCCCCGCCGTGGAGCTGGTGCTTGACGATAATGGGTGTGTCGCCGGTGCCATCATGATGAACCTGGAGACGAAGGCCTATTCCTACATTAAAGCCAAAGCAGTCGTCGTGGCCGCCGGCGGGGGAGGACGGCTCCATTACCAGGGCTTCCCTACCACCAACCACTACGGCGCGACGGCGGATGGCGTGGTGATGGCCTACCGCGCCGGCGTCTCACTTGGATACTTGGAGTCTATGCAGTATCATCCCACTGGGGCGGCTTTCCCGGAGCAGATTGTGGGTCAGTTGGTGACGGAGAAGGTCCGCGGGCTGGGTGCCCAGCCTGTCAACAAGCACGGTGAGCAGTTTGTCTTCCCCCTTGAGCCGCGCGATGTGGAGGCGGCCGCCTTCATCCGCGAGTGTCGGGAGCGCGGCAACGGGCTCGTCACGCCCACAGGACAGCCCGGCGTCTGGCTTGACTCACCCATGATTGAGATCATCCATGGGCCTGGCACGATTCGCGAGAACTTGCCGGCGATGGTGCGTCAGTTCAAACGCTTCGACATAGATATGACCAAGGAGCCGATGCTCGTCTATCCGACACTCCATTACCAGAACGGCGGTGTGCGCCTGGAGCCTGATGGATCGACCGCGGTCCCGGGCCTGTTCATCGCCGGCGAGGTGAGCGGCGGGGTGCACGGTCATAACCGGCTGATGGGCAACTCGCTCTTGGAGGTCAGCGTCTACGGGCGGCGCGCCGGCTGGTCGGCCGCGGACTATGCCCGCGACGCCGTAGTGGGGCAGGCCAATCTGGCCCACGTGAAGACCTGGAATCAGGAGCTGGAAGAGACCGGTGTGGACACGGGCGTCATCTCGCCCATTCTCCTGCCGGATTACACGCGGCGGACGTAGCTGGGCAGGGGAGCAGTGGATCACCGACTGGATGCGCGAACGGACAATGAACAGACATATCAGGAAACGAGAGGGAAAATGCCTTTGAAGACGGAACATGGAACTGCTGGGGCGGTACTGGTAGTGGGCGGCGGCGTTGGGGGCATGCGGGCGGCAATTGATGCAGCCGAGGCCGGGCTGAAGGTCTATCTCCTGGAGAGGCTGCCGTGGATAGGAGGCCGCGTGGCACAGCTGGGCTATATGTTCCCCACCCACGACTGTGTGCTTTGCCGGGGGACTGCTGACCACGGCTATGGCTGCACAAAGCCAACTATCTCACCGGCCCTCCTCGATTTCAACCTGCATCCCAACATCGAAATATTGAACAACTCGGACCTGATCAGCGTCGGCGGTCGAGCGGGTGACTTCACCGTGACCGTGCGCCGTCGCCCTACGTACGTGGACGCCGATCATTGCATCAACTGCGGGATATGCAGTGCCGTGTGCCCGGTTAGCCTTCCCAGCCCTTTTGAAGAAGCACTGAAGCCCCGCAAGGCGATCTACAAGATGGCCCCGCGGGCGGTGCCCAACACCTATATTGTGGACAAAGTTCCGCGTTGCGAGACCTGTCGCCGCTGCGAGGCCGTGTGCCCGACTGAGGCGGTCCATCTCGATGAGAGGGAATTCGAGCAAGAACTGGATGTCGGGGCCATTATCCTGTCGGTGGGGTTCTCATTGCCCGACCCCGGGGAGTACGAGGAGCTGGGCCATGGCCGCTATCCCAACGTCATCCACTCGATGGAGTACGAACGGCTGGCCAGCCGTTCTGGCCCCACGGAGGGGGTGGTTATGCGCCCGTCCGACGGGGCAGAGCCCGATCGCATCGCCTGGCTGCAGTGCATTGGGTCCCGCGATCAGAAATATCCCTTTTGCTCCTCAATCTGCTGCATGTACGCTACCAAGGAGGCAATGGTAGCGAAAGAGCGGATCGACGATGTTCGGTGCCAGATCTTTATGATGGATGAGCGCGCCTTCAACAAGGAGTTCAACGCCTACTATGAACAGGCGCGTGAGGAGTATCAGATAGAGTACACCCGCTGCCGCATCTCCGAGGTCAAGGAGGATCCGGACACCCACGACTTGATCCTCCGCTACCCCGACGACGAAGGGCGTATGCATGAGGAGCAATTCGACATGGTGGTTCTCTCCGTCGGCGCGCACCCGCCGAACGGGTCGAAGGACCTGGCCAACGTGCTGCAAATTGAATTGAACCCCTACGGCTTCTGTGAGACGGACAAGTTCGCGCCGTTGGAGACCAGCCGGCCGGGCATCTACGTTTGCGGGGCCTTTGCCTCCCCGAAGGAGATCGCCGAGACGATCCTGGATGCTGCTGGAGCGGTAGGGGATGTCACTCGTCTGATGCGAGAGCAGGTTGGCCGACTGCCTGCCAGCCGTGAGTTTCCATTCCTCTGGAGGCCGGACAGACTGCCCGCCGAGCGGGACGTGAGCGGCGAAGAGCCCCGCGTGGGCGTCTTCCTCTGCCGCTGCACGCCCACGCTCGACGGTGTGGTGGACGTGGACGAGGTGGCTGGCTTCGCTGAGGCGATGCCGAACGTGGTTCACGTCCGACCGGTGGAGTACGGCTGCTTCGAGCCAGGCCTGGACGCCATCCGATCTGATATCAAGGAGCACGGGCTGAATCGCGTGATCGTCGCAGCTTGCAGCCATCGCACTCACGAGCCACTGTTCCAGCGTACGGTGCGGGAGGCAGGGCTGAATCCCTACCTCCTGGAGATGGTGAATGTGCGGGAGCACTGTGCCTGGGCCCATATCGATGATCCGCCCGGGGCCACTCGCAAGGCGAAGGAGCTGATGCGCATGGCGCTGGGTCGCGTCCTGGCGGCCGAGCCGGTCCACAAACTGGAGCTCAGGCCTGTGCCTCGGACCTTGGTCATCGGCGGCGGGGTGGCGGGGATGACCGCTGCACTGAACGTCGCCGATGCCGGCTACGACGTGACGCTGGTGGAACGCGAATCGGAGTTGGGAGGGAATCTGCGCAACGTCTACTACGTGGCCGAGCCCGAGAATCCCCAGCGGCTGCTGCGTGATCTGATCAACCGCATCATCGGTCACGAGCGCATCGATCTTCTGACCGAGACCGAGCTTGTGTCGCACAGGGGACGCGTCGGTGACTTCACATCTGTGCTTCGCAACCTGCGCGACGGGCGCATTGTGGAGACCGAAGTAACTCACGGTGCTACGATCGTCGCCACCGGAGGGCGCGAATGGCGGGGTGACGTCTACATGCTGGGACGTGATCCTCGAGTAGTCACCTCAGAGGACTTGGAGGATATCATCGCCCATCGCCCGGAGGAGATCACCGACCTGGAGCAGGTGGTCTTCATCCAGTGCGTGCGCCCACCCGGTGGAGTGGAGTACTGCAGTCGTATTTGCTGCACCAACACGATGAAGAATGCGAATCGCATCAAGATGCTCAATCCCAGCTGCCAGGTTGTTGTACTGTATCAGGACATCATCACCTACGGTTTCCGGGAGGCATTCTACACCGAGGCGCGCGAGCGCGGTGTCATCTTTATGCGATACGATGAGGAGCATCTCCCGGATCTACGCAAGGTGAACGGTGATCTGGAACTCACGGCGTGGGACCCAACTCTGGATAGAGAGACAACTCTCAGGCCCGACATGCTGGCCTTGAGTATGGCGATCGAGCCTTCTCCCGGCACGGAGAAGTTGGCGCGGATACTGGGAGTGGATCTCTCCAGCGAGGGCTTCTTCATGGAGGCCCACCTGAAGATGAGGCCCATGGACTTCGCGTCGGAGGGCATCTTCTTCTGCGGCATGGCGCATTACCCCAAGTTCATTGAGGACGCCATTGCCAACGCCCAGGCTGCCGCGGGACGGGCGCTTACCATCCTCTCGAAGGATCGCCTCTATATCGGCGGCGTGATCGCCGAGGTGGATCAAGATAGTTGTGTGGGTTGCTTGACTTGCGTGCGGACCTGCCCCTTCGAGGTCCCGGAGATACGCGGCGAGGATATGGGAGTCGGCAAGATCAAGGGAGCGGCATACATCGAACCGGGCCTCTGTCAGGGGTGCGGCACGTGCGTCGGTGAATGTCCGGCCAAAGCTATTCAGCTGATCAACTATCGAGACGAACAGATCATGGCCCATTCCCTGGGGAGCTGGATGCCGGAGGTCGTGGGTCAGGGAGAGTACAATGGATAACGAAGGAACCGGACACGAAGGATTCGTACCGGAAATCACCGCCTTTACCTGCATCTACTGCGGCTACATGTCTGCCGACACCGCCGGGACGCTGCGGCTCACCTATCCGTCGAATGTCAAGTTGGTTCGATTGCCGTGTACCGGCAAGGTAGACGTACGCCATCTCTTGAACGCCTTTGAGGAAGGGGCAGATGGCGCCTACGTGGTCGCCTGTCCCATTGGCAACTGCCATCACGTCCACGGCAACGAACGGGCGGTGAAGAGAATCGAGTACACCAAGAAACTGCTGGATGAGGTGGGCATCGGCGGCGAGCGCCTGGACATCGTCTTCACCACCGGGGGGATGGGAGCTTCCTTCGCCAATGCCGCCAGGCGCATGACAGAGCGTATCAGAGAGCTGGGTCCGAACCCGCTGAACGGACACGGGGCTGAAGGGCTGGGGAGTCGGTAGGACGACGATTGGGTCCGGTCTGCAGATCTGATCCTGCCCGGCTCCAAGTCGTATTCTGCCGCGCACGGACACGAAAGAGGACCGAAGATGCAGCAAGTTGTCAAGCAGAGGAGTCCTATTGGTGCCGCGATGGTGGTCGGCGGCGGAGTCGCTGGCATTCAAGCGTCACTGGATATGGCGGAGGCCGGCTACAAGGTCTATCTGGTGGAGGCCAAGTCGGCCATCGGTGGGCACATGGCACAGCTGGATAAGACCTTTCCCACCAATGACTGCGCCATGTGCATCATCAGCCCCAAGCTCGTGGATGCCGGTCGCCATCGCAACATCGAGCTGTTGGTCGATAGCGAGGTCATCGGGGTTCAGGGCGAGGCTGGGGATTTCGCCGTTCGTCTGCGCCAGAGGCCCCGTTACATCGACCTCGACAAGTGTACCGGCTGCGGCGACTGCGCCGATGTCTGTCCGGTCGTCATCCCCAGTCAATTCGACGAAGGATTGGCGGAGCAGCGGGCGGCTTACAAACTCTATCCGCAGGCTGTGCCCAACGCCTTTGCTATCGAGAAGCGGGGAGTCGCACCCTGTCGTGACGCCTGCCCGTCCGGGCAGCGTGCTCAGGGCTACATCGCCCTTATCCGGGAGGGGCGCTACGAAGACGCCCTGCGGGTCATTAAGGAGGACAACCCTTTTCCCGGCATCTGCGGCCGCATCTGCAATCACCGCTGTGAGGATGCCTGCAACCGGGGCAAGTTGGATGAGCCGATCAACATTCGGGCGCTGAAGCGTGTCGTCACAGACAGGGTCTACGCCGAAACGCGAGCGCCTGTCCAGCCAGCGGAGCGGATCTACGACGAGCGCGTCGCCATCATCGGGGCTGGACCATGTGGGCTCACCGCAGCCCAGGATCTCTGTAAGGAGGGTTATGCGGTCACTGTCTTCGAGGCTCTCCCTGTGGCCGGCGGAATGCTCCGTGTTGGCGTTCCTGAATACCGCTTGCCCTCCGAGATCGTGGATCGGGAAGTCCGCGACATTGTCGATCTTGGTGTGGATCTGCGGCTGAATCGTCGGGTGGACAACCTGGATGAGGTTTTCGACAAGGGTTTCGACGCTGTGCTCGTTGCTGTGGGCGCTCACGAGGGCGTCCGGCCCCCCGTTCCCGGCGCCGACCAGGAGGGAGTGCTGGTTAGCACCGTGTTCCTGCGCGACGTGCGAATCGGCGAGCCACCGGAGCTGGGAGAGCGCGTCGCAGTCGTCGGGGCTGGTGATGTGGCGATGGACGTGGCCCGTACTGCCGTGCGGTTGGGGTCGGAGGTCCACGTCTTTTACCGCCGCCGGCGTCAAGACGCTACCGCTGCCGAGCAGGAGATCCGGCACGCCGCGGAGGAGGGAGTATCCTTTCACTTCCAGACCAATCCCACGGAGATCATCGGCGATGGTGACGGCAGGCTGAAAGGGATGATGTGCGTCGACACCGAGCCGGGAATGCCGGACCGGTCTGGCCGACCGCGCCCGGTTCCCATCCCCGAATCCGAGCACTTCGTCCCGTGCGACGACGTCATCTTCGCCGTGGGCCAGCGCGCCGGCCTGGCTTTCATCCCGGAGAGCTCCGGCGTGGGCATCACGGATCAATCTACCATCGCGGTGAATCCCAACACCATGGCTGCCACCCGCGAAGGCGTCTTCGCTGCGGGCGACGCTACAACTGGCACGGCCTTCGTCATCGAGGCGGTCGCTCACGGTCATAGAGCCGCCCGCTCGATCCACCGCTACTTGCGCGGCGAGGAGCTGGAGCCGCCACCCGAGCCGGACCTCCCCGTCGTGGAGCTGACCCAGGCGGAAATTGAGGAGCGTGTGACCCGGGGCGAGGTCCAGGTTCAGCCCCGGGTGCCGATGGACGAGCTCTCGGTCGACGAACGGGTCTCCACCTTCCAGGAGGTGACGACGGGCTACACCGATGAGCAGGCCCAGGCCGAAGCGGCCCGCTGCCTGGCCTGTGGGATCTGCTCCGAGTGTCTCAGTTGTGTCTATGAGTGTGAGGCCGATGCCGTCGTCCACGACATGGTGGAGCAGGTGTATGATATCGACGTCGGCGCTATCCTTATGGCCCCCGGCTTTGAAGCTTATCACGCCGAGGGTTCGGCGGAGTACGGTTGGGGACGCTATCCTAATGTGATCACCTCCGTTCAACTCGAGCGGCTGCTCAATGCTTCTGGACCCACGCACGGTCACGCGCGGCGACCATCGGACGGGAGGACGCCGAAGCGCATCGCCTTCCTCCAATGCGTCGGCTCGCGCGATCAGGAGCACGACTACTGTTCCTCTGTTTGCTGTATGTATGCCACCAAGGAGGCCATTCTGGCCATCGAGCACGAGCCAGATACCGAGGTCACCATCTTCATGATGGACATGCGGGCCTTCAGCAAGGGCTACGAAGAGTACTATCAGAGGGCCCAGGACCGTTACGGCATCGAGTACGTCCGCTGTCGCATTTCCGAGATCAAAGAGGACCCAGACACCCACGATCTGCTGGTGCGCTACGTTGAGGGCGAAGGCTCGCAATTCGCCGTTCGCCACGCCCGGTTCGACATGGTGGTGCTTTCGGTGGGGATGGAGGTGCCTGAGAGTGTCCGTGATCTGGGCCAGCGGTTAGGCATTGCGCTGGATGAGTATGGCTTCGCCCGGACGAACCCCTTCGCCCCCCTGGAGTCCAGCAAGGCGGGCATTTTCGCGCTCGGTCCGTTCCAGGAGCCGAAGGATATCCCTGAATCAGTGGTTCAGGCCAGCGGGGCGGCTGGCCTGGCCGGTGCGCTGCTGGCTCCCGCTCGTTGGACGCTGACGGAGGAGGAACCGTATCCTCCGGAACGAGACATCTCCCAGGAGGAACCTCGTGTCGGTGTCTTTATCTGCCATTGCGGCTCGAACATCGCTGGCTTCTTGGATGTGCCTGCCGTGGCCGAGCACGCCGGTATGCTGCCCGGGGTCGTCCATGCTGAACATAACCTCTACTCCTGCTCCCAGGATGCCATTCAACACATCACGGAGGTGACGAAAGAACAGGATCTGAATCGCGTCGTGGTGGCCTCCTGCACTCCGTTGACTCATGAACCCCTTTTCCAGGATGCCATCCGGCAGGCGGGGCTCAACCCGGGCCTCTTCGAGATGGCCAATATCCGGAATCAATGCTCCTGGGTCCATCCAGATAGCTGGGAGGCCGCCACTGAGAAGGCCAGAGACCTTGTGCGCATGGCTGTGGCCAAGGCAGCTCGGCTGGAACCACTGCACAGGACGGAGATCGAGGTGGAGAAAGCAGCTCTGGTAATCGGCGGCGGAGCGGCTGGCATGAACGCAGCGCTGACGCTGGCCCGGCAAGGCTTTCCTGTTCACCTGGTGGAGAGGGAGGACTGCTTGGGAGGCAATCTGCTCCACCTGCGCCGATCTCTGGAGATGGATCCGGGATCTGGGGAGCAGAGATGGCTTGATCCTCAGGAATATGCTGAGGATCTGGTGCGTGAGGTGATCGCGGAGCCGCTGATTACCGCTCATCGGAACACCCAATACGTGGAGACGGATGGCTTCCTGGGCAATTTCACCTCCCGCCTGGAGGGAGGAGACGGGGAGTTCGAAATTCGTCACGGAGTCACAGTTGTTGCCACGGGGGGCGAGGAGTATCGTGGGCCGGAGTATGGCTATGGACGCGACCCTCGTATTATCACCCAGCAGGAGTTCGAGCAACGGCTGGATGAGGATGACGGTCTTCCCCACTCCGTGGTGATGATCCAGTGTATCGGTCCGGCTGAGCGATATTGCTCCCGCATTTGCTGCACCACCGCCCTGAAGAACGCGCTGCTGCTCAAGAAGCGCGACCCGCAGGCTGATGTGACAGTGCTCTACCGGGACATTCGCACTTATGGTTTCAGAGAGCGCATCTACGAGGAGGCCCGTCGGGCCGGGGTGATGTTCGTACGCTACGACCTCGAAAACAAGCCAGACGTACAAGGTGAAAACTCGAATCTGCGGGTTGCGGTGCGTGAACCTGCACTGGCGCGGGACATCATCCTTGAACCCGACCTGGTTGTGCTCAGTATGCCGGTGGTACCCTCCAGGGGAGCGAAGGAACTCGCGATGCGGCTCAAGACGCCCGTCGACCTCGATGGCTTCTTTATGGAGGCACACGTCAAGCTGCGCCCGGTGGATTTCGCCACCGATGGCTTCTTCCTGGCGGGGATGGCCCACTATCCTAAGTTCCTAGACGAGTCCATTGCCCAGGCGCAAGCTGCTGCCGCTCGGGCAGCAACCGTCCTGAGCCGCGACACGCTGGAGGTGGGTGGCATCGTCGCCCAGGTGGACGATGAGGAGTGCGTCGGTTGCCTGACCTGCGTCCGCATCTGCCCGTACGACGTGCCGCGGATCCGGACGGACCTAACCGGGGTGGGGGCCATCAGGGGCGCGGCCTACATTGAACCGGCTCAATGCCACGGCTGCGGTATCTGTGCTGGAGAATGTCCTGCTGGAGCCATCGAATTGCTCCACTATCGACGCCAGCAGATGGAGGCCAAGGTCGCCGCGCTTCTGGAACCGGTTCCAGAAGCTGCCGCGTAGCGCAGCCGCAAACGTGGGAGGCAAGACAGACTTGGACAACGAGGCGCAATGATGAACAAACGACCTTTCGATCCGAAGATCCTGGCTCTCTGCTGCCGTCACTGTGCCTACGCTGCTGCTGACCTGGCGGGAGCGATGCGGCTTCGTTATCCCCCCAGCGTTCGTATCGTCGAAGTGCCATGCTCTGGTCGCGTGGAGCCGCTGGAGATGCTTCACGCATTCGAGCGAGGAATTGATGGTCTGATGGTGGCTGGCTGACTGGAGGGCGAGTGTCATTACCTGGAAGGTAATGTAAGTGCCAGGCGAAGAGTGGCGTACGTGTCCGATCTGCTGGAGGACGTTGGCCTGGGGGCGGGGCGAATACGGATGCTGAACGTGTCCTCGGCGATGGCCGTCCAGTTCGCCGAGGCGGTGGAGAATCTGACAGAGGAAATACGGCAGTTGGGGCCCAACCCGTTGGCCGATGAGCAACGACCAACGACCAATGACCAACGCGCAGTGAACAATGAGCCGCCAGACGACTGAACGGTGAGGACCAGGAAGAAGTTTGATATTCAGGAACAGACGCTCGAATTCGCCGTGCGGGTGGTGAGGCTGGTCAAGCGGTTGCCCCGTACCAGTGCCGGCTTCGAGTTTGGCAGACAGGTTGTCCGGTCGGCAGCGCCTGCTGGATCTGACGTGGAAGAGGCTGACGCAGGCGGGCCCGGGCACGACTTCATTCATAAGATGAATGTTGCTCACAAGGACGGGCGGGCGACCGGTTACTGGTTACTTGTTGTTCAGGAAGCATTGCTCGATCATGGGAATGGTGAGGTCCGGGCTCGGATTCGCCAGGGCGACGAGCTTGGCGCATTCTGTATACCATCGTGAACAATGCGCGTCAGAGCCCCATGGCAGGAGTACTTGTTGAGGGAGAACCGTGCACCGTGAGGTCAGCTAGCATTGGTCAGCGATGGGGCCCGGTTGTCCATCGTTGACTGTCTAATCCCGAATTGAAAGGAGATGACGATGATCGTAGGGGAACAGAAACCGCTTAGCGAGATCATGGAACTGCTGGGCGATGCTCGCAAGGTGTTGGTGGCAGGCTGCGGCACGTGTGTGACCGTTTGCTTCGCTGGCGGCGAGAAGGAGGTTGGCATCCTGGCGTCGGAGCTGCGGATGAAGAGCAAGCTGGATGGTCATCCGATGGAAGTGGACGAGGTCACGGTGCAGCGCCAGTGTGAATGGGAGTACGTCGACCCGCTGGGGGAACGACTGGACGAGTACGACGTCGTCCTGAGCCTGGCCTGCGGCATCGGGGTGCAGGCGATGAACGAGCGCTTCCCTCAGGCCATAACCCTTCCGGGCATCAACACGACATCTTTGAGCCTGCCGGTGGAGCAAGGCATATGGGAGGAGCGCTGTCAGGCCTGCGGTGACTGCATCTTGGGGCTGACCTTCGGCATCTGTCCCATCGCCCGCTGCTCGAAGCAGCTGCTCAACGGGCCGTGTGGAGGTTCCCAGGAGGGCGTGTGCGAGGTCGACTCCGATATTTCCTGTGCCTGGCAGTTGATCTGGGATCGGGCGGTTGAGTTTGATCAGGTGGAGCGGCTGCTGCAGATCCAGCTCCCCAAGGACTGGTCACACAGTCGTGACGGCGGTCCGCGCAAGATCGTGCGCGAGGATCTGCAGCTGGAGACGGAGTGAGGTAGAACAATGGCAGAAGAACGAACCAACGGCTACAAGTCAGGCAGCAATCTGGAGAAGGTCTTGAAGGCAGGTCACTTCGCGGTGACGGGAGAGCTGGGGCCACCTCAGAGCGCTGATAAGGAGGAAGTTGTTCACAAGGCGCGGCTGCTTCAAGGCGCAGCGGATGCGTTCAATATCACCGACAATCAGACTGCCGTCGTCCGCCTGTCCAGCATCGGCTCCGCCGTGCTGATGATGAAAGAAGGGCTGGAACCAACGGTGCAGATGACCTGCCGGGACAGAAACCGGCTGGCGATTCAGTCCGATCTCCTGGCGGCCTATGCCCTGGGAGCACGCAACTTGCTGTGCCTGACTGGGGACCACCAGTGCTTCGGCAACCATCCGACGGCCAAGAACGTGCACGACCTGGACTCGATCCAGCTGATCAAGATGATGAAGGATATGCGGGACGAGGGCATCTTCGAGTGTGGTGATGAGATCAAGGGACAGGAGCCACGCTTCTTCATCGGGGCGGCGATCAATCCCTTTGCCGATCCGTTCGAGTTCCGCGCCTATCGCCTGGCCAAGAAGGTGGAGGCTGGCGTTGACTTCGTCCAGACCCAGTTGATCTACGACATGCCTCGCTTCCGCAGGTTTATGGAGCAGGTTGTGGACATGGGGCTTCACGAGAAGGTCCATATCCTGGCCGGCGTCGGCCCCATCAAGTCTATCGGGGCGGCCAAGTACATGAAGAACTACGTCCCCGGAATGATTGTGCGCGATGAGTGGATCGATGGGTTGAGAGCTGCCGTCGCCGACATTCCCAAGGAGGACAAGGAAGCTCGCCGGGAGGCGCTCAGAGAGCAGGGAATCCGGGCCTGCAGTGAGCAGATCGAAGAGCTGCGCGAGATAGAGGGGGTGGCCGGGGTGCACATTATGGCCATCGAGTGGGAGGAAGCCGTGCGCCCCATCGTCGAGGGTGCAGGACTCCTACCCCGCCCGCAGGTGGAGTAGGGCAGGGAGATGATGATGGCGATAAGAGAGCGCGTAGAGACGAGGACGCTGGCGGAGGAGGTCAAGCATCACACCGGCTCGAACCCCTATCTGTGCTATCAGTGTGTGAAGTGCTCCAGCGGATGCCCGGTCGCGGAGCATATGGATCTGCAGCCTCACCAGGTGATGCGGTCCATCCAGTTCGACGACGAGAAGGTCCTGGAAGCCAGGACGCCCTGGGTATGCGCCGCGTGTGTCACCTGCACCACCCGCTGCCCACAGGGGATCGACGTGGCTGGCGTGATGGACGTGCTGCGTATCGAGGCGCGCAAGCACGGGATTGAACCTCCGCTGCGCGAGGTAGAGCTGTTCACCCAGGTCTTCCTGCGCATCATTGGCGCCACGGGGCGCCTGTATGAGGCCGGCCTCATGGCAGCGATGAATATGCTGACACTGCAACCGCTGAAGGACATGGATCTCGGTGTGCAGATGATCCTCAAGCGCAAGATCGGCTTCCTGCCCGACTTCGCTCGTCCTCCCAAGAACGTCCGGCCGGCAGAAGTGGATGACAAGACCATCGCCTATTACCCGGGGTGCTCCCTGGAATCCACGGCTACCGAGTTCGATCATACCTTCAAGGCTGTGTGCGAGGCACTAGATCTGAAGTTGGTCGAGCCCCCGGGTTGGATCTGCTGCGGCTCCACCCCGGCTCACACCACCGACTCCGTGCTGGCCGCCTACTACGCCATTCAGAATCTCTCCATTGTCGAGAGGATGGGACTGGACCAGATGGTGGCACCCTGCCTGGGCTGCTATCAGCGCTTTCTGGCCGCCGCTCGCGAGATAGAACGCGACCCGGAGATAGCCGAAAAGGTGGCGGAGAGGATAGGATATGAGTATCAGGGTAGCGTCAAGACGCTCCACTCCGTCGATGCTCTGTTGAAGCGCGTCGGCCTGGAGAAGATTCGCGAGCAGGTGAAGAGACCGCTGGAAGGGATGAAAGTGGCCTCCTACTATGGGTGTGCGACGACCCGTCCTGCCACGCTGACCGGCGCGGAACACGTGGAGTACCCCATGTGTATGGATGACATTGTCCGCGCCTTGGGGGGCGAGCCCGTAGACTGGTCTTACAAAACCGACTGTTGCGGAGGGAGCCTGGGAATTACCCAGACCGACGTGGCACTGGAGCTTTCCGCCAAGATCCTCGAGAACGCCGAGGCCTGCGGAGCCGACCTCATGATCACTGCGTGCCCCTTGTGTCAGGTCAACGTCGAGAGCCGCCAGATGCAGATGGACCTGGGCTTCGACCTGCCGGTGCTCTACATCACCCAGTTGATGACCCTGGCTTTTGGCATGGGCGAGAAGAAGGCGGAGCTGAGCAAGCAGATTATCGATGCCCGTCCGGTGTTGCGAGAATACGGATTACTGACGTCGGTTGAGGCATCTTCATAGGAGGGCGAACGTGCTAGTCAAAGACTTGATGACACCTGATCCGATATGTGGACGGCCGGACATGGTGGTCACCGAGATCCAGAAGCTGATGAGCCATAACAACATACGCCACGTGCCCGTCGTGGACGAGGCCGAGCAGCTGATTGGCCTGGTCACCCAGCGTTCTCTCTTCAGTGCGCTGCGCACAGAAGAGAGTGACCTCAGCCAGTTCGAGGTCAGTTACATCCTCGCGAAGATCCAGGCTCAACACGTGATGGTCGAGGACGTCATCACCATCGAGCAGGATGTGCCGGTGGAGGAGGCGGCTCGCGTGATGGCGGACCGGCGGATTGGCTGCTTGCCGGTGATGGGAGAGGGTGAGTTGGTCGGCATCATCACCGACAACGACCTGTTCAATGCGATGTTGAACTTGCTGGGGGCGCGGCGCTCCGGTGTTCGCCTGGTCGTCCTCCAGCCGGATCGCACGGGCGAGGTGGCTCGCTTGACCAACGTGATTGCCGAACAGGGAGGCTATCTGTCGGTCTGCGCTGGCTATTTTCCCGAGGACGCACCCGGTTCCTGGGCTTCTGTCGTGAAGGTTACTAACCTGTCAGAAGACGAGTTGGTGAGCCTCATCAATCGTCAGGATGAGATGCAAATCGTGGACGTGCGAGAGGTGTGATCGCCTGCTTGAAGGCGGGCACGGCCTGAACCAGGGGAGGCACGGCGTATGCC
Organism: uncultured Anaerolineales bacterium; assembly: GCA_964450435.1. Lineage (GTDB taxonomy): Bacteria > Chloroflexota > Anaerolineae > B4-G1 > B4-G1 > SKLM01. The sequence continues at coordinate 79,432 of CAYVCX010000002.1, forward strand.
CGAAGCCATCTATATGAGAGAAGCGCGGAGGCTCCCGGGCAGCGAGTGGATCAAGGACCACCCGAAGCCCCTGGAAGCGTTCTACAGGCTTACCAAAAAGGTAGTCGTTCGGGTGTACCCGCTGATGAGGCGGGTTAGCCCGACGCTCTCCGAGCGCACGCTGGCGTGGGGGGAGAAGATCGTGAAGGGATGGATCTTCAACTGCCAGATGTGCGGTCAGTGCGTTCTACATAGCACGGGCATGACGTGTCCTATGACCTGTCCCAAGAAGCTGCGCAATGGTCCCTGTGGCGGCGTTCGCCACAATAACCACTGCGAGGTCATCCCCGATAGGCTTTGTGTCTGGGTCCAGGCCCGGGAGCGCAGCCAGGCCATGCGATACTATGCTGACGACATGCGCATCGTCCAGCCGCCGGTCAACCATGCGCTGGAGTCCATGTCCGCCTGGGCCAATATGGTCGAGGGTCGCGACACGGATGTACCGCCTGGATGGGCCGTGGCTGCGCGTGCTGAAGAGGCTGACGGATGAGCAACACCTTGTCGTCTTGCCAGCGGTCAATGCGTTCGAGTAGCCGGTTGGAGCGGGCGCTGCGGTCTGGTCGTTTCGCTGTCACCGCTGAGTTGAATGCACCTGACAGCGCCGACCCCCAGGATGTCTACCGGAACGCGCTGGTGCTCTCCAAGTGCTGCCACGCCATTAACGCCACCGATGGCGCTGGCGCCAATTGCCACATGAGCAGCATCAGCTGTTGCGCGCTCCTTACCCGTGCGGGCTATGAGACGGTGCTTCAGGTCAATTGTCGCGACCGGAATCGCATTGCTATCCAAGGCAACTTGCTCGGCGCCGCCGCTATGGGGGTCAAGAACGTGCTCTGCATCACAGGCGATGACGTCTCCGTGGGTGATCAACCCGGTGCCAAGCGCGTCTTCGATATGGATTCAATCCACCTGCTTCGCACCGCCCGCATGATGCGCGATCATGGCGTCTTCCTCAGCGGACGTCGCATCACGACGCCACCGCGCCTCTTCCTCGGAGCGGTTGCCAGTCCTTGCGCGCCGCCCTATGATTGGCGTCCAGAGCGATTGGCCAAGAAGGTGGAGGCCGGGGCCGATTTCATTCAGACGCAGTTTTGCTTCAACGTGGAGCGCTTCAGAGAGTACATGCAGCGGGTGCGCGACCTGGGGCTCCACGAGCGCGCCTTTATCCTGATTGGTGTCGGCCCATTGCGTTCAGAGAAAGCTGCTGAGTATATGCGCACCAAGGTCCCGGGTGTGTGGATCCCCGATCAGGTCGTGGATCGAATGGCTCGAGCGTCCGAATCGCAGAAGCGGGAGGAAGGCATCCGCATTTGCGTGGAGATCATCCAGCAGGTCCGAGAGATCGAGGGGGTTCACGGCGTGCACGTGATGGCATATCGCCAGGAAGAGGCTGTGGCAGAGATCATCGAGCGTGCCGGTATTCTGCCAACCGGGGAATTCGAGGCGGGCGTCTGTGGACCGGATGAGTCTTAGGTTATGTATGCCTGAGCGTGCCTGGGAGGTGACTCTGTGACTCCACTGTCAAAAATCGCCATCAGCGGCAAGGGTGGGGTGGGGAAGACCACCCTGGCCGCCCTGCTCGCGCACATCTACGCTGAGCGAGGCCGGGAGGTCACCGTCATCGACGCCGATCCGGTCGGGGGCCTGGCCCAGGCGCTGGGTCTTCCTGAAGAGCTCCTTGAGAAAGTGACCCCGGTCGCGCAGATGGACGACCTGATCTACGAGCGCACCGGCGCCAAGCCGGGCACCTCCGGTGGCTTCTTCACTATGAATCCACGCGTGGACGACATCCCGGAACGGTTTAGCGTGTCCCATCGCGGTATTCGTTTCCTCCGCCTTGGCACCATCGAAGCCGGAGGCAGCGGTTGCATCTGTCCCGAGAGCGCCTTGCTCAAGGCGCTGGTCACCCACCTGCTGCTCTATCGCGACGAGATGCTGATCCTCGACATGGAGGCTGGCGTGGAGCACCTGGGTCGTGCCACGGCTCAGGCGGTCGATGCCTTCCTCGTTGTCCTGGAACCGGGGCGGCGCAGCCTGACTACGGCCGAGCGCGTGCGCGAACTCGCGGCCGATATCGGCATTGCCCACGTCTATGCCGTGGGCAACAACGTCCGTGGGGAACAGGACCGGGCATTCCTGGCTGAGAGGAGCCCCGTGCCCATGCTCGGCTACCTCTCGCGGAACCCCCAGTTGACCGACGCTGATATGCGCGGGGAGGGGATCTACGATGCCGCTCCAAGATCCGTTGAGGAAGCGAGGCAGCTTGTAGCCGTGCTGGAGGACCTGTGAGACGAGGGGTCTCTCTCCTTGTCCTCTGCCTGGCGGCGACGTCCCTCACATCGCTGGATGCTTCGCCTGTCCGCGCGGAAGATCCACCGATCCTGCCTCCATCGGCGACGGTGGAGGGGGTCCCGGCCCGTCCGCAACAGCGCAATCTGAGCTGCGAATCGCGTTCCGCCGCCGACCTGGCCGCCTACTGGGGAGCCGAGGTCGCGGAGGACGCCTTCTTCCGACGGCTGCCGAAATCGGACAACCCGCAGCGCGGGTTCGTCGGTGATGTGGACATGCCGCCCGGAAGCATGCCGCCCGACGGGTATGGTGTCTATGCTCCCCCTGTCGCGGCTACGCTGCGTAGCTTCGGCCTCGATGCCCGGGCTCATCGTCACTTCGAGCTGGATGCGTTGAAGCGGGAACTGGCCGCGCAGCGGCCGGTTATCGTCTGGGCCACCTACGATATGCAGCTGCCGGGGGTGGAGACGTGGGTTTCGTGGGATGGAGAAGCGTCGACCGTCGTCCGCTGGCAGCATACCTTCATCGCCGTCGGCTACGATGACCAGGGCATCAGTTTGATCGACGCCTACGACGCCCGGACGAAGCGCTTCGCCTACGATGCTTTTGTCGCCGCCTGGGATCAGCTCGACCGCATGGCTGTCACCGTCTCCGGGCCGTTGACGCGGCCGTCGCCCCGAAAGTGGACGATCACCACGGTCCAGGGGCTGCCCCAGTTCCTGATCGACGGCCGCTGGAGAGTGGGCCCGGAGTGAGTTTAGATGCAGCGGCAGGCTCGTGGGCTGGATGCTTTCCACGCGCTGCCTGCCGCCACGGACCTATCCACTGGAAGCAGTAGATCCAGTGTTGCTCGGCCCGGATCCCTGGATTCGGGGCGGGAGCCGGGAGCTGCCGGCGTGCTGAGCGCAATGCTGGGTCTGCTGGGAATAAGGATCTGCTGGCTAAATCCTAGGAGGAGGAACGATGCGTGACCTGCACGACGTTCAAGTGATGTTGGAGAAGGTTGGCATTCCGGGACAGGATGCCTATGATCTGTCTGACAGTCCCAAACGCTTTCCTGACGGGGCCCATTACCGCATGGAGATCTCCGGCGTCGAGCGCCCTCAGGTGCTGGAGGCGCTCATCGACGAGATGAACAAGCGGGATATCGCCATTCATCGTCTCATCTCCACCGTGATGGGGTCCACCCTGCTGGATGACGCTGAGCTCAAGGACTTCGCCCAGATGGCGGCCGATGCCGATCTGGAGGTCATTATCACCCCCGGGCCGCGCTCGGGCTGGGACGTGGGCCGCCAGCTTGTGACGCCGGAGGGCGGACTCTCTGGCCTGCGTTACCGGGGGTCGGATCAGCTCACCTACGTCATCGCCGAGTACCTCCGCTGCATTGACCTCGGCTTCCGCGGCTTCCTCTGCATCGACGAGGGGCTTCTCTGGCTGGTCAACGAGCTGAAGGCGACCGGGGATATCCCTGAGGACGTGGTCTTCAAGGTCAGTATCTACGCCGGCCACGCCAGTGCTGCTGGCGGCAAGGTGCTGGAGATGCTGGGTGCCTCGACCTTCAACCCCCTCGGCGACCTCACGCTGCCGGAGTTGGCTTCCATCCGTCAGGCCATCGACATCCCTCTGGACCTCCACATCATGCTGTCCGACTCCTTCGGTGGCTTCAACCGCTTCTACGAGGGGGCGGAGATGGCTCGCGTCTGCTCGCCCTGTTACTTCAAGATCGAGCCGGGAACGGCCCTGGCGACCGGCCCCGGGGCCTGGTACAAGCCGTGGACCAGCCCGGACATGCTCGCCTGGCAGGCCCGCGAGAAGGTCAAGTACGCCCAGATCATCCACGAGTTGATCCAGGCCACCAACCCGCAGTTGACCCTCTCGGCCCTCGGCCCGGACGACCTGGCCATACCGGCGGTGTAGCGTCGTCGGTTGGGGTTCCATCTTCCGTCTGACGAACCGATACTGAACACGGGGAGAACGAGCGAGAGCTATGGACAATCTGACTGAGTCGTTTGTTGAGTTGATCCGTCGAGCGGCCACAGATCTCCCGTCCGACGTCGAGGGCGCCCTGCGCGAGGCCCGGGAACGTGAGGCGTCCGGGTCGGCCGCGCAGGGCGCGCTGAACACGATCCTGGAGAACGTGGTTATCGCGCGGGAGAACAGCACGCCTATCTGTCAGGACACCGGTGTTCCCATCTTCTATGCCTACGTGCCCGCGGCAGATCATCCGGCGTCCATCAGCACCCGCCACCTCCAGGAGCAAATCGAAGCCGCCGTCGCGGAGGCCACCGGGCGCGCCTACCTACGCCCCAACGCCGTCGATCCCGTCACCGGACGCAACAGCGGCAACAACCTGGGAAACGGCTTTCCTGCTTTCCACTTCCAGGAGTGGGGCGAGGACTATCTCAAGGTCGACCTGCTCCTCAAGGGTGGCGGCAGCGAGAACGTCAGCACGCAGCTCAAGCTGCCGCATGCGCCACTGGACGCCGGCCGGGATTTGGACGGCGTCCGCAAGGTCGTGCTGGATGCCATCTACCGGGCCCAGGGCAAGGGGTGCGCCCCGGCAGTGCTCGGCATCGCCATCGGCGCCGACCGCGGTAGCGGCTACGTCCACGCCAAGGAGCAGTTGTTCCGTCCCCTGGACGACGCCAATCCGCAGCCCCAGCTGGCTGAGTTGGAGGAACGGCTGCTGCAGGAGTGCAATGAGCTGGGTATCGGCTCCATGGGCTTCGGCGGGAAGACCACCGTCTTCGGCGTCAAGATCGGCGCCTATCACCGCCTTCCGGCCTGTTATTTCGTCAGCATCGCCTACATGTGCTGGGCCTGCCGGCGGGCAAGAATGACCGTGCGCGGGGGGGAGGTGAGGTTCCAATGAGCGCGTTCGAGTTGACCGTCCCGATCTCCGAGGAGGACGTGCGCTCGCTTCACGTCGGCGACACGGTCCGTCTGTCCGGCGTCATCGTGACCGGGCGGGACGCGGCGCACAAGTATGTGACCGAAACCTTTATGCGTCCGTCGAAAGGCTCAGAGCAAGGTCCTCTGACCGTCCCCGAGAGCGAGCGCGAGCTGTACCAGGAGTTGAAGCGCCTGCTCCAGGGGAGTGTGATCTACCACTGCGGCCCCGTGGTCCGCCAGCGCGAGGATGGACGCTGGGAGTTCGTCGCCGCAGGGCCGACCACGTCCATCCGTGAGGAGGTCTACGAGCCCGGTGTCATCAAGCACTTCGGGCTCCGGGGTGTCATCGGCAAGGGCGGCATGGGACCCGACACACTGCGCGCCTGCCGTGACTACGGTGCGGCCTACTTCCACGCCGTCGGCGGGGCGGCCTCTCTCATTGCTGATGCTGTCAAAGAGGTCCTCGCCGTGCACAAGAAAGAGGAGTTCGGCGTGCCCGAGGCCTTCTGGGTCATCCGCGTGGAGGACTTCCCCCTGGTAGTCACCATGGACACCCACGGGGAGAGCATCCACGACCAGGTCGAGGCGACGTCGAAAGCCGCTTTGGATCGACTGGTAGCCGGCCCTTGACCACGATCGAGGTGACAGGCAGGGCATGCTTCCGGGAAGCTATGCTGATCATCAACGCCAGGTGCTCCGGATCCGCCTCGCTGGCGTTCATCGCCAGAAGCAGCCGTCGGGCTTGCACGAGAATGCTGAGCAGAGCATCGACACAGGGCAGGAGGTAGGCCTGGCCGCACCAGCCGGAACACGCAGACGGGGAGCCAGATTGTCCCCAGGCTGTGTGGGACGCAGTTGCCCCGGTGTCGGTTCTGTGGCAGAATGTCTGTGGCGGTTGTCGCTCCCGGTATGCTCCTTTGCTGAATAGGGTCAGCCAGAGCATATCGCGAGCCACCTGTCTCGAGAAGTGCGCGGCGGTGAACGCTGGTTTCCTGGCTTGGCACAGTGCTAACCCATCGTCCGACCTACGTACCAAGAGCCAAATGAAATACTGGAGAGAACCACTTGACCTGAAAGACATCCGCGTCCCTCATGGCGAGATCCACGTGCTGGTGGAGCGCTGCAAGGGCTGCGGCTGGTGCGTTGAGTTCTGCCCCCGCGATGTATTAGAGGTCTCGGATGAGATCAACAGCAAGGGCTATCACCCACCGAGGACGGTACGCCCGGAGGTCTGCGTCAGTTGCGGCCTGTGCGAGTTGCTCTGTCCTGAGTTTGCTATCTACGTCGTGGAGGAGGAAGGCGAGGTGGTGATACTGTGAGCAAGGAGAACCAGGACCAGAACGGCGTGCTGTCAGGCGAGTTCTTCATGCAGGGGGACATTGCCTGCGCCGAGGGGGCTATCTGCGCTGGTTGTCGGTTCTTCGGTGGCTATCCGATTACGCCGGCCACCGAGGTGGCGCAGCGCATGAGCGAGCGCCTGCCGCTGGTGGATGGGATGTACATCCAGATGGAGGATGAGCTGGCCTCGATCGGCGCGGTATTGGGGGCCTCCTGGGCCGGCGCGAAGGCTATGACGGCGACCAGCGGGCCAGGTTTCTCGCTGATGATGGAGAACCTGGGCCTGGGCATCATGCTCGAGACGCCCTGCGTACTGATCAACGTTCAGCGCGGTGGTCCCTCCACTGGCCTGCCGACGCTTGCCGGTCAGGGGGACATGATGCAGGCCCGCTGGGGATCGCACGGGGACTATTCCATCATCGCGTTGGCGCCGTCCTCCCCGCAGGAGCTGTTCGACCTGACCATTCATGCCTTCAATCTCTCCGAAATCTACCGCACACCGGTGCTGGTGATGACTGACGCTGAGGTGGGGCATATGACCGAGAAGGTGGTCATTCCGCCGGCCGAGGAGATCGAGATTGTGGAGCGGCGGAAGCCCACGGTGGGGCCGGACGAGTACCGACCCTACTACGTAGAGTCGGGTGAGTGGGTGCCACCCATGGCTTCGGCCGGCGATGGGTATCACATCCACGTTACCGGTCTTACTCACGACGAGCGAGGCTATCCTGTCACGAGCGACGACAGCGCCCAGTGGCCGCTGGTGCAGCGGCTCATCGGAAAGATCGAGGAAAATAAGGATGACATCATAATCTTGGAGGAGGAGGGATTGGATGATGCCGAGGTGATCCTGGTATCCTACGGCATAGCCGCCCGCACATCTCTCTGGCCGATCCAGATGGCTCGCGAAGAGGGTATCCGGGTGGGGTTTCTGCGATTGGTGACAGTCTGGCCTTTCCCGGACAGGCACATCCGCACGCTGGCCGCACAGGTGAACGGGCTTGTCGTGCCGGAGATCAACATGGGACAGATCGTCCGCGAGGTCGAGCGCTGCGCTGCGGGCCAGGCAGAGGTGTTCCCGGTCTCCCACCCGGGCGGAGGCATCCACGACCCCCAGCAGGTGTTGAGCACCATTCGCGAGGCTGCGCGGTCTGGTGAGGAGACGCGACCGGCGTCCCAGTAGATGGAGGCATAGCGATGGTCTCGGAGACGAAGCACGATCCGCTGCCCAGCACGTTGGAGACAGACGGAAGGTCCCAGGGGTTGGACGAGGAGATTCACGGACGCCATCCGCTGGATGATCTGCTGCGCACCGAGCGTCTGCCGCACATCTGGTGTCCTGGCTGTGGGTTGGGGACGTCCTTGACCTGCTTCCTGAGTGCGCTGCGCAAATCGGAGCTGGATCTGGAGAAGACGGCTGTGGTCTCGGGAATCGGGTGCACCGGGCGGGTGGCGGGTTACGTCAAGTTGGATTCCTTCCACACCACCCACGGGCGGGCCATACCCTTCGCCACCGGCCTGAAGCTGGGTAACCCGGAGTTGAAGGTGATCGTATTCTCCGGCGATGGCGATCTGGTGACCATTGGCGGCAATCACTTCATCCACGCTGCACGGCGCAACGTCGACTTGACCGTCATCTGCATCAACAACTTCAACTACGGGATGACGGGCGGCCAGGTCGGGGCGACGACACCCGTCGGCAGCATCACTACCACCTCACCGTACGGCAACTATGAGTACCCATTCAACGTTTCGGCCCTGGCGGCCTCGAGCGGCGCTGTGTATGTGGCGCGCTGGACGGTGCTCCACGCCCGGCGCCTGGAGCGCGCGATGACTGAGGCGTTGCTCAAACCGGGGTTCAGCCTGGTGGAGGTGATCTCGCCCTGCCCCACCGGGTTTGGTCGCCGTCACAGGCAGCGTGAGGGCCTGGACACGCTGCGGTACTATCGCGAGCACGGCGTGATCGATCACGATGCTGACCTGCGCAGCGCGGACATCGGGCTGGGCAGCTCCTTCGTCGAGGGCAATTTTGTGAACATCGATAAGCCCACGTTCTTGGAGCAGCGGTCGGAGTGTTTGGCGCAGGCGCTGAAGTAACTCCGGTTCCGGGTCGGGCATGGCAGCTCGACCCGGGCTGGGTGAACATGCCTGAGTCGGCGTAGGGGGAGCTTGCAGGCAGGAGGCAAAAGTTGAATCGTCTGGAGATACGGCTGTCTGGTTTCGGTGGACAGGGGATTATCCGCAGCGGAGAGATCGTGGGCAGAGCGGCGACTCTCTACGACGGAAGGTATGCCACTTTCACGCAGAGCTACGGGCCGGAGTCCCGGGGCGGCGCTTGTGCGGCCCAGGTAATCATTGCCGATGATCCGGTGGAATTGAGCTATCCACACCTTGTGGATCCCGCGATTCTAATCATCATGTCGCAGGGGGCATATAATAAGTACGTCCCGGGCTTCCGGCGAGATGGGCTGCTCATCGTGGACGAGGAGCTGGTGGACCTGGACGAGGCGGCCGAGCACCTGCGCGTGATTGGCATCCCGGCCACGCGCCTGGCCGAGAGTCTGGGACGCCGCATCGTGGCAAACGTGGTGATGCTGGGTTTCGTGGCCGCGATGACCGATATCGTCTCGGCGGAGGCTATGAAGAAGGCCGTGCTTGATTCGGTTCCGGAGGGGACGGAGGAGCTGAACACGCGCGCGTTTGAGGCGGGATTCGAGTATGCGCGGAAGCAGGGCTCGATAGACGACGTCGGGCGCAAAGACGATACCGAACGTAGCGCGCAAGGCGCGAAATGAGGGCTACCACTCTGGAGGCGTGTTTCGTCGGCATATCACATGACCGGTGAAGAGGCTGATATGGTGGACACGGGACATCTGGAGGATGAGCAACGGCCGACGGATGTCCTCGTCATCGGTGGGGGCATCGCCGGCATCCAGGCGTCGCTTGATCTGGCTGAGATGGGCGTGCGTGTGCATCTGGTGGAGAAGAGCCCCACTATCGGCGGGCGCATGGCTCAACTGGACAAGACCTTTCCCACGAACGACTGCTCCACCTGCATCCTCTCGCCGAAGATGGTCGAGTGCGACCGGCATCTCTATATTACGATCCATACCCTCTCGGAGGTCCAGGCCGTGACGGGTGAGGCGGGCGATTTCACGGTCCGGGTGTTGAAGAGAGCCCGCTTCGTGGATGAGCACGCCTGCACGTCCTGCGGCGACTGTGCCAAGGTGTGCCCCGTCGTCAGGCGGGATGAGTTCCAGATGGGTCTCTCAACGCGGCGGGCAATCTACATCCCCTTCCCGCAGGCCGTACCCCAGGCGTACGTCAGAAATCCTGATGACTGCCTGGGCGACGAACCGATGGTGTGTGGGCGCTGCATCGAGGCGTGCAGCAAGGGCTGTGTCGACTTCGACATGCAGGACGAGATAATTGAGCTTTCGGTTGGTGCGATCGTAGTGGCGGTCGGTATGGAGACATTCGATCCGGAGGCACTGACCGAGTACGGTTACACGCGCTATGATAATGTTATCACCGGCCTGGAGTTCGAGCGCTTGATCTGTGCCAGCGGACCCTCCGGTGGGCGTCTCATCCGCCTCACCGATCGCCAGGAGCCGAAGGTGATCGGTTTCATCCAGTGCGTTGGCTCCCGCAATCTCAAGTATCAGAGGTTCTGCTCCTCAGTCTGCTGCATGCACGCCACCAAGGAGGCCGTTCTCGCCCGCGAGCACATCCCGGATGTCCAGTCGCACATCTTCTACACCGACCTGCGCGCTTCTGGCAAGGGCTTCCGCCAGTACATTGACCGCGCCAGGGAGGAGTACGGCGTCGAATACATCCGCAGCCGCGTGGCGCAGATCGAGGAAGACGAGGACGGTCAGCTGGTCTTCCACTACGAGGACACGGCGACGTCCCGTCCTCAGGAGATGAGGGTCGATCTGGCTGTGCTGGCCACCAGTGTCATGCCGGGCCCGGGTGTGGCAACCCTGGCTGAGGTTCTCGGCCTCGAGTTGGACGAGTATGGTTTCTTCGAGACGAATCCCTTTTCGCCAGTGGACACCACGCGGGACGGAGTGTATGCCTGTGGGTGTTGTCGTGCTCCGGTTGACATTCCACAGGCGGTGGCTCAGGCCAGCGGTGCGGCGGCACGGGCGGCACAGGTGGTAGGCGCCAGGCGATGATCGATACACCCCGTGTCGGCCTCTTCGTCTGCCACTGCGGCACCAACATCGCGGGCCACGTGGATGTGGAGGCTGTGGCCGACTACGGACGTACGTTGCCGGGCGTAGTCTTCGTCCAACGCAACCTGTACACCTGCTCCGACGCCGGCCTGCGGGAGATCAAGGAGGCCATCGCCAATGAGAGGTTGGATCGTGTGGTGGTCGCCGCGTGCACGCCTCGTACCCACGAGCCGCTGTTTCAGGAGGCGTGTCGTGAGGCGGACTTGAATCCCTACCTGCTCGAGTTCGTCAACATCCGCGATCAGTGCTCCTGGGTCCATATGCAGGAGCCGGAGGCGGCTACCCAGAAGGCCCGGGATCTGGTGCGTATGGGAGTGGCTAAAGCGCATCTCCTGGAGCCACTGGAGGAGCACGAGGTGCCGGTGGAACCGGCGGCGCTGGTAATAGGTGGAGGAATGATCGGTATGACGGCAGCGCTCAGCCTGGCCAACCGCGGCTTCGCGGTCATGCTGGTGGAGCGCGAGCCAGAGCTGGGCGGTATGATGCTGCACCTGCACAAGCTCTACCCCACGCAGGAGGACGCACGGAAGGTGGTCCAGGAGCGCATCAGCCAGGTGCGGCGGCACGGCGGCATCGAAATCTTCACCTCTTCGGTTGTGAGCAGCGTAAAGGGCTTCGTGGGCAACTACGAAGTGATGATCGAGGGAGTGGGGCCCGGGAAGGCTGGTGCTGCCGAGAGGACGGACGATCCTGGCCCGCCTGCCGACGCACCGGTCCATCGCTCCGCCACAGCCGGAGCCATCATCGTCGCCACCGGGACGAGCGTCCTTCAACCGGAAGGGATGTACGGCTACGACGGGAAGCGCGTCGTCACGCAGTTGGAGCTCGAGGAGCGCTTCAGGTCGGATGAGCTCGACGTGGACCGCGTCGTGATGATCCAGTGCGTGGGGGCCCGCTGTGCGGAGCGCCCTTACTGCTCCCGGATCTGTTGCACGACGGCGATCAAGAATGCGCTGGAGATCAAGGACCGCTGTTCCGATGCGGAGGTCTACATCCTGTACCGGGATGCTGAGACGCAGGGCACGCGCTACGAGGCCTACTACGGCCAGGCCCGCGAGGCCGGCATCCAGTTCATCCGCTATGACACCGAGCGCCCGCCAGAGGTCCTGGAGGAGCGCGTATTGGTGTACGACGAGATGCTGGGGGCCAGGCTGAGCATTCCCTGCGATATGGTCGTGCTCTCCACGCCGTTGGTGGCCCCAGAGGGCGCGCATGAGCTGGCCCAGACGCTGAAGGTGCCCGTGGACGAGCACGGCTTCTTTCTGGAGGCCCACGTCAAGCTCCGGCCGCTGGATTTCGCCACCGACGGCATCTATGTGGCCGGCACCGCCCGTTGGCCCTCTCACCTGGAGGAGACGATCACCCAGGCCTATGGCGCGGCGGCGCGAGCGTCTACCATCCTCTCCAAGGAGCACGTCACATCATCGGGCATTGTGGCGCAGGTGGACGAGCATCTGTGCCGGGGCTGTGGCCGCTGTGTGGAAATCTGCGAGTTCGGTGCGCCGTCTCTGAAGGAGAGTTTGTCCGGGGGGAACGTGGCTCACGTCAGTGCAGTGATGTGCAAAGGATGCGGAGCCTGTGCCTCGGTCTGTCCCACCGGCGCGATGCATGCCCGGCACTTCACGGATGAACAGGTCACCGCGATGGTCCGGGCGGCGCTCGAGCCGGCGCCGTCGTTTTTCGCCCTGGAGGCTGGTTCATGATGCCCGTTGGATACCGGGCGTCGCGCATTCTCGATGGGTGAGTTCCAGCCGCGCATCGTCGTCTTTGCCTGCAACTGGTGCTCCTACGCCGGGGCCGACCTGGCCGGCTCCAGCCGGATGCAGTACCCGGCTGCTACACGTGTCATCCGCGTGATGTGCTCCGGCCGCGTGACGCCCGGCTTCATTCTGGAGGCGTTTCGACTGGGGGCCGACGGCGTGCTGGTCACCGGCTGCCACCCCGGCGATTGCCATTACATCTCTGGGAACGAGAACGCCGTTGTCACCGTGGAGAAGACAGCGCGGCTGCTGGAGCTCCTGGGCCTCGAGGTCGAGCGGCTGCGCCTGGAGTGGATCTCGGCCGCCGAGGGGGCGCGCTTCGCGCGTCTGATGACGGAGTTCACCGGGCAGGTTCGCGAGTTGGGGCCGAGCTTGCTGGGAAATGGTGGCGCAGGACGTGAAGCCTGAAGCGCGACATGGACTTTGAGCACATCCTTCATCGAACTGGTGCCATCCTGTGCCTGGATTGCGGCAAGTGCACCGGGAGCTGCCCGGTGTCGCGGGTGGACGTGGCGTACTCGCCGCGCAGGACGATCGAACGTGTCCTGGCGGGTCAGCCGGAGGACTTGATCAACGACCGCTATCTCTGGTCGTGTCTGACCTGCGGCCTCTGCACAACCCGCTGTCCTTCGGACGTCGACTACCCGGCCTTCGTCATCGCCGCCCGCATAGCGGCGCGCCGGGCGAGCGTGGAGGGACCTGCTGCTCACAACGCTGTCATGCAGCATTTGATGGGCATCATGACGCGGTCGATCAACCAGAACCGCACCAATTGGCTGACAGATGAACTGCAGACGGTGAGGCAGGGGGAAGACTTCTATTTCGTGGGATGTCTGCCGTATTTTGATGTTCTTTTTGAGGATCTGGGCGTCGTCTCGACCGACAGCGCCCGGAACGCGATACGCCTGATGAACGCTGTGGGCATCACGCCGGTGGTCAGCGACGACGAACGGTGCTGCGGTGCCGATCTCCTGCTCAACGGTGACGAGAGCGGTTTCCGCGAGCTGGCCAGACGCAACGTCGAGGTCATCGCGGAGAGCGGGGCCGCACGGGTAATCTTCACCTGCCCGGAGTGTTACAACGCCTTTCGAGAGAACTATCCGCGCTACGTCGGCTCGCTTCCTTTCCAGCCGGTCCACATTGCCGAGCTCCTGGCCGGTCATCTCGACGAGCTGGCGCTGGACGGGCTGGACGAGACGGTCACCTACCAGGATCCCTGTCGTCTGGGGCGCTACCAGGGGATTTATGAGGAACCGCGCGCGCTCATCGAAGCCACCGGCGCGAATCTGGTCGAGATGCGCAAGAGCCGGGCCAATGCCGTCTGCTGCGGCTCTGTGGGCTGGGTAAGCTGCGGTCAGTGTGCCAAGGGTATTCAAGTGGCGCGGCTGCGTGAGGCGCAGGCCGCCGGCGCGGCCGCGCTGATCACAGCCTGTCCCAAGTGCCGCATCCATCTCAGTTGCGCTCTGAAGGACGCCGGCGATGAGGAGGATGAGCAGCAACCCATCGACGTTGTTCTGGAGGATCTGGCCCTGCTGCTCGTGCGTGCGATGCCCCCGGGTGAAATCGATGGCTAGGATGAGAATCAGTTGAAACGGGCTGGCGGTGTCACCTGCTTGAGCAGGTTAGAGATACCAGCCTGTGAACGCTTCGCAGAAGGCGGGAATGACCGACGCTACGGAATCAGTCTTCGACGTTAGCACCTTCGCCCCCGGCTTCCGCGACGAAATCGCGGCCGAGCGGGGCGGGGGGCACATCCGGCGCTGCTTCTCGTGCAGCACGTGCACTGCCGGCTGTCCGGTGGCCAGCGTCACCGACAAGTACAATCCCCGCCGCATCGTCCACATGGCGCTGCTGGGGATGCGCGACCAGGTGTTGACCAGCGATTTCATCTGGCTCTGCTCGGTCTGCTACACGTGCTACGAGCGCTGCCCGCAGGACGTGCGCGTCCCGGAGCTGATGAACGCCATCCGCAACATCGCCGTGCGGGAGGGGTGTGTCCCTCCGACCTTCACAAGACAGATAGAACAACTGCGGGACCACGGTCGGCTCTTGGAGATTGGCGACTACGAGAACGAGCGGCGGGCGCGCTACGGGCTGCCTCCCATTGAAGAAGCGGCGCTGGAGGTGCGCGAGATCTTGAACAGAACGCGCCCCCAGAAGCGTTCGGAGGACGGGCCGTGAGCGGGCGATACGCGCTGTACCTGGGCTGTTCCGTCCCGGTGCGCGGGATGAACTACGAGATGTCGGCGCGCCGGGTAGCCGGGCAGCTCGACATCGAGTTGAAGGACATTGATGGCTTCACCTGCTGCGGCTTTCCGGCCAGGCCCCTGGACTGGGAGGCAGGGCTGCTTATGGCCGCCCGCAACCTGGCCCTGGCCGAGGCGCAGGGGCTGGACATCCTGACGCTCTGCAGCGCCTGCACAGGGACGCTCACCGAGGCCAACCATGGACTCCGCGATGACGCTGAGCTTCTTGCGTGGGCCAATGAGGAGTTGGCCGATATGGGCCATCGGAACTCGGCGCCCCCACCAGAGGCTTATCGGGGAACGGTGCGCGTGCGTCACTTCGCCCGGGTGTTGTACGAGGAGGTCGGGGTCGAGACTCTGCGCAAAGAGGTCGCGGCAAGCGCAGGCGGCGAGCAGCTACTGCAGGGTTTCCGATTTGCACCGCACTACGGATGCCACTACTTGAAGCCCTCTCATATCTACGACGGGTTCGATGATCCAGAGAATCCGCAGAGCCTGGATCGGCTCATTGAAGCCACCGGCGCGGGTGTGGTGCGCTACGAGGACGAGGGACAGTGCTGCGGGGGCGGCCTCCTCGGATTCGACGAGGCGACGGCGCTGCTGATGACGGGTCAGAAGCTGGAGCACGTGACTGAGGCCGGGGCTGACGCGATGGTGCTCGTCTGTCCGTTCTGCGCTATTATGTACGAGGCGAACCAGCGGCGGGTGGAGAAGCTCCACGGGGCCAGTTACGGACTGCCGGTGCTCTATTACCCGCAGATCCTCGGCCTGGCGATGGGCTTCTCCATGGAGGAAATGGGGATCAAGCTGAACCGGGTGAAGCCCCGCAAGTTGATCGAAACGTTGCGTGCAAGGGAAGGATGAAGGGCAGGAATCACGCGAGGGGATATGGCTGGTCCGTAGGCAGTCCCTCTCGTGTTGAGGAGGTGCGACATTGGGCGATAACGAGCTAGAGAGAGGCGACGCTGTCCGCATCGGCGTCTTCGTCTGCGACTGCGGCCTGAACATCGCTGGCAGCGTGGACACCGCCGCCGTGCGAGAGTATGCTGAGTCTCTGCCGGACGTGACGGTGGCGGTGCGCAATCGCTACACCTGCGCCGATCCCGGGCAGCAAGAGATCAAGCAGACGATCGTGGAGCACAACCTCAACCGGGTGGTGGTCGCTTCCTGCTCGCCCCGGCTCCACGAGCCCACCTTCCGGCACTGCGTGAGTGAGGCAGGCCTCAATCCCTACCTGTTTGAGATGGCCAACATCCGCGAGCACTGCGCCTGGGTCCACCTCCAGGATCGCGAGGCGGCCACGCGCAAGGCCAAGGATATCGTCCGGGTGGCCGTGGCTCGCGCCCGCTGGCTGCACGCTCAGGACGAGGAGCGGTTTCCAGTCACCGACGCAGCGCTGGTCATTGGCGGAGGCGTCGCCGGCATCCAGGCTGCCCTCGACCTGGCCGATGCCGGTCACCAGGTCTACCTGGTGGAAAAAGAACCGTCCATCGGGGGGATCATGGCGCGACTGGACAAGACGTATCCCACAATGGACTGTAGCATATGAATCCTCGGCCCCAAAATGATGGATGTCGGTCGACATCCAAAGATCGAATTGATGGCCTACAGCGAGGTCGAGGACGTCTCCGGCTACGTCGGTGATTTCAGGGTGCGGGTACGGCGAAAAGCCCGCTATGTCGATGAGGCCGAATGCACCGCCTGCGGGGACTGCTCCGACGTCTGCCCCGTCGTCATGCCGGATGGGTTTCAGGCCGGCCTCTCCACCCGCCGGGCGATCTACATCCCCTTCCCCCAGGCCGTCCCCTCGTCCTACATCGTCAACGCGGACGAGTGTCTGGGCAGCAACCCGATCGCCTGCGGTAAGTGCGTCGAAGCGTGCGACAAGCAGTGCATCGATTTCGATATGCAGGATGAGATCGTGGAGCTGCAGGTGGGCGCTGTCATCGTTGCCACCGGCATGGAGACCTACGATCCCACGCCCCTGGACGAGTACGGCTACACCAGCTACGAGAATGTGGTCACCAGCCTGGAGTTTGAACGACTGATCTCGGCGGAGGGGCCGACCGAGGGGCATTTCGTTCGGCCTTTGGATCGAGAGCAGCCCCGGCGCGTCGGCTTCGTGCAGTGCGTCGGCTCGCGAACCTTGCCCTCGCAATCGAACCCCGAGGGACAGCGCGGCAACCCGTACTGTTCCAACATCTGCTGCATGAACACTGTCAAGGACAGCCTGCTGCTCAAGGATCATTACCCGGACACGGACATCACGGTCTTCTACATGGACATCCGCGCCTTTGGCAAGGGCTTTGAAGATCTCTATCGGCGCTCGAAAGCTCAGGGCGTCCGCTACATCCGCGGCCTGCCGGGCGAGGTGGAGGAGGATCCGGGGACGGGGAATCTCACCGCGTACGTAGAGAACACCACCACCAGCCTCCTGGAGGAGCACGAGCTGGACATGCTGGTGCTTTCTATAGGCGCTGTTCCCCGAACGGAGACCGATCCGGTGCGCCAGCTTCTGACTCTGTCCGTCAGTGAGGATGGCTTTCTGATGGAGGCTCATCCCAAGCTGAAGCCGGTAGACACCCCGACTAAGGGGGTCTACATTGCCGGCTGCGCAGAGGCGCCCAAGGACATCAAGGACTCGGTCACCCAGGCGAGCGCGGCCGCCGCGCGCGCCGAGGTGCTGCTCAACGCGCCGCAGATCGCGGTGGAGGCGATCACGGCTGTGGTGGACGAGGATCTGTGCAAGCAGTGCGGGCAGTGTGCCGAGGTGTGCCCCTTCTCGGCCATCGTCTGGGAGAAGAAGCAGACAGCCCGCGTCATCAGTGCAGCGTGCGCTGGCTGCGGCACCTGCGCCGCGGAGTGCCGCTTCGATGCCATTACGATGCGGCACTTCACCGATCAGCAGATCTACGCTATGGTCGACGCCATTCTGGATGACGACCCGGTGGACAAAGTGGTCGCCTTCGCCTGCAACTGGTGCTCGTACGCCGGCGCCGACACAGCCGGTACGTCGCGCCTGCAGTATCCTCCCAACGGCTATGTCATCCGCACCATGTGCTCCGGGCGTGTCAAGCCAGACTTCGTGTGGCATGCCTTCCAGAAAGGAGCGCCCGTCGTGCTGGTATCAGGTTGTCATTACGCTGATTGTCACTACATCGACGCCAACCGCAACGCGGTGCGCCGCGTGGACGCACTGTGGGAAGGACTGGAGAAGCATGGCGTCGACCCACGGCGGCTCCAGCTTGATTGGTGCAGCGCGGCCGAGGGGCAGAAATGGGCCAGGATCATGCGGGAGCTTGAGGGTCTGCGGGCCGGCGTGACAGATGAAGAAGTTGAGGAGGCCAGGGATGCGCTGAAGGGCCAGCGAGTGCCCCGCCGCAGCGAAGTCTGGCGGCTGAAGGGGCCAACCGCGGCCAGTATGATCTGCTATCGCTGCGGCAACGAGTGGGAGGACACGTTCGACCCGTCCGCCGACCGGGAGCGGATGTGCCCGTCCTGCCGCAGCAACAGCGTGCGGGTGCTGCCGGACGGGAGGGAATAGGAGGGTTCGCACCTCTCTTGCGCTCGCGGCGCGGCGCACGGCGCGCCCATCGAGCCGACCCCGATCGAGGCGCTGTCCGCCCTCCTGGCCGACTGTTCTTGGGTTGGGCCTGATCGTCGCCGTCTTCGCCGGCTGTACCGTCCGTAAGTTCACCCGATAGACCAGACCATCTCACTGGAGGATTGGAACCGTGAACCAAGAACCGACCTTTGACCAGCTCTACGCCCGCCTGGACGACCTTCTGGCGCCCTGCCTGGCTCAGGACTGGCCCAATATGCCCGGGGCATGGGCCGAGGGCGTCTACATGTACGACCGCGACGGCAAGCGCTATCTCGACTTCCTTGCCGGCTTCGGCGCATGCAACGCCGGGCACAACCATCCGCGCATCATGGCCGCGGCCATGGAACAGATGAAGCACATGGTCCATGCTCCGGTCGGGGTGATAGCCCACGAACCCCTGCTGAGGCTCGCCCACGAGCTCGCGAAAGTCGTCCCGGGCGGGGCCGACATGTTCTTCTTCGGGAACAGCGGCTCCGAGGCCGTTGATGGCGCCATCAAGCTCGCTCGCTACGTGACCGGACGGCCGGGCCTGATCGCCTTCCTGGGCAGCTTCCACGGGCGCACCATAGGTGCCTCCAGTGTCACTGCCTCCAAGGTGAAGTACCGCCAGGGCCATGGCCCCTTCCTCCCGGACACCTACTTCGCCCGCTTCCCCTACCCCTTCCGCTCCCTCGCCCCCGACGATGAGGCCTGCGTTCAGGAGGCCCTGGGGGACATCCATCGCCTCTTCGAGTACGTCGTCCCGCCGCAGGACGTGGCTGCCGTCCTCGTCGAGCCCATCCAGGGGGAGGGGGGCTACATCTTCCCGCCCCGAAGCTGGCTGGAGGCGCTGCGTGCCATCTGTGACGAGCACGGGATCTTCCTGGTCTTCGATGAGGTCCAGACCGGCTTCGGACGTACCGGGGAGTGGTTCGCGGCCGATGTCTACGACGTCCAGCCTGACGTCGTCTGCCTGGCCAAGGGCATCGCCAACGGCTTCCAGCTCGGCGCCGTGGCGGCTCCCGGCGACGTCATGGCCCGCTGGGGCCCTGCATCCCACGGCACCACCTACGGCGGCAATCCCGTCGCCTGCGCCGCCGCCCTCGCCACCCTGGACGTCATCCGCGAGGAGGGCCTCCTGGAGAATGCCCGGGAGCAGGGGGAGTACATGCTCGAAGCCCTCCGCGACCTGCAGGCCCGGTCGCCCATCGTCGGTGACGTGCGCGGCATCGGCCTGATGCTCGCCGTCGAGTTCATCGAACCCGGGACCGCTAGAGAGCCGCATACAGAGGCCGTGCGCCGCATCCTGGACCGCTGTCTTCAGGATGGGCTGCTCATGTACCCCTGCGGCCACTGGACCCAGACCATCCGCCTCATCCCGCCGCTCACCATCACCCGCAGGCAGGTCGACGAAGGCCTCGACATCTTCCGCCGCGCCGTCCTGGCCGAGAGCTAGCTGGATGACTACGACCCTTGGGGTTTCGTGATGCCCTGCGCTGGGCCAGCTCCCCTGCTGGCCCGCAGCGACACACCTGTCCGGGGCTTGCTCGAAACCCTGAGGGTCTTTTGTCCGGGCTGCCGCCCATTCCTTGTCCCCCATCCCTGCCTGTGCTACAATTCAGGACGTGCTCCTGCTGGATGACAATCCAGCAGCTTCGCTGATAGCAGACTCGCCCGAAGACGACCACTCACCGTGGTTGCCGCCGCTGTTGCACGCATCGACCGAGGAGATTATGGAGCGATTTGCCGTACTCCAGCTTTCCGGCTGCGCTGGATGCGAGGTCGCGCTCCTCAACGCCGGGGACTGGGTGGAGAAGCACCAGCTCACCTACATGCCCCTCATCATCTCGGCCTACGATGTGCCGGAGGTCGAGACGCTGCTGGTGAGCGGCGGCGTGCGCACCGAGGAGGACCACTACAACCTGCGCCAGGCGGTCCGCTGTGCGGATCGGGTCGTGGCTGTCGGCACCTGCGCCATCTCGGGCGGCGTGGCCAGCCTGGGCAACCGGGATGAGGTGCGCGAGATTTTCCTCGCCGAGGAGGAGCGGCGCCACGTCCCGCGCCTGCTCCCCCGCTGCCGTCCCATCGACGCCGTCGTCGAGGTCGATCTCTACGTGCCCGGCTGCCCTCCCACGCCAGAGCTCTTCATGGCCATGCTCTCCGACGATCCCGACTTCCAGCCCGGCAGAAACGTCTGCCGGGAGTGCGGGCGCAAGAAACTCCGCGATATGCGCCCTCAGCACCTGACCGGGTTTCAGAAAGGCGAGGTACTGCCCGACATCTGCCTCATCAACCAGGGCTATCTCTGTGTCGGCTCCTCGGTACGCGGCGGCTGCCGCGCCCTCTGTACCCGTCCCGGACATCAGTGCGTTGGCTGCCGCGGGCCGTCCGATGCCTTCATAGAGAAGGAGGCCGAGGCCTGGTTGACCAGCATCAAGCGCGTCTTCGAGTCAATGACCGACATTCCGGAGGAGGAGCTCGATCGAGAGCTGCGCTCGCCCCAGCTGGCGCTCTTCCTCTTTCAGTTCTCCGACTATGCCGCGCCGGAGCGCCCGCCCAGACCCAAGGAGAAGATGCTCTGACATGGCCACCCTCACCTTTCCCCTGAGCCGCATCGAAGGGCATGCCCGGGTGGTCATCGAAGTGCACGGCGGGGAGATCGTCTCCGCCCATTTCGAGGCCATGGAGATTCGCGGTTTCCGCTACTTCGTCCTCGGCGTCCCCGCCGAGCAGATGCCCACCATCGTGCCGCGCATCTGCGGCGTCTGCTCCACCGCCCACCACGTGGCCGCCGTCGAGGCCCTGGAGGACGCCTTCGACGTCACGCCGCCGAACCTGGCCCGCACGATCCGCGAGCTCCTCCTCCTGGGCCAGATCATCCAGAATCAGGCCACCTCGGTCTTCCTCTTCACCATGCCGGATCGGCTCGGCCTTTCCAGCATGTTCCTGCCCGGCGACGAGGCCGGCCGCGAGCGCGACCGGGCTGTGCTGGCCACCCGGGCTCTGCGGGTGCGCCAGGCCGGCACCGACCTGATCTCCCTGGCTGGCGGTCAGTTCATCCATCCCATCAAGGCTGTCGTCGGTGGGGTGACCAGCGGCATCGAGCCCCAGGCCGCGTCCGACCTGCGGGACCAGCTGATCGAGACCATCCCGGTGGCCTGCGAGCTGTTCGACTACTACTGGGAGCAGTCGTACGCCCTCCGGGATCGCATCGGCACCTGGGGCGACGACGCCCCTGCCCATTACATCACCGCCACCGCCGATCACTGCCCCAACTATGACGGTGTCGGTGCCGAGCCCATCATCCGTGTGCTGGATCCCAACAGTATGGCGTGTGAGACCTTCTCCGTTCGTTCCTTTCGTGAGGTCCTCACCTTCGAGGAGACCGATTACAGCTATGCCGGCCGCACCAGCTACCAGGGCCACGTGATGCGGGCCAACAGCCTGGCGCGCGTCAACATGACCGACCATTTCGGCACCCCGTGCGCGGACCGCTACCTGAAGCGCTTCCGAGAGGCCTTCGGTCATCCGGCTCACGCCATTCTGCTCTACGACCTGGGGCGCGGCATCGAGTTGGCCTACGCTCTGGAGCGGGCCGTCGAGATCCTGCAGCAGCCCCTTGACCGGGGGGAGTCCGCTGTCCCTCATACCCCCCGCGACGGGGAGGGATACGGCCTGGTGGAGGCACCCCGCGGCCCTCTCATCCACCGCTACCGCATCCGGGACGGCCTCATCGACGATGCCGACTTCATCATCCCCACCGTGCACAACGCCCTGGCTATCGAGCGCGCGCTCCGTGTGGCGGCCCGGCGCTACATCACCCCGGAGCGCGTCGATATGGAGCTGGAGCGCGCCGTGGGACGCGTGGTCCGCGCCTTCGATCCCTGCATCGCCTGCGCCACCCATTGATCGGCGCAGCTTTGGCTCGCCAGCGCCGGCCCCGGACGGCGGCTCTGCCGCCCGCCGGGTTCACAACGTAGGGCGGATTCGTCATCCGCCGGGATCATTGACAGAGCCGTGTGGGACCAGCTTCCTGCCTGCGCTGGCCCGGGCCCGCCCGCGGCGGGCTTGCGGCTGGGCCCCACCCGCCATCGGCCGCCCAGGAGCACATCACCATGAGAGACGCCACCCTCACCACCGTCGGCCGTCCCATCGACCTCAGCTACCCAACCAACCGGGCCATCGCCATCATAACCCTCCTCGTTATGCTTGGCGCCGTCCTTCTCCAGCGCATCGCCGGATCCGCCTGGCCTCAGAGCGTCCTCTGGGGCGCCCAGGCTGCCCTCTCCACCTTCCTGGCCTGGGCCCTCTGCCGCGAGCTCGACCCCGACCACCAGCTCTCCGCCTTCGTCGCCGTCCCTTTCACCCTGGCCGGCCTGCTCCTCTGGGGCCTGCCGCGCCTCGGCGTCATCTTCTGGCTGATCTTGACCGTGCGCGTCGTGAACCGCACCATGGGGCCGCCCGCCAGTCTCCTCGACTCCCTGGCCGTCCTCGCCCTCGGCATCTGGCTCTCCCTCCCGGGCAACTGGGGCTACGGCCTCACCACCGCCCTCGCCTTCTTCCTCGATGGCCGACTCCCCACCCGGGTTCCTCGCCAGCTCATCTTTGCTCTCCTTGGCGTGCTGGCCACGGCGGCCGCGGCAGTCTTCGGCGCGGACCCTCCCTGGGAGCGTGCGCCTTCCCCCCTCGGCGTCCTCATCGCCGTCGGCATCTCCGTCCTCTTCGTCCCCGTGATCGCCGAAGCCGGAACAGTCTCCAGCGTGGGCGATCGGACCGGCCAACCCCTGGAGCCAACCCGCGTCCGTGCCGCCCAGCTCATCGCCCTCCTGGTCGGTGTGCACACCGCCTTCCTGGGTGGGCTCGCGGCCCCTGGAGCGCTTACGCCCCTCTGGTCCGCCGCCCTCGGCGCCTCGCTCTACCGCCTCTACCGGGCCCTCAACCCATGACCCCCGGGTGAGCTTGCTGGAGCACAGACTGCCGCTTCCCGCCGGCGCCCCCACTCAATCTGCCCGCACAACCGTGTGGCCGCCCTCCCGCAGGGCCCTTCGCGCCCCAAGAACCCCACCTGGCCTCCGGTACACATATCTCCCAACTGTGGTATAGTCCACCTGGAACCCGGCCAGCGGGCCAGAACCGGCCGCCGAGAACCCCTGGACACTGCCCGGGCGGCCGTGAGGCATCGTCCAGACACTCGCTGGGACAGGTAAGCAGTCCATTGAGAAGGAGAACAGAATGCTTCGCAGAAGAAACGTGAAAAACGCCAACCAGGTCAAGGTCTCATTTGCCCTGCCCGAGCAGCACCCCCATGCGACCGACGCCTACGTCGCGGGTTCATTCAACGATTGGGATCCGCGGGGCCACCCTCTGATCCACCGCAGCAACCAGACCTACAGCGCGGTCGTGACCCTGGCTAAAGGCCAGCGCTACGCCTACCGCTACGTCTCCGGTGACGGCCAGTGGTTCAACGCCGGCGACGCCGACCACTACGAGGGACAGAACGGTATCCTCGTCGCCTGACCCTGACCTGGCGCAGGGTGCCAGCCCTCGCCCACCCTGCGAAGGCCATGGGTGCACCTGGCCGGGAAGGCCGGCCCGGTGTCCGCGAAAGCCTCTGAAGGCGGCACAGGCCTGTCCCGCCTTCGCAAGGGTACAGTGCAGGACCTCATCTGCAGGAGACCCTCATGCCCGATAACCACGCCCCATCTCCGCGCCCCGCTTCCGCGCTCCGAGACACCGGCCTGGGCGTGATCCTCATCGCGCGGACCGTTCTCAACGTATCGGTCCGCCTGGGCCACTTCTTCCTGCCCGCCATCTCCCGCGGCCTGGGCGTTCCCCTCTCCGCCGGCGGCAACCTGGTGGGCGTGGCCAGCCTGGCCGGACTGATGGCGCCCCTCTTCGGGGTGCTGAGCGACCGCTGGGGGTTGCGCCGTGTGATGGTCTTTGGCACCGCGCTTTTCGCCGTCGCCGCCCTTCTCACCGCCGGGCTCCCCTGGTACGGCACAGCCCTCGTCACCTTCGGGCTCATGGGCCTGGCCAAGGTAGCTTTTGACCCCGCCATGCAGGCCTACCTCGGGGCGCGGGTGCCCTACGAGCGGCGCGGCTGGGCTATCGGACTGTCCGAGCTGGCCTGGTCCCTGGCCCTCCTCGCCTTGCCCCTTTTCGGATGGCTCATCGAAGCCGTCAGCTGGCGCGCTCCTTTCCTGGTCCTTGGCGTTGTGGGTGTGCCCGTGTGGTGGGTGACCCGGCGCGCGCTGCCGCCCGATGCGGCGCCGGAGCGGGAGCCGCTCCCCCGGGCGCAGAACCTTAGACAGGACATAGGATCTCTCGCCCTCCACCTGCGGAGCGTGTTGGCTGACCATCAGTCCAGGCTGGCCCTGGTCGCCACCGCCCTGATAGGCTTCGCCCAGATCAACGTCCTGGTGGTCTACGGAGCCTGGATGGAGGACCGCTTCGGCTTGGGCGTGGCCAGCCTCGGCATGGTGACGCTGGCCATCGGCGCCGCCGAGCTCCTGGGCGAGCTGGCCGTGGCCTTCATCTCCGATCGTCTCGGCAAGCGTCGCTCGCTGTTCGTCTCTGTCATCTTCACCGGCCTGGCCTACCTGGTGCTCCCCCGCCTGACCGGAAGCCTTGACGCCGCCGTGGCGGGCACTGTGGTGATGATCTTCTTCTTCGAGTTCACCGTCGTCGGGCTGGTGCCGCTGGTCTCCGGGATGAATGCCGACGCGCGGGGAACCTTGATGTCCCTCAACTACGCCGTCGCCTCGGCCAGCCGGGCCCTCGCCGCCCCCGTTGGCGTTGCCCTCTACGCCGCCGGCGACATCGGCATCAATGGACCCGTCTCCGCCGCGGCCTGCCTCCTGCTCCTGCTCGTCCTCCTCCGCCTCCACGAGCGGGGCCGATAGGTACTGGCGTCTTACGTTTTACGCTTCACGCCTTACACCTTGCGTTTCATGCTTCCCGGGTCGCGGCCCCTGTTTCGCCCGCGGACGGGAGCAGCCCAGGCCAGATACTCACGCCGGAACTCGATGCTCGATGGGTCGCAGCGGCCGTCCGGCGGATCGCGGATGGCGCCTCTGCACCACGTGCCGTCGGGCAGACGGTGGGAGTACCATGCATCCCCATCCTTGTGCCGCAGCGACATCGGCACGTGGTGGATTGAGCAGAGGATGTCGGATGAGCCCCCAGTACCAGCAGCACCAACAGCCCTAGCCGCCGCTGCCGTCTTCTCTGGCCCCTCCTGCTTGCTGTGCTCTCTGGTAGTCTCTGCATGCTGGCCGGAATCCCGCCGACTTGCGTGCGGAAATCCTGCCGGCTGGTGTGCAGTATTCCTGCCTGCTTGATGGCGGGATTCCTGCCAGGCGGATGGCGGCTTTTCCTCCTGCTTGTCTGCGGCAACTCCGCCTGCTTGACGGCGCGAATCCGGCACCCCCGCTCCGCCCATCTCCTCCTGCCCGTCGGAGTCCTCGCCGACGGCGGCGCTCCCCTCTCGCACCTGGGCCTGGGACGCCCACGCGCCCCCTGCCGCGTGCTCCGTCAGCAGCTCGATCACCCGGGCCGTGTCGAGCCGGTAGTACAGGCGGGCCGGCAGCCCCCCGATCCGCTCCTCCAGGATCCCGCGCTCTCGCAGCTGCCTCCGTGCCGTCTCCTGCTGCGATCGGCTCAACCCCGTCTCCCGCTTCCACTCCGCCCGGGTCTTGTAGATCCAGCCAGCAGGGTCGCGACCTCGATCGTGCCAGTAGAAGAGCTGCGAGAGAAGCACACCGGCGCAGACCCCGCCGCCGATGGCGGCGAAATCCGGATGGTAGGCGATCACGCCCTTACCCAGCAAGTCGCGAATAGCGGCGCGGGGCGCGGCAGAGGCGTCGGTACGGGGTTTGGACATGGGGCTTCTCCGGAGATGAGACGTACGGGACACGGCGTTGACGACGAGACGTGGTGAGGCACCGATCATCATAGCACAGACGGGGAGGAGAGTCAATGGGGAGGCGTTGCTGACGTTACGCCGGCCAGCAAGAAGCGTTGCAGAATATCCCAAATCCGGGGCGCTCCGATGAGGGACGGTGCAGCCCAGCACCGCCTCTTCAGGGCGGTGCCCGCGCCCGGCGGCGGAGAGCCTGGGGGCAGGTCTCCGTACCCATCGACGGCGCCGTGCCATGGCTCTCAGCGGGTCTGTGACCCGCGCCGACAGCAGAGACGCCTGCAAGCCAGGTATGACCGCGGCCGAGGCGGCAGCCCTTCGGAGTCTGGCCCTCCAGCCGGGCCGGGCTACAATGGCGGACCATCGCGAAGCCTCACGGCGTGACGTAGCGTAACCTCGAGAGGCCAGGATCTGTCGCATGCTTCGCATACGGCAGCCGAGAACTGGACATATGCTATATTTCGTGTTATCGTCCTTACCTGAGAGGTAAGGATGATAACAAATAATATAGAAATCGCCCTGGGCCTGGGCCCCAAGGCCGCTTCCCTGCTCGCCACGCTTGCCGGGCAAGGGAAGCGCATTTTCACTACCCAGGAGGCCCAAGAAATCCTGGGCGGCTCGCGCGCGTCGACCTATAAGCTGCTCCACGATCTGGTGGAGAAGCGCTGGCTTCAGTCGTTAAGCAAGGGGCAGTACCTTATCGTTCCCCTCGGGGCAGGCCCAGACCGCCGGTATACCGTGCACGAGTTTCTCATCGCCCACCATCTCGCTCCCGACGGGTACATCGCCTACTGGACGGCTCTGCACCGTCACGGATTGACAGAGCAGATTCCGCGCACGGTTTGGGTTGCCACACCCAGGCGTCGGAAGACCAGGGTCGTATCCGGCGTCACGTATGAGTTTGTCACCCTCCGGCCCTACAAGATCTTCGGTCAAGAATCGGAGTGGATTGAGGCAGAAGCCGTTCCCGTGGCTGACCTGGAAAAGAGCTTGGTAGACGGGCTCGACCATCCCGGGTACTGTGGAGGAATCCCCGAGGTGGCGAAGGCCATTCACACGGCGTGGGCCGAACAAGAGATCGGCCTGCAGCGGCTGACTGACTATGCCAATCGAATGCGCAACCGGGCCATCTTCAAGCGCCTCGGGTACCTGGTCGAGCTGATGTCGCTTCCGGCGGATGGGTTTCGAGAGATCTGGCAGGGAGCGCTTTCCAAGGGATATGCCCAACTGGATCCTACACGCCCGGAGGAAGGACGGTTCGATGGGCGGTGGCAGGTACAGGTCAATGTGCCCGAAGCCGAACTTGTCGGATGGATGGAGGGGTGACGCGTGATCACCAGGGATGAGCTCCAGCGTAGAGCAGCTAGGGCGGGTGTCAGGGTTCAGATCCAGGAACGCGACTACGCCCTGGGCTGGTTCTTGCTGGGACTCACCCGGGCACCAATCGTGCGGCCGATCCTGGCCTTCAAGGGTGGAACGGCTCTGCGCAAGATGTACTTCCCCGACTTTCGCTTCTCTGAGGAATTGGATTTCACGCTTGTGGCGTCGACAGATGAAGATGATCTGCGAGCCGGCATTGCCCTTGTGACGCGACAGGTTGAGCGAATGTCAGGTTTGCAGATGCGGATCGCCAGGTGGTCAGTGAAGCGGGATATCGCTGATGAAGAAGCCTATCAAGCGCGGGTGGCCTACCTCGGGCCTTATGGCCAAACCACATCTCCGCTTCGCATCCGATTGGATCTGACGCGCTATGAGCGGCTGGTGCTCCCAACCAAACCCATGGCGGTGACACACCCGTATTCCGATGCGCCAGCCGACGCTTGCTGTGTGTCGACCTATCCTCTGGAGGAGATGCTGGCGGAGAAGCTCCGTGCTCTGCTCAGGCGGGCCTATCCGCGCGATGTCTTTGACGTCTGGTATCTGCTCAAGCACCATCGAGAACAACTGAATCACGGTGACCTTCTACGGGAGCTGGAGGAGAAATGCCGCTACAAGGGATATGCTATCTCCTCACCTGACGACTTCCTGCGTCCCGCCCGACGGTCGGGGATGGCTGAGGCGTGGCACTCCTCGCTCAGGCACTTGATCTCTTCTGTGCCGCCCTATGAGTCTGTGGTCAACGACCTTTCGGCCTTGCTCAGTTGGCTCTCAAGCAACGATGACCCAGACGCCTGATCAGGGCGGCGAAGTCGAGCACACCGGTGTGGGTGCAAGACACAACCTGCCGGCGCCACTCTGCCCGGCCCTCGTAGCACGTCGCCGACGAGGACCCCGGCTGCCGCTGCGCTCGCACCAGCCGACCGGCGCGCTCCCGCCGCATCTCTGTTACCCGCCCTCGCGCCCCACGACCCCCCGTCGCCTTGCCCGCAGCTCTCAGCGGGTCTATGATCCCGCGTCGGCAGCAGAGACACCCGCCAGCCAGAGACGACCGCGGCTCAACGTGCGTCGACAGGGCCGTGCACCCGCCTGCAGCTCTCAGCGGGTCTGTGACCCGCGCCGACAGCAGAGACACCCGGGAGCCAGGGACGAATGCCGTCGAACCCACACATCCCTGCCCTGGCGAACAGGCGAATCTCACCATTTGCAGAGGAACGTGGCGTGACTATAATAGCAAGAAGGGCCTCGCCACGCCGACGGGCCCCAGGCTGGGGACGACGCCGTGGGAATGCCCTGACGAGGTTGAATCCGTCGCCAACCCACTCGCCGTCACATAGGAGGTGACCATCTTCTGTCTGAGCGACCCCTTCCCAACAGGAGCGCCCCCTTGATGGCATCGTCGCTGCGTGACGATAGACGGCTGTCGCGGGAGCATGTCCAATCCCTCTCCTCGGCGGACCGGCTGGCCGAGTTCTTCGCCACCCTGCGCTACCCGGACGACGCGCGCCTGGAGATGACTCCCGGTGCGCTCCAGCTGCCTCAGCGGCTCAAGGACGTCACCCGCCGCGTCGAGCGGCTGACCAGCGTCGAGGGCGGCGCGCTGCAGGTCTACCTGTTCGAGCTGACCTCCGTCACCGTGGCTCACACGCGGGCGCTGGCCCGCGCGTTCCGCAACCGCGCGGGCAATTTCCTCCTGGTGCTCACCGATGACTACGAGCGCATCGATTTCGTGCTTCTGGAGCGGGAGGTGCCGGGGCTGACCGACGACGGCCCGTCGCGCCGCGGCGTCACCGTGCGCCCCCGGGTCCTCTCGGTTGAGCGGCGCGACCCCGGTCGGGTGGCGCTGCGGGTGCTCCGCCGCTTCACCTTCACCGAGTATGACGCCGACGGCCGCCGGGACCCGGTCGCTGACGCGTATGGCCAGTGGGAGAAGCTCAAGAGCGCCTACACCGTCGCCGAATGGTCGGAGCCGCTGTTCAACAACCGGGCCCTCTTCTCCGACTACTACCTCAACGAGCGGCTGCCGGACCATCCGGCCTGGGAAGCGGAGGGCCGGAACCGTGCCTTCCGCGCCGTGCGCAAGACCTTCGCCGGCGCCCGCCGCCGCTTCGCCGGGGAGGACGCGGCCACGATCCGCCGCGACCTGATTCGCCCGCTCCTTGAGACCCTCGGATTCCGCGTGCACGTTCCCGCTGCGGGTGCGGGAGACCGCAGGGACGAGGCGGTCAAGCGGCCCAGGAATCGTACTCCCTCTCCCCCCAGGGGAGAGGGTAGGGGTGAGACGGCCGACTTTCTCCTCTACACCGAAGGCGACGAAGAGCCCGCCGCCTTTGTCCTCGCCTATCCCTGGAACCGCTACCTCGACGGCAAGGACGGCAAGCGCGACGACGAGCGGCCCGAGGAGAACCCGGGCGCCCAGGTGGTGACGCTCCTGGAGGCGGGCGCCGCCGACTGGGGCATCGTGACCAACGGGAAGACCTGGCGGCTCTACAGCAGCCGCGCCCACTCCCGCGCCACCAACACCTACGAGGTCAACCTGGAGGAGACCCTGGCGTCGCCCGACCCCGGGGAGCCCTTCCGCTACTTCTACCTCTTCTTCCGGGCCGAGGCCTTCGCGCCGGAAAAGCGTCCGGTGACGGGAAAGACGCGGGAGCTGACGTTCCTCGACTGGCTGATGGACGAGAGCCAGACTTACGCCCGGGAGCTGGGGGAGCGGCTGAAGGAACGGGTCTTCGAGGAGATCTTCCCCCATTTCGCCGAGGGGTTCATCCTAGCCCTGGGAACCAGGGCCGGCATGGGCGGGCCGGAGACGCTCCTGGCGCTCCCCGAGGAGGAGCGGCAGGAGCAGCTCGACCGGGTCTACCAGGGGACGCTGACGTTTCTCTACCGGCTCCTCTTCCTCCTCTACGCCGAGAGCCGCGACCTGCTCCCGGTGCGGGAGGTGCGCGGCTACTACCGCATCAGCCTGCGGCGGCTGAGTGAGGAAGTCGCCGAGCAGGCCGGCCCGCTGGAGGACCTGGTCCCCCGCCGGCTGGAGGATGCCTACCCCTTCAACCGTCATTCCGACCGACCGGAGGGGGCGGAGCGGCCGGAGCGAGTGGAGGAATCTCGCCTTTATGGCCGCCTCCTCGACCTCTTCAAGATCATCGACAGCGGCAGTCCCGCCCGCAACGTCCCCACCTACAACGGCGGCCTCTTCATCACCGAACCCGGCGACGACGACACTGGCCGCGAGGCACAGGCGGCGCGCTTCCTGGAGCAGACGGCGCTGCCGGACCGGTACCTGGCGCTGGGGCTCGACCGCCTGGCCCGGGACGTCGACCCGAAGCGCGGGGACCTGGGCTTCATCGACTACAAGAGCCTCGGCGTGCGCCAGCTCGGCTCCATCTACGAGGGCCTCCTCGAGTTCAACATCCAGATCGCCGCGGGCGAGGGACTTCCGAATTCTGGCCGTTCGACTTCGGAAGTCTACCTGATGAGCGACAAGGGCGAGCGCAAGGCCACCGGCTCCTACTACACCCCCGACTACATCGTCAAGTACATCGTGCGCCACACCGTCGGTCCGGTGCTCGACGAGAAGCTCGACGCGCTCCGCCCGCGGCTCCACGAGGCAGAGGAGCGGTTCCGAAAGGTAGTGAAGCGGAAGGTGGAGCTGGAGGGCGTCATCCCCGACGAGCCGATGCTCCTCCAGAACGTGGCCGGCGAGGCGCTCCACGACCTCTTCGACGTCAAAATATGCGATCCCGCGATGGGGAGCGGCCACTTCCTCGTCGAGGCCGTCGACTATGTGACCGACCGGCTGGTCCGCTTCCTGGATGGCTTCTCCTTCCTGGGCGTCTTCTTCGAGGGGATGCGGCGCTCGATCCTAGAGGAGATGGAGCGACAGAAGGTGACGGTGGACCCGGGACAACTGACCGACGTCACGCTCCTCCAGCGCCACGTCCTCAAGCGCTGCATCTACGGGGTGGACCTCAACCCGATGGCGGTGGAGCTAGCCAAGTTGAGCCTGTGGCTCGACTGCTTCACCCTCGGCGCGCCCCTCAGCTTCCTCGATCACCACCTCCGCTGCGGCAACAGCCTGATCGGGGCGATGGCGCAGGAGGTGGAGGAGGAGATAGGGAGCCCGACGCCCGACGGGCAGATGACGTTCCTGACTGGCCCTTTTGTGGGCTTACTGCAGGCTGCCGACGTCATGCAGGTCTTGAGTCGTCTCGCCGACGTGACACTGGAGCAGGTTCGGGAGAGCCGTTCTCTCTTCGATGACTTTGAAAAACAGGCGAAGCCGTTCAAGCAGCTCCTCGACATCCACGTGGCGCAGCACTTCGGCGTGAAGCGGGCCGAGGAGTTCCTCACTCTCTACGGCGCCGAGGCGATGGAGGCGCAGCCGGAGGAGCTGGACAAGCCCTACCGGGAGGTGGTGGAGCGGACGCGCGAGCTGTACGAGGAGAAACGCTTCTTCCACTGGGACCTCGAGTTCCCCGAGGTGTTCATCGACCTGGAGCGGGCGGCGTGGAAGGAGGACGGTGGGTTTGACGCCGTCGTGGGAAACCCGCCATGGCTAATGGCGGGCTATCACGAGACTACCACTCTGGACTATTTTAGAGATGAGTATCGGTCAGCAAAGAAGAAGTTCGATCTTTACTATCTTTTCCTTGAACGAAGCTCCGTTCTAGTTTCGGCAGAGGGGGCTGCTGGGATGATTGTTCCCAACAAGTTCTTCCATACTAGGGCAGCCGCGAACTTGCGTACATTCCTGGCTAAAGGTAGATGGATTCGCCAAATTGTCGATTTTCGCGATTCCCAGGTCTTCGCGGGGGCGACTAACTACTCGTGCATCTTGTTGCTGCTCAGCGAACCCACTGATGGTCTTGTATATCTCCGAGCTCAACCCGGTCTTGAGATTAGTGAGGAATTCGACTTGGCATGGAGTGCTCTGTCTTCGTCCACTTGGAACTTCGAAGCCCCTGCGATTCGAGAGGTCTTCGGCAAGATGGAGCAGGTTAGTGCACCTCTCGATGAGTTTTCTTCCGGGTTTGGATCTGGCGTGCAGAGTGGTGCAGATCGACTGCTTGTTGTGGACGCTGAAGTAGCCAAGGAGTTGGGCATCGAAGATAAGATGCTCCGCACATTTCTGAAAGGAAGAGATGTGCGAAGATATCGAATTACCGCCAGTCCCCAGTTCCTGATCTTTCCCTACGAAGTTGCGCAGAACGAATTCGTGCTGTTGTCTGAAGAGAATCTTGAGAGACACGAGCGTGCACACAGTTTCCTGAAGCAGCACAAACAAGATCTGTCGGAACGCGTATGGTTTGGCAGAGACGCGAAAGAACTGTCAGGCAAGTGGTACGGTATGATGTACCTCGACTCGTATGAAACGTTCGATAGCCCACACATCCTGACGCCCTCTTTGAGCGACCGATCCAATTTCTCTCTAGGCACAGGAGACATCTTCGCGACGGGTACAGCCGGAGTGACTTCCATCATCTTCGACGATGATATCCCAGAAGCGATGCTTTATTTTCTAGCAGTATTGAACTCCAGGCTGATCAGCCTGCACGTGACAAGTCACAGTCCAGTGTTTTCGGGAGACTACTACAAATTCAGCGGGCCCTACCTGAAGGAGACTCCTATTCGACGGATTCACTTCACCACCTCCGAAGCGAGTCGGCAGCGGCTTGTCGACGACCTTGTCGCTCGGTACCAACGAGATGAGTACGGGACTCTCTTGACGGAGATCGAGGCCTTGCTGCCCAAGAATGAAGACGGTGAATTCCTCGCATTCCAACCGGGCGCCACCGGTGCCGAGGAGAAGAGCGACGTCGTCCACGACCTGCTTGCCTATCTCGCCGAGCACATGATCGCCATGCACGAGGAGAAGCAGGCGCGCGTCGAGGTGTTCTGGGATGACCTGGAGGCCGCCTGCGAGTCGCCGCGTACGCTCGAGGAGCTGCGCGAGCACGGCAAATGGGAGCAGAGCCTGTGGAAGGACCCGGCCTGCCGGGCGTACGCGGACAGGGAGAGCCGCTCCACGCGCCACCTGGACGAGAGCCTGGGGTGGGACGAGGGGTGTTTCGAGGCTTTCGCCGGGATGCTGGCGGGGAAGACGAGCGTCACGCGGTTGATGATCGACGTGTACCGGAAGCATCACCCCGCCTACAAGGACCTGGTCGAGCGCATCGACGCGACGGATGACCTGATCGACCAGATCGTCTATCGGCTGTACGGGCTGACGGAGGAGGAGATTGCGGTCGTGGAGGGGAGGGAGCCCTAACCTTCCCGAAAGCTGCATAGGACTGAGTCGACCGATGAAGCCATCGTCAGCGCAAGCCCTCTCCTCGAGGCGGCGCTCTAGTAGCTTTCGGGAAGATGGAACGTAGCCGGGGCGAGGCCAATACCCTCGGATTGCAGAAAGGCACGATGAGGAGCATGCCGTATCGTCCATTTCTGAGATCCGTAGTAGTTCTTTGCGCGGGCTGACAGAGGAGATCGCAGAAGTCGATCAGGGCCGCTGATACGGACGGGATAGTAGAGCGCCGCTCGGCCAGACCGGAAGGATTGCTCACTTTGCAAAGATGTTGTAAAATACGTATTGTACGTATCTTACAATAGGAGGTTGCTTTGAAAGCTGTCCAACGAGTGAGTCGAACGGAGCTGGCCCGCAACACCCGCCGGGTGCTAGGCGACGTGCAGAGGGGCCGCACCGCGCTGATCGAGAACTACGGCGAGCCGGAGGCGGCCCTGCTCGATATTGTCGACTATCGGATCCTCCGCGCCGTGATGCGCTACCACGCGGAAGAGCCGGAGATCGCTCCGGATGCCGGGCTGCCTGACGAGGCGGTTCAGGAGCTGGATGATCCCGACGCGCGCTACGAGCTGGTCTTCGCTCATTATCTGGCCGGCAGCATCAGCCTGGGCCGGGCTGCGGAGTTGCTGGAGATGCCCTGGCTGGAGCTGCGGACCCGTTGCCTGAGGCTCAGCGTGCCCCTGCGCACGGCCCCCGGTGACGCCACAGAGTCGGCCGGCGACGTGGCGACGGCTGCAGACTGGTGAACGTCGGTCTCTCGGCGTTGGGGCCCTGGCGTTCGGTCTGAGGTGCTATGGCGCGATGGGGAATCCGTCGGGATTAAGGAGGGAGGACAGATGGAAGGTCTGGAGCGTATCACATTCGACACCGAGGTGAAGGGAGGGAGGGCGTGCATTCGTGGGATGCGTATCACGGTCTCTTTGATCCTGAACCTGCTTGCGAACGGGATGACGCGGGAGGAAATCCTGGAATCGTACCCCTACCTGGAACCGGAGGACATCCAGGCGGCGCTGAGCTACGCGGTCTGGCTGGCGGATGAGTCCGTATACACGGTGGAGCGCGTGCCGACGTGAAATTCCTCGCGGACATGGGGATCTCCCTGCGGAGCGTGGCGTACGTGCGCGGTCTCGGTCGTGAAACGGAAAACCACTCCGGGTTGGGAAAATACACGCTCGGGAGCTCGCCGTATCGTCCATGTCTGAAATCCGCGGTAGTCCTTTGCACGGGCTGACGGAGGACGAGATCGTGGTCATAGAGACACAGATTTGACCAAACTCCTTTATTGAATGATAATGCGGTCAGGAGG
The DNA here is from genome assembly GCA_964450435.1 of uncultured Anaerolineales bacterium. Lineage (GTDB taxonomy): Bacteria > Chloroflexota > Anaerolineae > B4-G1 > B4-G1 > SKLM01. Next base: position 114,719 of record CAYVCX010000002.1, read on the forward strand.
GTCCAAATGCCACTCAACTTCCCTGTCGTAGAAGATGTCCATCTGTCCAATGCACCGGTGCGGGAGGTTATCTGTCAGGTCAGATTTCCTACCATACTGCGCATAGCGCACGAAGAACCGGTGGGCTTCCAGGAGTGCATCAGGGACCGGTTTCCTTTATTGGAGGCTGAGCGCCGCGTCGTCATCGAGACGGAAGGGGTGAAACCCGGTGGACGGGCGAAGTTTCCCCCTTCGGTCTTCCGCTTCCGCAACCGGGAGAAGACGCGAATGCTTAGCCTGGCGTCCGACTTCTACGCCTTGAGCTTCACGGACTATGAGCACTGGGCAGGTTTCGCTGATTGGCTCTCGCACGCCGCCGAGGCAGTCCGGGAGGTCTACACCATTCCTTACTCGACTCGCATTGGATTGCGCTATATCAACGTGATCGACCGTGGATTCGGTGACTTCGCCGATTTCGATGCGGTACTCGACCTGTTCCGCGATGAGCTGACGGCCATGCTCAGGACAGACGTCATTCGGTCTCCGGAGCTGGCGATGCATCGAATTGAGGCGCTGGCGGATGGTGACCAGTTCACCTTCCGCTATGGCTTGATCCACGAGGGCACGCCACCCGAGCCCAGATTCCTTCTGGATTTCGACCACTATGCTGAGGGGGAGCTCTCTCTGGACGATCTGCTCAGCCGTTGTGAGCGTTATCATCGGCACATCTACAATGCCTTTCGGTGGTGTATTGCCGAAGGCAAACTGGGATTCTTCCAGCCCGAACCGGACGCCGGGAAGGGAATCTGACGATGAGCATGCTTGTGGATTTCGATACTGAGCAGCACATATATCGTGCTGAAATATGCGCACCTTTCGACTACGCTGGAGCCACGGGACCCCAGGTCACGCCTCTCCCCGAGTGCTGGCCTGGGACCTCCAGCCAGGTAGTCGTCGCAGGACCCGAGCGTAGACGAAGGCCACAAGACCTGGCGGCGCCTGAGGAGATGGACATGACGGATGCTGAGGTTGGTTCTGTCTATTCGGCCTGGTACACGCGCCGTGATCGAACGGGCGCCCGGGCCGGGGATGATCTCATTTCTCTTATGGAACGGATGGCTTCCGAGCCTGATCCGCGCGCATTCCTCAGCCTCGTCGAGATGGTCGACTGGTCTACTCGGCGTCCTGAGGAATTGACGGCAGCGATTGATCTGGCTCTGAGGGAGGAGAGGCCCACGCTGGCAACGAGACTGGCCCAGTTAGCGCGAGAGCTGTTTCCCCATCACGAGCGAATCGCACGCGCAGCGCGGGTGCTGGCTCCCGGGAGCGCCCGTTCGACGTACCTGCCTCCTGCCGAAGGGCTGAGAGCCTCAAGAAGATGGTTGCGTGAGCACGCAGATGAGTACCGTGGTCAGTGGGTGGCCGTCAGGCAAGGGGCGCTGGTAGGCGCCGCCCCCTTCTTGGAGCAAATGGAAGACCTTATCGATCTGGAGGAGGAGGGTGCCAACCTCCTCGTCACTAGAGTCCTCTAGAGAGCATAGATGGCTCGGTTTGATGATCTGCTCATCGGGGGCCACTTCGCCACGGGTGTCGCCACCTACGAAGATTTCTATCCTGGAGACAAGGAGAACGCTCGCATTGTGCTCAGTGTGAGCATTGCGGGACGCATAAGCACAGAGGCTATCGTTGATACGGGAGCGCCATATTGCATTCTCGCCCCCCAGTTGGTCAAGCAGGCTGGCATTTCGCCCGACTCGGGTTATGCACCCACAGGACCACTGAAGATAAGGGGAATCTTTTACAGAGGGACACTTCACAGGATGTCGATTGTCCTGCGAAACGAGCAAGAAGGTGGTGATCTCGAGGTCCCCGCCACGGTCTTTGTGCCCACGATACCGCAGGGAGAACCGTGGCTTCATCCGAATTTCCTGGGCCTGACCGGGTTACTGGAGCGGATCCGCTTTGCCGTTGATCCGGCTGAGAACGCGTTCTATTTCGGTCCGCTCTAACCACTTGAAACTGTCCGAGGCGCGTGGATAGCCGGCTGGAGCGCATTCTATGTTCAATACCTCGCTCCGGCCAGGTGAATCGAGCAACGTGTATCTGATCGAGGACTCAGTATGAGCTCCCCCTACATCATAGACAACCGCGCTCACATACTATCCGACGTCCTCAAGGAGCTTCCCCACGTCGACGCCGTCCACGCCCTCGACGTCCCCACTGCCTGCTTCAACGTCCGTGGCTTCGACTTCGTGCGCGAGGGCGTGCAAGGCGTTGAGCGCGGGGCCTTTAGCCGCATGGGTTAAGCCCGACGGGCCCGAGCGCTTCGGGACGCCTTCGCCTCCCGCCACGGTGTCCTCACCCTGGACCTGATCCAGGCTGCCCGGGCTGACCGGCAGGCGCAGCACGATCCCCCTCCCGACCGCCCCGGCGGGGGTTAGCGCCGTGAGCCACATCGTCGACGCCAACCTCGGCCTCGCCCTGGTCCTCGCCACCCCCTACTCCGACCGGGCTCAGATCCTGTGGGAGAGCTGGAGTTCCCAGCAGGCCGTCGTCTTCGCCCCCGATCTGTGGGCCTACGAGCTAACCTCGGCCCTCCGCAAAGCGATGGTGGTGACCGGTATGAGCCTCGCCGGGGCCGAGGCGCGTCTCGAGGCCCTGACTCAGCTCGGCGTTCGGCTGGTGCCGCCCACGCCGCAGCTCCATCAATCCGCTCTCCGCTGGGCGCACCGTCTGGGCCACACGGTGGCCTACGATGCCCAGTATCTGGCCCTGGCCGAGCTCCTCGGTTGTGACTTCTGGACCGCCGATCGCCGCCTGGCGGCAGCGCTGAGCCCCGGCGTTCCCTGGGTCCATTGGGTGGGCAACGGTGATCCAGCATAGCCCAAGCATCGCCACCGCCGGCCCGATGCCCGCATCGGCCCACACCAGGAGGCCGTGAGATGAACCTCCCCTACGTCATCGACAACCGCGCTCACAACCTGGCCGACGTCCTCAACGATCTCCTCCGCAGCGACGCCGTCCACGCCCTCGATATCGCCACCGCCTACTTCAACGTCGGCGGCTTCCACCTCCTTCCTGAACGACTGGAGGAGCTAACCTCGTTCCGCCTTCTCGTGGGCTCGGCGACTTGACAGCAACTGGAAGTGGGATAAAATGCTCGGTACTTATGTATAAGTATATAGGGTTTTATCCAGTCCAATGGTGACCAGTGACGCTGTCCAGGAGGCGAAGAGGATTTTCCGCGAGCACGGCGGCATCCTGCGGACGTCCGAGGCGCTGGAGCAGGGCATTCACCCGCGCACACTCCGCGCCATGCGTGATTCGAGCGCGCTGGATCGCCTCGCGCGGGGGCTCTATCGCCTGGCCGATCTGCCCCCGCTATCCAACCCGGACCTGGTCACCGTAGCTTTCAAGGTCCCGGACGGGGTTATCTGCTTGGTCTCCGCCCTCGCTTTTCACGATCTGACGACCGAGATCCCCCACTCGGTGGATGTCGCCGTGGAGAAGGGAGGCTGGCGACCGCGACTGAAGCATCCCCCCCTGCGCGTCTTCTGGTTCTCCAGCGCTGCCTGGCGCGAAGGGGTGGGTACGTATCAGGTCGACGGGGTGCCCGTCCGGATCACGACCCCGGCCAAGACGGTGGCCGATATGTTCAAGTTTCGACGCCAGCTAGGGCTCGACATCGCCCTCGAGGCGCTGAAGGAATATCGTGATCGGGACGCTTTGGACGTCGACGAGCTGCTTCACTACGCCAGTGTTTGCCGGGTTGATGAGGTCATCACCCCCTACCTGGAGGCCCTGGTGTGACGCAGAACGTCGCAGCCTCCGTCCATCAAAGACTGCTGAACCGGGCCAGGGCGGAAGGACGCCCGTTCAATGAATTGCTCCAATACTTTGCCATGGAGCGTTTCCTCTATCGCCTGGGGCGCTCTCCCTACCGAGATCAGTTTGTGCTCAAAGGCGCTCTCATGTTCACGGTCTGGCAGGTCCCGGTTCCGCGCCCGACCCATGATGTCGATCTGTTGGGACGGATGGACAACGCGGTACCACGCGTGACGGACGCCATCCGGGACATCTGCGAGGAGTCGTTTCCGGAGGACGGACTGCGCTTTGCTGGAGAGACTGTCTCTGGTGAACGGATCATGGAGGCAGCGGATTATCAGGGGGTGCGGGTGCGCTTCACAGCCTTCCTGGGCAAGGCACGGATCCCTATGCAGGTCGATGTAGGGTTTGGCGATCCGGTGATCCCTGGTCCGTCCTTGATCCGCTTACCGACTATGCTCGAATTCCCGTCTCCTGAACTGCAAGGATACAGCCCGGAAAGCACCATCGCAGAGAAGGTCCAGATCATGGTCCGCCTTGGGGAGATCAACAGCCGCATGAAGGACTTCTTTGACGTCTGGCTGCTGGCCACGCGGGCCAGCTTCGAGGGGGAGATCCTGGCAAGGGCCATCCAGGAGACCTTCCGACAACGGCGGACGGCGGTTCCTGCGTCGCCGGTGGCTTTGAGCGAAGCGTTCGGTCGCGATTCCGATAGGCAGATGCAGTGGGCGGCCTTCCTGCGCCGCTACCGTCTGAGTGAGGAGGCTGGGACCCCGACGACCCTACGCGAGGTCATCCGACTCATTGCCGAGTTTCTCGGCCCGGTCCTCGAGGTGGTCTCGGAGGGGCGACGGTTCGACAAACGATGGTCGCCTGGCGGGCCGTGGATCTCTTCGGCAAACACGTGATAGGAGGCGATCGGATGAACCTACCCTACGTCATCGACAACCGCGCTCACACCCTGGCCGACGTCCTCAACGATCTCCTCCGCAGCGACGCCGTCCACGCCCTCGACATCGCCACCGCCTACTTCAACGTGGGCGGCTTCCACCTCCTTCGTGAACGCCTGGAGGAGCTGGCCTCCTTCCGGCTTCTCCTCGGGTCCCAGCCGGGCGGGGCGCACGAGCCGGGGCTGCGCCGATCCCTCCGACGCGACCTGGAGGAGGCGCCCCTGGACGAGGAGACGCTGGCCCAGGTCGAGGCGCTCACCCGCTTCCTGCGCCGCGATGAGGTCCTGGTGCGACTCTACGAGCAGGGCTTCCTCCACGCCAAAGCCTACCTCTGCTTCGCCGACGATACCCCCGGCGACCGCTTCATCCCCGTGGCCGGCATCGTCGGCTCCAGCAACCTCACCCGCGCCGGTCTCACGACAAACCAGGAGCTCAACCTGACCCACAAGACGGTGATCGAGGAGGGGGAGGCGGAGGACGTGGAGGCGCAGGCCGCCGTACAGCCGCTGCTCGAAAGACCTCCCGGGTTTTCCGAGGACGGTTTTGGCTATCAGGTCGACAATCTACAGCAGACTCATATCGGTGGCGAGGATCAGCATCCAAAACCTCGGAGGTCTCTGGACGCCGCCACGCGCCGCGCCGTCAAGAGCGAGATCGGCGCCCGCGCCATCCTGGAGCTCCTCGACTGGTACGACGGGCGCTGGGCTCGGGCCCGGGACTTCAAAGAGGATCTGATCGAGCTGCTCAACGAATCGAAGTTCGGCCGCTACGCGTACATGCCTTACCAGATCTACCTCAAGACGCTCTACGAGTACTTCAAGGACGAACTCGAAGGCGACGGCCTCCGCCTTCCGGGTACGAGGTCCGCCGTGGAGCTGACCCGCTTCCAGGAGGACGCGGTGAAAAAGGCGCGCCGCATCCTGGCCCGCTATGACGGCGTGATGGTCGCCGACTCCGTGGGGCTCGGCAAGACGTGGATCGGGAAGAAGCTACTGGAGGACACGGCGTACCACCGCCGCCAGAAGGCGCTCGTCCTTTGTCCGGCGTCCCTGCGCGACATGTGGCGTGACGAGCTGCAGGAGGCTGCCATCCCGGCCCAGATCGTCTCCCAGGAGCTGCTGGGCCAGGACGACTTTCTGACACGCCCCAAAGCGCACGCGCTGCGGGACGTGGACGTGATCCTCATCGACGAGTCCCACAACTTCCGCAACTACAACACGAACCGCTACGAGAACCTGGAGCGCCTCGTCGGCGCCAACGGCGGGCGGGGCCGAGACGGGGAGCCGAAGCAGATCATCCTCCTCACCGCTACGCCCATCAACAACACCATCCTCGACCTATACCACCAGCTCATGCTCTTCGCCCAGGGCGACCGCACCTACTTCTCCGCCGCGGGCATCGGCGACCTGCGGAAGTACTTCCTCGCCGCGCGCCGGTCGGCAGCCAGCGACCAGAGCGAGACCGCCGCCCTCTTCAACCTGCTGGAGGAGGTCGTCATCCGCCGCACCCGGGCCTACGTCCGCAAGGCGTATCCCCAGTCTACCATCCGCGGGGAGCCCATCAACTGGCCGAAGCGGGAGCTGGAGACCGTGCGCTACAACCTGGAGGAAACCTACCACGGGATCTACGACGCCGTCGTGGCCGGCATCGACAGCCTCACCCTGGCGCCGTACAGCCTGGAGGACTACAAGCAGGTCGGTATCGAGAGGGACGCGATGGAGTTGGGACGGGAGCAGGCCCTCGTCGGCATCTTCAAGAGCCGCTTCCTCAAGCGGTTCGAGTCCAGCGTGGAGGCCTTCCGTATCAGCGTCGGCCGCGCGTTGGCCTTCTTCAAGACCTTCGCCGATCTGCTGGATGAGGGCAAGCTTCTCGACAGCAGTGAGTTCCGCCACGCCATGCGCTACCTGGAGCCGGAGGCGGCAGATGACGAATCCGTGCCCCGCTCTCAGGCGGCGGCCTTCGACGACCACCAGGCCGCCCGGGAGATCCTGGAGGAGCTGCCGGAGCTCGAACCGCAGCAGTACGACCTGGAGCGGCTGCGGGAGGCGGTGGCCCACGACGTGGCCCGGCTGACCGAGATCTGGGAGCGGGTCGAGGGGATCACGCCGGACCTGGATGCGAAGCTAGAGCGCATCAAGGACCTGCTCGCCGGGGATCTGCGCGGCAAGAAGGTGGTCCTCTTCGCCTACTTCAAGGACACGGCCCGCTACCTCCACCGCGAGCTCGGGAAGGACGGCGACTTCCTGGCCGAAGCCGGGGACCCGCGCATCGCCATTATGGATGGCGAGGTCGCTCCCGCGACCCGGGCGCGGCGGCTGCTTCGCTTCGCCCCGGTGGCAAACAACCGGCCGGAGTTGGCCGGAAGCGAGAACGAGATCGACCTGATGATTTCCACCGACGTCCTCAGCGAGGGCCAGAACCTGCAGGACTGCGGCCACCTGGTCAACTACGACCTCCACTGGAACCCCACGCGCATGGTCCAGCGGGCCGGTCGCATTGACCGAATCGGCTCCCCCTTCGAGACGCTGTGCGTTTACAACGTCTTCCCGGAGCGGGGGTTGGAGCGGCTGCTCCAGCTCCTGTCGAGCCTCCAGCAGAAGATCACCACCATCGACCGCTTCGGCATGCTGGAGACGAGCGTCCTGGGCGAGGTGGTCCACCCGCGCACCTTCAACCACCTGCAGCGCATCGCCGCCGAGGACGAGAGCGTGATGGACGAGCTCCAGGCCGAGAGCGAGCTGGCCAGCAGCGAGTTCCTGATGGCCTCGCTCCAGGACGCGCTGGCGAGCGGTGAGTGGAACCTCGACGAGCTGCCCGACGGCATCCACTCAGGCCGGGAGCTAGATCGGCACCGCGGGCTTTTCTTTTACTTCACCGCCCCGCCGGTTGAAGAAAACGGGGCGCGGCGCCACTTCTGGCGCTACTACGACCTTCACAGCGGCCGCATCCTGGACAACCGGTACGAGATCGCCAACCTGATTCGCTGCGGGCCCGACGAACCGCGGGTGGTGGGGCAGGGCGTCGACTTCTTCGAGATTCAGGATCGGGTGATCGAGGACGTGCTGGGCAGCGTCCGCAACCAGCAGGCGATCGAGGCCGCGCCCAAGATCTTGGACGACGCCCAGCAGCTCGTGGCCACGGAGCTCCAGGCACAGATGAACAATCCCGCAGTCCCGTCGGGGGAGATCCGGGACGCCCTCAGGACCCTGCGCGAGCCCCTGCCCCGTGCGTACGTCAGCGACCTGGGGGCCGCCTACGACGCCTACCGGCGAAACGCGGACGTGAGCGCGCTGCTGGCGGCCGTGCAGGCGCTCGAGACCATGGAAGCCCCGGAGCAGGACGTCGCGGCAGCCGACCCTTTGACCCGGGACGAGCTCCACCTGGTCTGCTGGGAGTGGGTCTGGTAACCTTCCCGAAAGCTGCGCAAGGACTCAGTCGAAGGAAGGAACTATCATCAGCGCAAGCCCTCCTGTTGAGGTAGGACTGTAGTAGCTTTCGGGAAGGTGGAACGGAGGAAGATATGCCGTATCGTCACGACACCTTCGCGCCTGATCAGATCTATGACATCTACAATCGGGGCGTCGACGGGATCGAGATTTTTGTCCGGCCAGAGAACTACTTCTATCTGCTGCGCAAGGCCAAGCGACTCTTGGAGGACCTGCCCATCGGCATGCTGGCCTACTGCCTGATGCCCAATCACTACCACTTCGTGCTCCAGCAAGAGGACGAGGTACCGATCTCTACGTTCATTCAGCGGCTATTCCAGACCTACACCCAGGCGTTCAACAAAGAGCAGGAGCGCCGAGGGCCGCTCTGCGAGGGGCGCTTTCGCCACGTCCACGTGGATCGGGATGAAACCGTCATTCATCTGTGTCGCTACGTGCACCTGAACCCGGTCACAGCGGGGCTGGTCGAACAGCCGTCCGACTGGCCGTACAGCAACTATCTGGAGTGGATCGAGGCGCGGCCGGGAATCCTGGTAGATCGTTCCTTCATCCGGCAGTACTTCTCGGCGCCCGCGGACTACGTCGCCTTCGTGGCGGAAGCCGTCCTCCCGGAGAAGAAACGTGAGCTGAGCCCCTACCTGTTGGCTCCATAACCTTCCCGAAAGCTGCACGGGGTTCAATCGACCGAAGAAGCCAACGTCAGCCCAAGTCCTTTTCTCGAGGCAGCGTTTTGATAGCTTTCGGGAAGGTGGTGTAAGGAGAGTGACCGATGCAGACGTACGTAGGCGCCACGGACAACGACTGGTTCACGCTCCTCGACAAGCGCCAGCCGGACGAGGTCAATTTCTGGCGGCTCGGCGGCGGCGCCTTTCGGGCCCTTCAAAAATGGGATCCCTTTGTCTTCAAGCTGCACAGCCCTGATGACTTCATCACCGGAGGTGGGTTCTTCGTCAACTACGCCCGCCTGCCCCTCTCCTTCGCCTGGTAGGTGTTTGAGGAGAAGAACGGCGCCCCCGACTTCGTGACCTTCCACGAACTAATTCGCCGGTACTGGGAGCTCAGGGGGGGACCATGGAGCTCGACTTGGCCATCGGGTGCATCGTTCTGACCTCTCCCTTCTTCTTCGAGCGAGAGGATTGGATCCCGGTGCCCAGGGACTGGCATCGGAACATCGTTCAGGGCAAGGGGTATGACACACGGGAGCCGGCGGGAGCTCGTCTGTGGGAGCAGGTAGGAATGCGGTTGCAGGAGGTCGCTGATCTGCAGGCCCAGGACACCCGGGTCCCCGCCCGGTATCATCCAGCCCGCGGTGACGAGTACCTGGTGCGCCCGCGCGTGTGGCAGGGCGGGTTCCGGGTGGAGGTCACCGAGGCCTACCATCGGCGCGGCGCCATTGCCGGCGAGCGCATCCTGCCTGTCCTTCAGGCTCCTCATATCAAGCCGGACGCTGAATCAGGCCCGGACGACGTCCGGAATGGCCTCCTCCCCCGGGCGGATCTCCACATTCTATTCGACCGCGGGTACATAACCGTCACCCGCGACCACCGCGTGGAGGAGATCCGCCGGGATCTGGGGCTGGCCCAGGCGGACTTCATCCCCCATTTCCACACTGAGCGGGGGGCCTTGAGAAGGTGCGACACCGGATCCGCCAGGGGGAGGTGGACTACGTCGTGGATTTCGTTCCCTTCGGCGCACATCGGAATCTTGACGGTGACTGTAGGGGCACACGAGTGACCTACGTGAGGGTGCCGCGCAGCCGTAGCCTCAACTGGATCGTCCGGGCATTGGCAGCCATCCACGACATCCAACTCGACTGACAGATCCCCAGGCTGATATGCTCAGTGACGCTCTGACGGACTGGCCCGAAGAGCACACGATACCGTACCCACACCGGAACGTCCGTTCAGCTTGCCATCTCATGGCTACCCGAGTATAATGTTCAATTACTACAAAATGTACAAATCGGCGAGCCTACAGTTGTGTGGAGGTGGAGGTGCCAAAGACGATCTCAGCATCGGAGCTGCGAGCCCAGGTCAAGCGTATTCTCAATGAGGTGGGTTACGGGCAGAGCCAGTACGTCGTCGAGCGGTTTGGCGAGCCCACGGCCGCCATCGTGAGCATGGAGGATCTGCACCTGCTGCAGGTGGTCCAGGAGCGGCGGGCCAAGGCCTCGCTGCAGGAGACGATTGCCAGGTTGCGCAGCCACGGCCGGCAGGTCGACGCCGAAGAGCTGGACGCCTTGATCGAGGAGGCGCGCTCGGAGTTCTACAACCTGAAACACCCGACCGCCAATGGCTGAGGACCGTTCCTCTAACCCATCTGCTCAAGTCGGGCATGTCCAACTGAGGGCAACCCTCGACACCAACGTCCTCGTCAGCGGCCTCATGGGGGTCAAGAACCCGCCCCGCCAGATCATCGATGCCTGGTTGGACGGGCACTTCACGCTGGTGACCTCGCTCTACCTGGTGGAGGAGCTGGCCCACGTGCTTTCCTACCCCCGCATCTCCGAGCGCATCCGCCTGGATCAGTCGGAGGTGGACGGGATCCTGGCGGCATTGCTATCACAGACGGTGGTCGTCCCTGGTGAGCTGGAGTTGTCGGAGATCACCCGCGATCCCAAGGACGACGCCATCGTCGCTTGTGCGGTGGAGGGTGAGGCCGACTACATTGTCAGTGGCGACGAGGACCTGCTCGTGTTGCGTGCCTATGAAGGCACGGAGATCGTCACCCCGCGCCGGTTTCTACAGATCCTGCGAAAGGACGACGAACGATCCGAAGAGTAAGCGTTCAAGGATACAAGTCGCTGAAGGAAGTTGGCATCCACTAACGGCCTCTCACGGTGAGTATCGGTCCTGATGCAGCGGGCAAGAGCAACCTGCTGGACGCATTGGCCAGGCCCCGTAGCTTTCCCGGTGAGCAGTCCGGACTAGCTGCTCTGGGCCTCCACGCGCTCGTGCACGCTAACCTCGTGGATCCCTGGACGAATTACCAGCACTATTTGGTGCTCGGAGTCGAGTGTGTAGTAGCGCTATGTGAGGGCTGATACGGCTCGCCGTGACGGACGGACTGGACCCAGCGTCTTCCCAAGCCAGTTGCCAGTCTGCTGGGGCGGTCGCCAATGCGCGCGTCGTCAAGAAACCGGCGCGCAGACATCTCATCGGCCGCGATCGGCGGCCTCTGGTCCGCATCGTCCAAGCAGACATCCCGCACATATACAGGTGCCTTCAACTGGGTGGACCATCGCCTGTTCCAGCGACTCACGCCCCACGTGGGAGTCAACCTGGAAGGGGGCATCTAGTCTCTTCTTTCCGGAGCCAAGCTACCATCTTGTCCCCACGAGAGACTCCCCGCCCTTTCGTCGGTCGGGGAGTCTCATCCACCGCGTCATCCTGCAGGCACGTCTCCGATGCCCATCCCGCGTATCGCCCCTTGCCCTTACCCCGTTGGGTCCACCACCCGCCCCACGAACAGGATCGCGCCGGTCTCCATGTCGCGGATCAGGAAGATGAAGGGGTGGTCCACCGTCATTTCCACGGGCTCCCCGGGCGCCGCCGACTCCACCATCACCACCGCCGTCGCCGCGGCGGCCTCTGTGCCCTCCTCATCCACCGAGACGAAGGCCTTGTGCACCACCTCAGAGATGAACAGCCCCCTGCTCCCCGTCATGCCGGAGAAGTCCGCTTCCCCGGAGAAGGCCAGCGGCATGCCCAGCGCCGCCAGGGTCTCCGCCAGGCTCAGGCGGGCGTCGTACTCGAACTTCGGCATGGTCAGGGCCACCGGTTGCCGCTCCAGCTCCTGAATGATCGCCTGCACCTCCGCGGCGTCGAGGGAGGCCTCGAACGCCTCCAGCTCGCCCTCGGCGGGCAGGAGGATGACCATCGACATCTCGTGCCCGGCGTAGGGGAGCTCCACCGCCTGATAGCCGCTGCCCTCGCCGTAGCGGAGGGTCTCGACCTGGCGCATCAGCGGCACCTGGACCTCGCTCCCATTGAGTAGGGTGAAGGGCCCATCCTCGGTCGTTCCCTCCTCGAAGGGATACGCCCACGTGGCGTTGAAGTAGATGGCGTTCGTTAGGACCAGCCGGGTGAGGGAGTTGATGCTCCCCGGGGGGAGGAGATCTTTGATCTTCTCCTCTGTCTGCTCGCTGACCCAGTCGTTGATGATCGCTCGCGATTCCTCCGGCGCCCCGGCGAAGTCGAGAACGCGCAGGCCGGCGCCGTAGTGCTCGGCCAGCAGATCCAGGAAGCTGCTCAGGAACTCGTAGTCCTCCTGGCCCCAGATCGCGTTGGCGATGTTGAGCCGAAACTTCTCCGCGTCCTCTCCATCACTCTCGTCCCCTTCCTCCCCTCCCTCGCCCCGCCGCGCCAGCTCCTGATCCAGCGCGTTGAACGCCGGGTGGAGCTTCGCCTGGGGCAGGTGGAAGCGCAGCGCCTCAGCCATCTCCTGCTCCGTCTCCCCGCGCGCGCCGGCGTACGTCATCGCCAGGGCCAGCGAGATGCTGTACGGCGAGTAGAACAGGTTCTTATCACCCTTTTCCTCCACCAGGAGCCGGTACAGATGGAAGGCGAACGCGCTGTTCCCTTCCACCAGCGTGTTCAGATCCGCATCGGGGACCTCGGGGGACGCCACCCGCTCTTTCTCCGACGCCAGCGCCGCGCCCGCTGCCTGGCTGCCGCGCTGCTCCTCAATTGCCCCACATCCCGTCGCGGCCAGCACTGCTGCTGCCAGCATTCCGGCCAGAACTTTCCTCATCATCATCTGCCTCCTTCGCTTGTTGTCGCCTACGAGACCCGCTTCGGACCGTCACCCTCCATGACGCGCGCCGCCGGCGAATTGTTCCGCCGCCGTCATCCCGAGCACCGTCGAGGGATCTCCCCTCCCCGCCGCTCGTTCTCCCAGCACCGGCTCTTCAGGCCGGTGCCCCCACACCTCTCCAGCCTCGATACCCCTGCCGCCCCACCTGTGCTATAATCTCCCTGACTCAGGCCCTGCACAGGAGACCCGCGAGATGAAACCCATCCGCTTCATCGGTCAGCCCGTCGCCGTCCAGTTCGACGACGAGCCCACCCTCACCAAAAAACCCGGCTGTCCCGCCTCCTTCACCTGGGAGGGCGAGGCCCACCGAGTGGTCCACAAACTCAAAGAATGGCACGACTACCGCCGCCGCGGCCGCATGGCCCACAACGTGCGCCCGGCCCACGCCAGAGCTGCCCGCCGCCGCGGCTCCTGGGGCGTCGGCCGCGACTACTACCGCGTGCGCACCCATCGCGGCCGCGTCTTCGACCTCTACTACGACCGCGCCCCGAGCGGGGCCGGCGACCGCACCGGCGAGTGGTTCCTCTACCGCGAGATGGCTCCCTCGGACGGATGACCCCCCGCTGCGATCGCCCCCTTAGCCCTCTCTCCTCTCAGCGCGCTCCGTGCCTCTGCGGTGAACCCAACGCCCATCACGCGTCCGGGCAGATCCTCCACTTCCCCGCGATCCGTGATTGTGGTATGCTCCCCCGGCGAAAGAACACATCGGGAGGAATCCAACCCATGACCAAACGCGACTACCAGCAGCCTGTGTCGAAGCTGCTCGACCTGGGCGAATGCCAGCGCACGACCCGCTGGCGAGATTACCTCGCCCTCGGCCTGGGCCCGGAGCACGTGTCCGATCTCATCCGCATGGCGCTGGACGACGACCTGCACTCGGCCGGAACCGACACGGATGCCGTCTGGGCCCCCGTCCACGCCTGGCGGGCCCTGGCCCAGCTTGGCGCCGCGGAGGCTGCCCGGCCGCTCACCGCTCTCCTGCGCCGCATCGACGAGCAAGACGACGACTGGGTCAACGAGGAGCTCCCCCGGGTCTTCGCCCACATCGGCCCGACCGCCATCTCCGTCCTCGCCGACTACCTGGACGACGATGCCCACGGCCTCTTCGCGCGGATCGCCGCTGCGTCTGCCCTTGCGGAGATCGGCGTCCGCCACCCCGCGGCCCGCTCCGACGCCATCGACACGCTCACCGCCGTTCTCGAGCGCTTCGGCGACCTCGATCCCGGCCTCAACGCCTTCCTCATCTACTCCCTCGTCGACCTCGACGCGGTCGAGGCCGCGCCGCTCGTGAAGCGCGCCTTTGATGCCGGTCGCGTGGACCTCGACGTGATGGGCGACTGGGATGACGTGCAGGCCAGGCTCGGCCTGCTGGAGAAGCCGAAGACCGTTCAGAGATCGCCGTTCCTTGACCAGCTCTCAGAGGCGGCCGCTGCAGCTCAGGAACGGGCCCGGGGCCTGCTCCGCCAGACCGGCCGCAATGACCCCTGCTGGTGCGGTAGCGGCCAGAAGTACAAACACTGCCACCTGCGCGAGGACCAGCAAATCGCCCGCGGCTGACCCCCCACCCAGCACCGGCTCTTCAGGCCGGTGCCCCCCCCGGTGCCCTCCGCAGTCCCTCCCCATCCGGCGTGCCCCGGGCCTCACGCCCAGTTTACGTTTTATGATTACGTTTTACACCCCCGCCCTACGTTCGTCTCCTCCCCCCTCCATTCTCCATCCTCCATCCTCCATCCCCGCCATCCCTACCCCGCCGGCATATCCCGGCTCGACACCACGTCGACCTCCGTATCCACCACGTCCTCCAGCACCACGTCACCCACCCTCAGCGGTGCCTGCACCTCCACCTCCCGCAGCGCCTCCAGCAGGTCAAATATCCGCGCCTTCGGAATCGGCGCCGAGGTGTACACCGCCAGCAGCGGATGCAGCCCCCCTGCCACGCGCACTGTCGTGGTCACCATCCGCCGCGGATCCGTGAGCTCCTCCTGGGCGTAGTCCACCCCCCGCTTGCACGTCGCGCCCTTGACCTCGACGATCGTCTCGCCCTCGTGGGTCACGTCCAGCGTGCACCCCATCGGGCACGTCACGCAGATCAGCTCCGTCGTCTCTTCTGCCATCGCCACTCCACCTACCTCTCCACCACCCGCACGCTCAGGCGGTCGGCCCTGTTCACCGCATCGTATGCCTTCTGGGGTACCGTCAGCGTTACCATCTCGCCGGGACGGGCGTACCGCGCCCCCTGCCGTGCCACTACCTCTGTCCCACTCAGCAGCTCCACCGACACCCGCTTCTCCATGGGCCGCGTCACCCGCATCTGAAGCTGCACGTCCCGCTCCACCAGCGCGTCCTTGCGCAGCCGGTGGGGGATCACGTGGTGCACGTTCTCGCCTGGCTCCACCGGCAGCTCGCGGTCCACGTGCTTCCTCTGCCCGATGGCGAAGCTCGCCGCTCCCCTGCCGGCCGCGTACCCCGCCTCCGTCACCCAGTCCACCAGATCGTACACGTGCACCACGTTCCCTGCCGCGAAGATCCCCGGGACGTTCGTCTCCATATCCTCGTTGACGTACGGCCCTCCCGTGCCCGGATCGATCGCCACGCCCGCCTGCCGCGACAGCTCGTTCTCCGGTATCAGCCCCACGGAGAGGAGCAGCGTGTCGCAGGGGATGATCTCCCTGGATCCCGGGACCGGGTTCCAGCTCTCGTCCACCTGCACCGCTTCCACCGCCTCCACCCGGTCGCGGCCCATGATGCGGCTCACCGTGTGCTCCAGCTCCAGCGGGATGTCGAAGTCCAGCAGGCACTGCACGTAGTTCCGCATCAACCCGGTCAGGTAGGGCATCACCTCCAACACCCGCTCCACCTGCGCCCCTTCAAACGTCAGCCGCCGCGCCATGATCATCCCGATGTCGCCCGACCCCAGGATCACGAACCGCTTCCCCGGCATCCACCCCTCGATGTTCACGAACTGCTGCGCCAGCCCCGCCGTGTACACACCTGCCGGTCGCGTGCCCGGGATCCGGATCTGGGGCCGCGTCCGCTCCCGGCACCCCATCGCCAGCACCACCGCCCGGGCCTCCAGCTCCTCGAAGCCGTCCCGCTTCGTCACGTACACCTGCCGCATCGGCGTCACGCCCATCACCATCGTGTCCAGCCGCGTCTCCACGCCCAGGGCCAGCGCCTCGTCGATGAACCGCTGCGCGTACGTCGGCCCGGGGAGATCCTCCCCCAGCAGCTCCAGGCCAAAGCCGTTGTGGATGCACTGCAGCAGGATGCCCCCCAGCTCGATGTCGCGCTCCACGATCAACACGTCCTGGGCGCCGCTCTTCTTCGCCTCGATGGCCGCCGCCAGCCCCCCGGGCCCGCTGCCCACGACGATGACGTCCCACTTCTTCTTCCCCGTTGTCACGCCGCCACCTCCTTCGTGGGGCGCATCAGGAACTCGGAGCCCGCTCCTTTCTTCGTGACCTCGTCGGACGCGATTCCCAGCTCCTGCGAGAGGATCTCCACCACCCGCGGCATGTCGAACCCTCCCTGGCACCGGCCTGCCCCGCACCACGTCCGCCGCTTGATCGCGTCGTACGTGCGCGCCGGGATCGGCGCGTTGATCTCGGCCACGATCTCCCCCTCCGTCACGCTCTCACACCGGCACACAATCCGCCCGTACCGCGGGTCCTTCTGCACCAGCAGCGTCCGTTCCTCGTGCGTCATCTCGCGGAACCTGGGCCTGGCCGGACGGATCCGGTTCCAGTTTGGCCTCTTCTCCAGCTCTTCGCCGGCGCCCTCCAACAGCTCCACCACCCGCTCCGCGATCGCCGGTGCCGATGTCAGACCCGGCGACTCAATCCCCCCCAGGTTGACCAGTCCGTCCACCTCCTCCGCGATCTCGATGACGAAGTCGCGCCCGTACCGCACCTCTGGATTCTCACACGCCGCGTTCCCCCCGGCCCTCAGCCCGGCGAAGCTGGCGATCACGTGCTGCAGATCCAGCCCGGGGATCAGCTTCAACGCGCCGCTGGCGATCTCATTCAGCCCCTCCCGCGTCACCGCCGTGTTCTCCTTGTCGTCGATGTTCTCCGCGTTCGGTCCAATCATCGTGTTTCCGTGGGTCGTCGTGGTCACCACGATCCCCTTGCTGATCTCGCCCGGCACCGGGAACAGGACCTCGCCAATCTGGACCATGAGGGGGTCGAAGACGAAGTACTCCCCGCGCCGCGGCGTGATCCCGAACTCCGGGCGTACCCCCGCCTTGTGCATCACCTCGTCCGCGTACAGCCCGGCGCTGTTCACCACCCAGCGGCAGCCGAACTCGCCCCGGTTCGTGCTGATCCCCACGATGCGCGAGCCCTCCGTGACGAAGTCCTGAAATGCCGTGTTCAGCTTCAGCGTCACGCCGTTCATCACCGCGTTCTCCGCCGCCGCTACCGTCGCCGCGAACACGTTCACCACCCCGCCCGTCGGCGCCCACAGCGCGCCATCCACCTCTGGGTTGATCGCGGGCTCCCGCAGCCGCATCTCCTCCCCCCTGATGATGTCCAGGGCGGGCACCCCGTTCCTCCGCCCATTCTCCAGCAGTGGATCGAGCTTCGGGAGCTCGTCCGGCCCGATGGCCACCACGTACGTGCCGCAGCGCTTGAGCGGGACGTTCAACTCCTGACATACCGCACTCCACAGCCGGTTCCCTTCCACGCTCATCTCTGCCTTCAAGGTCCCCGCCACCGCGTCGTACCCGGCGTGGATGATGGCGCTGTTCGCCGCCGACGTGCCCATGCCCACGTCGGCCTCCTTGTCGATGAGCAGGATGTCGAGCCTGTACTGGGAAAGCGCACGGGCGACCATCGCCCCCACCACCCCCGCCCCAATCACAATCACGTCGTAGTTCTCTGCCACGCACCCCCCTCCTTTCCCGTCCTTCGTGCTTCAACCCCCTTGCGAAGCATACTATAGAGAATAAGTCAAGACACATCTGTACGTTAACAGG
>CAYVCX010000003.1:0-122238 GCA_964450435.1 uncultured Anaerolineales bacterium
TTGTAGAGCGTGAGCCGAGTGATGTTGTATTTCTCTTTGACTTCGCTGGTGCGCAGATACTTGTCAGTCATTTAACCCTATTCTACACTTATATACGTACCTAGTCAAGCAGTTAAAACCTCCCTTGTCCTCTGGAACTGGTGTCGATGTTGGTTGCTCCGACACCTCGCCGAAGATGTCATCGAGCATAGCCCGAAGCCCACGGAAGAAGCTCTCCGTCCGCTCGGCCTGCTCCTGCAGCATTGTCACCTCATCGGACACGACTTGCAGCTCTTCCCGGACAGCGACCACACTTTCCTCCAGCGTCTTCGTCCGCTCGTTTAGCTCAGCCGTCTCCTCGCGGAGAGTGTCCACTCCCGCCTCGACTCGGTCCATCCTTGCTGTCAGCCCTTCCAGTGTCTCTAGCCGCCTCCGTACCCCGTCGACGTCCCCTTGCACAGCGTCGATGTCTGCCCTCAGGCCTGCTATCTGTCCCTTGAGGACAAGGACGCCGCGACTGCGCGCGACGTCGAGGGATCCGTTGACCCCGGCGAAGACCACCAATGCGAAGACCATCCCCAGAAACCCGCCGAGCATCGCTGTCCACAGCCACGAGAGCCGACTCCAAATCGAGGTTGGCTGCGTCCGCTCAGCTCGCTCCGGCTCAGGCGCCGGCGGTAGACCCCACTCAGCAGGAGATGTCTGTTGGGGCGGTGTCTGTTCGGGCGGTTCCTCCTCGCCCGCTGCCTCCTCCTCAGCCGGTGCCTCTCCCGCTTCAGCGGGGCTCTTCCTAACCTCATCTTCCGGCCTTTCCCCGTCTTCGGGTCGCTCCCCCACCGCTGACAGCTCCTGGATGTCCTGTCCTTGATCCGAGATTGCATTGTCCGCAGACGTGGTCTCATCCTCAGGCTGAGGTTCCTCCCCTGTCTCCGCTGCTCGTGCCCTGGCCGCCTCCGCTCCGAGCTCCTCCTCTAATGTAGCACCTGCGAACTGGGTTCTCTCCTCTGGCGGACCAACTGTGACCCGATCGGCGATGGTTCTGTAGCTGCTCTCGCCAACACCGGGCACCGCGGTGATCTGGGAAGACTCGTCAAAAGGGCCGGCCGTGCTCCGATGCGTGATGATTCGTTCGGATAGCGCTGGTCCGATGCCCGGGAGCTGCGTCAACTCATCGGCCGTAGCGGAATTTAAGTTGATCTTCTGTTCGGCCATTCTTACCTCCCGTTAGGCTCTTGGAACCCCTTCAACAAAGTATGGCTAACCGGCCGATCCCTGTACTGTGCCCGATGGGGCGAACGCTTGCAGGGATGAGAAAGCCGCGCGAGCGCCGTAGCCGGCGCCGTCGGCATAGCGGAGGGTCGCCGCGCGCATCCGCCCGCGTTGCCGGCCCTCTGAAGCCCGGGCGAAGAAAGGGCAAGGGGCAACGAGGGTATGGGTGTCAGCTGCGGGACTCTAAAACCATAGCAGGGCATAGTCACGTTATTGCCTTTATACGGCCTACTGCGTGCTGCCCACACAGCGGGATGGCTCTTCTGCAGGCGTCAGACCCAGTTAGAGACGGATCGCGAAGCCGCCACGCCGTCGCGTTGCCGGGCCCCTCTCGCTCCCGGTGTGTCGGCTCTGCCCTGCAGCATCGGTGCCGGGTGAGTCACCGGCCCTTCGTGCGTCAGCCGATGGCTGGATCTTGGCCGCCCGGCGCCCGCGACTCGGGGCGGTTCAGGCTTCAAGCGGCCCCTTCTCATCGGTGTGGGCCGCTGCAGGCGTCTTGCAATCAGACTGGCGTTCCACTGACGGCGCTTGGTGCTCTGCCTGTTCTCGTCGGTCTCCTCAGGCGACGACACCGACGTTAGAAGACTCGCTGAAAGGCTATAGGGGCCAGATCCACAGGAGCAACGGCACGGTGATCGCCGTGATGAGCAACTCCAGGGGGAGCCCCAGGCGCCAATAGTCGCCGAACTCATAACCTCCGACGTCAAATACGAGGACATTTGCCTCGTGACCAATCGGTGTCAGAAAGGCGCACGCGCCGCCGACGGCGACTGCCACCAGGAATGGCTCCACGGAAACCGCCAATCCCCGGGCGACGTTGATCGCGATGGACGCCATCAGTACAACGGCCGCCGTGTTGTTCACCACGTCGGACAGCATCATCGTTACCAGCATGACGATCACCAGCAACGCGGCTGGGGGGATGAAGTCCGACGCCCGCAGGATCTGGTCGGCGATGAGTTGGTCCGCTCCGGTTTGTTCCATCGCGACGCCCATCGAGAGCATGGCCCCCAGCAGCACGACGATCGGCCACTGAATCTGCCGGTAGGCTTCGTGCAGGGAGACCAGACCGACGATTACCATCCCCGCCGCAGCCGCCGTCATGGCGACAGGCACGGACAGGACGTTTAGACTGGCAGTCACCAGGGCTGCCGAGAAGATGCCGACCCCCAGCACTAGGTTGCGAGGTTCCAGGTTGATCTCCCGCTCTGCCAATGGGAGGCACCCCAGGCTGCTCAGCGCCTTCGGCAACCTCTCATGATGTCCCTGCAGCAGCAGTACGTCGCCGGGCTTCAACGGCGTCGTTCCCACCGGTGTCCGCAGGTTCTCATTCGACCGGGAGATGGCTAATAGGTTGACTCCGTAACGGTGGCGGAGGTCGAGGTCGCGGGCTGTCCTGTACACCATCGTCGAATCAGGACTGACGACGGCCTCTGCAGTCTCGACATCGTCACCCCGCAATCGGCACTTCAGTTCCTCCCAGAGGTTGCCGCGTGCGTGGACTCGATCGGGATCTTCCTCCAGGGGCTTGGACTCCGTGAGCTCTGTCCCGGTGTCGTACACGAACTGTCTCAGATCTCCCGCCTCGGCCCGCACCAGGAGCGTGTCTTCCGTCAGGATTCTGTCGGAGCCCGAGGGTGACGTCAGGCGCTCGCCGCCGCGGAGAATGGCTGCCACCCAGACGTCAGCGTCGGTCACTGATTTGATATCGCCCAAGCGCATCCCTGCCAGTGGGGACTCAGGGGATACTTCTACCTCAGTGAGATAATCTGCCATCCTGAACTCATTCTCCGCTGCTGTCTCTCCCTCACGTCGAGGGATGAGGCGCCAGCCAGCCAGGGCGATGAACGTCACCCCTACGACCGATATTCCCAGCCCCACTGGGGCGAAGGCGAACATCCCGAAGCCGTCCCCTACATATTGAACACGAAGTGCCGATACGATGAGATTGGTGGGCGTGCCGATGAGCGTGATCAGCCCTCCGAAATGGGAGCTGAAAGCCATCGGCAGCAAGTAAAGCGACGCCGGACGCTCGCTCTTCATGGCAATGCGAACCGCCACGGGTATGAAGATGGCCAGTGCCGCGATGTTGTTCATGAAGGCCGAACTGATGATCACCAACCCGCACAACATCACCAGTTGTGGGCCGAGGCGGTCTCCCGCCAGCGACATCCACCTGGCCACCAGATCCGCCACGCCTGTATTCTGCAACCCCTTGCTGACCACCAGCACGGCGGCGATGGTCACGACCGCTGGATGACCAAAACCCGCAAACGCCTCCTCAACCGAGACAGTTCCCAGGATCACGAGCAGGAGCATCCCCACCAGAGCTACCAGGTCGTAGCGCCAGATCTCGAATGCGAGCATCGCCAACGTGAACCCGATAATGGCGTACACCAGGGCTTGATTGATGGTCAAAGCGCTCTCCTTTGTCGATGGTTGGGCTTTCTACTGCGCGAGCATGATGGCACCAGTGCCCCGATGGACCCGGCCGGTGGGGCCACTGCCGCGCCCATTGGGATTGAGCTGCTGGGAGCTCCCGCCCTACGGGCTTTGACGGCCCTCTCGCCGACGGCTAGAGCTGGGAGCCGCCGCCTTATCCGCACAACGCTGTCTGGCGGGCTTCCATTCGGACCCAGGCGGACCTTGCGGGCGCCCCGTCAATCCTTCGTCCGCCCGCTATGGCTGACTCCTTGCTGATCCCCCCGTGCGCCCAGCGCAGGCTATGTGCACCCCGCGAGCAGTCGATGAATCTGGCTAATCTTGCTCCAGGTATCCTGGTTCGCCGGAGGCTTCGATCTCCTCTCGGCCCGTCTGCACCGGCATGGTTCTGGTGAACAGTAGGCCGGGATCGATCTCCACAGGCGCCCGCTCCGCCTCGGACAGGTCTATTGTCATCACGCCCTCTGAAGCTCCCACATCGACCAGCGCCTTCCTGGCTACTGCCCCCGCCTCGGCCACCGGGCCCTTCACGGAGACGCTGGTCAGGCTGAAGCCGGTGATGCGCGCCTCTTCGTCCAGAGCCACATCCCCCACCTTGCCAATCTTTGTGCCCCCGGGGGTTTGGACCTGGCGGCCTTGAAGCTCCGCCAGCCGCACCCAACCGGGCGGCTCTGGGGCCTCATCCCCTTCGTAGACGGTGGCCGCCTCTTTCGTCAAGACGACGTCGATGCCGAAGAGGGCGATATCCGCTCTGTCCACGAACAGAGGCGTGGGCCTGAGGAGCCCTTCTCGGCCCAGGTAAATCCCCACCACGGAGGCCAAGTCGTCGTCGAGATAGAGGTCTTTGATTTCACCCAGTTTGCGGCCGTCCGTGATGCCGAACACCGGATTTCCGATTAGGCTTTTTCCCAGTCGCATGGTGCTTCCCTCCTGGAGTTAGATATCACTTGTGAATGTCTCGATCACCTGGCCATAGGCCAGCTTCAACGGGCTGTCAGGCTGCCTGGCCTGCCCCAAACCACCCGCGGCTAGCGATCATCCCATCCTGAACTTGGCTTCCAGGGCCTGGGTTGGGGTGAACCGTCCGCCCCATCCAGGAATGCTTGGGGATCGCGCAGTGAGGCTCTAGCCGCTCACCTCCTGGTTCGCCTCGGCTTCCTCCTCCCTCCCTTCTTCTACCGGCCAGATCTTCTCCGGGTCCTCGACTCGATCGATGAAAAGGACTCCCTGACAGTGGTCGATCTCGTGTTGCAGGACGCGCGCCAGCAGCCCATCAGCTTCCAGGCGAAATTCACGACCCTCGCGATCTAGCGCTTCGACCACGACCGTGCGGTGACGCTCCACTTCGCCGACCCACCCGGGGATAGAAAGACATCCCTCGATGCCTTCCTCGACCTCGCGAGACGCGCGGACCACCCGGGGGTTTATCAGGACGTGGAACTCGGGTTCGGCCTGCTCCTCTGCCTCTCGTTCCTCCCCTTCACCCACAATGGGTACTTCGATGACAACCACGCGCTCGGGTACGCCGATCTGGACGGCGGCCAGGCCGATCCCCCTCGCCTCGCGCATTGTCTCGATCAAGTCGTCGATGAGCTCCAGTACATCTTCGTCCACACGCTGCACGCGCCGTGAAGGCTTGCGCAGCAGGGGATCATCAGAAAACACAATTCTTCGGACCGACATCCCTTCGTTCCTTAGCTGGATGACGGAGCGTCTGACGCCTCCGTCTGTCCGGGACTGCCGGGAAGACCAGGGCGACCCCGTTGGTCTCCCGCCGGATGACGCATCTGATCGTACACAGCGAACCAATCGAGCAACTCGTCTCTACGCCGTTGGGCTTCCTGCTGCCGCTCTCGGTGCTCGAACGCGGCCATGCGCCGGAAGATCTCCGCTTGCACCTCCCGGGGATTCTTCACGTGGTCGAAAGTAAAGGCCGCGGTACCTGCGGTCTCGATGGTCACAGTACCATAGCCCAGTAGTCTTCCGATCATGCTGGGCACTTTCAAGTTGACGTTCTGAATCATGCCCAGGCTGGCCTCTCGCCGCTCCTCGCGCAATGCAAAAGGTGACTGCTCAATGTCGATGATTCGGGACGGCGTCACCTGATACATCTCGTTCTGCCAATCCTCGAAAACCCACAGCCACCAGGGCACCAGAAACATCAAGACGATGCCGTACCCCACCAGGATAGAACCCCTGGCGCTCTCCTCCCCCCTTAGCAGCCAGGCGCCGGCGCCCGTAGCGAGGACAATGAGGATGGTCGGAGGTGCTATCGGTCCGAGCAGGGCAATCCAGTGCTTTCGCCACGTAATCATATCGCCCTCTTCTTCCCACAGAGACGGGTAGAAGTACCGCACCAGCTTCACTGGCGCACGCAGCCATGGCCGCCAGTTGAACCCACGATCTGTCTCTGAGGACTTCTCTTCATCGTCGATCTCATCGGAGGGCTCCTCCTCAGGAGGACGCTGGCCAAACCGACGGTCCAAAGCATCCTGAATAGCCGCCCGTTCCTCAGCTCGGGCCAGGGCCTGGGCACGCTGCCTCTCCTCGAAGATCATCTCTTGCGCTTGCTCAGGGTCCGGAATTTGCTGGAATAGCACGCGCCCCCGCGGCCTTCCGGCGGTCTCAATGTGCAAATCTCCGAAATTCAGAGACTGGGCCAGGGCACCTTGTTGCGACACCTGGATGCTCTGAATCCTGGACAGCGGCGCGCCCACCCGCGACTGGTGGATGAGAAAGACGTGCTCGTCATGCATAACCCGCTTGTTGGTCAGGATGTAGTTGTCGTTGAAATGATCGACGATCTGGTAGAGAGCGCACAACAGAGGGGCGGACGCCAGCACGCCGGCCACGACCAGGCCCAGGATCGATGTGCCTCCAACCACCAGGTACGCGGCCAGGATCAGAAGCAACAGAGTAGCGGGAAGGATCAGCCTTTGGAGCAAGATCACGTTGTGCTTATGTAGGACGAAGACCACGGCTTCGTCCGGCTCCTGCCAATCGAAGCGTGGAGCGCTGCGCCTTCTCTCCGTCTCCGGATCCATCTGCAGATCGTCGAGAATCCAAGGGCGCTGTTCCAGGAGCTGATCGAGATCCTCCTTGTCGACGTAGAGGAGCGTGGCATCTTCCACAACCTGGATCGTGGCGTCGTGAGGCCCACCCAGCAGGAGTGAGCTCTCCCCGAAGAAGTCACCAGGGCCAAACCGGCCGACTTCGTGCTCAATCCCCTCTGGATCGACGTGTGAGGCGCACAGTCTACCTGCCTCTACGAGATACCACCGATGCCCCGGCTCTCCCTGGCGACAGATCAGCTTGCCTGCGGGATAACGCTGCCTCCGGGCCAGCTTGGCAACCGTTTGCAGGTCGTCCTCGTCGAGGCCAGAGAACAACGCGACTTGCTCAAGTTGGCGGACTTTGTTTCCCGTCATGTGGCCCCCCTACCCTGATGATTGTAGCACAGTTGGACTCCGCAGGAAAGGGAGATACATTCCAGAAAGAACACCTATTGCGAGACAGCGTTCCAGGTGCCGAGCTTGACACTCAGATTGAGCTGCTCGTCCAGAGGCGGCAGTAGTCTCTGAGTGAAGTGGTCGTAGACCAGAAAAGACCCCACAACAGGGACCGCTGGGGCGTGTCCCGGGATCGTCAGCCGATGGGGATCGACAACCAGTGACCCGCGGATCCATTTGAGCGTGGGGATGGCACCCAGGGCCGGTACACTGTCGTGCGAGGCGCGCCAGGACCAGGTCCCGTCAGCCTCGAGCCCGGTGAGCGCCGTCGAAACGATGTAGTCGCGCTCCAAGGGGCGTTGGCCATGAAAGCGGAGGCGCAGCGTGACTCTACCCTCCGGCTCCAACTTTCCCAGGCGTGCATCAAATTTGGTCAACACCATGGCGTCGCCAATAGGGACGTAGCGAGCGCCGTGCTGCGGGGCAGGCAGCCCAATCGATCTCTGGAAGAGAAGGTTCCACCGCCGCGGTCCGTGCTCGTCCAGAACCGTGAGTCCTTGCGGAACGACCGGCGAGTCGACGGCGATAGTGGCGTATTGACCGTATTGGAGAAAAGGAATGTCACGCGCGTTCAAGACAGTCCCGTCTCTCCCCTCTAGCTGGACAGAGGAGCGCTTACCGGGGCCGGCCCAGTGCAGGTACGTCCGCACTGAGCCCTCCGTCCGGATGTCATAATCCACACCGATCAACGAGGGCCCATCATCGTAGCGAATGAGGCGTGGGTGCTCGGTCACGGGACGTGTCGTGGACCGATGCAGACGGACGGTGTCCAGTGGCACGCTGTCAGACCCGTCGCCAGTAGTGAGTCGGCCGTCAGCTGTGTAGGCACCAACCACGAGCTTGTAGTCGCCTGGGGAGGCGTGAAGAAGTGGATACACGACGAAGCGGTCGACGATCACCTCCCCATCTCTTATCTTTCCGCCTCGATGGACGGGATCGTCGCCAGCGCTCCACAGGCGCCCGTCAGCTCCGATCAGTTGCGCGAACAGGGCTATGTCCGTCGTCGGCGCGTTTAGAGACGACCAGGCCAGAGTGAGCGTCAGCGGCTGGGAAGGCTCGCTTGCTTCTGCGTCTAAGCGGTAGCCGATAAGCTTGATCCGTTCGCCCAAGATGACGTTGAGCCCCGTCATGTCCGCAGGGACCTCAGCCCTCGGCTCGCGACGTACCAGAAAGGCCTCTCCCAGCGGCTCGAACCCGTAGGGTAGATCGCTGTACGAGTCCTCGAAGTAGCGCACTACCACGACCGGGCGTTCGTCGATGTGCTCTTCGATGTGCCCGACCCAGGTTCGTGCCAGAGGCTCTCCCCGAGGAGCGATGTACTCAACCTCTACATCCGCGCGTAGCCCCTCCACCTGCTGCAGATATCGAAAGGGGCTGAACCAGTGCCAGTTAGATAAGAGCACCGCGTTCTCCGGTGCGCTGTACAGAACCATCTTGGCGTAACCACGAGCGTCACGACTCCCGGAGAGTGTGCGGTAGCTGGGCAGGTGGGCCAGGAGATTCAGGAGTCCCGCCGCAAGGAGAACGACCGGAATCAGGCGAGGAACCAGCGAGAGCGCGGAGCGCAGGTCTCGAGGCCGGGATGTCGAGTCTGAAGCCCCGGTCTCGTGGGCGGAGATTGTCTGGAAGGGGACGGCGACCAGCAAGGCCAGGGAGACGTACGCCGGCATCTCATATTCCAGCGTCTGCGGCGCGTCGTAGGTGAGGGTCGCTGCGGTATGAACGGCGAAGCTGCCGATCACTAGGAGAGCCAGTCTACGATCACGCCAGAGGAGAAACAAACCGGCAAGGAGCATGCCCAGCACGAGGACCGAATTGAACTGAAAACGCAACAGCGTAGGTAGCAACACCAGCCGGTCGAATAGGTTGAGCGCAAACATGTCCCCACGGAAGCCGCGCGCCAGAACGTGGTCCAGAAAGCCAGACCAGGTGGCCAGGTCAGGCGCTCCCCTCAGAGGCAGATAAGTCAAGACCAGCAACCCGGGGAGGAAGGCAACAGCGGGCTTGAGCCAGCGGCGTGGGGACCTGAGAAGAGCCGGGTCGATGAGAACCAGGTAGAGCACGAAGACGACGGCTGGAAAGGCCAGGGAGGGATGGTGAGTGAGCCCGAGGGAGAGCGCCAACGAAAATAGGACAACGTAACCATCTCTCGGCGAGGGGTCGGTGCGTTGGCCGGCACCTGACGCCTGCTGCCTCAAGTGCGATCTGTGTTCAACGAGAGCAAACAGACAAAGTGCCGTGAAGAAGGTGGTCAGAGGACGAATGCTTGCCTGGGTCGCCGTGGCCCAGAACGTCGTGGCCGAGCCGAGACTGAGGGCAGCCGCGAAGCCACTCAGGGAGCAGCCTGACAGCTTGCGCGCTGTAGCAAAGACTAGGCCCAGTGTGGCTGCCCCCGCAACCGCCGAGAAGAGATTCAGCCGCCAGGCCGGCGTCGGACCGATTGGCATATGCGCGAACAGCCACCCCAGCATCGTATAGAGAGGGTAGCCTGGAGGGTGGGCCACGCCGGCTGTCTTCGCCACCAGCTGGAACTCACCTGCGTCGGCCGGGAGTATATCCGGGAGCAGAGTGGCACCGTACAGAGCCACAAAGGCACAGAAGACGACGCAGGGAAGAACCACAGGCTTCCATTTGCGGGCTTCCTGCGTCGGTCTCTGGCCTGTAGCTTGGCTCATCTGCGGGGACACCTCATCCAACAGCGTCTTGATACGCGCGGAGCGTCCCTTGGGCCGTGCGGGCCCACGAGAATCGCGCGGCCTGATCCAGCGCCCGGCGGCTCATGTCGGCGTGGAAACGCTCATCTGTCACCAGCTGTACCAGCGCTTCGGCCATCCCTTCTGCATCGTAGGGCGACTTCAGCACGCCGGCGTCGCCGACGACCTCCGGCAGGGACGCGGCGTTGCTGCCGACAACGGGTGTGCCGCAGGCCAGCGCCTCCAACGGCGGCAAACCGAATCCTTCGTAGATGCTGGGAAAGATGAAGGCAACGGCACCGCGATAGAATGCGGGCTTGTCTCCCTCGTCGACCAGGCCGCTGAAGCGCACGTATCGCTCGTTCACCCCTTCTTCGCACATCAGTCGGCGTGGATCGGGTGTGAAGGGGGTGTCCTGCTCGGGTAATCGTCCCGCAATCACCAGCGGGCAGTCCTTCCCGGCAGCCGGCCCCACCCACCGGTAGGTGGCGAGGACCGTTGTAAGATTCTTGCGCACGTCGAACCCGCCCAGGTACAGAATATACCGCTCGGGTAGACCGTAGGCGGCCCGGACGGTCTGGTCGCCGGGGGATGGTTGAGGCCGGTAGCGGTCATCCACTGCCAGAGGTACCACGCGCACCCGCTCCGGAGCGAGCCCCAGGCGCGACACAATGTCCTGACGCGACGCCTCAGAGTCGGTGAGCACGCGCGAGGCACCCCGCACGGTGCAACGCACGAGACTGGTGTAGAGCCGCTGCCGTACCCCGCCCCGGTAATTGCGCAGCACCAGGGGGATGAGGTCGTGCACTGTCACCACTGTGGGGACAGATGAGTGAAGCGGCGCTGCCCAGTACGGCACGTGGGCCACATCGACTCCGAGGCTGGTGCAGGCTCGCGGGAAGAGAACCTGCTCGAAGACCACTTTGCCCAAATTGGAGCGGGAGCGAGCTGTCGGGAGCAGCTTGCACGACTCGGGCAGGGCGCCCTCGCCAAACTCTAAGACCATCTCACCGTTGTCCGGGACAACCAGACGCATCTGCAGCTTCTCGCCCAGGGCGTCCAGGCCCTCGACAAGCTGCCGCGTGTACTGCCCGCTGCCGCTGGTCGGCTCGTTCCAGAACCAGGCGTTGATCGCGACGCGCATTAATCGTCATACCCATGCGGATGCGTTTCATGCCAGTTCCACGCGTGCGCCACGATCGTTTCCAGATCCGGGTACCGCGGCTCCCACCCCAGCTCCTCCCGTATCTTCTCGCTGCTGGCGATCAGCACTGCTGGATCCCCCGGCCGCCGGTCCCCGACCTGCGCCGGAATCGGATGACCCGTCACCTTCCGACAGGTCTCGATTACCTCTCTGACCGTGAACCCGCGGCCGTTGCCCAGGTTGTAGGTGCGGCTGCCCTCCGAGAGGGCCCCCAGGGCCAGAATATGAGCATTCGCCAGGTCCGTCACGTGGATGTAA
Source organism: uncultured Anaerolineales bacterium (assembly GCA_964450435.1). Classification (GTDB taxonomy): domain Bacteria; phylum Chloroflexota; class Anaerolineae; order B4-G1; family B4-G1; genus SKLM01. The sequence goes on from CAYVCX010000003.1 coordinate 11,355, forward strand.
TCCCGGACACAGGTTCCGTCCCGCGTGGGGTAGTTGTCCCCGAAGATGACAATCCGGTCGCGCTGTCCCAGCGCTACCTGAAGCGTGAGGGGGATTAGGTGGGTTTCGGGGTCGTGATCCTCTCCGCGCTTTCCGGACGGTGAGGCACCAGCAGCGTTGAAGTACCTGAGCGCCGCATAGCGCAACCCGTGGATACGATCCAGCCAGTGCAAGATCCGCTCCAGTATGCGCTTCGACTCGCCGTAGGGACTGCCGGGGATGATCCGCTCGTCCTCGTTGATGGGGATGGTTTGAGGCTCGTCAAACAGGTTAGCCGTCGACGAGAGGATGAAGCGGCGCACATTGTGATCCACCGCCTCGCGCAGCAGGTTCAGTCCGTTGGTCACGTTGTCGCCGACATACAGTAATGGATGCTCCATCGACTCCCCCACCAGCGTGTGGGATGCGAAGTGCATGACGGCATCAATCGCGTACCGATCAAACATCCCTCTTATGGCATCGCGATCCGCTAGATCTCCCTCCACGAACAGCGCATCAGGGTGGATCGCAGCTCGATGACCGTAGGAGAGGTTGTCGAACACGACCACACGTTCTCCCCGCTTGACCAACTCCTCTGTGGTGATGCTACCAATGTATCCAGCGCCTCCGGTGACTAGGATGTTCACGTGGTCATCTCCTCTCCGATTCGTAGGTCGCCCGACCAGTAACCGCTCCTCTGGCGCGCGGCTGTTCCGGCTGCCCTCTTGCCAACCTGCCTATGTACCAGTTCGTGAGCAAGGCGCTGTGCCTGTGGCCCTTCTCCTGGAAAGACTGGAGCGCAGACCGCGGGAAGTGCCGGAAGACCCGGTTCTCCATCTGCTTCGGCGAGCGAACGATGCTTTCCACCTCCTCTGCCGGGATCCCCATACGATGAGCGAAGACCTCCGCGGTCTCCATCGCGTGATCGCTGGCTAGCTGCTCCACCAACCAGTCACGCCAGAGTCGCAGGTGCCGGTCGGCCACGAAGGGCAGCCATCCGTCCGGGTTCGTTTCTCTGAGCAACTGCGTCACTGTGCTGTCCAGCCTCTCCTGATCCCGGGTGTCGATCCAGGTGCGGAGGACATTGTGAACGAACAGGCGCTCTCGCAGCGGCCCCCAATCCTGCAGGAAAGAATGCCGGAACACGTCTTCCAGCCACAGTTCGTCCAGCAGTAGGTGAGCAATGTAGCCAGCAATGAAAGCCGCTTGGGACGACGAAAGCTGGTCCACGTCGAGAAGCTCAGGGTGTGCGTCGAACAGAACGCGGTAGGAAGCACGGCTTGAGGTGCGCGGAATCGCATAGAAGTGGCACGTCTCCCGTTTCTGACCACTGATGGTCTTTACGTCGGGAGCTGTGTGCCCAAGCAAGAAAGGGCCCCCCTCCCGTTGGAGCAATCGGCGAGCGCCTCCGGACAGATTCCCCCGACGAAGCATCTCCTGTGCCATAGCTAAGTGGGTGGCTGGCGTGGGCATTGTGGAATCATTGTACATCGGAAGGGGTCAGTTGACCAGTACCCCCCTCGATCCGAACGAGTGCTCCAGCAGGACAGGGACGTGTCCACGTCGCCCTGTAGTGTCATCTGTCCGTTGGGCGCAGGAGACGCCCGAGCGAACTGGAGACGTCGGAGGTTCGGCGGCGAATGCAAGCGAGCCGCTTTCGAGGTATAATTGGCGGGCCCGACAACTGGACAGAGGTTCTAGGTTTCGACTTACCCCGTGTGTGGAGGGAGAACAATGGCATCACGAGCACAAGTCACCTGGGTCGGCCCAGGACTGCGGCTGGTAGGTGAGGCAGGAGGGCCCGCGATCGTTGTCGACCACGCTGCGCCCGACGAAGATCGACACGAAACCGGGCCTCACCCGCTTCAATTGCTACTCATAGGGCTCTGCGGCTGCACCGGTATGGATGTCGTCTCGATTCTGCAGAAGAAGCGTCAGCCGCTGGCCGGACTCCAGGTCCAGGCAACAGCAGAGCGAGCGGAAGAGCATCCCAAGGTCTTCACCGAGATCCATCTGGAGTTCGTGGTGACCGGCGCGGACGTGGACCCGGAAGCTGTCGCGCGGTCCGTCGAGCTCTCGCAGACGAAATACTGCCCGGCTTCAGCGATGCTTTCACAGGCGGCTGAGATCACTACCTCTTTTCGCATCGTCAGCGAATGAGCTCTGATATCATACAGCGGATCGCTGAACTGGAACGGCGGATCGCGGATCTGGAGGATCGTCTGCCGAAACACTCTGTCCCACCAGCTATGCTGATCGAGCTTGAGGAGCTTGAGATGGCGTTGGAGGAGGCACGAGCGAAGGCAACAGAGGAGGGTCCGCGATGACGCTGGGATCGTTCGAGGGCAGGATACCGCGGGTTGGCGCAGGCACGTACGTGCACCCCTCGGCCGATGTCTTGGGGGATGTGGTCATCGGGAAAGACTCCTGGATCGGGCCCGGTGCCCGGATCCGGGGCGACTACGGGACGATCGTCATCGGCCATCACTGCAGTGTCGAGGACAATTGTGTGATACATGTTCGGCCCGGTGAGCGGACGACTATCGGCAACTGGGTCACCATCGGCCACAGCGCGGTGATCCACAACGTCAACAAGATCCACGACTATGCGATCATCGGTATGGGGGCAGTGGTCTCTGACTGGGCCGTAGTCGGCGAGTGGGGCGTCGTAGGCGAGGGGGCTGTAGTCCGTCAGGGACAGGACGTTCCTGCTGAACACATCGCCGTGGGAGTCCCCGCGCGGGTTCTGGATAAGACGGTGGGCGACGAGTACAAGGCTCAGTGGACTCACTTCAAGCAGACCTACGTGGACCTGGCTCAGCGGTATCGACAGGGGTACCAGGCGGAGCTCTCGACGTGAGACTCGGTGCTCACGAATCCATTGCCGGAGGTGTGCATAGAGCGCTTGGTCGCGCGAAATCCGTGGGTTGTGAGACGCTGCAGATGTTCGTCAGGCCCAATCGATCCTGGGCGGTGCCGCCGCTCCCCCAGGAGGATATTGCGCTCTTCCGGGCCAGAGCTGACAGGATGGCAATCCGCCCTGTCGTCGCTCATGCATCGTATCTTCTCAACTTGGCGTCGCCGCGGGACGATCTGTGGCGCAGTTCGATCGACACCCTGATCCTCGAGCTGAGGCGGTGCGAAGTCCTCGGCGTGCGGTGGCTGGTGCTTCACCCGGGGGCCCACGTTGGCACCGGGGAGGCTGCCGGGCTCTCCCGTATGGCACAAGCCTTGGGTGAAGTCCACTCCGCCACGACCGACGTCCGTTCGCGGATCGTGCTGGAGACCACCGCCGGTCAGGGAACCCGGCTCGGCGGTCGCTTCGAGCATCTTGCCTGGCTGCTGGAGCACGCGGTTGCAGGTGAGCGGTTGGGTGTCTGTCTCGATACGTGTCACGTGTTCGCTGCTGGCTACGAACTGCGCACACCAGAGGGTTACGCCGACACGGTGGAGGAGTTCGATCAGGTGATTGGTCTCGAGCGTCTCAAAGTCGTCCACCTGAACGACAGCAAGGGCGAGCTGGGAAGCCGAATAGACCGGCACGAGCATATCGGCGCGGGCCACATCGGCTTGGCCGGTTTTCGTCAGGTGCTCAATGACTCCAGGACGGCCGGTCTGCCCGGCCTGCTGGAGACGCCGAAGAGCAAAGACCTGCACGATGATCGGAAGAATCTGGTTGCACTGCGGATGCTGCTCGAGCCCTGATCCAGGTCCAGGTGTGAGCGGGTTTGTGGTCTCCCATTCGTGCTTCTTGACAATGTGAACCTGGATCGAGAGGTGTGATGGAACGCCTTTTACGCGAGAACTGGTTGGTGATCCTCGTGGTTGCCCTGATGGTTGGCGCGTATGTCTTCTTGCGCACGCCTGGTGATAACCTGGGTTCGGCTGCCGAGTTCGATGCCCTGGTTACCGACGGAACGCCAACGCTGATAAACTTCTACTCCAACACCTGAACCGCCTGCCTGCTGGCAAAACCCGTCGTGGACGGGATCGAGCGAGATATCAAAGACAACGTTCGCGTGCTGCGGCTCAGTGTGGACGACAGCGTGGGAAGGGCGCTGGCGGTGCGCTACGGGGTGCGGAGCGTCCCGACCCTTGTGCTGCTTGACGGTGACGGAAACGTGATATTGCAGCAGGCTGGCTCCCCGCGGCGAGAGGACATCATAACGGCGCTGGAGCGACTGACCGGATAGGCCCCTCAGGATCACCGATCCTTCTGTGGGTCCCGTCTCGACTGAGTGGAAGCAGGCTCTCTCGGAACGATACAATCAAGGCCCGTCTGCCGAACGTCTCATTCAGCCCAGAGGCGTGTGCCTACCCAGCGTGCCTTCTTCACCTCAGCCTGGTCACCGAATGCCGGAACCAGCTGGCGGATCATCTTGGCGAACAGCGCTGGATCTCCAGTGGTGTAGAAGTCGCGACGCCCCGCGCCTTCTTGGCTGGGCCTGTTGCTCCCGCGATCCAACACACGGCCGGTCTGCCGGGCGACAGCGGGCGCAGGGTCAATCACCGACATCCGCCCCTCGATAATTCGGTCAATAGCCGGCCGCAGAAACGGGTAATGGGTGCACCCAAGCACGAGCTGATCAACCTCGGCCTCCAACAGGGGCGCCAGGCACGTGCGCAAGAGAGCCCGGGTTCCCGGCGTCTCAAGCGCGCCAACTTCCACGGCGTCGACCAATCCGGGGCAGACCTGGGTGAACACCTCCACATTACTTGCGTATCGCTCCAGCAAGCTGGTGAAGAGCTCTCCCTGGAACGTAGCCTCCGTCGCCATCACGCCCACGATGCCGCTGCGTGTCCCTTCGACAGCCGGCTTGAGCGCTGGCTCCATCCCCACGAAACTGACTTCAGGGTAGGCTTGTCGCAGAGAGTGGAGCGCAGCGGCAGAGGCCGTGTTGCACGCGACGACTACGATTTCGGCGCCCTGTTCGAGCAGGAAGTCTGTGATCGCTGCGGAGAACTGTCGGACCTCACCTAGGGACCGGCTCCCGTACGGCACGTGGGCCTGGTCAGCCAGGTACAGGGTGTCCTCGTGCGGAAGCTGGCGCACGATTTCCCACCACACACTCAAACCGCCGACGCCGGAGTCAAAGATGCCGATCAAGCCACTCTCAGTCACACGATGTGGGCGCTCCGTGGCGAATCATCAGATAGACTCCCAAGAGGAGCGCTGCTCCCTGCAGAATGCCCACGATCAGCAAAGGTCTGTCATAGCCCGCCTCGTCGGGCGAGGACAATGCCGCTCCCGTGGATTGCCCCTGCTCAGCGCCGGTGGGCACGGGGGACGGTAGCGGGGTCCAGGTGGGGAAAGGCGTCGCAGCGGCAGGCTGTGCCGACGAATCCAGAGGTGCTGCCTGGGTAAGAGTTGTGTCCTCAGGTGTCAGTTCGGGGTCACCCGCTGACACATCCTCCGTAGCCATGGGTTCGAGGGAGGGACTCACGGGGGGTTCGGGTGTGGGGGTGGACTCAGGAGCAGTCCGCGTTGTTGGCGTGCCGTGGTCGAGGAATATGCTCTCGGCTGCTGCAGTGGTGCGTCCGGCGGCGTCGCGAAACTCGACGTATACAGTGTGCTGTCCTACCGAGTCTGGGACTACCCACGGGACCAGTGGTGCCCACGGCTGCCACGCAAGCCCCTCGAACGCGGGTTCGTTGCTAATGCGGATTTCGATCGCCTCGCCCATGAAAGCAGTCCCCCTTCCCTCCGGGTGGACCCGCTCGTTCGTCAGGCGAACCGCAACTTCCGGGTTCTCCGTGCTGGAGCCACCATCGTTGATGAAGATGGGCAACACGTTGGGTCGAGCTCCAAAATCGAGAACGTAGTAGCTCCTGCCGTCGCCATCCTTGGCATAGCCAATCCCGATCTCGCGGTAGGTATCGCTCAGGAGGTTGTCACGGCCCAGCGGATCCTCCAGCAGGGAGGCTAGTACGTTCTCGGGAACACCTTGCCCTGCCCAGACGTTCTCACCCACGGCCAACCGTCCATTCTGTGTCCAGGCTGCGTACCCGGCCTCCTCGATACGGGCCTCCTCCTTGGTTCCGTCCGAGCCCAGATGCACGTCATTGGGATCAGCGAATCCATTGGCGGCGAGGTCGTCAGCGTGGCGTTGGGCTGCGTCGCTCAGCAGCCGCGAGTGACGGTAGGGATCGAGCCCCTCTCCCAGGCGAACCCCGTTCACCAACTCCAGCAGCTCGGCTGCCGGATGCTCCGCCTGGGCCTCGACACTGGATTCCACCAGGGCTGCACTTGCCAGGACGATGGAGGCGATGCAGGCGGCCAAAGCGACGGTGCTCAAGAGGCGATGCATGCCGGAATTGTAGCACAGGACATGGAGCATGCAAGAGCACATGCGACGAGGTCCAAGGCAGCTGGAACGTTGCGTGATCGCCCACGGCGAGAACGCTTGCGGCCTGTGTTCCCCGACATCCCATAGTTCTCAGTGCGTCGATGCCAGTCGGTTCTGGCACCTGTCCTGCAAGAGGCTGCCCGTGGGGTGGGTGTATTCTGCCCACGCCGGCTGCCCCGGGGCCTACTTGACTTGTGTTTCGAGTTTGGGTGAATCGTGATATAATCTAGTAGGTCGATCAAGCTTTCCTAGACCTCACACAACCCACTTGGTCACTTGAGCGAGGCTTGTTGATGGGCACCTGGAACGGCCCCAATAGGAGGCGCGTATGCCTGAGTTCTTCTCGTATGCACATTTTGACGCTGCCGCTGCACTGATCCGCCAGACGACGGACATCACGCCGAAGATTGGCCTCATCCTTGGCTCTGGCCTCAGTCCGCTGGCGGAGACTGTGCAGGACAGCGTGTCCTTCGGCTATCAGGAGCTTCCCCACTTCCCCGAGTCGACGGTTACCGGCCACGTTGGTCAGTTTGTTCTCGGGTACTTGGAGGATCAGCCTGTGGCCGTGATGCAGGGGCGCGCCCACTACTACGAGGGCTACTCAATGGCACAGATCACGTTTCCGGTGCGGGTTATGCAAGTGTTGGGCATAGAGACGTTGATAGTCACCAATGCCGCTGGTGGCCTGGATTCTGAGTTCCGTGCCGGTGACGTGATGTTGATCACGGATCATATCAACCTGATCGGTATGGCGGGTCTTAATCCCCTTCGAGGGCCAAATGTAGATCAACTCGGCCCTCGTTTCCCGGATATGTCTGCGGTGTATGACGCTGAACTGGGCTCTGTTGCCAGACAAGTGGCTTCGGAGCAGGGGCTACCCCTTCGAGAGGGCGTGTATATCTGCCTGGCAGGCCCGAGCTACGAAACCATGGCTGACCTTCGGTTCCTTCGCGCGATTGGTGCAGATGCCGTGGGCATGTCGACCGTGCCAGAGGCCACCGTAGCTCGACACGCCGGTACGCGTGTTCTCGGCCTCTCTGGGATCAGCAACGTCTTGCCGGTCGAGGGAGGTCCGGTGGTGGAAACCAGCCACGAAGAGGTGCTCCAGGCAGGAAAGAGGCTAACACCCCGGTTAGAAACCCTCATTCGCGGGGTGCTGGCAGCCCAATGACCGTTGTTCTCCGCTGGCTGATTGAATACGCCTGGGCTCTCTATGTCGTGTGCGCCATCGGGGCCTTAGTCTATCTTGTGCGCGCCCTGGGAGCTCAACGAGAGCGAGGCCTGGCTCTATTCACACTTGAGCACGAGACGGCCACAGTTCGTGCCGTCAGGGCCTGGGCCATGGTTTTCGTCTTCATTGCCATTGGCCTCGTTGTCTTCATCAGCGTCTCGTTAATGGCGAGCAGCGTCCCCGCGCATGATCCTGAGCTGCCCTTAGCCACGTCGACGCCACGGTCTGGCGTCGAGCTTCCGACCCCCAGCGCTACGTCGACGCCGGCGGATGCCGGCACGATGCCAGCCCTCACACCAGAAGTCGTGACGTCCCCTTCTCCTGTGCCTACGTTACTTCCAACAGAACCACCGACGCCAGAGGCGACACCTTCTGCGACACCGGTGGCGACGGGGCCCCTGTCTGGTCAGATGGCCGTTGGATTTGGTGATTTTGGAAGATTGGTCGGATACGAGCTGTCCTCGGCCCAGGTTGCTGCAGGCGACGCCTTTCTGGTGACTCTTTACTGGCAGGGGTTGGAGGGAACCAGTTCCACAGACTATACTGTTTTCACGCACCTACTCTCCGAAGAAGGGCTCTTGATTGCACAGCACGATGGTCCTCCTGCCCGGGGAGCCGCCCCCACCACCACGTGGGAGGCCGGGCAGATCATTCAGGATACGCATCAGTTGACGTTCAGGTCCGAGGGAAACGAGTACACAGGGCCAGCAACGGTCATGGTCGGCTTGTACGATCCTGGTGACCCAGGCGCCCGGCTCACTACCAGTGAGGGACAGGACTTCGTCGTCCTTCCCGTGCCCATCACCGTAGTTTCTCCGTAGGTGTCCCGCTGTCGCCAGCAGGACGAGGGCCCGCGCTTTACCGAGCGGCTCCCTTCTACAGGGATCCATCCGCGAGACAGAAGCAACCAGAGAGCTCTTGTGGCTCCTTCGATGGGCCGCGTTCTGCGTCAGCGGCTGTGGCGAGTGTGCCCAGGACACTGCTGGAAGCCTTGAGGAGGAGAGATCTCAGTCTGTCTGCACTCTGGTCACCGGTTGGCCCGTGGATGAAGCGGCGTCACTGCGAGCGGGCGACGAGGTCCGACTGGGACGTGTCCAGCTGAGCGTGGTGTCTATGACACAATCGCTTCAGTCCAGCCTGGGAGCGTGGCCCATCTGGAACAAATGTGAAGGGAGAGCCAACGTGGACTCGGTCGCGCGGGCGGGTTGGGGTTCTCTCTCCGGGAGTCAGTCTGGTTGTGTGACCGGTATCGTTAAGATATAATCGGTGGCGATTATGCATACAAAGACAGAGGGTGAGAGCGTGCGAATAGTCTTGCTGGCTTTCGAACCAGATGCTTTGTCTGGTGAGCAACTGCGTCGTGTACGCGAGGTGGTGCCGGAAGACAGGGATGTCGTTGTGACTCGCGATCGGGACGAGATTCTGGATCTGATCGACGAGATTGAGATTGCGGCGGGCGGATTCCCCCGCGACCTCCTTCCTCGGGCCTCGAACCTGCATTGGTTCCAGCAATGGGCCGCCGGTGCCGATTGGCTGCTCCGTCATCCACAGGCCGTCGAGATGGACTTCGTGCTCACAAACGTGTCCGGGATCCATGCCATTCAGGTCACTGAGCATATCTTTGCATTTCTGCTTGCCTTCGCCCGCAAGCTCCACCAGGCGATTCGCGCGCAACGATGCCGCGAGTGGATCTCTCACGATCAACCTCAGGATCTCTTTGAGCTGGCGGACAAGACGATGCTGTTGGTCGGGGTGGGTGCCATCGGCCAGCGGACAGCCAGGATCGCGACGGCACTCGACATCCAGGTCTTGGGTGTCCGGCGCGATCCCACCGTCAGCGTGGCCGGCGTCGACCGCATGTCCGCCCCGGACCGACTGCTTGATCTGCTACCCCAGGCGGACTTCGTAGTTCTCACCGTTCCGCTGACCGAAGAGACTCGCGGAATGATTGGACAAGAGCAGTTGCAGGCGATGAAACCGACGGCCTACCTGGTCAACGTCGGTCGCGGGGGGACGATTGATGAAGAGGCTCTGCTCCAGGCCTTGCGAGAAGGATGGATAGCAGGGGCAGGGCTTGACGTCTTCGAGACGGAACCGCTGCCAGAGGATTCGCCTCTCTGGGATCTGGACAACGTGATCATCACTTCCCACTATGCAGGCATAACCCCACGCTATCACCAGCGAGCCATGGAGGTCTTTCTGGACAACCTGAAGCGCTACACAATGGGTGAGCCGTTGAGAAACGTGGTGGACAAAGAGCTCGGATACTGAGTCTGGAGACACGATGCAATACCGTCGATTCGGAAGCCTGGATTGGAGGGTGTCAGCACTCGGTTTTGGCTGCATGCGCTTTCCGACTGGGAACGGGAGCGAAGACATTGCTGAGGCGGAGGCAACCAGGATGGTTCGTTTTGCCATTGATCAGGGCGTGAACTACTTGGATACGGCTTATCCCTATCATGGAGGAAACAGCGAACCGTTTCTGGGACGCGTGCTACAGGATGGCTATCGAGAGAGAGTCCGGCTGGCGACGAAGCTCCCGTCCTGGAAGGTTGAGCAGAAAGACGACTTCGACCGTTTTCTTGACGAGCAGCTTCAAAGGCTCCGTACGGATCACATCGACTTCTATCTCCTGCACGCATTGAAGGAGGAGTGGTGGCACAAACTGCGCGAGCTCGGTGTGACCGAGTGGGCGGAAGGTGCCAGGGCAGACGGACGCATCGGCCATATAGGTTTCTCATTTCACGATGACTACGACGTGTTCAAGGATATCGTCGATGCCTACGACTGGACTCTCTGTCAGATTCAGTACAATTACATGGACATCGAGAATCAGGCCGGTATGAAGGGCTTGAAGTACGCCGCATCTCAAGGGCTGGCTGTCGTGGTGATGGAACCTTTGCTGGGCGGGAAGCTCGTCGATCCCCCCGATCCGATCCAAGAGATTTGGAATCGGGCTCCGACGACGCGCACACCTGCCGACTGGGCTCTTCAGTGGCTGTGGCATCAGCGCGAGGTCTCGGTCGTGCTCAGTGGGATGAGCGCGATGGAACAGGTGAGGGAGAACGTCGCCAGTGCCGGTAGGTCTGGCGTCGACAGCCTGACACAGGAGGAGCTGGCCCTCATTGACCAGGTCCGGGAGAAGTATGAGGAACTCTGCCCTATTCCGTGTACGCGCTGTGGCTATTGCATGCCGTGTCCTCATGGAGTGGACATCCCCCGCAACTTGGAGATTTACAATGAGGGCATCATATACGAGAAGCCAGACAGCGCACGCCGTTCTTATGAGTTTCTGGACGACGAGAAGCGTGCCAGCGCCTGCACTGCGTGTCTCGAATGTGAGGAGCAATGTCCGCAAAGCATTCCTATCAGCGACTGGATGACCCGAGTGCACCAGGTGCTCGCTGAGGGCGCCCCGTACGTTTGCTCGCTGCCCTGATGGGGACGAAGTACGACGACACATCAGACAATACTACACCGGCAATTGTCATTCCGAGAAAACCCATGGTGCACGCACCACTTAGGATGCAAGAAACTCGCAAGACTGTCATTCCGACCGCAGCGAAGCGGAGTGGAGGAATCTCCGACCTCGGCCAGCGGCACAACCCCCAAGGCCAGCAACAGAGTTTCTCAGTAGGAGGGCAGGAAGCGCAGCGACCGGAGCGACGAGGAATCTCGGTCACGCTGGTCAAAAAACCAGTTCGCACGTGGGCGCTCGTCGGCCGTCCAGGAAGCTCTGATTCCCGATGCACGGTTGTAGTGATAAGGAGCCTATGCTCGAAGACCTGATTCGTAAGAACCGCAGCTACCGGCGCTTCCACCAGGACGTTGCCGTGAGCAGGGAGACCCTCCGCGAGCTCGTGAACCTGGCGCGGCTGTCTGCCTCCGCATCCAATCTCCAGCCCCTCAAGTACGTTCTCAGTTACGGGCCCGAGACGAACGCGAGGATCTTCCCCCACACCCGTTGGGCCGGCTACTTGAAGGATTGGCAGGGCCCCATGCATGGGGAGCGCCCAGCAGCGTACGTGATCGTCTTGGGGGATACCGACATCCGCAGCTCCTTCGGGTGCGATCACGGCATTGCTGCCCAGTCGATCATGCTGGGCGCAGCAGAGAGAGGACTGGGCGGTTGTATCCTGGGCTCGCTCGATCGAGCCGCGCTCTCGGACGCGCTTGGGATTGACGAGCGTTACGACATCCTGCTCGCCCTTGCACTGGGTAGGCCCAGGGAGGAAGTGGTGCTGGAGGAGATCGCCCCCGGCGGCGATATCGAGTATTACCGAGATGAGAAGGGTGTGCATCACGTGCCCAAGCGATCGCCTGACGAGCTCGTCCTCCAGGAATGGGGACGCTAGGCGACAACGGGCGGACCCAGGGTTGGGAATGCAGCCCCAGCGAAGATCGGAGCCGCGACGATGGATGAGGGACGCTCTATCTTGATCGTGGACAGCAACGTTGGATTCGCCACGATGCTCCAGGAGAGCCTCGAACGAGAGGGAGACTACCGGGTCATCGTTGCGCACAAAGGGAGCGAGGCGCTCAACATCGCCTCCACCGAGGTCTTCGACCTGGCCATAGTTGATCTGGGGATTGACAATGTAGACGGCTTCGACGGGGCGACGGTGGCCCGAAGGCTGCGCCAGGAGCAGCGTCATCTGCGGCTGGTGCTCATACCGCTTCAAGGGGACGTTCTCCCGGAGGAGATGACGGGTTTGGATGTTCAGAGTGTGCTGCCGAAACCCTTCTTTCTTCCCGATTTGCCGCATCTGATCGAGGAAGCGTTGTCCAGACCGGTACACGAATCGGGACAGCCCGCTGACGCCGCCGTGCCGCCCAGCGGGCCCGGTGACCGGTCTGTGATGGTCGTCGATCCCTTGGAAATGCCGTATGAGTGTCCCCAGGAGGCCCTGCGCGAGTTGGAGATCCTGGCACGTGAGACCAATGCCGACGCGGTACTCCTCACCTGCGAGGGAAGGATACTGAGCAGTGTTGGCACTGTGTCTTCCGAGGCTCTGGAGCAGCTGGCACGGGCTATTGGGGAGAGTTACCACTCATCACGCCGCATCGCCGAGGCCCTTGAACGTGAACCGCATCGTTTTGAGCAGAGTCTGGAGGGTGACCAACATATTCTGTACTCTCTGACGATCATCGATGCGGTGATTCTGTCAGCAGCCCTGCCCACCCACGTTCCTCTAGGCATCGTTCGCCACCGGGTGAGGGCAGCAGCAGCGCAACTCCGCCACCTGGCGAGCGCAACGCAGTAGGAGCAGAGGTTGAGGTGCTCTATGTCCGAACGAGAGAAGCTCGTCCTGATCGATGGTCACGCTTTGGCGTATCGTGCCTACCATGCCCTGCCCGATGACCTGAAAACCTCGAAGGGCGAGTTGACGAACGCGGTGTACGGGTTCACGTCGATGCTGCTGAATGTGTTGCGCGACGAAGAACCGACGCGCATTGCCGTGACCTTCGACAAGGGACCGAGCTTTCGCCACGAGATCTACACCGAGTACAAGGCTCACCGTACCAAGATGCCCGATGAGATGCGTTCTCAGATGGACCGGGTCCGAGAGGTTGTCAAGACCCTGGACATTCCCATCTACGAGGTAGGGGGCTACGAGGCCGACGATCTTCTCGGTACCCTGGCTCGACAGGCGGAAGAGAAGGGAGTTGAGACGCTCATCGTCACCGGCGACATGGACCTCCTGCAGCTGGTCGATGACTATACCAGCGTATTGACGTCCCGGTGGCGTTTCTCGGATACCGTGATCTACAACGTCGAGCGCGTAAGGGAGCGGTACGACGGACTGAGTCCCGAGCAACTGCCGAATTACAAGGCCCTCATCGGGGACAAATCTGACAACATCCCGGGGGTGTACGGCGTCGGTGAGAAGACAGCCACGCGATTGCTCAAGAAGCACGAATCACTGGAGGAGGTCTATCAGCACCTCGATGAAGTCTCGAACCGGTTTCGGAGTAGGTTGGAGGAGGGGCGCGAGGAGGCCTTTCTCAGTCGACAGCTGGCCAGGATCGTACGAGACGCTCCCGTCGAGCTAGACCTTGATGCGTGCCGGGTTCGCACCTTCGATTACGACGAGGTGCTCGACCTTTTCCACCGACTAGAGTTCAATTCCTTGATTGAGCGGCTGCCAGAGCCGAAAGACCTGATGCCAGCCGGAGTGGCACACCAGCTTAGGCTGTTCGGAGAAGAAAGAGCCGGCGCGGAAAGGCCCAACGCAGAAGGCGCTGTGGCTGCCGATGAGGACCTGGCCACGTACCGGCTCGTGGCCACCGAGGATGGCCTTCGCCGCCTGGTTGCTCGCCTGGAGGAAGCGACGATACTGACTGTCGATACAGAGACTACGTCCGTGGATCCTATGGAGGCCCAGCTGGTGGGTATTTCGCTCACCGACGGCGCCCGCCGCGGCTACTACATCCCGGTTGCCGCCCCAGCCCGCGACCCCCGGTTGCCGCTCGGGGCGGTCATTGATGCTCTGAATCCTATGTTGACCGAGTTGCAGATTCCGAAGCAGGGACATAACATCAAGTATGATCTGATTGTGCTTGAGCAGGCTGGGAGCGGGATTGAGCCCCTGGCCTTCGATACCATGATCGCCGAATGGTTGCTCGATCCTGCCTCCAAGAATCTCGGGCTCAAGGACTTGGCCTGGACGCGGCTGCACGAGAGGATGACCCCCATCACCGACTTGATCGGCGCAGGTAGGAGTCAGATCTCAATGGACCAGGTTCCGGTCGAGGAAGCGGCACCTTACGCCTGTGCAGATGTCGACATAACCCATCGTCTCCGTACTATCCTGGAACCCGAGTTGAAGGAGAGGGAGCTCTGGTCCCTGTTCACCGAGGTCGAGATGCCTCTCGTGCCCGTGTTGGCGGCAATGGAACAGGCCGGTATCGGCTTCGATGTTCAGCAAATGGAGCGCATGTCTCAGGATCTGGCTGCCCGTCTTGACGACATCGAGGCCGAGATCCGAGACATGGTTGGCTACTCCATCAACGTCAACTCAACGCAGCAGCTTTCCGATGCTCTGTTCAAGGCGCTGGATCTGCCGTCTCAGGGCGTCCGGCGCACGAAGACTGGTCACTATTCTACGGCAGCCGGTGTTTTGGAGCGGTTGCAGGACGAACACCCGGTTGTTGATCTAATCCTTGAGCACCGGACTCTTTCAAAGCTGAAGTCAACGTATGTCGACGCACTTCCGCGCCTGGTCAGGTCAGATACGGGCCGCCTGCATACCTCCTACAACCAGACCGGCACCGTGACGGGTCGCATCAGTTCCAGTGATCCCAACCTACAGAACATCCCCATCCGCACAGAGCTCGGGCGACACATACGGCGAGCTTTCGTGGCAGATGCCGGCTGGAAACTGATCGCTGCCGACTACTCCCAGGTCGAGCTTCGTGTGATGGCGCACGTCTCCGGCGATGAGGGGCTCCTCGGAGCGTTCGCTCGTGGCGAGGATGTGCACGCCACCACCGCCGCTGCCATCTTGGACATTCCACCGGGAGAAGTGACCTCTGATCAGCGGCGGCTGGCGAAGGCTGTGAACTTCGGGCTCTCCTACGGACAGACAGCATACGGCCTGGCTCAGGCTACAGGGCTGACCCAGCCCGAGGCTGAGGACTTTATAGAGACCTACTTCGAGCGTTTCCCGAGGATGCGCGAGTATATCGAACACACCAAGGCGTTGGCAGCTCGGCAGGGATTCGTCGAGACGCTGATGGGACGACGACGGTACTTCCCTGAACTGGAGCCGGACAGCAAAGCCTCTCACTATGCCCGCCAGGCTGCTGAGCGTATGGCAATCAATGCTCCCATTCAAGGAACCGCTGCTGATATCATCAAGATCGCAATGATCCGTCTCCATCGAGAGTTCGGGGAGCGGGGGACGCCTGCCAGGATGATCTTGCAGGTCCACGACGAGCTTATCGTCGAAGCACCGGACCAGGAGGTTCCGGCGATTGCAGGGCTGATGCGCGAGATCATGGAGGACGCCTTCGAGCTTGACGCGCCGTTGAAGGTCGATCTCAAGGCAGGGCAGAACTGGGAGGAGATGGCCCCGCTGGAGGTCTAGGTTCACAGTCAGGGGCTGGATATCGACTGGGCTTGGTCCGGTAAGTGTTGTGGACGCTTGGGCCGCGACCTTTGTCGGATCACTAAAGGGGAGACTGGCCTGTTGCAGTGGAATTCTGATAGCAGACGAGCAGCTAAGGAGGGAATATGCCCAATCTTGATACGGCAAAGCACGCGCTAGAGGCGTTGTCTGGGTCGGCTGACGCCGAGAAGCTTAAGGGGATGGATGCTACCATACTGTTCGACGTCTCGGGTGAGGAGGGCGGACAGTGGACGGTGACCATTGACGATGGGCAGGTCGATGTTCAAGAGGGCAGCATCGGCTCGCCGGCGATAACAGTGGGAGCCTCAGCGAAGGACCTTAAGGCGTTGATCGAGGGCGATCTGAACCCGATGGCTGCCTTCATGCAAGGGCGACTCAAGGTCAAAGGCGACATGTCCATGGCGATGCAGCTTCAGAAGCTCTTCAGCTGAGGATCTCAATGGTATGACCTGAGGCGAGACACCGGCGGTTCTGACCGCCGGCGTTTGGCGCTCGTTCACTCCCGTTCACTCAGCGGACGGGGGTGCCGCTTCATCATAGACGGAGTCCATCGCTCCTCGCCCTTCCCGCCGATTTGCACCGGATGATCCACGGCTCGTGCCGCAGCGGCCTGCTCAAGCGAGCAAGCCACCATCCCCCATACAGTGACCTTCCTGATGCTACAAGTGCATTTGTCATTGCGAGTTGTCCTATGGCGCCGGCACGCCACTCAGCGGGCAAGAAACCGCCGCCTGCGTGATTCCGACCGGAACGGCGCACAGCGGAGTGTAGCGGAGGAATCCTGTTGCCAGCAGGCGCGAGATTTCTCGACTCCCTACGCTCGCTCGGAGTGACGGTTATCGGTGATAGTTTCTTAGTAAGAGCGCAGGAAGCGCAGCGACCGGAGCGACGAAGAATCTCGCTCACGCCGGCCACGAACAGTTAACACGTGGGCGCTTCTCGGTCGTCCAGGAAGCTCTGGTTACCGATGTGCGGTTGTAGCACCATACAGGCCTCGATTACTGCCCCCACTGTCCGAGGTGGGTATTGCCGCAAGCGCGCGCACCGATGCCGGGAGAGTGCGCCTGCCGATCTCGCCCCTGGGACCAAGTTGCGCCGTGCCATGACAGGTGATATACTTTTCCGAGGTTGGAGGCTGAGCGGTTCGGGTCGGGGGATTTCACCGGAGGAGAGCTTGAGCAACAAGAAGAGGCTGGATGCTGCAATATGTCGAGACGACTTCCCTATTCTGAAGCGAGAGATAGGGGGGAAGCCCCTGGCTTACCTGGACAATGCAGCGTCCACGCAGAAACCAGATGCGGTGATTGAGGCCCTCAGCGATTTCTACAGAAACCATTACGCGAACATCCACCGCGGTGTGCACACTCTCAGCGAGGAGGCGACTGTTGCCTACGAGGCCGCGCGAGACAAAGTCGCGGGCTTCGTTCATGCCCCTGACCGGCGTGGCGTGGTCTTCACCCGGAATGCGACAGAAGCCATCAACTTGGTTGCCCTCAGCTGGGGACAGGCGCAGATCAACCCTGGTGATCGCATTGTGGTCACCATGATGGAGCACCACAGCAACCTGGTGCCCTGGCAGCAGCTTGCCAAGGAGACCGGGGCTGAGCTTGCATTTGTGTCAGTGACCAATGATGGGCGCCTGGACCTGGAGTCCCTCGATCGGGTGTTGGAACCATCTGCCAAGCTCGTGGCGTTCACCCATATCTCCAACGTGCTTGGGACGGTGAACCCCGTCGAGGACATCGTCACCCGGGCCCGCGCCGCTGGAGCATACGTGCTGATCGACGGGGCCCAGAGTGTTCCCCATCTACCGGTGAACGTGGAAACATTGGATTGTGATTTCTTCGCCTTTTCCGGTCATAAGATGTGTGGCCCCACAGGGATTGGCGTCCTCTATGCCCGCCCGGAGCTCTTGGAGGAGATGCCGCCCTTCCTCACTGGAGGGGGGATGATCGAGCGAGTGGAACGCCAAGAGGTCAAGTGGGCGGATCTGCCCTACAAGTTTGAAGCTGGCACACCAGCTATCGCAGAGGCCGTGGGCCTGGCTGCCGCGATCGATTATCTGAGCGATGTCGGAATGGAGTCTATCTGGGCTCACGAGCAAGACTTGGCTGCTTATGCCTGGGAGCGGCTGAATGAGGTAGCGGGAGTCCGTGTGATTGGACCCGACACAGGTCGGAGCGGTGTCGTGGCGTTTACTGTCGAAGGGGTCCACCCTCACGATTTAGCCGAGATCCTCGATTCGGATGGGGTCGCCATTCGTGCTGGCTATCACTGTGCGCATCCTCTCCATCAGTTCTTTCGGCTATCTCCAACGGCACGTGCTAGCTTCTACCTCTACAACACGCACGAGGAGGTGGATCGGCTGGTGGCGGGCATTCGAAAAGGGCAGGAGCTGTTGGCGATTGATCGTTGAGCGGAATCAGCCAGTGGAGCTAGGAAAGACAATGTCAGATTTGTATCGTGAGAACATACTCGATCACTACGGCAGTCCCCGCAACGAGGGAGTGTTAGAGAATGCCGATATCTCCTACGAACGAGACAATCCCGTCTGCGGCGATGTGGTCCGGCTGGACATCAAACTGGAGGACCGAAAGGTGAGCGGGGCAAGGTTCAGTGGGCAAGGTTGCGTGATCAGCATGGCGGCGGCCTCAATGCTCACCGAGGAGATCAAGGGCAAGACGATCTCAGAGCTGCAGGAGATGGGTGAAGAAGACGTACTGGAGATGCTTGGGCTACAGCTCGGGCCTTCCCGGATCCATTGCGCCATGTTGCCGCTCAGAGTGCTGCAAGAAGGCCTGGCTGCGCACGAAGAGACCTGATCCTCTGGCTGTCCTACGCTGCTCCCTTCAGCTCTTCCATTAGGAGCCCAGGCAGTCCGTCCCGGTTACCTCGCGTCACGCGCAACACCCCCGCGTCGAAGCCTGGCAGGCGCATCTGGGCCTGAGCTACCAACTCCGGTCGGACAACCACCACCGCGAGCGCAAACTCTCGGTCGCGGAGCACCTCGAACGCGGTGGCCCATCCCCGGTCTCGTTCTATTTCCAGAGGACCGATCTCGTCAACAACAAGCAGATCGCACGGCACTGAGCGCGCCAGCACCTCGTTCCCCCAACTCAACGTCTCTGGATTGAAGCGGAAGCGTCCCTGGACCACGGCCGGCCCCGCTCCTGCTTCCTGGGTCAGGCGGTGGATGTCACCTGTGCGCACATCGTAGACCTCGCGCATGCCTGCGTGGCTCAACGTGAGGATGCCGCCACAGTCCCTCTTGCTTGCGCGCGCTAGCCTGACTGTCTCACGGCAGATCGTGGTCTTCCCGATTCCGCGCTCACCGGTCAAGATGATCACGCGAGCCATATCACTCGTCAGCGCCCTGGGATCGGTCCGAAAGCCGACTCTACCTCCTCAGGCTTGAAGACCTCCAACATACAATCCCACCATGTCACGTCGCCGGCTTTTCGATACTCCCACCAGCGAATGTCGGGCCAGAAGGAGCGCCAGCGCCACGATGAAGGGACTCGCTCCCATCCATACTCGCGCGCCAGAGCCGTGAAATCGACGTAATATCCCGTGGGAACTTGTTGCTTTCGTGCTCCGCCATCCACTGCAGCGCGTCCCCCCTGGTAGCGGGCGTTCAGATCCCAGGGATACTCTCGAAGCGGCTTGCCCATACTGCCGTCCTGTTCCGCTGCTCGGACAAAAACCCGCCAATACGTGGCATTTCCAACGTCCTCTCGAACTACCTCGATCATAGATGTGCTGTGTCCATAGGGCCCCTGGTCCAGCGCAAACGCCCGGCCGCAGAGCTGCCAACTCTTCCGCGAATGCCCGGAGGGTGGGGTGTGGTTGAGGGGGATCAGAGAACTGTCCAATGTAGCAAGGTAGTCCCAGCTGACCTCGTCCGCTACCCGCCGTCGCAGCACGTTGAAGCTGTCGTTGACCCGATCTGAGAGCGCCGGGCTCCCCACGCGAGTGCTGACACCAGGGAGCGCAATAAGCTGATAGGGTGCTCCGTCTGCGGGCGTAGCCTGCACCACCTCCGTGTAGAAGGGCAGTTGAGGGTCCGCCCCGGTGCCTTGCGCTCGCGCCACAACGCGAGGGGGCAGTGGCGAATCTGTCCAGGTAAGACCGCCCAAAGACCCCTCGTCGGCGTAGATCTCCTCGAACATGGGCGGGTCGATGACTCGGGTCGCCACGATGTGGCTGCGTCCGCTCCGCTCGTAGGCATAGACAAGACTCTCGCCGCCGTGCGCCCACGTTGGGGCGCTACCGAGGCCGAAGAATTCAGCCCTCGCCGGATTGGCGGAGAGGGTGTCCGACTTGAATGGAGCGACCTGGACAGAGCTGTGACTCGGAGGTCCCGTAACATACGTGATCCTGGACCCATCGTAGGACAGCGCTGGCGCATCTACGTCCAAATCCCCACTTCCTGTGAGGTTAATCACCTCGGCATCCTCACCCAGGGAGCGCAGGTATATGTCCTTTCCGCCATCCCGCAGCGATGTGAATGCGATAGCTTCGCTGTCGGCCGTCCAGGCTGGCGCGTAGTCCGGGGCAGGATGCGTAGTTACTGGCTGCAGTTGTTCCCCTGTAGTGCTCATGACATAAATGTCCAGATTGCCTGCGCGGTACGATTCAAAGGCAATCCATTCTCCATCCGGTGACCAGGTGGGATTGGCGTCGAACACGGGATCATCGGTCAACCGAATCAGCGCCCCGCTGACGAGATCCAGGAGGTAGATGTCCCAGCTGCCGGCCCGATCTGAGGCAAAGGCGATGTGGTTACCGTCGGCCGACCAGGCCGGAGACCGATCGTCAGCCGGATGATGGGTTAGCCGCGCCAGGTGGCGAGTTCTCTCGTCCAGGGCATAGATGTCGCTGTTGCCGTTGCGCCTCAGGCTGAATGCGAGCGCACCGTCGCTTCCGGTCGGCCTCGGCGCTGGCCTCGGCGTCGATGTCGGGGTGGGGACCGGCGTCGGAGAAGGTTTCGTAACAAGAACACGTACAGTTTCGGACTGCACCGGTGTTGGGGCCGTCGACATCCCGGCGACCTGACGAAGCGCAACGCCCACGAGGACCAATACCATCAGGTTGCCGATGATCAGGAGAAAGAGCCAGCGGGCGGCCCTGGGCTTTAGAATGATCGGCTCTCCAATCGCGTTCGGCATTCGCACCCAGCGCCAGGCAAAGATGATCCGTTTCCACAGTCGCCGAAGCCCCCCGTCGTGACGTCCTAGGGCTCCAATCGCTTCGTCACCGTGCCTCTCCTGGCCAGCCATCGTACGGCGAAGTATACGGTTGCTAGAGTGCTTGTCAAGCTTTGGTGATGCGCTATACTTAGCCAGTGCTTGAGCCACAACAAGCGGGAACTCCCACAACGTTTGTGTTCGAAGTTCGCCAATCTGCGCGACCTCGTGATGGGAAGACAGTGGACCAACTGGCGGGACCATGTACCGCATCTTCGTCGTTTCCGATGGTACCGGCGCTACGGCCGAGCAGGTCGTGAATGCTGCCCTGACCCAATTCAGATCCGCTCCCGTGAGCGTCGAGCGCCGGTCGAGGATCCGATCTGCGGAGCAGATCCATCAAGTTGTCCAGGAAGCGGCCGAGGCTGGCGGATGCATCGTGCACACCCTTGTATTGGACGAACTGCGCGATGAGATGCTGAGGGTCGGTCGGCTGCACGACGTGGAAACCATTGATCTCATGGGCCCGCTGTTGGCGCGGCTCTCACAGCAGCTTTCAATCTCGCCGGTCGAGAAACCCGGGCTCTTTCGCCAGCTTAACGAGGCCTACTTCCGGCGAATCGAGACGATGGAGTTTGCCTTTCAGCACGATGACGGACGACGGGCACACGAGATCCATCAGGCGGAGATCATACTCGTTGGTGTATCGCGAACGTTCAAGACGCCGCTCAGCATCTACCTGGCGTTCAAGGGCTGGTTCGTGGCCAACATCCCGATCATCCTCGACAGGCCGCTCCCGGCAGGGCTGTCCGATTTGCCCTCTGGTAGAGTTTTTGGGTTGACAATCGATCCTGTGCGTTTGGCCGAGCTGCGCCGCGCACGCCAGGAACGCTGGGGTGGCGCACTGGGAGACTATGCCCATCTTGACTTCGTGCGCCGGGAGATCGCCTATGCCGAGGACATATTCCGTAGACACCCTGACTGGCCCGTCATCGAGGTGACGGACAAGCCCATTGAGGAGATTGGATCCGAGCTTCTGGCACTGAGGGCAGACCGGGAGGAGTGGACATAGGCTGAGCATTGCCTTCGACGGGTTGGAGGGCCTCAGCTTGCTTATGGTCGATACACGCGCTTAGACAATGGCAGATGTAACACCGCTTCGCAGGCAATACCTTGAGATCAAGTCGCGGCATCCAGACGCCGTCGTTTTCTTCCAGCTGGGCGACTTCTATGAAGCCTTCGACCAGGACGCCGAGACGGTCGCCGACGAGCTGGACGTTGTGTTGACGTCGCGACCCATGGCGAAGAATCAGCGCATTCCCATGGCCGGCGTTCCCTGCCATGCCGTCGAAGGCTACGTCGCGCGCTTGATCGAGAAAGGCTACCGTGTCGCTATCGCCGACCAGATGGACGATACTACGAGCGGTGGACTCGTCGTCCGGCAGGTCACCCGCATCGTCACTCCGGGCACGGTCGTTGAGCCTGCTCTTCTGGACGACAAGCGACCCAACTATCTGGCCTCAGTCATCGTTGAGGAGAACCGCGCCGGGCTCGCCTACGTCGACATCACCACCGGTGAGTTTGCTGCAACCCAGCTTGACAGAGACGAGGTCGAGCAAGAACTGGCTCGCGTGCAGCCAAGGGAGTGTCTGGTCCCTGAGCGAGGACGCTGGAGTCAGGCGGGCCCGGCTGGTGATGCCTCAGAAGAGGGAGCGTCCGCTCCGAAGTACGCTGTCCCTGGCACTCACGTCACACCGCTACAGGCCTATCGATTCGAGATCGGAACCGCGCAGCAGGTACTCCGACACCACTTTGGGGTAGCGACCCTTGACGGTTTCGGGTGTGCGGGGAAACCGTTGGCAACCCGGGCAGCCGGTTCGATCATTCACTACCTCCGTGAGACCCAGAAGCGTGCGTTGAAGCAAGTCGTGAGCCTCACCACGTACTCTACCTCCCGCTTCATGCGTCTCGACGCGACTACCCGCCGCAACCTGGAGATAACGGAGACCATCCGTGAGCGCCAGAAGCGCGGCTCACTGCTCGGCGTGATCGATGAGACTCTCACCTCGATGGGGGGACGGCTGCTGCGAGCGCGCCTGGCTCAACCGCTGCTCGACCGGAGCCAATTGGAGGAGCGGCTGGATGAAGTGCAGACATTCTATGACGAGACGATCCTCCGAGGGAAGGTACGGGAAGTCCTTGGGGGCGTACCCGACCTCGAACGACTGGTCAATCGTGTTGTAGGCGGTGCGGCTGCCCCTCGCGACTTGGTCGGCATCCGAGACGCCTTGGATGCCGTCCCGGATCTCAAGCACATCCTGTCGCAATCTCCGATCGCCGGTGACAGATTTGGATCCAGCCTGGATGCCTGCGCCGATGTTGGGTCCCTCATTTCCGTCGCCATTGTGGACGATCCTCCAGGAAGCGCCTCCAGCGGGGGGGTGATCCGGCGTGGCTTCTCTGACGAACTAGATGAACTGCTGCGCTCGGTGCGCGAGGCACGAGAGTGGCTCAGCAGCCTCGAACGACGAGAGCGGGACCGAACCGGAATCAAGAGCCTCAAGGTAGGCCACAACAAAGTCTACGGTTACTACATCGAGGTGACCAAGGCCAACACTGACGCCGTGCCTGACGAGTATACCCGCAAGCAGACGCTGACGAACGCTGAGCGATACATAATCCCAGAGTTGAAGGAGGTCGAAACGCGCATCCTGAGCGCCGAGGAGCGCCAGGCCGAGGTCGAGGCCTGCCTTTTTCGGGATGTCTGTCAGCAGGTGGCCGCGAGGGCCGAAGCTTTGTTGGGCACTGCGCGGACCATTGCTCGCTTGGACGTTGCGTCGGCGCTCGCTGAGATAGCCGTGAGCAATCGCTACGTGCGGCCGGAGCTTGCGAGCGAGGACGTGCTTGAAATCAGTGCCGGGCGGCATCCAGTGGTCGAAAAGGTGCAGCGGGAAGAGCCGTTCACGCCAAACGATCTCCACCTTAACGATGACGAGCGCATCTTGATCATCACGGGTCCCAATATGGCCGGGAAATCGGTGTACCTGCGCCAGGCCGCGCTGATTGTCCTAATGGCCCAGATTGGCAGCTTCGTGCCCGCCGAGGAAGCGAAGATCGGCATCGTCGATCGCATCTTTACGCGCATTGGTGCTCAGGATGAAGTAGCGTTTGGGCAGTCCACCTTCATGGTCGAGATGGTGGAGACGGCCAACATTCTGAACCACGCCACGCCGCGCAGCTTGCTCATCTTGGATGAGGTCGGACGCGGCACAAGCACCTACGACGGGCTCTCCATCGCCTGGGCTGTGGTCGAGTATCTCCACAATCATCCCGAGCGGCACGCAAGAACCCTCTTCGCCACCCATTACCACGAGCTTACGGAGATGGGCGACCGATTGCCCGCTGTCCGCAACTACAATCTGGCCGTTGTCGAGGAAGGGAAGCAGGTCGTTTTCTTGCACAAGGTCGAGCCCGGTGGGGCCGACCGTTCCTACGGCATCCACGTGGCGCAACTCGCCGGGGTTCCCAGACCGGTCATCCACCGCGCCGAAGAGCTGTTGACGCAGCTTGAGAGCGGAGAGTTCCGGCCCGGCACGAAACAACCCGAGCCTTACCAGCCGGTGCTTTTTGCTGACGAACATCCCATCGTGCGGGAGCTGCGGCGGTTAGAAGTCTCCGCAATGACCCCGCTAGAGGCGATCAACAAGCTCTACGAGCTTCAGGAGCAGGCCCGGGACCACGACGAGCGGCCTGGCTGACGAGCCGCGTTCACGTTGTGAGCAGGATGGAGGCTGCCAGCGCCCCTTGGCCCAGGTGGTACGTCACGTGGACCCACAGCCTTGCCAACAAGAACGAGTTCACGAATCGATCCCAGGCCAGCATAGCATCGGAGACGAAAAATAGGCTGGCACCGACTGCGGCCAGGCCAGCCCGCAGCGGTGCCCACGTCGGCCGAAAGAGTGTCCCCCAGGCCGAGAAGAGCATCGCACTGATCACCAGGCTGTAGATCGCTACTGGCACAAGCAGCTTCTCCTGGTCTCCGTCGCGCAGGGCCTGCGCCAGACGCCAGAACATCGCTGCTCCAGCGCACCCTACCGGAATCAGCACCACGAGCGAAGGCCACGAGGGCACCGTGGAGTTGAGCCCGACGACGTAACATCCATGGGCCAGAAGGAAAGCCAGTAGGCCGGGCAGAAAGAGCCGCTCTCTTCGCAGCATCAGGAAGATATCACCGGCCAATGAGAGAGCAAGCCCCGGGAGGAAGAACCGCGTCTGCCACGCATCGTGCGGCCCTTGAGTCCCCAGCCACGCGGCGATGAGAAGGGCCAGCATCGTCGCCGGCTTGCACACGTACTCCAGGTCCCTCCGGTTGGTTGCGACGGCCAACCAATCCCCTGCAGCAAAGATCATCGGGATGATAAATAGTCCGTAGCGGATCACCTAGTCTCCTCCAGTGCTACTCAGAATCGGTGTGGGGGTCCATCGCATCTCGCAGGGCGTCGCCGACCAGGTTGAGAGAGAGTACAGCAAGCATCATCAGCATGCTGGGCGCCAGGCTCACCCAGGGCGCTTGCCGGAGGAACTCGCGTCCTTCATCGATCATCGCCCCCCACTCCGGGGTCGGCGGCTGGGCTCCCAGCCCCAGAAAGCTGAGGGAGGTTGCCCTCAGGATGGCCCATGCCACATCCATCGTGGCGAGGACCAACACTGGCGCCGAGATGTTGGGCAGGATGTGCCGCCAGATGATGCGCCGGTCGCTACATCCGATGGCCTGGGCAGCTTCGATGTACAACTCCTCCTTCACACTGAGAACGATGCCCCGCACCAGCCGGACATACGCTGGAATGCCCGCTATTCCGACGGCGAGCGTGACGTTGACCAGCCCAGGCCTAAGGATAGCGACGATGCCCAGCGCCAGAATCAAGCTCGGAAAGGACAACGCCAGATCGGCCAAGCGCATCGTCACCTGATCGAACCACCCGCCGTAATAGCCGCTCAACAGCCCAATCACGAGCCCCGGGACAGCAGCAAGCAGCGCGGCCAGTATGCCCACAGAGAGGGAGATACGAGCGCCAAACAGCACTCGACTGAAAACGTCGCGGCCGAACAGATCAGTCCCAAACGGATGAGAGAACGATGGTGCGAGGAGCTGGTTCTGATAGTCCATAGCCAGGGGATCGTAGGGCGTCACAAGCGGAGCCAGTGCCGTACCTGTGATGATGACCACCAGGACCACCACACCCGCTACTCCAGATACTGACCAACCGCCACGCATCACGACGGGTCCCTCACCCTCGGCGAATGCGAGGATCCAGCAGGCCGTAGCTCATGTCGACCAGGAGATTGACGACCACGTAAATCGCTGCCCCGAGGATGACGACGCCCTGGATCAACGGGTAGTCCTGCCAGAAGATGGCGTCCACTACCAGACGCCCCAGGCCCCGTCGTGAAAAGAGCGACTCAGTCACGACGGTTCCCCCCAGAAGAGAGCCGAATTGCAGGCCGATGACCGTGATCACCGGGATCAAAGCATTCCGCAGTGCGTGGCGCCAGAGGATCACCCGCTCCAGCAAGCCCTTGGCACGAGCGACGGCGATGTACTGCTTAGGGAGCACCTCGAGCATCTGGGTCCGGACCAGACGGGTGATCGTACCCGTAGACGCCAGACTGAGGACCAGCGAGGGCATCACCAGATGGCGCCAGGTGCCCTGTCCGGTGGCGGGAAGCCACCCCAGAACCAGGCTGAACAGCAGGATAAACAGCAGGCCGGACATTAGGATAGGAATGGAGACACCCAGGACAGACAGCGCAATGCAGAGCTGATCGACCCAGGTCCCTTGGTGAACCGCAGCCAACACACCCACGGAGATCCCCATAATCACCGACAAGAGGGTGGCAATTGTCGCTAACGCGAGGGTGTGGGGCAGTTGCTCGCCGATGGCTTCTGTGACAGGTCGATGGCTAACCAGCGATACGCCCAGGTCCCCCTGTGCGAGGCCCCCCACGAAACGCAGATACTGAACCGGCAGAGGATCGTCGAGACCTAGCTGCTCTCGAAGAGCGGCGATGTCCCCCGCCGACCCGCCTCCCTGGGAGATTAGCACGGTGGCGGGATCCCCGGGCAGTAGGCGTATGGCGAAGAAAGTGAGTGTTACCACGCCCCACAGGATGAGGGCCGTCGACAGAAGACGCCGCAATGTGAAGGTGAGCATCTCTGCTCCCTAGCTCCGTACACGGAAACGCCGGGCAGGCCTCGCCGAATCGCCGAGGCTTCCGCGGCATCTGCGTTCAGCCAGCCAGGCGGTCAAGACTAGCGACCGAGTCGTCACTCCTCGGCCAGGTAGACCTCGTACAGCCAGGGAAACCAGCCCTGCCGATCGTAGCGCAGATTCTGCACGTTGGCGTGAGAGGCGTTGAGGTTTACGTAATCGCGGATGGGGACGATGATAGCCTCTGCCATGATGTATCGCTGGATCCTGGCATAGATCTCTCGGCGCACCGCCCTATCCATCTCCTGGGTTCCTTCTTCGAGCCAGGCGTCCAACTGCGAATCAGCAAACTTGGACCAGTTGAAACCTCCTTCCACGTTCGCTGAATCGAAGGTGGTCCGAAGGATGTCCGGGTCGCTGCTGGAGAAGAGGAAGGGCGCCAGATGGTACTTTCCCTCGGCTACCTCGCCGACAGCATTCGAGAAAGTCATCTCGCGAGACTCTACAGCAATGCCGACTCGCTTCATCTGGTCCTGAAGCATCTGACCAACCTCCGGAATGTACCCCCAGCCCATCAAGATGGCCTCCAGTGTCAATGCCTCGCCATCACGATCGCGGTAACCACTACCATCAGAATCAGTCCACCCTGCCTGTTCGAGCAGAGCAGCTGCTTTGTCCACGTCGTAGGGATACATACCTTCTACGGTGGCGTCGTAGGCGAACGTCGGGCGAGTCAACGGGCCGTGGGCCGGCGGCGAATATTCTCGAAAGATCGTCCTCGTGATGGCCTGTCGATCTACAGCGTGGATGAGCGCCTGTCGAACGAGCTTATTGTCCAACGGAGCACGTTGGGTGTTCACAAAGAACTGGAGCGGCTGACCCGGGATCGAGACAGGCATCAGCGTGTAATCCGGGCTTTCATCGAGTTGGACGGCCTCCTGCGGCGGGACCTCACCCATCACGTGAGCTTCTCCCGACTCAAGCGCCAGAACGCGGGTGGCTGGGTCGGTGTAAAAACGGAATGTAACGCTCTCCAAGCGGGGGGGGCCTTGGTGCTCGAAGAACGAGGGGGCCCACTTATAGTCGGGATTGCGCACCAAGGTCAGGTGATCCTTGGGAATGTACTCCTTGAACATGAACGGCCCCGTGCCCACTTGATGGAATTGGTACTCGTCGCCCCATTCGGAGACGGCTTCAGGAGACACCATGGCCAGATACACTGTGCTCAGTGACGTGAGAAACGGGGCATAGGGCTCCGCAAAATGAACGCGCACGGTGTGGTCATCGACGATCTCTGTGTGATCGTAGGGGCCGAGCATTCCACGAGCTTTGCGCGACTGGGTCTCTGGGTCCGCGATGCGATCGAGGCTGAAGCGCACAGCCGCTGCGTTGAAGGCAGTCCCGTCGTGGAACGTCACGTCATCGCGCAGGCGGAAGGTGTACGTAAGGCCATCCTCCGAGATCTCCCAGTCCTCGGCTAATCCGGGCACGAATTCGCCGTCCGGTGTCATCCAGACCAACGGATCATAGACGCTTGTCAGAGGGATGCCCAACTCAGAAGACGCGTCAATGTGCGGGTCGATTCCCGATGGAGTCAGCGTGAGCCCATAGACCAGGCTGCCTCCTGAGGGTTGCTCGCCACAGCTCACGAGTAGCGAAGAAAGCAGCGCGAGCAAGAAGAGATGGCGCTTCACAGGTTACCCCCCCTAGTCATAGACACCACGGCGTGGATCAACCCATCCCAAAAACGACTGATGCGGGACGTTCGATGCGGCTCATAGGCGTCGCTCGACTTCTGGGTTGCCTCTGAAGGGCCCGAGACCTGTGCCGGGGACTCATCAGAAGCTCATACTTTGCCCAAGGCGCCAGCACTGGCCCGACGGCAGTGGGTGTTCCTGACTTCTGATCCAGTCTTGACGTCCCTGCCCCAACAGCGCGGCGCCCTACAGCTAGGCTGCAGGGCGGGCGAAGATCGTGACCGGCGTGTCCTGAGATTCTGTCTGCGCAACGGCCTTAGCAATCTCGGATTATACCACACGACACATGGTTGACAACTGTCCCTGGCGAGGGTAGAATGGCTTGTCATGCAAGAAGCCGTTAACAGGCCTGTAGACCGTGATCGTCTGAGCGTGCTGCTGGCTCTGCTGGTTCTTAGTGGCGTTCTCTTTCGCTTCATCGAACTGCCCGAACAGGTCTATCAGTTCCATGTTCTGGGTTCTCCCCTTGAGATTTGTGCCAGTGAGACCCTGCTCCTGATCGCCCTGATGGTGGGGCTCACCTGCACAGGCACGACTCTGGTCCTGCACGACCATCCCCCCTCGAATGGGTATTCCGGGCGTCCCATCTACGTCTTCTGGATCTTGCCTGGGGTGTTGGCTGGGCTGTCCGCGTATTTGTTGTCGCTCGCGCCCAACCTGAGTCTCTGGATCGGTGGGCTGGTCGTGTTCGGGATAAGCATTGGGCTGACCGTCTCTGCCGAGCACGCTGTAGCCTTCTCTGAAGCAGGGAGCTATCGGGCAGACCGGCTCGCCTTGAATGTGCTCGCCTACCTTATGGCGTTTGTGCTCTTCGTCCTCATATACGAGACCCGCACCCGGAGCTTGGTGACCGCCACATTGACCCTTTTCACTGCCACCCTTCTCGCCCTCGACCTGTTGAGTGTGGCGGACGTGCCGACGGAGCGGGTGTTGCCCTTCGCCGGCATCGTCGGTCTGGTTGTAGGCCAAAGCACGTGGGCCCTGAACTACTGGCGGATGAGCGCCTGGGTTGCGGGGTTGCTGCTGCTCCTCATCTTCTACGCGATCACCAACCTGGCTCACCAGCATCTTCTGGACCGATTGAAGCCATCCGCGCTGGTTGAGTTCGGCGTCGTCATTCTTGCTGTGTTGTTCATCGTCATGCTCAGAGGCCCGTAGGGCTCTCAATCTTCGGTCGTGGCTACACCTTTGGAGACATGGATGGAGAGAGAGGTATCTGTGAATCAGGAACAGACACCGATGTCGGCCAGACTGCCCCAGCGCATCGCTCGCCTGGGGGAGTTGGCGTACAATTTCTGGTGGAGTTGGCATCGAGAGGCCCGCGACCTATTTAAGATGCTCGACTATACGTTGTGGCGCACTACCAGTCACAACCCGGTGCAGATGTTGCTGGAGATCACGCCGGAGCGTCTGACGAGGGTTGCCTCCGACCCGTCGTTCCTCCGCCGCTACGACGCCGTGGTAATGGCGCTCGATGCTGACCTGAAGAATGGCCATCTCTGGTTCCCAGCCGAGTACCCCGATCTGACAGACCGGCCGGTGGCCTACTTCTCGGCCGAGTTCGGTCTGCATCGATCACTGCCCATCTACTCCGGGGGCCTGGGTGTACTGGCAGGCGACCATTGCAAGGAAGCCAGTGATCTTGGGTTGCCCTTTGTTGCCGTTGGCTTCCTCTACGAGATGGGCTACTTCCGTCAACGCATCACTCCCGATGGGTGGCAAGAGGCCACCTACCCCCACTTCGAGCCGCAGGAGGTAGCCATTCGCCAGGCTCTGTGTGGCGATGGGACCTGTCTGTTTGTTCCCGTCGACCTCAATGATGACACCGTGTATTTGAAGGTCTGGCACGTCCAGGTCGGACACACCCACCTGTATCTGATGGATGCTGATAATGACCGGAATGCGCCCTGGGAGCGGGAGCTGACCCGCAGGCTCTATGGGGGCGACCAGGAAATGCGTATCCAACAGGAGATAGTACTTGGGATCGGTGGGATGCGCGTCATTCGCAATCTTGGGATTGAACCGCTCGCCTACCACTTGAATGAGGGGCACTCGGCGTTTCTTGTTCTGGAACGGGCGCGCGAGTTGGTCGAAGCCGGTGATTCCTTCTCGGATGTCCGGGAGCAGGTTAGGGCTACGACGCTGTTCACCACCCACACGCCTGTAGCGGCGGGCCACGACGTATTTCATTTCCATCTGGTAGAGAAGTATTTCCACAACTACTGGCCTCAGCTCGGCCTCAGCCGCGAGGAATTCATGGAGTTGGGCCATCACGAGAACAACCGTCATGGCTTCAACATGACCGCCCTGGCGATGCGGATGTGTGGTCGGCGTAACGCGGTGAGCCAGCTGCATGGCCAGGTTTCTCGGCGCATGTGGTGGCCACTGTGGCCCGAAAGGGAAGAGGCTGAGGTGCCGATCGACCACGTGACGAACGGCATCCACGTCCCCTCCTGGATCGGCGGGGCGATGCACAGGCTTTACCGTAGACATCTGAGTCCTGACTGGGTTGAACGACACGATGAGCCCATGCTGTGGGAACGGATTTTGGACGCGCCTGATGACGAGCTATGGGACGCTCATGTGCATCTCAAGGGTAAACTGATGACCTTCATGCGTGAGCGTTCACGTAGGCGACGTATGGAAGGCGCCGTGACGCCGGAGCAGGTGTTGTGCTCCGGAACGTTCCTCGATCCTGACGCCCTCACCGTCGGCTTCGCCCGGCGGTTCGCTACCTACAAACGAGCTACACTGCTGTTCCACGACCTGGAGCGTCTCAAGGGACTGCTCCACGACCGGTACCGCCCTGTGCAGTTCATCTTCTCTGGCAAGGCGCATCCGGCGGATGACGCAGGCAAGCGGCTGCTTCAGGAGATCTATAACACAGCCAAAGATCCCTCTACGGGAGGTCGCATCGCCTTTATCGATGACTACGATATGCAGGTGGCGCGCTATCTGGTCCAGGGGGTGGATGTATGGTTGAACACCCCGCGCCGCCCGTATGAGGCGAGCGGGACCAGCGGACAGAAGGTCGCGCTTAACGGTATTCCCAACCTGAGTGTCCTGGATGGGTGGTGGGCCGAGGGCTACAACGGGGCGAACGGTTGGGCGATCGCGCCCGGTGAGCAGTACGAGCATCAAGCGGGACAGGACGCGGCCGATGCCCGGGCGCTTTACGACCTTCTGGAGAATGAGGTAGTGCCGCTGTTTTATGAACGCGACGCTGATGACGTGCCAAGGGCCTGGGTGGGGGTGATGAAAGAGGCAATCCGCACTGCGGTACCCGCCTTCTGTACGCGCAGGATGGTGAAGGAGTACACCGAGAAGTTCTATGTGCCGTCAGCGCGCCGCACGGAGGAGATGGAATAACCGGTGCAATCCCAACCCGAGGTCGGTGTAGACCTAACAGGCCCCGCTCTCAAGGGAGGCGGGGCCTGTCCCTGCCTGGTGCAACCGGGGCGTGCACTACGCCATGTCTCGAAACAGATCCAGATAGTCCGCCAGGTGGCGCGTGGTCAGGAAATTCCGGCGCACGTGCTCGCGTGCTGCCTTGCCCATCTCCTCTGCCCTATCCGGATGCTCGAGCAAGAAGAGGGTCTTCTCCGCGCATTCCTCGACCGAATCGACCAGGAAACCGGTTTCGCCATCGACGATCTGCAGCGGGATCCCTCCGGCATTCCCGCCGATCACCGGCTTCCCTTTCCACAGTGCCTCAGTTACAACCAGGCCGAAACCCTCGCGGATCGACTTCTGGATCACAACGTCGCTCGCACTCTGGAAGGCGCCCACCTCATAAGCGCCTACGCCGTGGAAGTTGTGCAGAATGTGAATGTCGAAGTCCTCACCGGCGTGACGGATGGTCTTATCGAGATAGTACCATCCCTCCGGGTCATCTGAGGCCATTGAGCCTACCAGCGCCAACTGGGCCTCCGGCACATCCTCCTTCGCGATGCGGTAAGCGTCAATCACGCCCAGTGGATCTTTCCACGGATCAAAACGGCTGACTTGGGTGATGATGGGACGATCCACGTCGAGATTGAAACTGCTCACGACATCTCGAGCTTCATCAGACGACATAGGCGCGTTCTTTGGCGACAGAGGATCGATAGTCGGGGTAATGATGGCCAGATGCTCGAAGTCGACCCCCGGACCCACGTATTGCTCCATAGTGAAGATGGCGGCCTCATACTCGTTGATGTACGGGGCGAAGAAATCCCAGTAGGCCGGATTGGGATGGGAGGTATCGATGTGGCAGCGCCAGGTCCAACGGCCTCCGGCTTCTTCCCTGCGGTAATGGAGCATCCCCGCCGGCTGGGGATCGTGGATGACGACAAAGTCGTAGTCCCCCTCGAACTTCTCGGCGTTCATCCGGTTATACCGTTGCCATATGTCCTTCATGTCGTCGGTGAGCTCGATATCCATGCCCTGCAGCCCGTTGTGGGCCGCCTTTGTGACGTTGAAGAACTCGTCTGCTCCTTCAATAACCTGCCAGTCGGCAGCGAGCCCCACATCGCGCATTAGAGGCACCAGTGTCTGCAACATCTCCGCCACGCCGCCTCCGTACGCGGTCGCATTGACGTGTACCACCCGGGCGCCCTGGAGTGGTTGAGCGAGCTCCCTGATATAAGCAATTGCGTCGTCGCCGACGACGGGCCCGTAGTCATCCAGGTGTATCTTCTCAAGCTCGACTGTTTCTAGCATGCCAACCTCCGTACAGACAGTGCACGATGGATTGAAGTGTTACGAGTTCTCGCCCATTGCCCTGGCCTCGGCCTCGGCTCGAGGAAAAGGTGCGGGCCGGAAACCAAAAGCGCAGCTTCAGTGGATCTCGGCCGCCACTGACCCGTGCTCAGACGCACCTGAAATCGGGCTTCAGCGCCAGTGACGCTTTCCAGCGGGACCCTTCGCGCCGGCCGTGTTCATCCCCTCGTGTGGTGAGGCTGTCCCAACGCCCTCCGATGACGTAACAGGAGTTCCAGAGCGAACCCGGTGACGGCGCCGGCGACAGCACCATTAAGAAGGTCTCCTAGAATGCCCATCATCGCCACCGTCCAGCCCAGTGCGCTGATCACGATCCACCACCACGCCCGGTGCACCTGACCGCGCAGGACAAGCCACTGGGCCAGTCCGAGGGCGGCGCCGAGGATGACGTAGGTTGCGATCGAGCTTGTCGGTGGTAGCACA
The DNA here is from genome assembly GCA_964450435.1 of uncultured Anaerolineales bacterium. GTDB lineage: Bacteria > Chloroflexota > Anaerolineae > B4-G1 > B4-G1 > SKLM01. The sequence goes on from CAYVCX010000003.1 coordinate 45,419, forward strand.
AAGGAGACCAGCGCTACGCCCCCTGCCCATCCGACGGCGCTCGCCGGGATCCACCAACCATCTTCTCGAATCAGAGATCGCACGACGACCCACTGAGCTGTCCCGATCACGGCGCCGCAAAAGAATTGTCCATAGCCAGGCTGCGTCCACAGGGCGAACACAATGAGCCAGCCCAGCGTGGTGACAAGGATCCACCGGACCCACAGGCTCCAGTTGAACGATTCGGGCCTTCGGCTTCGCTCCTCCTCCGGCTTCATACCATTACTACAAGGCAAGGCGGCTGTCTTGCTGCTCTCCCCCGCCAGGCGTTAACGAAGTCGATGCTGGCGCAAACGGTCTACCCCTTCACCGAACCGGCCATCAAGCCGCGCACGAAGTAACGCTGCAGGGAAAAGAATACGATCAAGGGCAGCAGCATGCTGATGAAGGCGCCGGCGGTAAGCAGGTGCCAGTCCGATCCCCGCTCGCCGATCAGCCCCTGCAGGTACTGGGTTATCACTGCGACATCACGACTTGTACCGAGGAACGTCAAAGCGACCAGAAAGTCGTTCCACACCCACACGAACTGAAAGATGGCCAGGGACGCCAGGGCCGGAACCGAAAGCGGCAGGATCAGCCGCGTGAACATCGTGAACTGCGACGCGCCGTCGATGAAAGCCGATTCCAGGATGTCGCGCGGTATGGTGCTGATGAAGTTATACAACAGGTAGATGGACAGCGGCAGGCCGAACCCAGTATGCGCAAGCCAGATGGCCAGCCACGTACCGTTCAGGTCCAGGTCCCGGTAGTCGCGGAAGACGGGGACCAGGGCGATCTGGAGAGGAACCACCAGCAGGGCGATGACGACGACGAAGAAAGGCTTACGCCCCGGGAAGTCCATCCAGGCGAAGGCATAGGCGGCCGTGGCCGCCACCAGGAGCGGAATTGCTACCGCCGGGATGGTGACCGTCAGCGTGTTGAGGAAGGCCTGGCTCATACCCGCCCCTCTCACCGTCTGCCTCTCGCCCGTTTCGGTGACGATGGTGGCCTCCGTCCCGCCAAGGGTCTGCCGGTAGGCGTTCAGGCTGAATGTGGGATCGTTGACGACGGTCCACCAGCCCGTCGCCTTTGCGTCGTCTGCTGGGCGGAACGACGTGACGAGTGTGCCGATGGTGGGAACCGACCACACGATGCAGATGATGATCAGCGCCCCGTATACGGCGATATTGCCGATGAGTGTCTGGCGTCTCGTGCTGCCCATTAGAATGCCTCCTGCTCTAGCTGCTTCAGGTTGTACCACATGACGGGTATCACCAGCACCAGCAGCACGATGGCGATGGCTGAGGCCCGCCCGTTGTGGCGGAAGGTGAACATCTGCCTCCAGAACACCGTACCGATCACGTTGGTCCCGAACTGCCCGCCAGTCATGGCCCAGACGACGTCGAATACCTTCAAGGTCAGGAGCAGGATCGTCGTGGATACCGTGATGATTGACCCCTGGATGTAGGGGATCATGATGCGGAAGAAGATCTGCGGCTCATTGGCGCCGTCGATCCTCCCCGCCTCGAGAAGCTCCTGGGGAACGCCTTTCAGGGCGGCTGAGAGGACTACCATCGCGAACCCGGTCTGCATCCAGATCAGAACGACGATCATCATCAGCGTATTAGTGGGCTCTATGGTGAGCCAGCCCACCGGCTCACCGCCGAGAGCAACCCAGATGGCATTGAGCACGCCGATCTGCGGCACGCTCGCGGGCCTCGCGGCGTACATAAACCTCCAGATCACACCGGCGCCGATGAACGAGATTGCCATCGGCAGGAAGATCACCGATTTCACCCCCGTCTCGAAGGCCGGGTGAGTGCGGTCGGCAAGAACAGCGATGAGCAAGCCGATAGCCACAGTGAGGCTGGTGCCCAGTAGCATCCACAGTACATTGTTGCGGAAGGCCTCAAGCATCACCCGATCTGTGAACGCGTACGCGTAGTTGTCCAACCCCACGAAGCTCTGCGTGGCTGCATCCTGGAAACTGGCCAGGAGACTGCGCACCACGGGCATCACCAGGTAGTAGCCCAGGATGGCCAGCGCCGGCCCGACGAAGACGAAGGGAAGAAGTGCGCTCCGCCACTCATCAGGCAGCTGCTCCACGATGGAGTTGGCGATCACATACAGCAGGGCAAAGCCGCCGATGCCCCAGATGATGGCCACCACCGCGATGAGTACCTGATGCGCCTCGCCTTCTCGCAGCCACAGGAAACCCGCTCGCATCACGACGAAGAACACGACCGGGACCACGACTGACAGCGCGATGCGATACACCCATGCCAGGAGATCACTTCCCAAGGTGCGTCCGAAGACCTCGGTCTTCTCTGTCACGTTGTGTTCCTCCTTCGCTGAAGGATATCTCGATCCCTTGGCAGAGGCGGAGCAGTCGCATGATACCGGCCGGCTGCCCCGCCCTCGGCCCAATGCGCGTGCTACGCCTAGGCGCATCACGCATAGATCACTTAGCTACGGTTACTCCGGCCAGCTGGCGTCGATCTCCTGCAGGACGGTGTCCCGGTCCGTGCCGCGAACCCAGTCCACCATCCCTGTCCAGAATGAACCCGCGCCCACCTCTGCCGGCATGAGGTCCGACGCGTCGAAGCGGAAGACCTCGGCGCTCAGGAGTAGCTCGGCCAACGCGGCCTCTACCTCAGTCTCGTACCAGTCGAGGTCCTGATCCTGGTGCGGGAAGAGCGCACCGCCCGCCCTGGCCCACAACTCGGCCGAGTCGCCCGTGGTCAGGTACTCCAGATACGCCCTGATCTCGGGGCGATCCCTGAACATAACCACCTGGTCGCCGCCGCCGAGCACAGGAGTTCCGTAGGCGGGGTCGATCTCGGGGAAGCCGAACACACCGACTTCCTCATCCAGGTTGTTCTGGATCTCGTCAGGCCAGAAGCCTATGACGAAGTTACCCTGACGGAACAGGTAGCAGCCGGGTGGATCGCTCCACATCGGCAGCGACGCCTCGGCGAAGTGCTCAGTCAGGATGGCGGTCGTGCCACCCAGCACGTAGTCCTCGTTGAACCAGATCTCCTCTATGTAGTCCATCGCCTCTCTGACGGGATCGGAGTCGAAAGGCAGCCCACCCTCCACCCATTCGTCGTACAGCTCGGGTCCGGCGGTCCGCAGCATCGTATCTTCCAGCCAGTCGGTGCCCACCCAGCCGGTGGCCGCCTGACTCTCCATCCCCACACACCACGGGGTGCCGCCGTCCGCCACGATCTGGTCGCTGAGCGCGATGAGCTCATCCCAGGTCTCGGGCTCCTCGTATCCCGCTGCTTCGAATGCCTTCTTTGGGTACCAGACGAAGCTCTTGGCGTTGACGCGGTGGAAGACACCGTAGGGTATCCCCTCGTACGATCCCAGATCCAGCCACACCGGTGCGTAGTTCTCCTCGATGCGCTCCACGATCTCATCCGGCAGCGGAACCAATTCGCCTGCTTCGGCAAAGCGGTCCTTCACACCGGGCTGCGGGACCAGGGCCACGTCCGGCGGGTCGCCGCCCTCGACGCGGGTGTTGATCAACACCTCGAAGTCGCGGGTGCCCTCGTAGTTGACTTCGATGCCAGTCCTATCCGTGAATCGGTCGTTAACCGCGACGTAGCGGGCCTCCTCGTCACCACCGACGAAAGCACCCATCACGGTGACAGATGTTCCCTCGAACTCGCCCGCCTCCGCACGTTCTAGCGGCGAACCTTCCGCAGCGGGGGGCTCGGTGGGCTCCTCAGTCGGCTCTTCCGGCTCCGCCGGCGCGCATGCCCCCAGTGCGAGGGCGACGACCAGCAGCAAGCCCACAAGGCCTAGCAGATTCCGTTTCGACAACATGTCTCTTGTTCTCCTTTATAGTATTGCCACTACTTGACTTGTTTGCAGCTCCAGGTTGGTTTATTGCGCGCATTACTCAGTGAACCCACCTCCTTTCATCTCGAAGCCGCGACCAATAGCCCGCTCAGCCTCGCGGCGGAGCCCCAGTATCTTCTACAATCAACTCCGCCGGCAGGGTTTCATAGTGTGCTTGGGTGTCACGATTCGTCAGTGTCTTTGACCGCCGCCCCACACGATTCCCGAACAATCAGTTCCGTGTCGAGCTTCACCCGGGTCTCGTTAGGCTCGTCTCCCTCGGTGATTCGTATCAGCAGTTCCGCCGCGCTCCATCCCAACCCAAAGGTCGGCACGTGAATCGTGGTCAGAGCCGGTGTGATGAAGCGCGCCGCCGTGATGTCATCGAATCCAACGATGGCCATCTCCTCCGGGACGGAGATGCCTTCCTCCTGAAGCGCCCGCAAGGCACCTATCGCCACCATATCGCTGGCGATGAAGACCGCGGTGGGACGCTCTTTCAGGGCCAGCAGTTCCTTGATGGCCATGTATCCGCTCTCTTCGTCGAAGTTGCCCTCCCGCACCAGCGCTTCCTCGCACGCGATGCCGGCCTCCTGCAAGGCTCTCTGGTAGCCCTCCAGACGCTGCTGACCGGCTGCATATACCAGCGGCGCGTTCGTGATCATCCCCACCCGTCGGTGCCCGAGCCCTAATAGGTGATTCACCGCCGTAGTAGCTCCAAGAACGTTATCTACGTCCACCGAGGGGATCGCAGTGCCGCGAATGTGACCGTGCAGCACTATGGGAAACCCCTCGGCAGTCAAGTCGCGAAGATGATCATCGTCAGACCGGGGCCCCGAAAGCACGAGACCATCCGTGTGGCGCCCGCGGACGAGCTCCATATAGGCGCCGTTGGGCTCGTGGGCTTCGACAGGGCGGAAGAGAACCTGGTAGCCGTATCGGCGGGCAGCACGGCTGACACCGTCCAGAAGACCGGGGAGGAACGCATCACGATAGGTCAGATCCGGAGCCCGGTGCCAGACCAGGGCAATCGTGCGGGTCCTTCCGCTCGCCAGGCGGCGCGCTGCTTCGTCGGGGTAGTAGTCAAGCTGTCGAGCAGCTTCAAATACGCGCTGCCGCGTCCGGGGGCTGATGTGGGCATCCGGCACGTCGTTCAGCACGAGAGATACCGTCGTGCGAGAGACCCCCGCTTCTTCAGCGACCTGCCGCTGGGTTACGTGCGAATAGGCTGACATCACATCCCTGCTTCAGTACTGGAAGTTGGTAACGCGCGTTACTACTATACCCGAACCGGGCCCCCCTGTCAAGGAATTGCGGTACTTGGACCAACACCGCCGAGCCGAGTCCCCAGTTAGGCCACCCGATCACTCCATTGCGCGGGAAACGATGTCGGGCTACAGAATCAGACTGTCAGCGCGCTCCTTGCCGCGTGACCGATCGGCTTGATGACACCCCGACGCGCTCGCGATTCCCAGTCTGGTAAGCTGACCAGACTGCGCTCCAGTATACCACAGCACGCGCGCGCCAGCCGATGGGATCGGTTGAGGCTTGGTTCGAGCTTGGTTGGAAAAGGTTGGAATTTCGTTGGATTCGGCCCTTCAGGCAGTGGTTGAAGACAGGAGGCGGTGATCGGACTCGGCGAAGGGGACTCAGGAGCGGGAATGTGCCGACGCAATCCGGCGTCAAGAATTGCTGAAAGACGCAAGACGGCAAAGGCCCGTGCGGGACCATGGATCCGGCACGGGCCAGGGCTGAGTCGGCCAGCGACACTGCGCCGCTGACTAGGCTGTGTGGGAATCCGGCCGGCTGCGGATTGCGGCTTTCGTCAATTCAGCGGCGATCGAGGGCATCAGAAGCAACGGGAATATCACCATCCATTCTCGGGCCCCCAGGGGAATCGTCTCGAAGATCGTCTGCAGAAACGGAACGTAGACCACAGACAGCAGCAGGACGACGGAGAGTGCCACAGCATACTGCATATACTTGTTGCTGAAGACACCGAGACGGAACAGCGAGGCGCGCTCCGATCGAGCCGTATAAGCGCGCACTAACTCCGACGCCGAGAGCGTGACGAAGGCCATGGTCCCGGCCAAGAAAGGGTTCCCAGGCTCCCACATCCTGCCGAGGTAGAACGCAGCCAGCACCACCGCCGTGATGGACACGGTCTGCACACTGATACCCAGCGTCATCAGGCGATTGATGATCGGCTCGTGCACCGGGCGCGGCGGGCGCTCCATGATGTCAGGATCGCCCTTCTCCAGGCCCAGGGCCAGCGCCGGCGCACCGTCCGTCAGCAGGTTGAGCCAGAGCAGCTGAATCGCGCTTAACGGCGACCCGGCCCCGAAGAGAGTCCCTAGGAAGATGACCATGATCTCGGCCATATTGCAGGAGAGCAGGAAGTAGACAAACTTCCGGATGTTAGAGTAAATGATCCGTCCTTGTTCGACGGCGGAGACGATGGAGGCGTAGTTATCGTCGGTCAGCACCATGTCCGCCGTCTCCTTGGTCACGTCGGTGCCTGTGATCCCCATCGCCACGCCGATGGACGCTCGTTTCAGGGCTGGGGCATCGTTGACGCCGTCGCCCGTCATCGCCACTACCTGGTCGCGAGCCTTTAGGGCCTCGACGATCCGCACCTTGTGCTGCGGGGATACCCGGGCGAAGACATCCACCTCATCGATCTTCCCAAGGAGCTCCTCATCGGACAGCGCCTCCAGGTCGGCCCCCGTGAGCACCCGCCCATTGTCCGACCGCACCAGGTTGATCTCTTCAGCAATGGCCAGAGCTGTGTCGGGGTAGTCGCCCGTGATCATCATTGTGCGAATTCCAGCCCGCCGCGCCTTCTCCACGGCAGGCTTTACCTCGGGACGAGCAGGATCGGTCATCGCCACCAGTCCGATCAGTGATAGATCCTTCTCCACTTGGTCTGGATCCAGCTCATCCGGGACCTCATTCAGGTGCCGATAGGCAACGGCAAGGACGCGCAGTCCACCCTGACCCAGATCGCGGATGACGTTCTCGATGTGCTGGCGGCGAGCGGGAGTCAGCGGTACGTCAACGCCGTTCTCCAGGATTGCACTGCAAAGGGAAAGCATGACATCCGGGGCACCCTTGACGTAGGCGACGTACTTGGCGTCTCCTGCCCGCTCCAGGCCTCGGGATTGTCCTCGATGAATGGTCGTCATGCGTTTCCGATCGCTGTCGAAAGGGATCTCAGCCACGCGCGGCAGCCGATCTTCCACCTCATCACGCCACAGCCCGGCCTTCGCCGCCGCGACGACCAGAGCTCCCTCCGTCGGATCGCCCACCAGGCGGTACCGCGCTTCACTCTCATCGGCTGCCGCCTCTGGTGAATCAGGTTCCAGCCGGGCGTCAGACGCCAGCAGCCCACCAGTGAGTAGGGCCAAGACCTCCGGATGATCGTGAGGGTCGGCAGGGTCCCCGTAGTGGGTGAACCCGCCCTCCGGTTGGTAGCCTTCGCCACCTATATCCAGGCGCAAGTTCGCGACGTAGAGGCGGACAGCCGTCATCTCGTTCTGGGTGAGGGTGCCTGTCTTATCCGAGCAGATGACCGTGGCACTGCCCAGCGTCTCAACCGCCGGCAGGCGGCGAATGAGGGCATGGCGCCGGACCATCTCTTGCATTCCCAGGGCTAGAACGATAGTGACGACTGCCGGCAATCCTTCAGGCACTGCAGCGACGGCCAGACTGACGGCCACGATGAAGAGCTCGACGATCTCGTCCTGAGTCTGCCCCAGGTACGGGAGCAATCCATGACTTGTGATAATGGAGAGGTCCGTGTCCTGAATCAGAGCTTCGACGAACACGATGCCGGAGATACCCAGCGTACCCCAACCCAGCCACCGCCCGAGCTGATCCAGTCGGCGCTGAAGGGGTGTGGCTTCCCCCTCATACGATTGGATCATCTCCGCGATGAGGCCGATTTCGGTCTGCATACCGGTCTCTACCACGATGCCGGCGCCGCGCCCATACGTGACCGTGGTACCCATGAAGGCGAGATTCCGCCGGTCGCCCAGGGACACATCCTCGGAGAGGGTCATATCGGCCCGCTTCTCCACTGGCATCGACTCGCCTGTGAGCGAAGCTTCATCAATCTTCAGATTGGCCGTCTCGATGAGCCGGAGATCAGCCGGTACGTAACTGCCGGCTTCCAGGTACACGACATCTCCCGGAACCAGCTCTCGCGCCGGGACGCCCACCCGATGGCTGCCTCGCAAGACACGCGCTTCTGGAGCGGCCATCTTCTTCAGCGCAGCGAGAGCCTCCTCCGCCTTGCTCTCCTGGATCACCCCGAGGAGAGCGTTGAGGATGACGATGGCCAGGATTGCGGCGGCCTCGATGGTTTCTCCGAGCAGAAAAGACACGCCGGCAGCGGCGATCAAGATGAGGATGAGGAAGTCCTCGAACTGCCTTAACAACAACTGCCAGAACCCAGGCCGTGGAGTTTCGATTAGCTCGTTGAGCCCGTGGCGCTCTAGGCGGGCCTTTGCTTCGTCAGCCGTAAGGCCTCTCTCGAGATCCACATCTGACGTCTTGGCTACATCTTCGATGGAACGGCTATGCCACGAGGCCATTTCTTCCTCCATCTCCTCCTCTTTGGATTATGATCAGGATCACTGTGGTGCCAGATTCGGCATTATAACATCGTCATGTTGGGCCGCAAACCAGGCGGCGCTATTGTCCGGAGGGCACAGCGCGCCCTCAAGGGCAAGGACAGAGGAGTCCTGTCGATGCCCCTCTGTCTCCCGGGGATCAGCTACCCACGTGGAAGGTCGAGCATCAATACCTCGAGGGTCAGGCGCGCATTGGCGTTTCGGTCCAGTTTCTGAACCGCGTCCCTTAGGGCCTTGACGACACCAGCGCTCGTTTCCACCCCAAAGCGACGCGCGTCCTCTTGCAGCTGATGCGGCCTGTCCACGTTGGTCACCGCCGTATCTGCCTGAGAGGCTACGAGCAGCACATCTCGCCACCACCCGATCCATAGGTCCAGCGTCTGCTGCGTGGCGGCAGGATCAGAAGCCAACTTCTCTGCGTATCGAAACCGCCTCGTAATGGACGCCTCAATCAGCTCATTCAGATCGTCCAAACCCCTACGATGGCGCTTCAGGGCCTCTTCGTCCTCAAGGGTGCGCACTGCCCAGCCCAGACGCCCGCTCGAGAGATGAGCGAGCAGTTCGCCCGCCTCCGCTCCGCTGCCCCAGCGTTCGATCAAGGCTTGCTCCACCAGCGCCACGGGCAGTGGCCTGAGCGGTACGTGCTGACAGCGGGAGACGATGGTGGGAAGGAGCAGGTCCGCCTCCCGAGCCAGGACCACCAGCACCACGTGTGACGGCGGTTCCTCCAACGTCTTGAGCAGCGCGTTGGCGGCCGAGGGTGTCGCCTCCTCGAAGCGGCGCAGTACCGCGACTTGACAACGTCCTTCGACCGGGGTCAGCATAAGCGTGTGCTCCAATCTGCGCACCTGATCGATCTTGAGGTTGGCCCCCACTTGCTCTGATTCGACGACGTGAAGATCCGGATGGCTCTCGCTCCCTATCAGTTGGCATGCGCGGCACTCGCCACATGGCCTCGCCGTCACCTCCTGGTGCTGGCACAGCAGCGCTGCCGCCAGCTCGCGAGCTAGGGTCGTCTTACCCACGCCCGCCGGCCCGGTGAAGAGGTAGGCGTGGAAGACGGTATCCGTGATGACCGCTCGTTGCAGGGACCTCACGGCCCATTCGTGCCCCACGACGTTCCAGTGCTTCTCCATATTCATTGCTTGCCAGACACCGGTGAAGATGGTATAATCGCAGATGATGTGGGCGGTTAGCTCAGTTGGCCAGAGCGCCACGTTGACATCGTGGAGGCCGCAAGTTCAAGTCTTGCACCGCCCACCACCGACCGGCTGGTGATTTCACCAGCCGGTCTTCTTTCTACGTCTGGCTGTCTGTCGTTCTCCCGTCTGATTCCTGCCACGATGTCAGTCAGAGAGTCGTCGACGGCTGTCAGAGTCTCTCAATATGCAAGCCTCGGGCTCTCTGCGCTATCCAGATGCACCGGGCGACCCTGGCCGTGCACCAGCCAGCGGTAGCTCTTCTCAATCCGGTCCCAGTTGTACTCGCGATCGAGCGACCAGAAACGACCGATCAACGACACAAACTGCCCTACACCGAGCCGCTCGCATTCGGCCTCAATGTCACCGACGTAGATAGCACCGCTCTCCGGCTTCTCCCCGCGACGTCCCAGCATCCCGTGGACGTACACCTCGGGCACACCCACTGCTTTCGCCATACGCAGCAGCGCCTTGAGGTGCTCCACCGAGCCGTGAGAGCTGTAGAAGGAGATGATGCCCAACAGGTGCAGGGCTGCTCCATCCTCCTTTGCCCCCTCCATCGCCCGGAGTAGAGTGTCATTCTCGAAGAAGCTACCCTCCTCAATAGCTCGCTCGATGCGCAGGCGGTCGGAAGTGATGACCCGACCGGCCCCGATATGCGTGTGGCCCACTTCGGAGTTGCCCACAGTCTTCCCCTCTCGGTTCGGGACGTCGTTGGGCAATCCAACCGCTTCACCGGCAGCCGCCAGACGTGTAGCAGGATGGGTGCGCTGGACCTCATCCATCACCGGCGTCTCGGCCTCCATAATCAGATTGCCAAACTCCTCGTCGCGCGCACCCCAACCGTCCAGGATAAGCAGAGCCACGCGCTGAGGGTCGCGCCCCGCGGGCCCACCGATCAACGACGTGCCGCTCATTGCCGCTGGTTTTTCTATGCCCATCAGATCCAGTACTGTTGGGGCGACGTCGATCAACGTGCCCCCATCCCGGATGACCAGATCCCTGTCCTCTCCCCGCGGCCTGTCAGCGTGTGCCGGGATGAGGACGAATGGCACGTCGCTGTCCGTGTGTCCGGTGTCGATGGCCCCATCCGGGTAATACCACTTCTCTACCGTGCCGTGGTCGGCGGTAACTATCGCCGCGACCCCCGCCTCCTGTGCCGCGTCCAGCACGCTCCCCAGCTGCGCATCCACCGTCGAGATGGCGCACTTGATCGCCGCGCGATCCTCACTGTGCCCGATCACGTCGACGTTGGCCCAGTTGACCACCAGCAAATCGACTGACTCATCCCGCAGTGCCTGAATGGCGGCATTGGCGACATCTTCCGCCCGCATCGAAGGCGGAGGAAGGTAGCCTTCGAAGTCCGACGATTCGATGATGTGCCATTCCTCGCCGGGGAACGGTTTCTCACGCCCGCCGTTCAAGAATTTGGTCACGTGAACTTCTTTCTCCGATTCCACGATCTTGAGTTGGCGCCTGCCCGCTTTGCTGACCGTTGCGCTCAGTGTATCCTGAATCACACCCTCGGGGGGGAAGGCCACGCGGGCGTGGAGATCAGGGTGATATTCGATCATCGTCGTCCAGTGGGTCGTGATGGGCTCACGCTCGAAATGCGGAAACTCCTCGTCGACGAAGGCCTGGGTCAACTCAATCTCGCGCTCACCTCGGATGTCGTAGAAGATGACGTAATCACCGTCCCCAACGCGGCCGATGGCCTCTCCGCCTTCGTTGACGAGCACGAGCGGTTCCATAGTCTCGTCGTCCTCGCCGGTAAGGTAAGCAGCGCGGACGGCTGCGGCGAGGGGGTAAGTCTGATCATCTTGCATAGATCACTCCGTCAATTGACACCTTGGGCGCGAATGGCGTCCGACTGCCGTCGTTGGGAGTCGAATGCAGTTTCACGGCTCTGTCGTCGCGGGAGATTGTATCACGGCCCAGGGTGGTGAGCAAATCTGTGACTCCGAGGATCCCGACGTGCGCTTCTTCCGCCATTGACAGCGGCCGAGAATAGGCTATAATACTCTAAGAATCCAGAGCTGACAAAACGTCGAGCGGGACGAGTATTGGCCAGCAGGGTCATAGAGAGAAGGGGTCGTTGGCTGGAAGCCCCTTTGCCCGGAAGGCTAAGAAAACCCCCCGGGAGTGGGTCTCTCAAATCGCGTGATGGCGCGATGTGGACGGCGCGAGAGTATGGGACCACGGGCAGGCCCGTTATCGCCTCAAGAGTGTGCGGCAGGAGGAGCCGCAAACTTGGGTGGAACCACGTGGGAGATCCCCGCGCCCCAAGGGCGTGGGGTTTTTGCATGTTGGATCGAAGAAGTGATCCCGACTAGCGCGGTCGAGACCGACCACCCGGCACCCGAGAATCTGCTGTCTAGTCGGTCATCTATTAGGGAGGAAGAAGATGTCTGACGAACACAAAGTTGAGGACAACGGTCGTCTGCACCGTATCCGGCATTCGACCGCCCACGTAATGGCACAAGCCGTGCTGGAGAAGTTCCCGGACGGAAAGGTCGCTATCGGACCCGCCATCGACACGGGGTTCTACTACGACTTCGATCTACCCCGTCCCCTGACGCCGGAGGATCTGGAGGAGATCGAGAAACGAATGCGCGAGATCATCGACTCGCAGGTTGAGTTCGTCCGTGAGGAGGTCGACGAAAAGGAAGCGCGGCAGATCTTCGAGGACCAGCCCTACAAACAGGAGCTCATCGACGATATCGTGGCCGGTGAGCTGGACGAGCACGGCGAGTCCGTCGAGGGTGAAGTGGAGCTTTCCGTTTACCGCCACGGGCCCTTCGCAGATCTCTGCCGGGGGCCGCACGTCGAAAACACCGGCGAAATCAACCCCGACGCGCTGAAGTTGCTCAACGTTGCCGGAGCATACTGGCGCGGCGACGAAAGTCGTCCGATGCTCCAGCGGATCTACGGCACGGTCTGGCAGACTGAAGAGCAGCTTGAAGAGTTCCTGGCTTGGCAGGAGGAGGTTGAACAGCGTGACCACCGACGTCTGATCAAGGCGTTGGACCTTCTTAGCTTCCATGAAGAAGGCGGATCCGGACTGGCGTATTGGCACCCCAAGGGCGGCCGCGTACGGCAGATCATCGAGGACTTCTGGCGGGCTCGCCATCGAGAGGGCGGCTACGAGATCGTGTATACCCCCCACATTGGGAAAGGGGAGCTGTGGCAGCAGTCCGGACATCTGGACTTCTACGAGGAGAGCATGTACGCGCCTATGGATGTTGACGGCGTGGACTACTACCTTAAACCCATGAACTGCCCGTTCCACATCTTGATCTACAAGTCCGACATCCGTTCTTACCGTGATCTGCCCCTCCGCTGGGCGGAGTTGGGGACTGTCTACCGTTATGAACGGAGCGGGGTGCTCCATGGCTTGCTCCGTGTGCGTGGCTTTACCCAGGACGACGCTCACATCTTCTGCACCCCGGACCAGATTCAGGGTGAGATCCTGCGCGTGCTTGATTTCAGCCTCAGCTTGTTGCGCAGCTTTGGGTTTGAGGAATTCAAGGTGCAGTTGAGCGTGCGCGATCCCGGGAAGCCGGATGAGTACGCTGGCGAGGCAGCTATGTGGGACGAGGCGGAGGAATCGCTGGTCAGGGCCATCGAGGCACGCGAGCTATCCTATGACCGCATCGAAGGCGAAGCCGTCTTCTATGGGCCCAAGATCGACATCCACATCAAGGACGCCCTGGGCCGGACGTGGCAGTTGACGACCATTCAGTTCGACTTCAACGTCCCTGACCGGTTCGACTTGACCTATGTCGGGGAGGACGGGAACTATCACCGCCCCTATATGGTCCACCGAGCCCTGTTGGGCAGCATCGAGCGTTTCTTCGGCATCCTGGTCGAGCACTACGCCGGCGCCTTCCCCGTATGGCTGAGCCCGGTCCAGGCAGTTCTGATCCCCATCGTCGACCGTCACGTTGCGTACGTCGAATCGGTGGCCGAGCGCCTGCGTGTGGCGGGATTCAGGGTGGAGGTCGACGACTCCAGCGATCGCATGGGAGCCAAGATCCGCAATGCGCAGATGCAGAAGGTGCCTTACATGCTCATCGTCGGGGACCGCGAGATGGAAGCCGGGCAAGTCAATCTTCGGCTTCGAAACGAGGAGGTCCTCGGCGCCATGAGCGTGGACGAGTTCATCACTCTGGCCCGCGACGCCGTCAGAGCCCGGCGGCAGCTGTAGTAGAGAGCATAGGGATGGTGAGGGCTGCCTTGCGCCTGTGGCGAAGGTCTCGCTTCGAACCCGCGCTTACCCACGGCTTCCCATCTGCGTCCGGGCCTCGCCGCGGAGAACGTAGTCGCGGGAATTTGACATGTGGGCTCAACTATGCTATTATGATCTGCAATCGATTCGCTGGTGAACCCAGATGCATCTTGAGGAGGTAAGACCCCATTAGCGAGAAGTCATACCGTGTCAATCGGCAGATCCGTGTCTCGCCCGTTCGGCTAGTCGATGCCGAGGGTGAAAACAGGGGCGTAGTGCCACTGGAGGAAGCCGTCGATGCAGCCATCTCCGCCAACATGGATCTCGTCGAGGTCGCACCCCAGGCCAATCCTCCCGTAGTCAAGGTGATGGACTACGGCAAGTTCAAGTACGAGCAGGAGAAGAAAGCTCAGCAGGCTCGTAAGTCCCAGAAGCACGTCGAGGTCAAGGAGATCCAGCTGCGGCCCAAGACGGCCGATCACCATCTCGATTTCAAGGTGCGTCGGGCCAGAGGATGGCTCCGGGAGGGGAAAAAGGTCAAGGTGCGCCTCCGTTTCAGGGGGCGTGAGATCACGTATCCCGAGATCGGGCGGGAGCGACTGCGGAACATCGCTGAGGAGCTGTCGGACATTGCGGAAGTTGAGCAGCGGCCGAGCATGGACCGGTATTCGATGCTCATGGTCTTGACTCCAAAGGATGAATAGCGCTCCATCACCCGACGGTTCGTCGTGGATCGCTGTGCAGACGAGCTGCCGGTGGAGCCGCTTTGTGCTGAAGGTCTGGTCTTAGTCCGGTCTTAAAGGAGTAACGTAGCAGTGCGAGTCAAAGGTGGAACAACTAGGCGTCGTCGCCACAAGAAGGTTCTTCGAGACACCAAGGGGTATTGGGGGACGCGGCATCAGCTCTTCCGCCGAGCCAACGAGGCTTGGATGAAGTCCCAGTGGTACGCGTATCGGGATCGGCGTCAACGCCGGCGTGATCTACGGCGGCTGTGGATTACGCGCATCAACGCCGCGGCGCGGCAGAACGGGATGCCCTACAGCCGTTTCATCCACGGCCTGAAGGAAGCCAACGTCACCTTGGATCGGAAGATCCTGGCCGATCTCGCCGTGCGAGACCGGGATGCATTTGCCGAGATTGTCCAGGTGGCGAAGGACGCTGTCGTGTAGAAGTCAGTCCGGTCAACTGGGGACATGGGGAGCCAGCCTCTTGCTGGCTCCTTTTTGGTGCCGTGTAGCCGGCTGATCCATCGACGCTCAAGGAGGGTCACGACCGCGCGGATGACGGGGGAGTGGGGCAACGGGTGCTCAGCTCTCGCCCGAGTGGTCGGTGGTGGGTCTCCGTTGGCGAGTGCGCATCGACCACGGCAAGATGTCCAAAGCGCCTTATTCCCGTACGTGGACGGGATGGTGGACTTCATCCGCCGTTTCAGGGCTGTGGAAAACGACAGACCTCAGGTGACGCGGGACAGCTGATCGTTGCCCCCTGTCCCGCGCTGCCTTCCTCCCAACCCAGTGCATCCCAGATGGCCCCATAAACCGTTGCCCTGGCGCGGTCGATCTTCCCTGCAGATGCTCTAGCTGTTACTTGACATTGCGAACGTTTGTTCGTATAATGGGTTGTGGAGGGCGCGATGGACGCTGTTGATAAACTCAGGCTGCTGGGGCCCGCTACCTGCTTCGAGCCAGCGGAGGAGGTGGCTCGGGCTCGCCCGTCCGCGGCCCAGTCGCGCGTTGATGACATCACCCGCTGCATTCACGATGCCGTGCGGCCCGGCGGCAAGCCCATCGCGCTCCTTAAGACGCTTCTTACCTCTGCCTGCGAGCGCGACTGTCACTACTGCGCCTTCCGCCAGGGGAGGGACTTCCGTCGGACGACCTTCTCCCCTGATGAGCTGGCCCGACTGTTCGTGCAGATCCATCGGAGTGGCCTTGCCCAGGGGTTGTTCCTGAGCTCTGCCCTGGCCGGTGGCGGGCCGAACACCCAGGATCGACTCATCGCAACTGCCGAGATTCTCCGCCGCCATCAGTTCCGTGGATACATTCACCTTAAGATCATGCCGGGGGCCGAACGCGAACAGGTCGAGGCGGCGATGCGCCTCGCTGATCGCGTCTCTGTCAACCTGGAGGCCCCCAACACCAACCGTCTCAGCTCCGTCGCTCCGCACAAGACATTCCATGCGGAGCTGTTGCAGCGGCTGCGCTGGATTGACGACGTTCGACTCCAGGGACCTGGGCCCTGGCCCAGCTCGACCACCCAGTTCGTCGTGGGCGCCGGCGATGAGAGCGACATCGAACTCCTGACGACGACCGAGTTCCTGCATCGGGAGGCCGGTCTCGCGCGAACCTACTTTATGGCGTTTACGCCGGTTCCAGATACCCCGCTGGAGGACCACCCCCCCACGCCGGCGGAGCGGGAGCACCGGCTCTACCAGGCCTCATTTCTTCTCCGTGACTACGGATTCGCTGCCGAAGAGCTTCCGTTCAGCGAAGATGGGAACCTGCCTCTGGAGACCGATCCCAAGCTGGCCTGGGCGCGCCGCAGTCTGACAGAGACCCCGGTGGAGATCAATACGGCTACCCGCCAGGAGCTCCTGCGGGTGCCCGGGATCGGGCCGAAGAGCGCGGACCGGATCGCCGAAGCGCGCCGTCGTGGCAGACTGCGCGACTTGAGCGACCTCGGCAAGCTGGGAATCGCCAGCAAGCGCGCGGCCCCCTTCGTCCTCCTCGACGGGCATCGTCCCCCACGCCAGCTTCGCCTCTGGTCTGACTGAGCGTTCGATGCTTCGGGCAACGTCGCACGGCGCCATCACCCGTATACACTTGGCCCGAACGGTCCTCGGTCACCCTCTTCGGACAGTCGAGGCCTATCTCGTAGACGGCCTGCTCATCGATAGCGGTCCCCCCGCTACGGCTTGCCAGATGGTCGCCTGGTGCCGTGAGCGAGACGTCCGTCAGGTGATCAACACCCATCACCACGAGGACCACTCCGGCGGCGATGCCTCTCTTGGAGCTTGCTTGGGACTTCCAGTCGCCGCACCGGCGAAAGCGCTCCTCGCTCTCAAGCACGTCCCCCACCTCCCATTTTACCGTCGTCTCGTCTGGGGCCAGCCGGCCGACGTCACGGTGCAGCCTCTGGGCAAGGTCGTATCGACGGCGCAGCATCGTTTCCTTGTGATACCCACTCCAGGTCACTCCACCGATCACGTCTGTTTCTTCGAACCGGATGAGAGATGGCTCTTCAGCGGCGACTTATTCATCCACGAGCGGGCGCGCTATCTTCGAGCAGACGAGGACGCGCATCGGATCTTGGCCTCGCTTCGGCGTGTCCTGGCACTCCAGCCCCGCCTGCTGATCTGTTCCCACGCAGGTTTCGTGGAGGACGGCTCCACGGCCATTGTGCGCAAGATCGCCTACTGGGAGAACCTCCTTGTACAGGCGCACGCGCTTCGAGAGGAAGGGCTCTCCGTGGACGAGGTGACGCGGAATCTGTTGGGCCCCGAAGGTCTCGCAACACGGATCAGTCGAGGACACTTCTCCAAGCAGAACCTGGTAAACTCCCTCTTGAGCAAAGCCGTGTAATCGCTGTTTCCCGCGCTCCTTCTGGCTCTTTCGCTCAACCACACCCGTCGCGGTGCATGCTTCGCCCTCCGACCCCTGGACGGGGGAGCACGCTGTTCAGCAGCGGACTTCAGGTAGATCAGCCATCCGTGACTATCGCAGCCCGGCAAACAGGTCCGTCTCCACGTCCTGGGGCCGGGCGACCGTTGAGCGGGTCAACAGAAAGTACTCGTTCGTGAACCCTGGGTCATCCAGAACTCTCTCCAGCGTGTCGCCAAGGTGCTTCTGCCGCCCCACCTGCGTCGCGTGACACCGTATTCCGCGCAGTTTCTGCTCCGCGTAGTCGCTCACGTCGATGACTGTCGTGACCTCTGCCAAAGCTGGACCCGCGAACGAGAATGGGACGCCGTCCATCATCATCGCCGTTGGTTCGCCCCTCTCTCTTCTGGCCTCGATCTGTTCCTGCGGCATTACGCGGAAGTAGAGTTTGCTCACTTGATGCGGTTTACACGAGTCGCTGAAGTGATGGGGGAAGCAGTCGGAGTCGGCGGCCATGCCCGCAGCGATGGTGGTCCACCGGTGCACCGCGATGTGGTCATAGTGCCCGTAGATGCCCTCGGGTCCAAACGTGACGACTACCTGCGGCCTGATCTCCCGGATGAGGCGCACCACTTTGCCCACTGCTTGTCCCTGATGGATGAGAGGAAGCAGCCCATCGGCGTAGCCTAGAAAGCGGGGCGGATGGATGCCGTAGACATCGCAGGCGCAGCGCAGCTCTTGCTCGCGTACGAATGGTAAGTCGGCGTCGGTTGCCAGCTCCGGTTCCACGATTTGACCTGCCTCACCCCGCGTGGCGGTGACCAGGTAGACGTCGCAGCCCTCGGCGGCATACTTGCTCAGTGTGCCTCCGGTGCCGAAGGCCTCATCGTCGGGATGGGCAAAGATGGTCATCAAGGTCAGCTTGCTCAACGTTGGCCTCCGTCCCTGATACTCTTTGAGGTGCCAGATATTAGCACACTGCCGAGAGCTGGTCAAAGAGCGCGCATCTGATACGCAAATCCCTGTTGCCAATCGATCACCCAAGGAGTACCCGACGACCGGCGGCCAGGATTGAAGTCCCTGTTTGCCGGGGCAGGGGCCCTGCGCAGGCGAGGATCCGGACGGCATTGTTGTTGCCTCGTAATGGTCCGTCCACCTGCGGCGCGATTGGACGCTGTACAGCCACGATGCATAGTTGTGTGGGATCCGGACTCAAGAGACAGGGCTTACTCGTCCCGTGTTTGGAACTCGCGGCAGAACAGGTCGATTCACAGGGTCAGCGTCGACGAGTCGATGAACCGGCTCACGGTGGTCGTGCCGCCAGCAAGAGTAAGAAGCAACAGGCCCCAGGGCGGTCCCTGGGGCCTCGGTTACGGGCTGTAGATGAGGAGCCTATCTCAGCGCTCCAGCCGCTTCTTTCTCCCGACCGTTACCGCCGATCGGGGCGGATTCGATCTCCAGGCTGGCGTCGAATGCGAGCTCGAGCACTTCGTCCACGTGCTCGACCAACTCGAAACGTAGCTCCTCTCGGATCTCCTGCGGCACTTCGTCCAGGTCGACATCGTTGGCTCTGGGCAGGATCACGGTCTTCAGCCCGCGCCGATGCGCGGCCAGGACCTTCTGCTTGACGCCGCCAATGGGCAACACTCGCCCCTGCAGCGTCACCTCTCCGGTCATCCCAATCTCCTCGCGGGCAGGACGGCCGGTCAGCACCGAGATCAACGCGGTTACCAGCGTCACGCCTGCGGATGGGCCATCCTTCGGGATCGCCCCGGCAGGCACGTGCAAGTGGACGGTCTTGTCCTGTAACGCATCCTTGGGCAGCCCCAGACGCTCTAGCTCGCCCTGCACGAAGCTGAGGCCGATCCGAGCTGACTCCTTCATCACGTCGCCCAGTTGCCCCGTTAGGAGCAGTTTGTCCTTCCCTTCCATCACGCGTGCCTCAACGAAGAGCACCTTTCCTCCTGTCGGCGTCCACGCCAGGCCGGTAGCCACCCCCGGAAGCTCCGTGCGCAGCTGGGCCTCGTCGCGATAGCGCGGCTTACCCAGGAACTCGCGCACCTTGTCCTCGTCGACGACCTCGGCGCAGCCAGTATCATCAACCGAGCACTTGGCGACGTGCATAGCCACCTTGCGCAATGCTCGACCGATCTCGCGTTCAAGGTTGCGCACTCCTGCTTCACGTGTGTAATCGCGGATGATCGTCCGCAGACCACCCTCCGTGAATTCTACCTCATCAGGCTCCAGCCCATTGACCTTGATCTGACGCGGTATCAGATAGCCCTCGGCGATTTGGACCTTGTCGTACTCGGTGTACCCATCGATTTCAATGACCTCCATGCGGTCCTGCAATGCCGGTGGTATTGTACTCAATGTGTTCGCCGTGGTGATGAAGAACACGTCGCTTAGATCGAAATCCAGGTCCAGGTAATGGTCGCGAAACGCGTGGTTCTGCTGTGGATCCAGAACCTCAAGCAGCGCGCTGGCAGGATCGCCGCGCCAGCTTGAGCTCACCTTGTCGATCTCATCCAGCATAAACACCGGGTTGCGCGTGCCGACGCGCTTGAGCGCCTGGATAATCCGCCCAGGCATCGCACCGATGTAGGTGCGCCGGTGCCCCCGAATCTCAGCCTCGTCGCGCAGACCTCCGAGGCTCATGCGTGTGAACTTGCGTCCCAGAGAGCGCGCAATGGAGCGGCCCAGGCTGGTCTTCCCCACACCTGGCGGGCCGACGAAGCACAGGATCGTCGAAGCATACTCCTCAGGTCTCTCCACGTCGCGTTCCTGATGAAGCTTCCGGACGGCCAGGAACTCAAGGATGCGCTCCTTCACCTCTTCAAGGCCGTAATGATCCTCCTCCAGCACCCTCTCTGCGTGGCCCAGATCCAGCCTGTCCTCCGAGAGTTCGTTCCAGGGAAGCTCCAACAGCCAATCGAGATACGTCTTGATGACACCCACCTCCGCTGACTGCGGATGGAGCTGTGCCAGGCGGTCCAGTTCTCGCTCGGCTTCCTTGCGCGCCTCTTCCGGCAGATCAGCCTGTTCGAGCCGCTTGCGGTATACCTCTGCCTCCGATCCCTCTCCGTCCTCACCCAGCTCCTTCTGGATAGCTTTGAGCTGCTGACGCAGGTAGTACTCGCGTTGCGTCTTCTCCATCTCTGTCTGGGCCTCTTCCCGAATCTCCTCGCTGACCTCCAGAACCTCGAGTTCGTGCTGCATGATGCTAAGCAATGAGCGCATCTGATTGGTCAGACCTGCCCCGGACAGTACCTCTTGTGCTTGCTCGACGTCTAGCTGGAGATTCGATGCAAGTGCGTAAAGCAGCACATCCGGCTCGGCGACCTGATTCAGCATTTCGATCGCCTCTTCCGGCACTTGAGGGAAATAGGAGACCATGCGGCGGGCCAGGGCGAGCAGCTCACGCCGCAGCGCCTCGACCTCCGTCTGGTTATCGACGTGCTCAGGCAACGGCTCAAGGTGGGCCTTCAGGTATGGCTCCTCGGCCAGCCACTCAGTAACTTCCACGCGGCGCAAACCCCGTGCAATGATCTGAAACTTGGCGTGCTCGTCATCCTCCAGGCGAACCACCCGCTCGATCCGAGCCAGGGTCCCCACCTGATACACTCCGTCTGGTCCGGGCTCCTCGACGGAGGGGTCGGTCATCGCAGTCAGCATCACTAGGCGCTCGCCGTCGAGCGCATCCTCCAGCAGTTGCACCGAACGCGGAATGCCGATTGCCAGTGGTATCAACGTGTGGGGGAAAGCCACCAAGTTACGCAATGGCAGAACCGGTAGTTCGTGCGGCAGATCGCCGCTGAACAATCCGTCGTCGTCCGTATTCTGAATTAGCGAATGTAGCATATAGGCACCTCAAATCTGAGACGAAAACTGTCTCTGTTTCGCATACGGCTCATGCGTACCTAGCCCAGATTATGGTCGGTCGGCATAGGAAAGCCATTAACGCCGGATATGAATGACATAATAACCTGTAACCGAGGCTATGCGCCCCGCCCGGCCGACCGTGGTGCTCAGAGACGCCAAGAGTGGGTAGGCTCTTGTCTCACGCCTATCCCACTCTTGCGCGCCGGTCCGACGATCGCGTCTATGCCCCGCTCTTCACGGCTTTGCTGCAGAACTGTCGGGTGAGCAGGTCGCAGAAGGCTCACCCGCCGAGTGCGACGACCTCCGGTATCCCCCGGCACAACCGGTACGCGTGGCCTCTATCCCTGTCGGTTTCTCACTGAGCCCGGGTGGCCACTCAGTGGCAGCGTGATGGAACTGCAGCGAAGCATCAGCTGTTCGCTCTACTGCGTCCGATGATCCGGTGCCCGCCACGTAAGCTATGATGCGCCTGCCGCCCGCTGCTCGGGTTCCACGAGCTGGCGGAGCCGCCTGATGTACGCCTGCGAAGTCGACTGGCTGAGCCAATCTCTGATGTGCTTGTGGCCGTAGAGACGCAACATTGGCACTGCCAGGATGTCCTGCAGTCGCTTCCACGATTCGTGGGACAAGGCATCCCGCAGCACACCCATAAGGTCGGGCCAGCGCGATGGCAGCAGGGAGAGGAACGCCACTCGCGGAAGTTGCATGCGCAGCTTCCTTTCGCGCCACAGGAGGCCCATCAGGAAGGGCAGATTGCGCGTCACGTTGGACATGAAAAGAGTCAGCACGTGCTTCCCAGAGTAGAACCGGGCCATAGCGCGACAGACGCCCATCTGGAGCTCATATGCGGTCATCTGCTTGGGTTCGACAACGCAGTGATGCCCATCGTACAAGCTCAGGTCGTCCGTCAGGAGGCGATTCTGCTCGAGCATTCGCTCATAGAAGGGTGTCCCCGGGCAGGGCGTGAGCATCAGGAACTGGACGGTGTCGATCTCATTCTCGAGTGCAAAGTCGACCGTTCTATCGAAGATACTTTTCTCGTCCGTGTCGGCGCCGAGGACGAACATACCGTGTACCCGAATGTCGTACTCGTGAAAAGCTTGCACGCTGTCGCGGACATCCCTGATGTCTTGATGTTTGTTGTAGGCTTCCAGAGTTGCTTGGCTCACGGATTCGAAGCCGCAGTAGACCTGCCTGCAGCCCGAATTGCGCATGAGACTCAGCAATTCGTGGTCCAGCTCACGGCTGCGTCGGTCTGCGTATACTGCCTCGGCACGCATCTGCGCCGACCATTGCGGCGTGATGCCCCGCTCAATCATCCCTCGTAGCAAAGCCTTGGTGCGCCGCTTGTCGACAACGAAGTTGTCATCGTAGAAGAAGACGTCGCCGCGGCCGCGATAGCTCTCCAGTTCGTCCAACACATTCTCAATGGCGCGTGCGCGTACCCGCCGCCCGAACATATGGATCACCGAGCAGAAATCGCAGTCGAAAGGACAGCCCCATTGAGTCATAATCGGGATGTTTGTCATCCGCTCTTGCCCGACGATGAGATCCAGCGCCGGAGCTGGGAGTGTTGCGAATTCTTCGGGTGGACAGGGCGCACGATCGGGATTGTGCACTGGCTGCCCCATCCGGTCGTGAAACGAGAGCCCCGGGATGCCAGCCAGGTTGTGACCTCCCTCGAGCGCAGCGACCAACTGCGGCATCGTCTCCTGCCCCTCTCGACGCACCACGAAGTCACAGTGTTTCAGCCCCTCGCCGGGAAGGAACGTGGCATGGGGCCCTCCGATGACCGTCGGAATCCCCATGTCGCGTACCCGCCCCGCCATTCTGTAGGCAACCGGGGTCGTCGCTGTGGTAGTCGAGAAACCGACCAAATCGGCCTCCCCGATGTCGTCCCAGTCGACGGGGGCCAGTGTCTCCACGTAGATGCGCACGTCGTGCCCCTGGTCAGCCAGTACACGCCCTATCAACGGCAGCCCGAGGCGCGGCAAGAGCGCGCGGTCAAAGACGTTGAGCCCGGGGGCTTTAGGCTCTATCAATCGAATCTTCACAATGTCCTCCTGTGTTCGTCCGTTCGACAGAGGGCTTTCATCCTAACATTGGCCCCATCAAGTCGATGGGTTCCATCCAGATGTGGGGTTGTCGTCCCAGAGAGCCCAAGTGTCGATATCCAACATCCCGTGCGTTCGCGGCGGACACGACCTCGCACGGTCGAGTACGTTCAGCTTGGCTTAGGTTGCGCTCAAGGGCGAGTTCGCTGTGGAGGCTGAACAGCCTGTGTGGGTCCCGTTGCGAACGCGCCGGGTATCTCGGACGCTTCCTAAGGCTGTAAGGTTGGACAGGATCGCGCTCTGAGGGGACGGATCAGAGGCAAGGAGGTACACGAAGAAAGACCAACGGGGGGAAACTGATTCAGTGCCGGAGCCGACACAGACAGACGAGGCTGACGATCTCTTCTCGACAGCCACTGGAGCACGAGACCCAGACACACTTCAAACAACGCCTGCGCTGCGCTTTCTTCGGTCGAGAGATCGTCAGCGTTCGCTTTGTTGGTGCGGGCCATCAAGAGGATTTGTTCTAGGGACAGGCTCAGATGGGGTGCTGCCCTGCGCAGTCCGTTCAGCCGCCGCCGACCATCGAGCATTAGCCCCCGGCCCAACGCTTCGGCGTGGGCAGCGCTGCCGTTCAAAGCTTGTGAGAATGCGACCATGATCTGCAACAAGAAGACTGGCTGCACTTGGGGTAGTCTCTTGAGGGAGACTGTGTGTCGCAAGGACACAAGCAAGCGTCGACCCTTCCTATTCCTCCGTAAGGACATCGTAGAGGCATTATAGTTGGTCGCAGTGAGAAGTCAAGCGTGCGGCGGCCAGGAACAGCAATGCAGCTTGGTTCGCCTGTCTGGCCCTGGGGGTTTGCCTTGATTGGCGTCTTACTTCGTGATATAATCTCCGTTCCTCAATCTTACAGTCGCATGCTATCAAGGAGGTAGGGATGGAAATCGCCACGCGGGATTTTAAGCGCTGTACTCTGATCGAGGTCTCCGGGCGCATCGACAGCGCTACCGCACCGCAACTGGGAGGGGTCCTCAACGATCTCACGGAGCAAGGGCAATACAACCTCGTGCTCGATATGGGCGACGTCGATTTCATCTCCAGTGCAGGATTACGGGTCCTCATCGACACTCAGAAGACCTGTCAGCGTCTGAACCGCGGGCAATTGGTCTTGGCTGACGTGCCCGAGCCTATCTACGAGGCCTTGGACCTGGCCGGATTCCTGGCTCTGTTCGACTTCCACGATGAGGTAGTGGACGCAGTCGGAAGCTTCTAGTGGGCAAGCATCCCCAAGCCCAGACGTGAAGCGGAGATCAATCCTCTTCAAGTCTGTGACGTTGCTTTCTCATGAACACGACAAGGACGAGAGTTTTCCCTGCTTGCTACGAGAGCCTCGCAGAGATCGATCGCTTCGTCGCTTCAGCAGCCGAGCAGGCGAGCTTCGACGAGTGCACGGCCTATCAGGTCAGACTGGCGGTGGACGAAGCGTGTAGCAACATTATCGATCACGCCTATGGGGGCGAGGGCGAGGGCATTATCGAGTGTAGCTATCACATCAAGGATGAGGATTTCGTCATCACCCTCCGCGATACCGGTGAGGCCTTCGCCCCCGATACCGTGCCCGAACCGGACCTGAGTTGCGATCTTGAGGAGCGAACGGGAGGAGGGTTGGGGCTCTATCTCATCCGGCGGATTATGGATGAGGTGGAGTTCGACTTCGAATCAGAGGCTGGCAACGTATTGACCATGGTCAAGCACAGGCGTGCCACCTGTTGAGCCCCCACGCCAAACCGACGGTCGCCGACCGACCCTGTTCAATGGCACTCGTGCGTTAGGGGCACAGTCGTCTGGATACCCTGAAATGAATCCAGTAAGCAACTCCTCCATGCGTTCGGAGTGGCGTCACCTTATCGAGCTGGGCCGGGAGCTGATGAACCAGCCGAGGATCGCCAGGCAGCAGGCGCTGATCCTGCAGGCCGCAGCAGACCTGGTCGGGGCAAGAGCCACGCTGTGGCTCAGCGAGGAGGTCCGCGGGCTGCCGGAGGCAGGAGATCTGGCCTCAGCTTCCGAGTCACCTTCTCTGATGATGCGCCGTGCGCTGGAGAGCGCGAGCTCAGTCATCGAGGATGGGACCATCGCGCTGCCTCTTCGAACCCCTGAGGGCATCTTGGGCGTCCTCGAAGCGAAGCGTCCAGAAGGGCCAGCCTTTGACGACGAAGAGCTGATGCTGCTCCAGGGGCTCGCGACGCAGGCTGCCACTGCTCTCCAGGCAAGTCGTCAGGTGGCCCTCGAACGCTGGCGACTTGATCAACTCTCGTTGGTGCGTAGTGTCAGTGCTGAGGTGGCAGCCATCCTCGATCTGGACGACCTCGCTCGGCGGGTCACCAGCCTCGTTCTTCGTGCCTTCAAGTACTATTACGTGGCCCTTTTCACCTTGGAGCCCGATCAGGACACGCTGTTGTGTCGGGCGAGTGCTGCGTCCCTCCGCTCTGGGGTGGCAGGGGAAGAGCGCCGACCCCCGACGCCCTCTGTCCGGCTCGGTCAGGGAATCGTGGGCCACGTGGCGGAAGTGGGGCAGGAGATTGTGGCCGGAGATGTCAGCCGTGAGCCTCACTATCGTCACGTGGATGTCCTGCCCGAGACGAAGTCCGAGGCTGCCCTGCCGCTGAAGATCGAGGAGCGGGTGCTGGGCGTCCTCGACGTGCAGAGCAATCAACGGGAGCGCTTTGACGAAACGGATCTGCTGACACTGGGTGCCCTGGCGGATCAGATTGCTATTGCAGTGGAGAATGCTCGTCTCTACAGCGATTTGCACCGCCGTGCCGATCAGCTCTCGGCTGTGTCGGAGGTCGGCCGCGCGGTTGCCTCCGTCCTGGATCTTGACGATCTGCTCGGCAAGGTGGCGGTGCTCATCCACGAGCAATTTGGCTATCCCTTTGTTCATCTCTATACCATAGATCCCGTGCGGCAGAAGGTCGTCTACCGCACAGGGTGGCCTCCGAACGCCCCGGCGGTGTTCGAGGACGGATACCCGGAGTGCAGCCTGGCGGACACAGAAGGAATCGTAGCCTGGGTGGCGTGCCACGGCGAGACGGTGCTTTCCAATGACCTGCGCGCCGACTCCCGCCATCGTCCCTCCATCGCATCGTCCGTCGACGCCCGCGCTCAGTTGGCGGTGCCGCTCGCCTTTGGCGGAGAGGTCCTGGGTGTGCTTGACGTGCAGAGCGACCAGCAAGATGCTTTTTCGGACGATGACCGGTTCGTGTTCGAGACGCTGGCCGATAGCGTGGCCATCGCCATCCGCAACGCGAACTTGTACCAATCAGAGCGATGGCGCCGACAGGTCGCAGACAGTATGCGGGACGTGGCGGGACTTCTCTCGTCGGGCATCGAGCTCGATGAGGTGCTGGACGCGATTCTGACGAGGTTAGAGGAGCTTCTGCCGTGCGACGCGTCGGCTATCTGGCTGCTGCAGGATGGCATCCTCTGTCTGTCCGCGGTCCACGGCACCACAGAGCGGATGTGTGTGAATGAGTCGCTGCTCGACGCCGACGCCTGGCTGCGGCGAGCTCTCCTTGCCGACCAGCCTATCGTCCGTAAACCGACCGCGCCGATTGAACCCCTCGGGCACGCCCTGGGTTTTCCACCTGATTACTCTGCCATCGCGGCTCCGCTGCGCGCCGGCGATCGGTGGCTTGGGCTGCTGGTCTTGGCTCACAGGACGCCCGGTCGGTACGGTCCGGAATCGCGGACGATGACGGCGGCGTTTGCCAGCTACGCCTCCGTCGCAATCGAGAACACTCGTCTTTACCAGACGGCCCAGGAGCAGGCTTACATCTCGACGGTGCTTCTGCAGGTCGCGGAGGCGACGCAATCGTTGGTGACCTTGGACGAGGTGCTCGAGACCGTCGTGCGGCTCATGCCTATGCTCGTCGGCGTGAAGCGCTGTGCGCTGCTCCTCTGGGACGAGACCAGCGAGGAATTTCTGCCTGTGGCCGCCTGCGGACTCGACCACGAGCAGCGGCACACCTTCGACCGCATTCGAATCAAGGCGAGCGAGGTCCCCACGCTTGATCAGGTCCGCGCTGTAAAGGATGCGGTGTTCGTCGATGTGGCGGCGGACGAGACGTGGAATTCGCTGCCTCCCCCTCTCGGGACGTTCGAGTCACCGCTTCTGCTACCATTGCTCGCCCACGGGGAGGTGTTGGGGGCAATGGTCGTGGATCAACAGAGCGATGAGTTTGTCCGCGAGCCTGACGGAATGCACGAGGACCGGCTTACCATATTGCGCGGGGTGGCGTATCAGGCAGCTGCGGCTGCCGAGAATGCTCGTCTCTTGGAGGCGCGGCAGGAGGAGGCCTACGTGTCCGCTGCCCTCCTGCAGGTTGCCCAGGCCGTGGTCAGCTTGAATGACCTCGACACGATTCTCGAGGCCATCGTCCGCATTACCCCCATGCTCGTGGGCGTTGAGTGGTGTACTATCTTTCTGTGGAGCGACGAGGACGGTGTCTTCCGGCCGACGAAGACCTACGGTGGTTCTCCGCTGAGTCGGCCCCTGGCCCGCGGTGAGTTCCCGCTGCTCGACGCCGTCCGTGAAACAAATCAACCCATCGTCCTGGATAGGCGTGATGAGATTGACGAGCTCGTTCCAGGCGAGTTGATGGTGCAACTCCTGGGGGAGACGCCCCGGAAGATAGCCACTCTTGTGGCTGCCCCTCTATCCGTGAAGGGCAGCGTGATGGGTGCGATGCTCGTCGCTGAGGGCGATCGCCGGCACAGCTTTGATGAGCGAAGGCTGGAGATCATCAGCGGTATCGCGCAGCAAGCCGCTATGGCCGTTCAGAACGACCTTCTCCAGCAAGAGATGACCGAGCGCGAGCGGCTGGAGCGCGAGCTTCAGTTGGCTCGTGAGATCCAGGAAACCTTCATGCCGGAGAGCCTGCCGGATCCGTCCGGCTGGGAACTGGCGGTGATGTGGCGGGCCGCTCGACAGGTGTCTGGTGACTTCTACGACGTCCTCGAATTGCCTGGAGAGAGGCTGGGTCTGGTCATCGCGGACGTGGCCGACAAGGGTATGCCAGCCGCGCTCTTCATGGCCCTTACCCGAACGTTGATGCGCGCGGCGGCTGTTGAACAACGTTCGCCGGCAGGCGCTCTGAAGCGGGTCAATGAGCTCTTGTTACCCGATGCCCAGCACGGCATGTTTGTGACCGGGTTGTATGCGATTCTGTCACTGCAAACAGGGGAGTTGGTGTACGCCAGTGCAGGGCATCATCCACCGCTGATTCATCGGTCTGGGGCACAGAAGGTGGAACGGCTTGCGAGAGGACAGACGGCCTTGGGAGTCTTGGACGATGTCCGGTTTCAGGAACACGGCACTGCGCTGGCAGCGGGGGACTCCATGATTCTTTATACTGACGGTATCACAGAGGCCCTTTCTTCGGACGGAGCGTTTTATGGGGAAGAGCGACTCCTGGAGGTCATCCGAGCCTCTGCTGGCAACAGCGCCGCCCAGGAGACTCTGGATGCTATTCTTAACAGCGTGATGGCGTTTGTCGGCGACACCCCCCCCTCCGACGACCTCACACTGATGGTCGTCCGGCGACAGAAGGAGTGAGTGCCCGCCAGCAGGCAGTCGGATCCTGGCGAGCGATGAGTCCAATGACGGCCCTTCGCGCAGGCCCGGGCTCTCTGGGAGGATACGGTCAGCGCTCTGACACACCCGCGAAGCGTGACTGCCCTATTCGACGAAAATCTCTACCCTTTCCTTGTCCTCTGCATCCTCTACGTCGACGATCTTGCCTTCGGTGCCTGCCTGGAGTGCCCGCATCACTTCCTCCAGATCTATCTCGTCGGGTGCAAACCGCGCGCCCATGTGCATGCCCACGTTGATCAGGTTCCAAGGCAAGTTGATGTTCACCTTGTTGCGGCCCGTTTCCAGGTCGGACACCCGAATGCGGAGCCGCCGCGGTTGCTGTGTCCGAACGACGGGCTCGCGGCTGACACGAGGCTCGTCTTCCTCCTTTAGGGCCCTCAGAAGCTGCGCACCCTCCTCTGCGCTTACCTGACCGCTCTGGACCATCTTCAGGATTTCCATTCTCTCTTCCGGTGTGACCATATCGTACCTCCCGATGCGGATTGTAGCATAGCCTTCGCGGTTGGCAACTCAAGAGACTCGCCATCGAGAACGTACGCCGGGCAGCCTCCGACGACACCAGAGCTGATCTATCCCTGTTCGGTAGGTGAGCTTAGGATCCGGCGCCTCCTTCGGCGTGAGAGGCTGCCTGGGTTGCCATATACCTGCCGCCAGCGCGTCAGAGAGATATGGACGTCAGATCACGCGGGAACCTGGTCAGGGTCTCCGAGGCGTCTTGGGTGACGAGGACATCGTCCTCGATACGCACACCCCCCTTGCCCGGCATATAGACGCCTGGCTCGACGGTGAGGACCATACCGGCCCTCAGCCGGCGTCCGTTCCCTGCCACGATATATGGCGGCTCGTGGGTCTCCAGGCCCAGCCCATGACCGGTGCGGTGAACGAAACAGTCTCCGTATCCGGCGTCGGTGATCACGTCCCGTGCAGCCCGGTCGACCTCCTCCGCGGGCACTCCAGGTGCTACCGCTGCCCGACCAGCCGCGTTGGCGGCGTGTACCGCCTCGTACACCTGAGACCATTCAGCGTCCAGCGCTTCGATGACGCAAGTACGGGTGATGTCCGCCGCGTAGCCCCCCAGGCTGGATCCACAGTCGATGATGATGGTCTCACCAGCTTGAACAGGACGGTCACTCGGCGTGGCGTGCGGCAAGGCCGCGTTGGGACCAGCTGCGACGATCGGTGAGAAAGCCACCGTGTCGGCACCTGCCTTTAGCAACTCAATCCTCAGCAACGAGGCGACCCGGCGCTCGGACATTCCCACCGCGATCTGGTCCATCGTCGCGCGGAGTGCCTTCTCGGTGAGCGCGGCGGCAGAGCGCATTTGACCTGTCTCCTCCTCATCCTTACAGACGCGGAGATCGAACAACACGTCCCCGGCCGGTACCAGCCGGGAGCCGACCGCGTGTCGTTCGAGGAGGTGTGCCTCCATCAAACGCATGCCCAGACCCTCAGCGCCTATCGTGGACCCGCTTAGGTCCAGCGCGTTGCAGGCTTCCCGAAATGCAGCGTCGTGGCCCGTCTCGTCGCTGTAGGAGAAAACGGCCATTCCACCTTGCTCCTCAACCCTGACCGCCTCCAGGTGAGGAAGAATGAGTGCAGGCTTACCGTCGGCAGGGAAGAGCGCAACGATGGGCCGCTCACTCAGATGGAATGAGTGGCCTGTAAGATAGAAGAGATTTGGTCCTGGTACGAGCGCCACTGCATCGAGATGGTTCGTACGCATGCCCTCGACAAGGCGTTGGCGACGTTCTGAATACACTGATGCCTCCCCAATCATCGTGCAGCGGGACCTTGCCCAGAAGCTCCGGCCTGCTGGATTCTGGTGAAGACTAGCTGTTGGTGAGAGCCATTCTATCCTCATCAGCGACGTGGGTCAAGTGCTCGGCACCACGACTCAGGGTCTTACCGTTGCTCCACTGACTGCCCGATGGTATAATGCCCGCCATGATGAGTCGCTGGACTGCCCTTCTACTGCTCCTCGGCCTGGTGGCCTGTGGCCCCCGCTCTGAAACTTGCACGATCACCCTGGTCGCCGATGGCGCGAGCCGTGAGATCACCACGGAGGCGCTCACTGTTCAGGACTTGCTGGACGAGGCGGAGATCACCCTCGACGCTGAAGACCGCGTCACCCCTGTGGAACCGACCCTTCTGAGGGACGGCATGACCGTTCGCGTCGTCCGCGTCTCGACACACATCGAGACAGAGAATCGCCAGATACCATTCGACCGGCGGACCGTCCACGACACTTCAGTCCCCGCGGGCGAGACGCAGCTCTTGGAGCCGGGGGTCACTGGCGTGGAAGAACTGACCTACCGGATTGTGCTTGAGGATGAGATTGAGGTCGATCGGCGGCTGGTGCGGCGGGTCACAGTACGCGAGCCCCGCACCGAGGTCATCTTGGTCGGAGCCCAGCTGGATCGGAGACCGATCTCCGTCACCGGCACGATCGCCTACATCTCCAATTACAATGCTTGGGAAATCCGCACGAGGAGCCCCAATCAGCGCCGTCTCACGGACGGAGGAGATCTCGATGGTCGTGTCTTCGCCCTTTCTCCTGATGGCTCCCATCTCCTCTTCACCCGAGCACCAACGGACACCGAAAAAAGCCTCGTCAACACCTTCTGGCTCTTCGACACCTCTGTCGTTGACGTTGAGCCGGTTCGGTTGAGCGTGGACAATGTCCTTTGGGCAGAATGGGAGCCCAACTGCTATGCCACAAGGTCGGGCACCACCTGTCGCATCGCCTTCACAACCGGGACGAAGGCCGAGGGCAACCCGGGTTGGCACGCCAACAACGATCTATGGATTGCGCGGCTTGATCCCGGCACTGGTGAGTTGATGGCCGAGCGTGAGGTTCTTGAACCTGGAGGTGGCGGACCCTACGGATGGTGGGGTACTACCTACGCCTGGTCTCCTGACGGGGCGAGCCTGGCTTACGCCCGGGCGGACGAAGTAGGTGTCGTATCCGTAGACGACGGCCAGGAGAGACCTCTGGCCCGCTTCCCACCATACCGTACGTATGCCCCCTGGGCCTGGACGCCCGGCCTCGACTGGTCGCCTGAGGGGGAGTTCATCGTCACGGTGCTGCATGGACCTGACCCGGCTGGACAGCCACCTGAAGACAGCCCCGTCTTCGATATCTGGGCTCTGGCCGCCGACGGGACGATCACTGCTCAGCTCGCCAGCGAGGTTGGCATGTGGTCGACGCCGACTTTCGCGCCAGACGCCCAGTATATCGCGTTTGGGCGGTCCCGCAGTCCCTATGCCAGCCACACCAGCACCTATGATATCTACACGATGGACCGTGACGGGTCGGATCAAAGACTCATTTTCCCACCCGGCGACGAGATAGGACCGCAGTATCCCATGGTTAGCTGGGGACCAGGAGGTGGTCAGTTCATCGTCGTGTACCAGGAGAACCTGTATCTCATCCAGGTCCCGGAGGGCAACGTCTATCAGCTTACTGACAACGGAGGCGTGACTGCAGCCCGATGGCGTTAGCGAGCTGCGGCAGAGCGGGGCACCGATGAACCGGCGAGCGTGTCTGTGGTCACGTGTCTGCTTGATTGGTATGTCGGTGAGCGTGCTCCTCATCGGTGCAGTCCTGGGCATTCGGTGGCACCTCTTGCGCCAGCTCACCACCGAGTGCTACACCCCCCTTACTGGTGAGGCCGAGTGGGAAGGTGACTGGGAATTCTCCGACCAGGGCGCTGATCCCAGCCCGGCAGGCAGTGCCGCAGGAGCCGATCGCGTCACCATCCCATTTTCGGGCAGTGAACTTGCTCTCCGCGTGCGAAGGGGAAGCTACCGAGCCTACCTGTGGGTCAGCGTTGACGGCGAGCCGGCCAACCGACTTCCCCGCACGGAGCGGGGCGCCTACCTCGTGCTCAGCGCGCCCGACTACAATCCCCACGTGACAGCTATTTCCGTGGCTGGCGGCCTCGACGACGGCGTGCACACTGCGGAGGTCGTGGCCGATCTCGGTTCGGGTCAGTGGCCGCTGGCTGGCTGGTGTGTCAGCCGCGGGCCAGATGTGCTTCGTCTCGAGGGTCTCTTGCACGCCCTGGCCGGCACACTCGTCTTCTGTCTCATTGGGGCCGTCGGATGGGGGGTGGTATGGGCGCACAGGGCCACGAACCTGAGAGACAGGAACATCCCTTTGTCATTATCGTGCATCCGCTGTCCACGGCAGCTTCCTGCCTCGGTTCTCCAATCTCCGATCTCAATGGCGATCGCGGTCGCGCTCTTCTACGCCTCCCCATGGCCTGCTGTCACACTGGTCAGCGGCGTGACGTTGGCTGCCGTTATCCTTATGCGCCTTGACCTCGGCCTGGCACTCGTAGCGTTCAGTGCCCCGTTCTACCTGCATCCCCGTCCGCTTCTTGGGAAGTCGTTCTCGATGGCGGAGATCACCTTGCTGCTTTGCTTGGTATCCTGGGGGGTAAGGCACGTTCAGCGGCCCGTCCCTCGGTCTTTGGCCGGTTTTCTTCGAAGGCTTTCTTCTCTCGATCTGGCTGTCCTGTTCCTGGTGCTGACCGCTGCCGCTTCTACTGTCTTCGCTGAGCACACTCGCGTTGCGTTCCGCGAGCTGCGCGTCGTCATCGTCGAGCCGGCACTATTCTATCTTATGCTGCGGACATCCAAGCCCGGGGGGGGGAGTCTGTGGGGCGTCGTGGACGCCTTCGTGGTCGGAGCTGGTCTCGTGGCTCTGATTGGCTTGGTCCAGTACGCTCTCGACATTAACATTATCACCGCTGAACAGGGTTTCCGCCGCCTTCGCTCTGTCTATGGCTCGCCAAACAACGCCGCCCTCTATCTGGGGAGAGCACTCCCTGTGCTTCTAGCCGTTGCCCGGTTCGGCGCAGAACGCCGCCGGCGCGTAGCCTATGGCCTCCTGGCGGTGCCATCCGCAGTCGCCCTTTTGCTCACCTTCTCGCGCGCTGCGATTCTCCTTGGAGTCCCGGCTTCGCTGCTGACCCTGGCGGTGCTGGTCCGTGGACGGTGGCGCTGGATCGCACTGGGCCTGCTTGTTGTGTCTGCGCTTGTGGTAATCCCCTTGCTGGGCACCCCCCGCTTTGCGGGCCTCTTGGATCCTGGCTCTGGCACCCTCTTCTTTCGGGTTCACCTCTGGCACGCGTCGTGGAACATGTTCCGGGAGCATCCCTGGCTGGGCGTTGGTCCGGACAACTTCCTGTACCAGTATCGGGGGCGGTATATCCTTCCTGCTGCTTGGCGAGAACCGCACCTCTCGCACGCACACAACCTCCTGCTCAGCTATGCCACAAGGCTGGGAATCGTGGGTGCTGCGGCTGCCATATGCCTCCAGATTGCTTTTTGGCGGCGCGCTTTGATGCTGACCAAGAGCGTAGACCCTGACCACCGCGCGTTGGCCCTTGGCCTGACGGGATCAATGGCCTACACCCTGGCCCACGGCATGGTCGATGCTTCCTTCTTCTTTATCGATCTAGCTTTTGCTTTCCTTCTGGCGCTGGGTCTGGTAGAATGGGTGGTAAGGAGTGAGACGCATGAACGGAAAGAGTAAGCTGAACACAATCATCCTGACGCTGATCTTCATCGCCATTGTGGCAGTGGGGCTGGTTACTGTCTGGTCGATTCGACAGGTGACCCAGCCCCTGGCAGAGGCTGAGCGGGCAATTCAGAATCAGCTTGAGCAGATCAGGAATCCTACTCCCACCATCATACCTGACCCAGTGACGATCGTGCGTGAAGTGCGGAGCCTTGGGCGGCTGGAGACCGCCGCCTATACAGTGCAGAAAATCATCACTGCGGAGAGCCGACAGGGCCCTTTCGCCTTTCTCATCGGTGACCGGTTGATCCTCGTTGCGCACGGTCAGGTCATCGCAGGCGTCGATCTGGACAAGCTCGAGGAGAGCGACGTCGTCGTCGACCAAGCGGGCGGCGTACGGGTTACATTGCCCGAGGCTGAGGTGTTCGTGACTGTCCTGGACAACGAGCAGTCCCACATCTTCGACCGCGATACGGGCGTCGTGGGGATGAATGTGGAGCTGGAATCGGAGGCGCGACGGGCCGCCGAGGAGGAGATTCTGAACGCTGCCCTCGAAGACGGTATCCTCGACATGGCCGAGAGCAACGCCGCCCTATACGTCCGGCATCTGCTCCTGGCCTTGCGCTTCAAGGAGGTTGATGTCAGCTACTAAGCGGCGTCTGGTCGCCAACGACGGATGTGGTGGAAACTCAGACAATGTTGCGATGCTGGAATTGCTCGGGGATTGCGTTGCCGACGCCACACCCATCTTCTCCCCATCGCAGCATCGCCCGTCTCGGTCACGACGGCGTGGCTGTTGCGACCTCGAGAACCCGCAGGGCACTGATGCGGAATGACGGCGGCGAACGAGGCGAGGAGCGCCGACTGGGCCTCCCGGCGCTGCGCAGCTCGCACGCTTAACGTGTAGTCACTTAGCTGGACTCCCATAGACCAGGAGAAGAAGGAGCAGGATATGCGCATCCTCATCACCGGTGGAGCTGGCTTCATCGGCTCTCACCTCTGCGATCGACTGCTGGACGCGGGTCACGACGTGATTGCCATGGACAACCTGATGACTGGCACTGTGGACAACATCGCCCACTTGTGCGGAAACCAGCGCTTCCACTTCATCAAGCACGACGTGACGGACTATATCTTCGTTGAGGGGGCGCTCGATGCCGTACTCCACCTGGCGAGCTTGCCCAGCCCGGTCGACTATCTCAACTACCCGATTCAGACGCTTAAAGTCGGGGCGCTTGGCACTCACAAGACCTTGGGCCTGGCAATGACGAAGGGCGCGCGCTATCTATTGGCTTCCACGTCCGAGGTCTACGGGGACCCGCTGGAGCATCCTCAGACGGAAGACTACTGGGGCAACGTCAACCCGATTGGCCCCCGCGGAGTCTACGACGAGAGCAAGCGCTTCGCTGAGGCGCTTGTCATGGCCTATCACCGGTACCACGGCGTGGATACCCGAATTGCCCGAATCTTCAACACCTATGGACCGAGAATGCGGATGAATGACGGTCGCGTGGTGCCCAACTTCGTCGGCCAGGCGCTGCGCGGAGAACCACTCACCGTGTACGATAAAGGACAGCGTACGCGTTCCTTCTGCTATGTCAGCGATCAGGTCGAGGGGCTGGTAAAGCTGCTTTTCTCCCAGGAGATCGAGCCAGTAAACATCGGCAACCCCGATGAGATGACCATACTCGAGTTTGCGCACCGGGTGCTGGAGGTGACGGCCAGCGACTCCGCGATCACTTTTGTGGAACCTGCCGACGCGCGCACAGCTGACGATCCCCAGGTGCGTTGTCCGGACATCAGCAAGGCGCGGCGGGTACTTGGATGGTTCCCGAGGGTCTCGCTTGAGCAGGGGCTCAAGCGCACCGCTGAGTTCTTCCGGGAGCAGATGTGAGGCTACTGCCGGCTCGACATCCCCTGGGCTGGCCCGGGCTCACGGGAACTCTGCTGATGTTGGGAGTAGCTGTTCTTGCCGGCGTGATGCTGATCTGGCTGTCGCCTCTTCAAGCACTCGCCTGCGTGGGGCTCTTGGCGGTTTTTGTTGGAGCTGTGATCGAACCCTTCGTCGGATTGTCAGCCGCACTGTTCTTGGGACCCTTGAAGGCATACCTGAGTGCCCAGGTTCCCCAGATCCCGGCTCAGATCGCTCACGTCTTCCTTGTCTTGGCTTTCGGGTCCTGGTTGGCACAACGCCTTTCGCGGCGCGATGTGCAGGTCCGCCGGTCAATGCTGCTCTTTGCGCTTCTCGTCTTCGTCGGAGCCGTACTCCTTTCCCTGTGGGATGCCACGGGCCTGGTTGCTTTTGGGGTACCTGAGTTGGTCAAGTGGCTGCAGATTGTGCTGGTCTCCGTTTTCGTCAGTCAGCACCTCGGCGCGGAGACAGGAGGGCATTCACCGAGTGTAGAGTCCTGCCTGAGGTCTCGACGTCTGCGCTGGGCAGTGATCACCGTGCTGGGAGTCGGGCTCTTTCAGGCTGGCGTAGGTATCTGGCAGTTCGGCCTGCGGGGCAGCGGCCCGGAGCATTTCGCCATCTTGGATGGCGAGTTCTTCCGCGCGTACGGCACTTTCCAGCAGCCAAATCCGTACGCCGGATACCTGGGCTTGACGGCGGCTCTGGCCCTGGGGGTGGTGGCGGATGGAGTGCGGGTGAAGCTGGTGGACTGGCACCCTCGTCTTGTCGGAAATGGCCCCACCGCTGAAGCGTCTGCCGATCTGCCGGGCGTGCAAGGTGCTGGCCTTGAACTCTCTCTCTTTGCCGTAGGCGCAGGTCTGACGATGCTCGTTGCCCTGGCCGCGTCGTGGAGTCGCGGAGCCTGGATAGGATTCGCGGCGGCGACCCTGGTAATGGCCGGTGCCCTGCCGCGTAGGGCGGGATGGGGAGTGCTTCTCGTGGGGCTGCTTGCCATCGGCGGTGCTGTGCTCTATGTTTCTGGGCAGTTGCCGGTGTCGTTCACCGCTCGCCTGACCAGTTTTGTGCAGGACATCCAGTTCACGGACGTGCGGGGCGTGCCGATCAGCGACGCCAACTACGCCGTCATCGAGCGCCTCGCTCACTGGCAGGCGGCGCTGTCGATGTTCCGTTACAATCTGTGGGCCGGGGTTGGCTTTGGCTGTTACGAGGCAGCCTATCCCACTTTCGCTCTCATCGACTGGCCGATCGCCCTGGGGCATGCGCATAACTACTATCTGAATCTGGCGGCCGAGACGGGTCTGATCGGGTTGCTGGCCTATGGGTCCCTCTGGGGCGTGATCTTCTGGAAGACCTGGTGTGTCACCCGTTCCGCGCGGGGGTTGACGCGCGGCCTTGCTGTGGGGCTCCTGGGCTCGTGGACGCACATAAGCGTACACCACCTTCTCGACAACCTTTACGTCAACAATACTCATCTTCAGGTCGGGGTCCTATTCGGTATGCTGGCTTTCGGCGTTGGACAGACAAGTGAGATGGGGGTTCTTGGTGATCGGAAAGCTTGAGATGTTTGGACATAACAATCGGAGGGAGGCTGTACGTTTCCTGAAGTTCTCCGCAGTCGGGACCCTGGGCACGGTCATCGATTTTGGTATCCTTAATCTCCTTGTGCAGTTTGCAGCGTTTCCCAAGGCGCTCGCCAACGTGTTCTCCTTCTCTGCTGCTGTGGTCAGCAATTTCTTGTGGAACCGGCTCTGGGTTTATCCCGAGAGCCGCGATGAGTCTTTCTTCAAACAGTTTGCCCAGTTCTTCGTCGTCAACGTGGCTGGTCTGGCGATCAACACGACGATCTTCTACGGCTCCGACCGCTGGCTGTTGGGCCCTGCTGGGCTTTTCGCTGGTCCTGTCGGTGTCCTTGCGCTTGGCATCGGCATGTCGCACTTCAACTTCGCTTACAATGCAGCAAAACTGGCCGCCACTACGACGGTCCTGTTCTGGAACTTTTTCGCCAACCGGTTGTGGACATTCGGCAACGTGGATTGACCGGCACCGGCTCCTTCGTGAGTGCGACCTCGTGTCTCGCCTGGGCAAGCGCCGGGTGAACGGGCTGGTCAGGCAGGAATCAGATCTCCGGGATCATGCGCATCGGCATTGACTACACGTCTGCAGTGCGCCAACGCGCTGGCATCGGCCGCTATACTCGCGAGCTGGTGGCTGAGCTTCTGTTGTCGGCGAACGGGCATCAGTATACCATCTTTGCCGCCACCGGTGGGCTGAAGGACGGCGAGTGGCGTTCGGACCTTCGGCGGGAGGGCGTTCGGTTCCGGTGTTTCCCTCTCAGCGACGACTGGCTGGCACGGCTGTGGCACCGTCTTCGCTTGCCGATTCCGGTGGAGGTGGTCACCGGTTTCCTTGACGTTTTCTACTCGCCCGACTTCGCGCTGCCGCCCACGGTTCCGGCGACGAAGACGCTGCTTACGGTGCACGATCTATCGTTTGTGCGACACCCCGACACCTTTGTGCCATCTTTGCGAGGTTACCTGGAGGAGGTCGTTCCACGATCGATTGACCGGGCCGACCTGGTGTTGGCTGACTCAGCTCATACACGTTCTGACCTCATTTCTCTCTTCGGCGTCGCGCCCAACATTGTCAACGTGGTCTATCCTGGCGTCGATTCGCGCTTCCGACCGCAGTCGAACCGCGGTGAGCGGGAACGAATACGTGCTCGGTACGGAATTGAGGATCAGCCCTATGTTCTCAGCGTGGGCACGCTCCAGCCGCGCAAGAACTACGTCCGCTTGATTGACGCATTCATGCGGATGCGCGCAGAGGTCGATCCAGGCGTGCAATTGCTCATCGCCGGGGAGCGTGGGTGGCTCTGCGACCGGATCCTGGCCGAGGCGAACAAGCACGAAAGCGTTCGGCTCCTTGGTTTCGTCAGCGATGAAGATCTTCCAGCCCTCTATCGAGGAGCGAGCCTCTTCGCGTTTGCGTCGCTCTACGAGGGTTTCGGCTTGCCCGTGCTCGAAGCGATGGCATGCGGCGTCCCGGTGGTCTGCTCCGATGCCTCGTCGCTGCCGGAGGTTGCGGGCGACGCGGCTCTACTTGTGAACCCCTGCGCTGTCGATGAGTTGGCCCACGCAATGAGTCGAGTCCTTCGAGAGGACAGCCTGCGGCAAGGGCTGGCTGATCGTGGTCTTGCCCAGGCGGCCCGCTTCACGTGGCAGCGGTCAGCTCGACAGGTCCGGGCCCTCATCGAATCCTTGAGGGAAACCGTGTGATGTGCCCAGCAGGAATGCGTCGTCTATGAGAGAACGGATCGCCACGAGGGCAGGCAACACCCCTGCTTTGTGCAGTTGGGAGTTCGCGGCCTCTGTCCTCATCTTGATCGGTTTTTTCGGGCCGTGGGTCGCGCACCGCTCTGCTGCCCTCACTGTGACGGGCTACGAGATGTCCGAGTTCGCGAAGTTCTTTCCGCAAGTGCAGGGTGGCGTTGTCTCGGTGAGGCGCGGTTTGTTCATCACGCCATTCCTCGCGGCTCTCATCACCCTGGCCCTGATTGTCCATCGGTCAAGCACGCGTTCTCTCCTGCGGCTGGTCGGCACGGCGCTGGCTGTGCTTCTGGCCCTGGCTGTGCTGCCCCCTCATCAGGCGATCCTTGAGCCCGCTTACCGATCTCAGCTGATCTTGGTTGCCGTCGGGATGTTGCTGGCAGCAGCGACCGCGTTCACCGGCCAGTTCTCTCAGCGGGCTCGTGCCGTCTTGTTTCTGCTCGTGGCTGTTGTCGGGTTGGTTCCCTCGCTCTGGCAGTACGTGTTGCTCCGTCCGCTAATCGCGGAACTCTATGCAGCTCCCGTTCTGCTCGGTTGGGGCTTGGCTGTCTGCGTAACCGGTTTTCTGCTCCTCGCATTGAGTGCGCTGCGCGACATCCTTGCGTCTTGAGCGTTGCCGATGCTTTCGAAGGCACCCATCAGATCCTCTCGTCTCCTTGCAGTCCCTTCCGTATCAGCCAGGCAGCCAAACCGATGATGAGCAGAGTCCCTTGGGCGGAGACAGCTGTCCACTTGACGGTCGAGAACGCGCTTGCCAGAAGGGCGGCAGCGGGTAGCTCCTGGGGATAGCTTAGAAGCATGGTCGCGATGGAGATGTTCTCCAGGAAGTCGGCCACCATCGCCGCCGGGGGAATGAGCAGCGCCCTCTGCACCACGCCCTCCCGTGAGAATGCCCTATGGAACACGTGAGCCAGTACTAGGCTGAACACCAGAGCTGAAGCGACGGGAAAGATGATGTCTAGCGTCAGGGCGATGGTGGCGTAGTACTGCCGACCTGCCGGACCGTAGGCAGCGATCATAGTGTAGGCCTGTTCGGGCGAGTAGGCGATCAAGAAGTCGATCGCTCCTACGCCTCCCGAGAAGGTCTCGATCCTCCCATAGGCCGGGACCATCACCGCGGCGATGTAGACGGCGAATACAGTCATCACGACGAGTATTCGTCGCCCGGTCGCCAGTTTGAGGAGGCTGTCGGCCAAAGTGTCCAGCACTTGTGGGCTGGCTGTATTCTCTTGTTCCACAGGTGAACCTTCCTCTCGATTCCGTTGAGCACAGGCCCGTCATCCGCCACATCGGCGCCGATGCCCGGCGGCGCCTCCCGGACCAGGCATTACTCCAGGCGGCGGTAGGCTTGCGTCCTTTTTGGATGGGGCAGCAAATGTGCGGGAACGCAAGTGATGCCTGCCCTCTCGATTACCATCCTGAAGGATGTTCGTCTGGTGGGATTGCCTTCCGCTCCTGACCCTCACATTCCGACGGGTCAAGTTGGAAATCTCCTGTAGGGCGCCAATCCAGGCTCCCGATATGGCGCTCAGATTGCGTTGGTAGGCATGTGTGTTGACAGGATCTCAGACGCCGCGGTGGTCTCTACGTGCAGCCCCGGGGACCCAATAGAGAGCGCGCTGATTATCGCCCCCCTATGCTAGTCTGTCAATGATGCCTGTCTGGTGCCCAGGCCTTGCGCTGATGTCCTCCAACCCGGGATCAGCCGGTCGCTTCGATCCCGAACGACGCCGAGCGCCGCAGCAACCGTTGGCCGAACGTCGCTGCGCTTCTCCCTGAGTGTCGTCCGTGAGAGCCCCACCCAATCTCCATTGCAGCACGGCAGATCGTCCGAGTTAGCAGGACCCTGGGCTTGACCAGCCGCCGGGGTCACTTATAATCAGATCTCTGCTCGCCTGTTTCTTGGCTGATCCGGGGGCTGCAGACGACGACGCAAATGGGGATGTCAGCCTGTTCTCTATTCCCTTTCCTGACAGCCAGCTAATCCGGCATCGTCCGTGCTGCTTGATGGGATGCTGAAGACGGTGGGCGACAGTGACAGATCTAAACAGAATAGCTTGCGTCCTTCTGCTCTTGGGCGCAAAGCCCACAAGCGCGGTGGTTGGTGTCTCTTTTAAGTCCCACTGACCGACGCATCTACCAGATGGGACGCTCGTGCGGACAGGCACCGCTGGCTTGGCCAGAGCAATGGCTCAGTGGCGGCGTGGACGGAACAGGCTCGCGTATGGGACATTCGTGCCGCTCGGCTCTCTCGCTTGAGGGAAGGCGAGCCCGATTAGCCGGAAGGGAGCTGACGCTTGGAAGTCATCCTCACCCACGAAAACGCTGATTTCGATGCCATCGCCAGCTTGCTGGGGGCACGGAAGCTCTTCCCGGCTGCTGTCCCTGTGTTACCTCGCCGTATGAATCGCAACAGTCGTGCTTTTCTGGCACTGTACGGGGCAGAGCTTCCTTTCGTGCACCCCGACGATCTGCCGCGGAAGGAGATCGAACGAGCCATCCTGGTCGACACGCAGAGCCTGACCACGCTCAGGGGTATGGACCGGGATCTGAAGGTCGACATCATCGATCATCACAGGCTTGATCGCGACCTCCCGTCGAACTGGACATTCTCTGGCGAGCCTATTGGCTCTACAACGACCCTCCTCATCGAGGAGATCTCGGCACGCTTTCTCCAACTGAGCGATTTGGAGGCGACGCTCCTGCTGCTGGGCATCTATGAGGATACGGGCTCCCTATTGTATGAGTCGACGACCGTCCGAGACTTGCGAGCGGCTGCCTGGTTGATGGAGCAAGGCGCCCGGCTTGATCTGGTCGATGAGTTCTTGCACCATCCACTGGAGCCGGAGCAGCGGGAGCTCTACGAGCGTCTGCTGGAGAAGAGCGAATCCCACGAGATCGGGGGACACACGATCATCATCACTGCTGAAAGAGCCCCGGGTTTCGCCGAAGGATTGTCTACCCTGGCGCACAAACTGCGCGACCTTCTCGAGCCTTCAGCGTTACTGATGCTGGTGGCCCTCGATGGACGCATTCAGCTGGTCGCTCGCAGCAACACGGACGATATTGACGTCTCCACTGTCGCAAAGCGCTTTGGTGGCGGAGGGCACGACCGTGCGGCAGCTGCGCTCATTCACAATCGCGAGTTGGAGGATGTCTATGAGGACCTGCTGGATATGCTGCCCGACATTGTCCAGCCATCAGTGACGGTTGCCGAAGTGATGTCGCTGGGGGTACAGGTGCTGTCGCCTGTGGACACAGTCGGCGATGCTGCTGAACAGATGCGTCGGACGGGTCACGAAGGATACCCCGTTGTTCGCGATGGTGAGGTGATTGGACTGGTGACTCGTCGAGCTGTGGATCGAGCAGAGCAGTTCGAGATGACGGACGCACCGGTTACTCAGGTGATGGATGCCGGCAATGTTACCGTAAGCCCTGAGGACTCGCTCGAGTCCCTGCAGCGGTTGATGATCGAGAGTGGCTGGGGACAGATCCCGGTGATCGAGGGTGAAGATGTCATCGGAGTCGTCACCCGCACCGACCTGATCACACTTTGGGGCGTTCCGCCCGAGCCATCACGGCGCCTGAAGATTGCTGCACGGCTCAAGCATGCCCTGTCAGCTCCACTTTTTACTTTGGTGCGTCGTGTGTCGCGTACGGCCCACGAAATGGGGATCGTGCCTTACTTCGTCGGCGGCTTGGTGCGTGACCTACTGCTGGGCCAGTCCATTGTTGATGTGGACATGGTCGTTGAGGGAGACGCCATTGCCCTGGCCCATCGGCTGGCGGACAGACTTGGCGGCAGGGTGATCGCTCACAAGCGTTTCGGCACGGCCAAATGGATCCTATCCAGTCGTGTCTGGGCCAAGATCACCGATGAAGTTCACTCTGCTGATGAATTGCCTCCCAGCATCGATTTCGTCACAGCTCGCACGGAGTTCTACACTCACCCGACAGCGCTCCCGCAAGTCGCGCAGAGCTCGATTAAGCAGGACCTCCATCGCCGGGATTTCACCATCAATACCCTTGCCATCCGGCTCGACCCCGACCGCTGGGGGCAACTCCTTGATTTCTACGGCGGCGAAGCAGACTTAGAGGAAGGGACCATTCGGGTGCTCCACAGCCTCAGCTTCATCGACGATCCTACCCGAATTCTGCGGGCCGCACGGCTGGAATGTCGTCTCGGCTTCCGACTTGACCCACGGAGTGAGGAGCTGATTGAGGATGCGTTGCCCTTGCTGAAGCGAGTGAGCGGCGACCGCATCCGCCATGAGTTGGAGCTGATCTTCCGCGAGGACGAGCCAGAGCGAGCCCTGTGTCGGCTGGACGAGTTGGGGGCCTTGTCTGCCATTCACCCTGGGCTCCAGTGCGATCACTGGCTGAAGGAAAGGTATCGCACGATGCGGGAATGCTTGGACCCTGAGGTCTGGGAATTGGAGCCGGAAGATATGGGATTTGTCCAGCTGGCGCTGCTGGCCTGCCGGCTCGATGAACAGGAGCTTCGCATGTTTTCGGACCGCCTTAACGTGAAGAAGGAGACCGAGACGGACCTGCTCTCGGTGCACGACCTGAGACAGAGGATGCCGGAGCTTCTGGAGTTGACACGGCCGAGCGAGATGTATCACCTTCTGCAGCCTTACGGATCTCGCGTCTTGGCAGTCGTTTGGACGGTCGCCGACAGCAAAGAAGGTCGACGACGCTTGATCCGCCATCAGACCGAGTGGAGATTCGTCGAGTCTGAGATTACCGGTGACGACTTGAAGGCTATGGGATTGGAGCCAGGCCCGCTGTTCGGCCATCTGTTGACAGCACTCCGGGACGCTCGACTGGATGGCGAGGTCAGCACGCGAGAGGAGGAGATGACCATGGTCAGGCGGATTAT
Source organism: uncultured Anaerolineales bacterium (assembly GCA_964450435.1). Classification (GTDB taxonomy): domain Bacteria; phylum Chloroflexota; class Anaerolineae; order B4-G1; family B4-G1; genus SKLM01. The sequence continues at coordinate 90,182 of CAYVCX010000003.1, forward strand.
GGCCGCTGAGGATCAGCTCACCGCGGAGGAGCGATGAGTGATCGCGCGAGAAGATGGCCGTTGACGACGCAGATCGTCGCGGGCGAACCGATTCGAGTGAAGAGACACGAGCTCATCCCGTTCGTTCGTGTCACGAGCCGGATGCGCCGACGAGCCTTCGTGGGAAGCAGGGGAGTGGCGGGACACGGTTGGGGGTTCATTCGTATGAGGCCGGTCGCAGTTCTGCGTCGGAGCGACAGCGATGAGCAGCGCCTCTTCTTTGCTGACGAGACGACGCGCTCAATTCTGCGCTTGCTGCTGGTGGCCCTTGTCGTTCCCGTTGCTGTAGTCATACTGGTCCAACTGTTTCGTCGAGCTCGCGCCACCCCTTCTTAGGGACTGTTCGAAGCAAATCAGGAGAAGAAAGCGCCAAGAACCCCTGCTAACGCGTTGGCGACGACATGGGTGGAAGTAGCTGGGGTTGATGACTCAGCCCAGTGCCGCAAAGAACCTCTAGCGGCCTGTGGTGGCCTCTCAAGGGGTACTGGATTTGCTTCGAAATCGCTCAGGGCTCTTGGCTTGACAACCCCCTGGGGGGTGGTTATAATTAATTTTGCTAACATTTCTTATAAGGAGAGAGTGGATGAGCAAGGTGCAACTGAGGAATGGGGAATCGTTTGAGTCGCTGCTGAAGCGCTTCAATAAACAGGTTCACAGCGACCGGGTTCTGTGGGAAGCTCGTCGGCGTCGCTTCTTCGAGAAGCCCAGTGTGGTTCGAAAGCGCAAACGGGCGGCCAAGTTGCGCAAGAGTCGGCAGCAGACGCTCAAGGATCAGCAAGGTAGCTTCTAAGGGGCGATGGACCTTAAGCAGCGATTGCGGCACGATCTGAGAGAAGCTCTCCGGGCGGGTGACGAGCGGAGGAAGAGCGTCATTCGTATGGCCCTGGCTGCCGTCACGAATGCTGAAATTGAGAAGGGGAGGCAGTCGGGACAGACTGAGCTGGAGGAGGATGAAGTCGTCGCCGTTCTCCGGAGACAAGCGAAGCAACGGCGAGAGACCATTGAAGAGCTGGAGGAGGTAAGTCGGCCTGATCTGCTCGCTGCAGAGCGGAAAGAGCTGGCTATTCTGGAGGAATACCTGCCGGAGCAGCTCTCCCGTGAGGAGATTGTTGAAGAAGCTCGGCGAGTCATCGAGGAGCTCGGAGCGACCGGGATGAAGCATATGGGACCGGTTATGGGCCGCTTGATGTCAAAACTCAGGGGACGGGCTGACGGCAGTATCGTAAACAGGATTGTGCGCGAGCTATTGACCAGCCAATAGGCACTCGCTGTCCAGGCAGTATACATAACCGTGACGAGAGGGAGCGCCTTAGGTGCTCCCTTTTCTTGATATCTTATGAGCACGAGCGAGTTTAGTAACAACAGCGAGAACGGACCGGAGAGGACTCCGCCCCCAACGGGCCACCGGCGCTGGTGGGCGTGGCTGCGACTCATCTTGTTGGGGACAGCACTGGCAGCTGTGACCGCTGTCGTGATGGTGCGACCTGTGTTGCCGACCGGGCGAGTGCGGCTTGAGGAGGATGACGTCGCTCCTGAGACCATTCGCGCGCCCTATTCTCTCGTGTACGATAGCCGGATCCGCCAGCAGGAGGAGCGGGAAAGGGCTGCAGCCAGAGTAGGCCCGATCTTCTCCTCTCCGCAGGGAGACCTGGCCCGTCAGCAACTGGAGCGAGCCCGTGAGGTACTCGATTACTTGGGATCGGTTAGAGCTGATCCCTTGGCTGCCCCAGCTCAGAAGCGAGCCTGGATTCTGGCCGTGCCAGAATTGTCCGACCTCAGCCCAGAGACAATTGATCTGTTGCTGAATCTGTCCGACGACACGTGGGATCGGGTCCAACTGGAGACCGTGGCTGTGACTGGACAGATCATGAGGCAGGAGATTCGGGAGGGACAGGTTGCCGAAGCACAGAGAAGAGTGCCGAGGATGATCGGTCTCGACCTCGCCGATGAGGAAGCCGCCGTAGCCTCGGCGCTTACCCAGTCCTTTGTCGTTCCTAACTCGTTCCTTGACCCCGAGGCCACGGCTGCGGCCCGAGATGAAGCGCGCGAGGCGGTGGGGCCGGTCACCCGCCGGTTTGAAGAGAGCCAGGTCATTGTGCGTGAGGGAGATCCCGTCAGCGCTCTTGATATTGAAGTCCTCGACCAATATGGGCTCCGTCAGCCTCGAGCGAAACGGACCGAGTTCGTCGGGGCAGGAATGCTGGCCATTCTCATGGTGACACTCCTCCATGTCTACTTGGCGCGATTTGAGCCGCAGGTCGTCTGGGATGGCCATCAATCTCTTCTCCTAGTGCTTCTGACCACCCTTTTCGTGCTCGGTGCAGGCCTTATGGTCCCGGCTGGGGGGGTCCTGCGCTATCTCGCCCCTGCGCCGGCGTTGGCGATGTTGCTTACAGCAACGGTGGGCAGGCACGCCGGAGTAGCGACGGCTGTCTTCCTCGGGGCCGTCACCGGAGTTGTGGCCAACAACTCACTGGAGATGGCAATGTACGCGACGACGGGGGGATTGATCGCTGCCCTTGCACTGGATCGCGTCGAGCGTATCGGCGAGCTGTTCCGGGCCGGTGCCTTCGTTGCTGTGACGCACCTTACCGTGTTGGCCCTATTCCACCTCATTCAGGATGGAACTCAGACTACCGAACTGATGACGTCTTCTTTCGCGGGGGCTGTCAACGGAGGTCTCTCATCAAGCTTGGCGCTGGGTACGCTGTTTCTCATCGGCCCGCTATTCGATGTCGTCACGACCATGCGGCTCATCGAGCTCAGCCGGCCGGAACACCCTCTTTTGCAGCGTATATTGCGCGAGGCACCAGCCACGTACCATCACAGCTTGATGGTGGCTAACCTGACCGAACAAGCCGCAGAGAGTATCGGGGCCAACGCTCTGCTGGGACGTGTCGGCGCTTACTATCACGACATTGGCAAGATTGCTCGTCCCTATTTCTTCGTTGAGAACCAGGCTGACGGTCTGAATCCGCACGATCGACTGGATCCCGAGACGAGTGCCGAGGTGATCGTTGGGCACGTCAGCGACGGGCTCGAGCTGGCGCGGCGCTACCATCTTCCAACGCGCATCCGAGCATTCATACCGGAGCACCATGGGGACAGCCGAGTGAGTTTCCTTTACAACAAGGCTGTGGAACTCGCCGGTGATGCACAGGTCGTGGATGAGAAGCGATTTCGCTATCCTGGCCGAAGGCCTCAGAGCAAGGAGACAGCTCTCGTGATGTTGGCTGATGGCTGCGAGGCCGCCGTACGCGCTGCGCGTCCAGAGAGCCGGGAGGAGCTGGCAGGTGTGGTCAACCGGGTTATCGATCAACGCGTTGAGGACGGCCAGTTGAATGAATCCGGCCTGACGCTCCAGGACATTGAGACCATTCGGGAGATCTTCGTGTCTGCCTTGAAGGGGACCTTCCATCCCAGAATAGAGTACCCCGAGCCCAAAGGGGATCAGCTCCCGGCTGAGACAGAAGCTGCTCAGGTTGCAACGGGATGAGCGTTCATAATGTAGACGTGCAGATCGACGATCGTTTCGAAGGGCGGGTGAACCCTGATCCCTTGCGTCAGGCGGCCGAAGTAGCGTTGGAGCAGCAGGGTGTCCGGGATCCGTGTGACTTGGCGGTGGTGGTGACGGGAGACGAGGTGTTGCGCGAACTCAACCGCCGCCACCGAGGGTTGGACGCGTCTACAGACGTCTTGGCTTTCCCTGACGAGACAGAAGGACCTTTCGTGGATGCCCCGGGACTTCCAAGCTACCTGGGCGACGTCGTTATCTCCTTTCCTCAGGCAAAGTCCCAGGCCGTTGGGGCAGGGAACGACCTCTTGGCGGAACTGGAACTCCTGGTGATCCACGGGGTCCTGCACCTCTTAGGGCACGACGATCAGACGGAGCCGGAGCGCGCTCGAATGTGGCAGGCGCAGCAAGCTGTTCTTGACGAATTGGGCGTCGAGGTGCATCTCAAAGACTGAGTCAATGCACAGCCGAAATCTGCTGGAGGCCTTTTGTTTCGCCCTCTCCGGTCTCTGGTACACGCTACGCACACAACGGAATATGCGCATCCATATCCTCGTCGCCAGCGCTGTGGTTGTCCTGGGTGTGTGGTTGCAGCTCCCGGCTGACCAGTGGGCGATCTTGGCGGTAACCATCGGCCTCGTCCTGGTCAGCGAGATGGGTAACACAGTGGTGGAGAGCATTGTGGACCTAGTCTGTCCCGAATACGATTCGTTGGCCAAGACTGTGAAGGATGCGATGGCCGGGACAGTCCTTCTGGCAGCGATGGTCGCCGTGGTCGTCGGCGCCTTGATCTTGGGGCCGCCGCTGTGGGACAAACTGATGCGTTGGTGGTTGGGGCTCTAGGCTGCTCGGCGCTGGCGAAACCTAACGGGCGGCGCTGTTGTTGCCGCATGGTCGATCTGTTATTGGGGAGGATCAGTTGATGAGTGTAAGGAAGAAAATCTACCTGACGCCGGAGGGGAGAGAAGAACTCTGCGAGGAACTGGACACGTTAATGAATGTGAAACGGCCCGCTTTGGCCGAGAGACTGCGCAAGGCGATCGCGCAAGGCGATCTTTCAGAGAACGCCGACTATAAGGCGGCCAAGGAGGAGCAGTCATTCCTGGAGGGCCGGATCCAAGAGGTTGAGGCTACTCTACGCAACGCCGAGATAATTGAGGAGACGAGCAGCTCAGAGCAGGCCTCATTGGGGAGTCGAGTCACCGTGATGGAAGAGGGCACGCAGAGCGCTGAGACCTTTCGAATCGTTGGGACGCCCGAGGCAGATCCAATCGATGGGAAAGTGTCCCACGAATCGCCCCTGGGCAGGGCGCTGCTGGGCCGTCAGGTCGGCGATATCGTCGCCATCAAGGCGCCTGGAGGAGAGATTGCGTTCCGAATCACCGAGATCAAGTGAGCAGGTCCTTGGCGAACTCCAGGCCAGAATGCGAGCCTGCCGTCGGTGTGTCGAGGCAGGCTTTTCAGTTGCCCTCGGCGCTGTCTTCTCCGGGCCTGCCTCAGCTTGGCTGATGATCGTCGGTCAGGCACCCGGTGCGACGGAGTGCGAGACGAAACGACCTTTCAACGGATCCTCAGGGCAACGGTTGTTCGGGTGGTTGGCAGAGGCCGGGTGGGACGAATCGGCTTTCCGTGCTACCCAGTATCTAACTGCGATCACGAAGTGTTACCCGGGAAGATCTTCCAATGGCAAGGGAGATAGGGCTCCCACGCGAGCTGAGCAGGAGCTGTGTGCTCCCTACTTGAAGGCAGAACTGGCTCTAGTCCAGCCGCGCGTCATCGTGCCGGTGGGGAGCATGGCGGTGCGGCGATTTGTGGGTCAGACGCGACTGGTCGACGTGGTGGGCAGCGTCATCGCCCAAAGCGACGGACGACTGATCGTGCGCCTGCCTCATCCGAGTGGCGTCAGTCTCTGGCTCAATCGGCCCGAGAACCAAGAGCGCGTCAGGCGAGCTCTTGCCCATCTGCAGGACCTGAAGCAGGACCTGAACCAAGGGCCAGGGCTCTATCAGACAGGAAGACAGCTTGGTTTGGGCCCATAGGATTGTGCCCGTGATTAGGCTGGATCATTGGCTGGCCCCGGTGTTGCTGTCCATGCTCATTACCTGCCTCCCTGCGAGTCATACCCTTCCCGCCCCCCGTACCACATCCGGAGCTTGTGTACCGCCCCCTGTTATCGAGTTGCAGGCAGGGTGGGGTTTCCGAACCGACCCGGAGGAAGTGGGAGTGCGCGAGCAGTGGTACTCGCCGGCTACCAGCTATGCCAACTGGAAGGAGCTCGGCCCCGGAGAACCCTGGGAGTACAGCGGTGTTGAGTACGACGGCGTGGCGTGGTACCGTACTACCATCACGATACCTGACTGGCTTGCTGTCTATCTTGGATTCGGGCCGGCAGATGACCTCGCGACACTGTGGGTGAACGGCGTGGAAGCGATGTCGTGGGGACTGGGAGACAGCGGGCCCGCTTTTGTTGACCTTTCTGCGTTCGGTGAGTCGGGCGACGACGTCGCGCTGGCAGTGCGCATTGAGGACTACGGAGGGTACGGGGGGATCAAAGGCCCGGTCCGGCTCAGCTCGAGTCCCCGTGGCGTTATGACCGATGCGGAGTACTTGACGTGGTTGGCAGAGCTGCATCCTGAATGGCCAATGCCAGGCTGGGTTCACGGACGCCCCCTTGCTTGGACTATGACCGCCCTTCCAGGGGCGGCTGACGAAGCACTGATTCGCTTGGACGGAGCCGTCGCGCCTTGGGCCACCGCTCCGACAGTGGAGGTGTGGCTCTACGACCCCGTCAGTGACGAACTGGCGGTGGCCACAGACGAGAACGTGGAGTTCTCCCTCCAGAACGACTACCTCCCGTTGCCCCGGTGGGAGTGGAGCGCTGCCGACATAGCTCTGGAAAATCTCTTGTTTAGGGACGTGGCGCAGCGAGCTACACGCTGGCAGCTGACCGTTCGAAACGACGGAGAGACCAAGCGCGATCTCAGGCTTCTGTTCATCCTGCGTCCTTTTGGCATCAACCGGTCTATGGTACCCATGTGCTCGATTGGGTTGCAGGGTGACTCACGCCTATGGGTTGACGGCGACCCCTTTCTGACCGCCAAGACGCATCCTACCGAGGTCGGCTTTGGAACGTTGGATGAGGTGATGGGCGCTGCTGTGGCGGGACGAGTTCTTTCCAATGGTACAGGTGTGACTGATCCCTCCGGAGAGGGAGCTGCGGTGTGGGCCTATTCGCTGTCCTTGGGAGCCGGAGAGGCGGATACTCTACGATTTGCATTCCCACGCGCTCCGGAGGAGGATCCGCCTGCTATCCAGGCAAGCGGCGAGAGCCAGCTAGCTGAATCAATGGCTGTGTGGGAGCAGGCTGTGAATCAGGTTGAGATCCACGTTCCTGATGACTTCGTCGAGCAGGGTGTCAAAGCATCAACTGGGTATTTGCTTCTTGCCATTGGCCCCCCGGGACCTCATCCAGGCCCACTCATGCACGACTCTATGTGGGTGCGGGATGCTGCCTACGTCGGATTGGCCCTCCTGCAGCTCGGGCACGCTGAAGTTGTCCGTGAGTACATTCCAGATATTCTGGCAGCTCAGGAGCCTGATGGACGTATGCCTCCTATTCACGGCAGCGACATTCCGTGGGAGAGCGACCAATGGGATTCACAGGGGCAGACGATCTTCTTGGGTACGAGCTACTATCGGTACACAGGGGAGCTCGATGCGCTCCGGAATTGGTATCCAGCCCTGCGAGCGGCGGCGGAGTTCATCGTGGGACTGCGGGCGGCCCGAGATGACTCTGGCGAGGCAACTCACGGACTGCTCCCTCCCAGCAAGAGTGCAGAAGACCTGGGCCCTGCCGACCGCCATTACTACTGGGACAATTTCTGGGCGGTGCTGGGCTTGCAGGAGGCAGCCTTCGCAGCTCGCGAGCTGGGCAACACAGACGATGCTGAGTGGATGGAGCGCGAGGCCGACGCGCTAAGAGCGGCGATCCTCCAGTCCGTGGAGACGGTCATGGGTCCGGAGCCTGCCTACATCCCGGGAGCTGTGGAGGAGGTGGATAGCTCTGCTATGGCCCGAGGGACCGTTCCAGTGCTGTGGCCCGTCCGACTGCTGTCGCCGGATACTCCATTGTTGCGGCGGTCTTTCGACCGCTATCATCGACGCTGGATAGCGCCTGACGAGGGCGGTTTTCGGCACCGCCACGACCAATTCTGGCCCTACGGTGGGCTGGAGCTCGCCCACGCATATCTCCGTCTGGGGCGAAAAGATATCGTTCACGAGATCCTGGGCTGGGTTCTGGATAACCAAACGTTGCCTGGTACCTTTGCCTGGGCCGAGCAAGTAGACCCCGCTAGTGGGGGGATTTCTGGCGGCGACATGCCTCACGCCTGGGCTGCCGCCAGCTATGCCACTCTTGTGCGCGAGATGCTGGTATCCGAGAACGAAGGTGTCCTCGAGTTGTTTACTGGGGTGCCCGATTGGTGGCTCGAAGCCGGAAGAACGATTAGTTTGAGGAGGGCGCCCACTCACTTTGGTGTGCTCGACCTTCACACCGATAGCACGGTTCAGCAGACGGACTCCGGCTGGGACGGCGAGCTGACCCTCACCATCTCCGGTGCGGTGCCTCCTGAGGGGTTCCGCTGGCACTTGCCCGAGGTTCCTATGGCGGTCGATGGCCCTCGCGGGACTAGCGTGGAGCGCAATCAGCTCCTTATTCCTGGTGCTGGAGGTACAGTCAGGTTGTCGTTCGTCAGCCGGTGAGTGGATGTGCCCTCATAGAGGCTGCTCGCCTGCGCAAATGCGAGAGAGATATCTCGTTGCGTCTCTCTGTGTGGCCCGATCAATCTGCTATCTGCGTGCCTCTCTGCTGGTCGCCCCGACGAGTTGCGTGTCTGGATAGGGAGCCAGATCTGGGCTGTGGCGGGCCGGCTAGTATCCGTGCCGGATTCGTCGCTCTTGGTTCTGGATGAAGTAAGAAAAGTACGAGGAGGATCCTATGATGGCCGAGGATCAGTGCAACTTAGCTGGAAACGTAGCAAGCCAGCGCCGCCGGCCTCCTTGGATCCGGGTTCGCGCTCCGGATGCCGAGTCTTATCATTGGCTCAAGCGATTGATGAGAGCAAAAGGTCTACATACCGTGTGTGAGGAGGCCCACTGCCCGAACGTTGGTGAGTGTTGGGGGAATCGCACTGCCACGTTCCTCATCCTGGGAGACATCTGCACACGCAACTGTCGTTTCTGCGATGTTGAGACTGGTCGCCCTGGACCCCTCGATCCTGATGAAGCCCAACACGTCGCTCAGGCGGTGCAGGAGATGGATCTGAGACACGCAGTCATCACCTCGGTGGATCGAGACGACCTGCCTGATGGCGGGGCCTCTGTCTTTGCCGCTGTGATCCGCCGTATCAGGGACCTGCAGCCGTCCTGCACCGTGGAGGTCCTGATTCCTGATTTCCGCGGAGAAGTGGGGCCGCTGCGGACGGTTATGGACGAACGCCCGGAGATCCTCAATCACAACGTGGAGACGGTGCCTAGTCTCTTTCACACGATCCAGCCTCAGTGCCGCTATGAGTGGTCGTTGGATGTCCTCCGGAACGCCAAGGGATTGTGGCCCCAGGCGGTGACCAAGAGTGGCATCATGGTCGGACTCGGGGAGACAGTGGACGAGGTTCTGGACGTCATGCGCGACCTGCGCGCCATCGACGTCGACATTCTGACCGTGGGGCAGTATCTGCAGCCGTCACGGCACCACGCACCGATCCTCCGCTACTACGAGCCGGAGGAATTCGAGATGTTGAGCGAGCGGGCGTACGAGATGGGATTCCGGTGGGTTGAAAGCGCACCCCTCGTGCGCAGTTCTTACAACGCCGAGGCACAGGCGCGAGCGCTGACCCGACGCTCCTGATCTGATCTTCCCCTCCACGTTTCACGCTCCCGAGTTCTATGCTCAGGGGATATCGCCCATGCTCGTAACGGGCTCCCGTGGTCAACTGGGAGAGGCTGCATGCAAGAGGTGTGGGTCAGGCTCGGCGGACTCAATCCAGGTCTAAGACAGCCAACTGTCCTCCGTCGTCGAAATGGGCTCGGAAGCGAGAGAGGAAATCGGCTGGGCGGTAGTAATGGCTCTGCGGGCCCGGATGTTCGACGGCGTAGGTCGCTGCCAAGCTGCCGAGTCGACCTACCAGATCCCATGGTAGTCTGAGGGCAAGGCCCTTGATCAGCCCCGCCCGGTATGCATCTCCCACGCCCGTAGGATCGCCGGTGCAACGCGGGTCGACCGGGGGAATCGCGTAGACGTTGTTCGGCGTCCAAATGCAAGATCCCTCAATTCCCCTGGTCACGATGCACGCTTGGCTGGGTGCCGCCCGAATCTCTGCTGCGGACAGGGCAGTCTTCTCGCGCAACATCTCAAACTCGTACTCGTTGACCACTAGAAGCGTGGAGCCCTCCAATCCCGCTCTGAGTTCGTCCCCGGACAGCCTCACAATTTGCTGACTTGGATCGTATAGGTACGGAATTCCCGATGCCTGGCATTCAGCGGTGTACTTCACCATCGCTTGAGGGTCGTTTGGAGAGATGACAACCAGGTCTATCTCCTCGACGTCCAGTCCCAGCAATGAGAGGTTGCGAGCCCGGGCCATCGCGCCGGTGTAGAAATTGGCAATCTGATTGCCGTCCTCATCGGTGCTGACAAAGAAGGAGGCTGTGAACAGGTCAGCCTCGGTTCGGACAAGGGAGGTGTCCACTCCACGTCCTTCGAGCCAGGCCCGATAGGCGTCGAAGTCCTGTCCCACGGTCCCCATCAGGCGAGGACGTTCTTCGAGCAGCGCCAGATTGTAGGCTATGTTGGCTGCACATCCCCCACGCTGCTTCTGCATCTCATCGACCAAGAAGCTCACCGAGAGCCGCTGAATCTGATCCGGAAGAATGTGCTCAGCGAAGCGGCCTGGAAAAGTCATCAGGTAGTCGTAGGCGATCGAACCTGTGACAACGACGTTCATTCTTCCCTCCGTAGGACAAGACTCATCGGCAAGAAACGGTCACGGATGATGACCTTCAGCGCCCAGAGCCCAGCCCATGGACGGATCTTCTTCCCCTCCGCGACCGTGCGGGGGTCATAAGACACTGGGACTTCAACAATCTCGTGACCGGAACGCAGGATCTTGTCCGTCAACTCAAAATCCAGATCGAAGCCAGATCCGGTCAGATCCAGCGATTTCAATACGTCCGTGCGAACCATCTTCGCCCCTGTCGCGACATCTGTGAGCCCAGCGCCGTAGAGGACGTTCGTCAGCCAGGTGAGAAACCGGACGCCCAGGTAGTTCGCCAGGTACCTGTAATCCGCTCGTCCTCCCAGCGTGCGGGAACCGTAGATAGCCGCGGGTGAGCGCTCGCGCACGTGCTCCAGGTACAGGGGGTAATCCGCTGGATCATATTCCAGGTCGGCGTCCTGGATGATGGCATAGTCGCCCGTGCAGTGTTCGATGGCCGTGCGCACCGAGCTGCCCTTTCCCATGTTTCTGGAGTGCAAGATCACGTGTATGTTGGACGAATTCAGCCCCTGAAGGATTTCGCGGGTGCCATCGGTGGAGAAGTTGTCCACCACGATAATCTCCTTCTCCCACTCCGATCCCAGCTCAACGGCTCGAACACGCTCCAGGATGGTCAGGATCGTGTCTCGCTCGTTGTAGGTGCAGATGATGACCGAGAGCTTCATAGAGAGCTGAAGAAGTCCTCAAAGGCCTGGAGCACATACGCGATGCGCGCGTCGTTCAGGCCCGGATAGACTCCGATGAAGAACGAAGAGCGCAGGATCCGGTCCGCATTAGGCAGACTGCCCACTGTCCGATGCTTGATCTGGCGGTAGCCGGGCTGGCGAACGAGATTGCCCGCAAGAAGCAGTCGCGTCTCGATACGCCGCCCCTCCAGAAACCTGATCAGGTCTCGGCGGGAGAACGGGGCACCGCCTCTGACCGTCAGCGGTAGGGCGAACCAGGCGGGATCAGCGCGCTCGCTCCAGGTTGGCAGAACCAGAAACTGCTCGTAGGGCTTCAAGCCTTCGTGCAGCGCGCGGAAGTTCTGCTTGCGGGTCTTCACGAAGTCAGGTAGCTTCTCGAGTTGTGCCAACCCGACCGCGGCTTGCACGTCTGTCATCTTCATATTGTAGCCGATCTCTACGTACACATAGCGGTGGTCATACGGCTCGTCAAGGCCTGGGATCGACCAGTCGAATCGATGCCCACAGGCGCCGTCTGCTGGGCTATCATACGTGCATCGGCAGTCGCGTCCCCAGTCGCGCAGGCTGCACAGGATGCGCTTCAGACGAGAGCTGTCGGTGGCTACGGCGCCGCCCTCTCCCGTCGTCATATGATGAGAAGGGTAGAAGCTGAATGTGGCCATACTGCCAAATGTGCCCACCATTTGTCCGTCGTACGTGGACCCGAGGGCCTCGCACGTGTCTTCGATGATGTAGAGCTCATGTGCTTCCGCAAAGTCCATCACCGGCTCCATCTCGACCGGATTGCCCAACATGTGGGCCAGAAAGATGGCTCGCGTCCGTTCAGAGAGAGCCAACTCCAGCTGCTCTGTATCGAGATTGTATGTTCCAGGTCGACAGTCGATGAACACCGGCACCAGGGCGTTCTGTACGATGGGAGCTGTGGTGGTTGGGAAGCCCATCGCGGCCGTGATCACTTCGTCGCCTGGTTCCAGCTTCCGTTCCAGACGCGGTGATCGGAGCGCTGAGACTGCCATGAGGTTCGCTGACGATCCGGAGTTAACTGCCAAGGCTCGCTTCACTCCTACGAAGTCTGCGAGCCCTTCCTCAAAGGCCTCCGTGCGCGGGCCAACCGTGAGCCAGAAATCGAGTACGGCGTCAACAGCGCTGACCAATTCCCTCTCGTCGTAGACGCGCCCCGCGTAGTGGACGCGGGACTCGCCCGGAACAAACCCTCGATCCGCGTGAGCCTGACGGTAGTATTCGGCGACTTGGTCCAGAATCCGCCGGCGCAGGGTTTCACCTTCGTTGGCCTCAGGCATCATAGCACTCTATCCCTTCGCCTCTGGTTGGTTATCGTGGCGGAAAGCCCCTCGTCAAGAGTGGTGACGGCGCGCCACCCGGTTAGCTGAGCGGTGCGCTCAGCATTGGCGACCAGGTGCATCGGCTCGCCCGGGCGATATGGCAGATCGCCAGAGCGCACCTCTCCCTCTGCGCCGGTCAACTGCCAGATGCGATCCACGATGTGGTGAACGGGATGGCCCACCCCTGTCCCGATATCCAGGCTTTCCCCGTCAATACCCGGCGCTTCGGCGGCGTCCATCATGCCCCTCACCACATCTTCCACGTAAACGAAGTCCCGGATCTGCTCACCAGCCGTCGTTGAGAAATCGTCCCCTGAGTGGGCCGCCCGGATAACTGCCGGGATCAACGCCCTGTCTGCCTGACCGGAGCCGTAGACCTGAAAGGGACGCACCGTAATAACCGGCAGTCCACGCGCTCGCCAGTACATGCGTCCGTAGGCCCACGCAGCCACCTTCGATGCGGCATAGGCGTTGAAAGGGTCCAGTCTTTCCATCGCTTCCCGACTTCCGTACTCGTGACTGGTGCCCACCAGCACGATCCGGCTCACATCGCTTCCTCGCAGCGCTTCCAGCACATTGACGGCGCCACCCGCATTCACCAGCAGCGCCAACATCGGGTCGATGGCTGGATCGGTGACGCCGGCAGCCGCAAGATGGAACACCACGTCGGGTTCCACCTTGTCTACCGTGGCTTGCACTGCCTCGGCATCGCGCACGTCAAAGGCTACTCGGCAGGGGTTCAGGGACGAGGGGGCAGGTGGCGAGTTTGTTTCGCTGCGTGGGGGCATTCCCGCAACTACGTCTGCTTCGTGGCCTTGCAGTCGGTGCACCAGGTGTTGTCCAATGAATCCTGACGCGCCCGTGATCAGGACGCGCTTCTTCCTCCAGTGCCTCACTGCGCCCACGGTCTAGCTACTCGGTCAGGAAATCTCGGTACCAGCTCATGGTTTCCCGAAGTCCCTGTTTCAGCGAATATTGTGGTGCCCAATCGAGCGCCTGCTTCGCTCTGGTGCTGTCGAGATACTGTGCCGGAATCTCATTCCGGGCCTCTGCCAGGACGAGAGGTTCCAGCTCGGCCTGACCGGAGACCGTGATGATCGATTCTACAACTTCCATCACCGTCTTGGGATTGTCCATGCCGATGTTGAATCCCTTACCCTTGACGTTCGCCGCATCCAGCCGTTCAGCCAGTCTGAGATAGGCGCTGACCGCGTCCTTGACGTAGAGGTAGTCGCGGATTAGCGTGCCGTCGGAACGGATTACGGGACGCTCGCCACGAATGACGCTCCGGATCGTGCCTGGAATAAGGCGGCTCCAGTTTAGGTCTCCGCCGCCGTACAGATTGGCGCAACGGGTCACAGCCACGGGCAGATCGTACGTAGCGGCATAGCTTTGGGCTATGCGATCAGCACACGCCTTGGACACGTCGTAGGGATGGAGTCCCCGGAGCGGAGCGCTCTCCGTGTAAGGCAGTTCCTGGTGGATGCCGTACGCTTTGTCTGAGGAAGCCACAACCACGCGCTGAACCTTCGGAGAACGGCGAGCTGCCTCCAGCAACGTCCAGGTGCCCTTGATGTTCGTCTCGAAGGTCGAAAGCGGGGCTCGGTTGGCAATAGGGACGATAGTCTGTGCCGCGAGGTGATACACGGTGTCAATCTCATACTCATTCAGCGCACGCTCGACCAACCGGTAGTCTGTCACGTCCCCATGCACCACACGGATGAGGTCTTGATATCCCGTCTGACGCAGCTGCGAGAAGGGAACCCGATCACGTATCAGTCCGGTCACAGCGGCACCTCTATCGACCAGGGCGATGGTCAACCAGGAACCCAATATGCCATTGCATCCGGTGACGAAGACTGGACGATCGCGCCAGGAGAAGCCGATGCCTGTAGTCATGGCAGAACTCAGTCCCATATCCTCCATGGGGCGCCTTTGCGCCAGATGCTGTTCATCTCCTGGGCATCCTTGAACGTGTCCATGGCGCGCCAGAAACCGGCATGCTCGTAGACAGCGAGCTGTCGGTCGGCAACCAGCTGTCTGAGGGGCTCCCTCTCCAGGATTACGTCATCGCCATCCCCCAGATAGTCGAAGATTCCTCGTTCAAACACGAAGAAGCCTCCGTTGATCGTCGCCTCCACGAGAGGTTTCTCCTCGAACTCCGTCACGACGCCCTGCTCGTCCGTTCGCAGCACACCGAAGCGCGAGAAGGATCTCACGCCGGTGACCGTTGCCACTCGGCCCATCTTACGGTGAAAGGCGAGCAGTTCATGCAGGTCGATGTCAGCCACCCCATCGCCGTAAGTGGCGAAGAAAGTCTCCTTCTCGATGTAGTGGGCAACCTTGCGTATGCGTGCCCCCGTTTCTGTGTGCAATCCAGTGTCGGCAAAGGTGATGCGCCAGCCTGTCTCTGGGCTCGGTCCCTGATACGTGATGCTCGGGCCTCCGTCAAGCATGAGAGTGAAATCTCGGCTCATGGCGTCATAGTCCAGGAAGTACCGTTTGATGTCCTTCCCCCGGTACCCGAGTGCCAGGATGAAGTTCGTAAACCCCTGGGCGGCATAGATCTTCATCACGTGCCACAGAATGGGGTGTTGTCCCACTCTTACCAGCATCTTGGGCCGATCATCCCCCATCCGAATGCCCATCCCACCGCACAGGATCACCACGGGAGGTTGCTCACCGGTCACGGTCATCCTCCAAGTCGCTGCTTGAATCGACCATCTGGGTCAGGGTGAGTGTCAGGGGTGGATAGGCAACGCCGTTCTCCGTCACGATCCCGCTGACGTATCGGTGTGGTGTAATGTCGAAGGCTGGATTCGATACAGTCACACCCTCAGGCACAACAGGCTGGCCCTGATAGGTGATCTCGGTGATCTCGTCGGCGGGGCGTTCTTCGATGGGGATGTCGTCGCCGCTGGGGAGCGAAAGGTCAACTGTCGAGGTCGGCACGCAAGGGTAGAAAGGGACGCCGTTGTCCCACGCCGCCAGGGCTAGCTTGTAGGTGCCTATCTTGTTAGCCACGTCGCCGTTGGCAGCCACGCGATCAGCCCCCACGAGAACGAGATCCACCTCTCCGCTTCGCAGGAAGTAGCCAGCAGCATTGTCGGCGATCAGCGTGAACGGGATGTCCAGCTGCTGCAATTCCCAGGCGGTGAGCCTGGCTCCCTGAAGCCGCGGTCGCGTCTCGTCCACCAGGACGTGAACCTGTTTGCCTTGCTCATGCGCGGTGCGGATGACTCCTAGGGCGGTCCCGTAATCCACTGTCGCCAGAGCCCCGGTGTTGCAGTGGTGGAGGATCGTGTCCCCGTCGCGGACTAGAGCTGCACCGTATTGGCCCAGTCGCTTGTTGATCTCGACGTCTTCATCGGCCAGACTTTGGGCCTCTTCGAACAGGGTCTCGCGGATGGCGGTGGTGTCCGTACCGGTCTCGGCGCGGCGCATCATACGCGACACAGCCCACGAAAGATTGGCCGCCGTAGGACGAGCCGCCCTCAATGTGTTGGCTGCTTCATTCAACTCCGAGAGCAGCTCATCGCGATCTCTCGCTCGACTGCGGTGGGCGGCCAGTGCCATACCGAATGCGGCTGCTGCCCCGATGGCCGGCGCTCCCCGTATGGCCATGTCACGGATGGCGTCGGCAACTTCGACATGGCTCTCGCAGTCGAGCATCCGGCACTCCGCCGGGAGGAGTCGCTGGTCAATCATCCGTACTCTGCCGTCGTGCCATGTAACACTCCGCATCTTGCTACCTCCGTGTCCGCGGCCCTGCAGGTACCGTTGGCGTGATTCGAGCGCTTGCCCACAGGTTTGCCCCTGCGGTTCGTCAGTCCAAGAACTCGCTCTCAAGCGTGGTTTCCGTCAAGCGGCGCGGTATGGTATCATGCGTAAACAGGGTTGTCAACCACTCGGTCCCGTGCAGCGCCCATGTCATACCAAATGCGGCAGCGTGTGAACCTACGCTGCCGCATTCGATCTCACAGCATCAATGCTATCTCACCGGCGACCGGTTACGCCGGAGTGGCGATGCCGAAGATCTCTGACTTCTTGACCTTTGGCTTCTCCTCTGCCTCTGCCTCTGCCTCTGCCTCAGCCTCTTCTGCCTCGGGCTCTTCCTCTGGCTCCGGCTTCTCCTCTTCCTCAACCGCTGGCTGCAGCGACACGCCCCCGAAGTTCTCAATGGGACCGTCCGAAGAGGGATTGTTGCCCCGGTACCCCGTCCCCGCCGGAATCAGCTTGCCAATGATCACATTCTCCTTCAGGCCCAACAAGGGGTCCTCTCTGCCCTCGGCGGCTGCCTCCGTCAGCACCCGGATCGTGTGCTGGAAGGACGCTGCGGAGAGGAAGCTCTCTGTATTCAGCGCTGCCTTCGTGATGCCCAGAAGCACCGGCATTGCCTTGGCCGGCTGCCCGCCCTGTTTCATCACCTCGCGATTGGTGTCCTCCAGCTCTAACCGCCGAATCAACCGGCCCGGGAGCAGATCTGTGTCGCCGGACTGGGTGACTCTCACCTTGCTCAACATCTTACGGAAGATGATCTCGAAGTGCTTGTCGTTGATGTTCACCCCCTGAGAACGATAGACTTGTTGGACCTCAGAGAGCAGGTAATCTTCCGTGGCCTTGCGTCCCAGGACCCTGAGGATGTGGGCCGGATTCTTGACACCCTCCACTAACTGCGTGCCGGGCGCGATCTGCTGTCCTTCCTCAACCAGTATCCGTCCGGTCTGAGGGAGCTTGTGCTGAACCTCCCGTCGCTCCTCGTGAATCAGGGTGATGTGTCGATCGTCCACGACGACGCGACCATCCTCTTCGGCTTCGATCTGCTCATCATCCAACGAGGCTATCGGATCGCCAGCCTGAATGTCGTCACCGTCTTCGACCAGGATTGTCCATCCTTCTGCGATATCGTGCTCGAACCTCTTCGTCCTGGTGTCCACGACAACAACGTATCGCTGCCCATCCGTCTTGTGAACGTGGGCAATCCCCCCTACCTCTGATATCGGGGCCTCGCCCTTGGGGGTCTTGCGTGCTTCGAAAAGCTCCTCCGCGCGGGGCAGACCAACTGTGATGTCACGACCTGCCGCGACGCCCCCGCTGTGGAATGTTCTGAGGGTCAGCTGCGTACCCGGCTCCCCGATCGACTGAGCAGCTACGATGCCGACCGCGGATCCGACCTCCACCATCTGCCCTCGTCCCAGATCGCGCCCGTAGCACAGAGCGCAGATACCGTGGCGTAGTTCACAGGTAAGAGGTGAGCGAACCAGCACCTCACCAATTTCATGTTTCTGGATCAGATCCACCGCGTCCTCATCGATCTCCTCATCCCGATCGACGATCAACTCGCCGGTCTCTGGATGAGCTATCGGGCTGGCTGCAATCCGCCCCACCAGTCGCTCGTGCAGGGTCTGCCCACCTACGTCCTCGTCTGGTCGGATCCATATGCCAGCTTGAGTTTCGCAGTCCTTCGCGTTGACGATTATGTCCTGAGCGACGTCAACCAGGCGACGCGTCAGATAACCAGCGTCGGCGGTCCGCAGGGCGGTGTCGGCCAGCCCCTTTCGTGAACCGTGGGTGCTGATGAAGTACTCCAGCGCCGAGAGGCCCTCGCGCAGACTGCTGCGAATGGGCAGCGGGATGATGCGCCCGGACGGGTCGGCCATCAACCCCCGCATGCCCGCAAGCTGGGAGATCGGCCCGTATCCTCCCTTGGAGGCCCCGGATCGAGCCATGACGGATACTGTGCTGGTCTCAGGTTGGGCTTGAGCCACGACATCGGCCACTTTTTCTCTCGCCCGTGACCAGAGTTCCACCGTCCGCGTATACTGCTCTTCCTCGGTCAGCAGTCCGCGACGATATTGGCGATCCACCTCCGTCACCGTGTCCTCCGTCCTCGCGAGGATTTCGTACTTCTCGTAAGGAATGACGAGATCCGAGATAGCTATTGTGATGCCAGATTGGGTGGCGTATTGGAATCCCAGATCCTTGAGGCGGTCTGCTACTTCTGTTGTCTTCTCACGTCCCAGCCGTCGATAGCTAAGAGCGACCAGATCCTGAAGGGAGGTCTTGTCCAATGCGCGGTTGATGAAGCGAATCCCATCCGGCAGCGCCCTGTTGAAGATGCAGCGGCCTACTGTAGTTTTGATCGGCTCGTCGGGTGCCGGCTTGTCGTCGTACACCTGCGCTATCAGGACTGAGGCGTGAAGATCGACGTGCCCCAGACTGTAGGCCAATTCGAGTTCATCTAGGTCGACAAACGGCTTGGGTTTCTCCTCGGCGTATCGTGGGTCCTCCATGGTCAGGTAGTAGATGCCCAGGCACATGTCCTTCGTCGGGCCCACTAGCGGCTGTCCGTTCGCCGGCTTGAGAAGGTTACGCGTGGAGAGCATCAACTGGCGTGCTTCCTCGACGGCTCTCTCAGAAAGCGGGACGTGCACCGCCATCTGATCGCCGTCGAAGTCCGCGTTGAAAGCGGGGCATACCAGCGGGTGAAGCTGGATCGCTTTACCTTCGATCAGCGTGGGCTCAAAGGCCTGAATGCCCAAGCGGTGCAGGGTCGGCGCGCGGTTCAGGAGTACCGGGCGATCTTTTATCACCTCCTCCAGGACTTCCCAGACCTCAGGCCGCTCTCGCTCAATAAGGCGCTTGGCAGCCTTGACGTTGGTGGCGTAGTTGTACTCGACCAGTTTGCTTATCACAAAAGGACGATAGAGCTCAAGAGCCATTGTCTTGGGGAGACCACACTGGTGCATACTCAGCTCTGGCCCCACAATGATGACCGAGCGACCAGAGTAGTCGACACGTTTGCCCAGCAGGTTGCGTCGGAACCGCCCTTTCTTGCCCTTCAGCATATCACTGAGCGATTTCAACTCTCTGTGACCGTGGCGGGAGCGCGCCTTGCCGCGGCTGTTGTCGATCAGGCAGTCTACTGCCTCCTGCAGCATACGCTTCTCGTTGCGCACGATCACGTCTGGTGCGCCAAGCTCCAGTAGGCGCTTCAGCCGGTTGTTGCGGTTGATCACCCGTCGATAGAGATCATTTAGATCCGAGGTGGCGAATCGCCCACCATCGAGTTGCACCATAGGGCGCAAATCAGGGGGGATGACGGGCAAGACAGTCAGAATGATCCACTCAGGCTTATTGCCGCTCCTGCGCAGAGCCTCGACGATGCGGAGGCGTCTTCTGGCCCTCTTGCGGCGCGTCTTTGAAGTATCGTGGCGCACCTGGTGCCACAGCTCGTCGGCAAGTTTCTCCAGATCGAGGTCGGAGAGAATCTCATGGAAAGCTTCGGCGCCCATGCCAGCCCTGAAGACTTGCCCCCACTTACTTCTAAGCTCCCGCAGCCGCGGCTCGCCGATGCACTGGTACTTGGCTAGACTTAGGACTTCCTCTCGATCAGCGTCAAGCTCGGCCCGCCACTCCTCGATTTCATCCCTCCCACGTTCTCGGATCTGATCCATCTCGTCCTGAGTAGCCTCACGCCAGTGTTCGAGATCTTGTTCCAACGGGGCGAGTTCTTCTTCTCGCTGGGCTTCCAACTTGTCCTCAGTCTCACTGAGGTGATCCTGAACCGTCTCATTCAGCGCCGTAAGATGCTCGCGTCCCACGACCTCACCTTGCTCGGCGATGATCTCACCCGTCGGTTTGAAGACAATTGGTGCTTGGAGGGTCTCGCCTTGCCGGTCTTCGATCTTCTTCTGCAGTGATTGCGCTTCCTCGACGACCTCGCCGGTTGCCTCTGTGAGATTGTCATCGAACTTGCGACGAATTCCCTCAATCCGCTCCTCGATCTTAGTCGTTTCCTCCTCCAGCCGCTCCTCCAGGGCTGCAAGGCTCTCTTCAGCTACTCCCTCCCGCTTTTCCTTCCTCTCTTCGAATTCCTCCTCCATCCGCTGCAGAGCTTTCTGGCGTGCATCCTCGTTGACGTTGATGATGATGTACTTGGCGAAGTAGAGCACGCGATCCATATCACGCTTACGGATTCCGATTAGCTTGCTCAGGTGATTGGGGACGCGGCGAGTGTACCAGGTGTGTGCTACTGGAGCAGCCAGATCGATATGTCCCATTCGCTCGCGCCGCACCGATGAACGGGTGACCTCGACGCCGCATTTATCACAGATGATGCCTTTGTAGCGGATGTTCTTGTACTTGCCGCAGTAGCACTGGTAATCCTTCGTGGGGCCGAATATGGCTTCACAGAAGAGACCGTCCTTCTCAGGACGAAGGCGACGGTAGTTGATCGTCTCAGGCTTGGTGACCTCTCCGTAAGACCAGGAATGAATGTCTTCGGGTGATGCGAGCTTGATGCGCAGGCTGCGGAAATCCTGCGCCTCCAGCATACTGTCATTTCGATTATTCATCGTCCTTCCTGTTTTTCTAGGGAGTTCTCTAGCGTAGAAGAAGCGCTGAAGGCTTCTCGACGCTCAGCGCTCAGCGCCTCGTGTAGGATTACGTAGAGTTCTGGTCTAATCGCAAACCTCCATTATAGGGCATTCTGCAGCTCTGTCAAGTTGGTGTCCACCCGCGGGTGCACTTCAACTTGGGGGCAGACAGCCCCAGGTTGCCGCGAGAATGAGCCAGGCAAGACTATGAGATGTACACTGGAGCTTCTGAAGGTGGTTTTGGTTCACTTTTCCAAAGTTTTGCCCCGAGACTGAAATGCACCCTCCACCCGCTGAACCCTTCCTTACGGCTCTCTTTCAGGTCCCAGGGTTTCCGTCCTTCACCTCGCAGGCTGCTTCTCGGGTCCCCGCGCAACACACGTGTTGCGCTAAGGTCTGAAGACTTGTGTGTATTGATGGGGTGCGCCTGCCCAATCCTGAACATCAGTAGCCTCGGCCTCACGATCCCATTCGCTGTTCGAGGCTTTCCAGCACCAGACGAGGGCCCCCTGGCGCAATGGCGCCCTCTCCCCGTAGCCTCCTGCCGGCTACGTCAGATAGGCCAGTCCCTGGTCCTCGATGCTGTCCATCACCAGGTCGAGATGCCGCCCACCCGTCATCCCTGGAACGTCTATCACTTTGACATAGTGTGAAAAGTCCGCGCGGTCAGGGAGCAGCTCTGCCAGGACATTGGGCGCTTCATCAAAGAACCGCCGGTTGAACACTGTCTCGGGTTCGTTCAGGTACAGGGGCAAGGGATAGATGTGTGATTCCACCAGATCCTGGAAGAAATGGGTCCCGTACGAAACTTCAGGGGCACCCTCTTTGCCTGTCCGGGCAATCTCCACAAGCGCGCGGCTATTATATATTTCGGCATACGTGACTTTGAGCCCCAAGTCGATGTTGGTGGTCCCCCATCGGCCGGGTCCCATCAAGATGAACCGCTCTCCCTCCAGCCGCTTGTTTAGTCGGCCTACGACTCGGGCTACCTCCAACTTGGTCGTACGATCCGGTGCCTCGTCGTATGCCTCTGGATCCACGTAGACAACGTAGCGGATCCTCGTGACCTTCCCATGGGGCACCATTCGGTGGGTCAAAAACACAACGTCACGCCGTGGGATTTCGTCGACAGGCACGTCTATGGTCCTTCCTCCCTCGCGCCAGCTCTGTGGACGGCACTGAAGCAGGTGGAGAGTGAACTGTTCTGGTTTCTCCCTCGAGATATCGACGGTAAACTCGATGTCCACCGGCCGTCCGTAGTGCTGCTCCAGCTTGTGGAGTACCCCCTGCAGCAGCGTCACAAAGTCGTCGTTCTTCACCAGCTGTTCAAAAGTGAGCACGAACTGCGATTGCCCGAGGGCGCCCGGAGCGTAGATCGGTTGCAGATAGCTCCCCTTGTCCTCCGACGCCAGCAATCGGATGTTTGGATAATCGTGCTCCAGCACATCGCTCACAGGAAGTGTCTTGAACGCGTTCGCCTTCAGATCGATAAGATCCACGAAGTGTTGCGAGTACTTCCGGATCTCTTCGACGCTGGTCTCGGGCCTCAGCTGGGGGTGGCTCAACGCGACCATCCGTGGGTAATCGTTCGCGACACGGTCCACGGCACGTGTTCCCAATCCCCACACAAGACGTAGAAGACCGTCCTCGGGTCGGATCTTCTGACTCCAGCGGAACGGATTGCGACTGAAGCCCACACCCGCCAACGTGGGAAACAAGTAGTCTCCGTATCGATCTCCCTGCACCTTCTGAATCAGAATCGCCATGCGCTCGTCGTAGTCCACGAGCCCCATCCGTTGCCTATAGAGCAGTGCGTCCGGGCTCAAGACGCTGGCATAGATGCGGCGGATCGCTCCGGTCAGCGCGTGCAGATTTTCCTCTGGCGTGCCCTGATTTGGACAGAAAAAGCTGTCGTATTTCCCCGCGAAAGAGAAACCGAAGTTGTCCTCCAGCAGGCTTGAGGATCGGACAATCAGCGGTGCGTTTTGCGCCTCGGTCAGTAGATCGCGGAGGCCAGCCACAACATTCTCAGGGAGGTCGCTTTCCACGTAGACTTGTTGGATGTAAGGGTAGTCGGATTCGATTTCCTCCTGCGCCTTGTATTTCTGGTTCAGGAACTCGTCCAGCTCATTGAGGGCATGGAAATCGTAGAACACATCGGCCCCTATGAAGTAGGACTCGGGAATAACCACGCGGCTGTGCAGATCCGGCGGATCCCCGGGATCTTCCCGCAATAGGATCTTCCAGGCCAGCATCATTCCTGCTGCCTTTCCGCCGATCTTGCCGTGGCCGATGCGCCGTGCGGTAATCGTCTCAAAATCGTCGGCCTCGAAGAACTGCTTGGCCAGACTGACGAAGGCCATCTGATCGCTGATGATGCTCTTGGTCAGTACGACGGTGATCTCTCTCAAGTGATGGCGGATTTCCAGGCGCTCGTCGGGGCAAAGCTCAGCATATTCTTTCGCCTGAGCCAGGAGGATACTCTGGGGAGCCAGCTCCGGGTTGAAAGACAAGGAGACTGAAGGAGTTGGTCCGTCTTCCGCCAGCACGTCACGTACGATCTCCTCGAACAATGTGTGAGGCAGGTTATAGGCGAAGTAGAAGTCCGTCAGGTGGTCTCGAATCTGCTCTAGTCGCTCTTCCCACGTCTGCACAGACTCCTGAGCGAAGGGGTCTCTGAGTCCTTCTCGTCTCTGCGAGACAATGGCTTTCTCCTTGACCTCTTCCTTAAACATCGCCCGGGTGATAACGCCTCGCGCAAAGAGTTCCTCTCGCATTCGATTGCGGATGCGATGAGCGAGAATCGGGTATTGGGAGATCTGTAGATACAGCGCCAAAACCTGTGGAATCGCTCCCGACCGAGGATCCATCCTGTACACTCCTGCCAGACTACACGCGTCGTCTTCACCGAAGTATACCGGACGTCACTCCACCGTCAACTTGAGCAGGTGTTCCTGGATTGACGGGACTCCCCGATTGCTGTATCATTGACACGCAGAGACAGTACGTCTGCCGTGCTGTCTCAATCTAAATCTTGGACCATACGAGGAGGATGTTTGATGGCTGCTACTGTGGTGGTTGGGGCCCAGTGGGGGGATGAGGGCAAAGGGCGTGTGGTGGACGGGCTGGCGGATGCGGCTGATGTCGTCGCCCGCTTCAACGGGGGCGACAACGCCGGGCACACCGTCGTCGCTGAGGGTCACACGCTGAAGTTGCATCTCGTTCCTTCGGGCGTCCTGTACCCCCATCTCACGCTTCTCATCGGGGCGGGCGTGGTAATCAATCCGGAGTGCCTGACTTCAGAGATGGACCAACTGGTGTCAATTGGCGCGGACGTGGGGCCATCTCGCCTCAAGATCAGCGCGGCTGCGCACGTCATTCTGCCTACCCATCGCGCTCTCGATGGCGCTCGCGAGGCCTCCCGGGGGGACGGGGCTATCGGGACCACCAAGCGAGGCATCGGCCCGACGTATGCTGACAAGGCCGCGCGGGTTAACCTGCGCGCCGGAGAGATGTCTGATCCGGACCAGTTCGCCGCAGACGTCGTAGCACGGGTTGAGGATCACAACCGACGCCTTCAGCAGTATGGCGTCGAGCCCATGTCCGCACAGAAGTGTGCTGCTGCCTATCGGGCTTACGCTGAGCGCTTGGCCCCGCATCTTGTGGACGGGTCTGTCCTCATTAGCGAGGCGCTAGAGGCTGGCAAGCGAGTGCTGTGCGAGGGGGCTCAAGGGTTGCTCCTGGATATTGATCACGGAACCTACCCCTACGTCACCAGCTCGTCAACCATCGCGGGGGGCGCGGCGACGGGGCTCGGATTTGGGCCCCAGCACATTGCCCGCGTCATTGGCGTTGCCAAGGCCTACACCACCCGCGTCGGTGAGGGGCCATTCCTGACCGAGTTGCTTGACGGGATTGGCGACCGGATACGCGATGCCGGGAACGAGTTCGGGACGACAACCGGACGCCCACGCCGTTGTGGTTGGCTCGATCTCACAATCCTGCGCTACGCTGCACGTGTCAATGGACTGGATGAACTGGCGTTGACCAAGCTGGATGTGCTCAGCGGCTTGGAGGCACTCAAGGTAGCCGTGGCTTATAGGCGGGACGATGGCAGGCGGATAGAGCACTTCCCGGCGGAGTTCGGGGTGGAGTCGTTGGCGCAGTGGGAGCCCGTGTACGATGAGTTACCTGGTTGGGAACAGGATATCACGGGTGTCCGTCGCCGGCAGGATCTCCCCGAGCCGGCTCAAGACTACGTGGCTTGCATCGAGCGTCGGGCGGGCGTGCCTGTTACGTTCATTGGCGTGGGGCCCGGGCGCGAGGAGGCTATCGCTTAGCTGTTGTCTGGATCGGCAGCATCACAGGGGCACGGCTCCAGAGGGCAATCAAGACGGAGCCGTGCCCTTTCTTGCGGTTATCGGCGCCGGTCACGACCGCCGATCTCGGAAAGCCTTCCTCTCTCGATTATTGCACTGGAGGAGGCGATGACTCCGCTGGACTTTGCTCCTGCATCAACTGCACTGTCCGCCGGGTGTTCTCTTCGATAGCCAGTAGGAGGTATATCAGCTCGCCGACCGCGTACAGCACCAGGGAGTAGATGATGGTACCGATTACGGTGACGATGAAGCCGACAATCCCGCTCACGATCCCCACAGCCCCCGGCATCATCTCGGGCCGTTGACCGAACTGACGCAAAATCACCTCCCCACTGCCGAGGATCCCCGCCAGCAGGATGCCGATCGCCGACAGCATCCCGGCAATCAGAGCGATCCAAGCCAGGACCTTCCACAGTGTGCCGATGATGCGCAGGACTCGAAACTTCGTTTCCATGATCTTACCTCCTGGAATTGAGCTGCCCGTAACGCGACGATTGTATCACAGATCAAGCATCAGGCTAGTGTCTTGCTGGCGCTCTCCCATATGATACGGGCTGCACGCCAGGCGGCATCAGGTTGAGCCATTGCCCTGGCACACCTCGACATCTCACGCAGCGGAGACTCTTCACCCTCCAGCAGATCGCATACTGCTCGGGCAGCCTTCTGCGGCCTCGGTGCCCACACCCCGGCACCGCCTTCCACGACGTGATCCACGTTTGCTCGCTCCTGACCCGGAAGCGCTGCAGCCAACACCATCGGCAGGCCCATGGTGAGGGCCTCACTGATGGTGCTGGGGCCGGCCTTCGTCACCAACAAGTCTGCTGCCTGCATCCAACTGTGGATGTTGTTCACAAACCCTTCTGTGCGCACCGGGAGCGGCCACTCGCGCGCTGCCAGCCTGTCTCGCAGTCGCTCGTTATGTCCTGTGATCACTACCAACTGCGCTCGCACGCCAGTGCTCGCAATGGCCTTCACGAGCTGACCGAGAGGCCCTGCGCCGTTGGCACCACTGACGATAAGTACCACTGGAACTTTCAGGCTTAACCCCAGCTCCTGCCGAGCCGTGCCTGGACTCTCCCGCGAGGCTCGGACAAAACAACGTCTTACCGGCAGTCCGATCATCTGTACCGACTCGGCTGGAAGGCCGCAGGTCAGGGCACGCTGTCGCATTCGCTCAGTCGCTACCAGGCAGCGCTCGTCCCCCGGGACGAACCACGAAGCGTGAGCAGAGGCGAGATCAGTCACCAGGGTGATCATCCGCGTGTCAGAGCGTCTCACCGTGAGCGCCCGGGCGATCGGAGCCTTCAGCAGTGGATGGCAGCAGACGATCACGTCCGCGCGGCGTTCGTCGAGCAGCTTCCGGGTTGACCTGGCCGTGAGAAGCCACCACCCGTGTCTGAGTAACGCCACGCGACGGGGCCCGTCCGTGAGGTGATACGTCATTGCCCAGGGCCAGCCGTTCAGTCGAACCAGCTGACTATAGATGGTGTCCAGTCTGCTGATAGGCCACGGGAAGTACTCCTTGGTGACGTCCACAAGGTCAACGTCGACACGGACGCTGTAGGCATCTTCCAGCGCCTCTGCCACGGCGCGAGCGGTGCTTGCGTGCCCGCCGCCGGTGTGGAGAAACACCAGCAGCACACGCCCGTGGCGCCTATTCACTGTCCCTGGACACGGATCGCGCTTGTCTCTCGAACTTTGGCCGCGGTAACATAATGCGTCGACCGCAAGTCAGACAGCGGATGCCGACATCCGCCCCGATTCGAGTGACCTGCCACTGGTCGCCCCCGCATGGGTGGGGCTTGCGGAGGCGCACCCGATCCCCGACTTGAACGTTCTCCGGCCCCTGTTGACTGGTCACAAAGTCACTTCCCGCTGGTCAACCTGGCAGTGTTCCGCACTGATGATTGCCAGGACATCGTCCACGGCCTGATCCAACTCCCCCGTCCGATTGACGACTACGTAATCGAATTCTGGTAGTCTCTTCGTCTCCTCACGGGCGGTGGCGATGCGACGCTCGACCTGCTCTGGAGAATCACCCCCTCGGGCGCGCAGTCGCCTCTTCAATTCCTCCTCTGAAGACGCGATTAGGAAGACCAACACCGCCTGCGGGGCTATCTCGCGAATAGTGGCTGCTCCTTGCACGTCTACTCGCATGACGACGTCCCTGCCCGACGCGATAGCTTCCCGGACTTGCCTCTTGGGAACACCTTTATGCTGTCCGTACACCACCGCATGCTCGATCAGCTCATCTTCCTCAATCATCTTCTCGAACTCGGCAGTGGAGACGAAGAAGTAATCCTCTCCATGCACCTCCCCGGGGCGCGGAGGACGATCGGTGACGGTCACGACGAAGTGAAACGGGCAGCCGCGCTCTTGCATGCGCTCCACCAGGCTGTCCTTCCCGACGCCGGATGGGCCCGACACCACGATTAGCAGCGGTCGTGACTCAAGGTCGTAGGGAGCCCTGTCTTCCATAGGCGGTCCTCAACTTGCGCTGCATGAGGGAACTTGGTATATTCATGAGCTGGTAGATTGGAGGGTGCCGGTCTGTATCCAGGCACTGTGTCAACTCGCCGATCCGCCAGCAGATGGGAGGTCAGCATGCCGATCTATGAATACTACTGTCACCATTGCGAACGTCGTGTCTCGATCTTCTGGCGCACTTTTTCGAAAGCCGAAGAGGGAACAGCTGTCTGTCCCCGCTGCGACGGCACAGACCTCACGCGCCTCATGTCTCGTGTCCGGGTTGTACGTTCCGAGGAGAGCCGTCTGGACGATCTTGCGGACCCCGGCAACCTGCCGGATTTTGATGAGAACGACCCGCAGAGCCTCGGACGCTGGATGCGCAAGATGAGCAATGAGGTGGGCGAGGATCTCGGGCCCGAGTTCGACGAGGTCGTCGGGCGGCTCGAATCCGGCGAAAGCCCGGAGGATATTGAGAAATCAATGCCGGACTTGATGGGTGAGGGAGGTGACGACTTCGGAGCTGAGCCGTACGATTTCTGAGGTCCGCGGCGGACGGGTCTGTCCAGGTTGAGGGAGCCTGGCCCACATACCATCTGGTCAGCCTGCCCCTAGACACGTGCCCACCACAGCTCGCACGTCCGCCTGCACCTGCTCTATCGGGCGATTGGCTTCGAGTACCTCCCATCGCGCTGGTTCGGAGCTCGCCAGCGCCAGGTAGCCTGCTCGTACCCGTCGATGGAAGGCCAGCGTCTCTGCATCCATGCGGTTCCATTCTTCCCCGCTCAGCCGCCGCCGCTGCAATCCCTCTTCCGGGGTGATGTCGAAGTAGAGAATGATGTCGGGCTTCAAGCCGCGGGTCGCGAACGCTGTGATAACCCCCATCGTCTCCAGATCCAGTCCCCGTCCGTATCCTTGATAGGCCAACGAGCTGTCGGCGTACCGATCACACACCACGAGCTTGCCGGCCTCCAGTGAGGGCAAGATCAACTGCGAGACGTGCTGGGCTCGGGAGGCTGAGTAAAGGAGGAACTCTGTCCGGGGATCCATCGCGGCGTTGTGCGAGTCGTGAAGTGTGTCTCGGATCTGATCCCCTATTTTCGTCCCGCCCGGCTCCCGGGTGAGGAGGACCTCGTGGCCCTGATCGCGGAGCCACTCGACCAGCAGATACGCCTGCGTAGTCTTACCACTCCCGTCAGGGCCTTCGAGTGTGATGAAGGTGCCCATTCGCCTCCCTCGCTGCTTCTATCTCTGGAATATGCGCACCTGCCGGTCAGGTTCTCTTCCGCGCGACATCGATTCTAGGTCGGCGGCCCGGGCCATCTCGTGCTGGCGACGACGGACGTAGGCGTTCTGCGGCGATAGAAGAACTTCCCCCTCGCCGCTCAGGACCTTGTCGATAGCCTCCTCGGCCTCCGCCAGCGCTTGATCCAGCGGGTCGGGTTCTCCGCTCTCCACGTCGAAGACGTCGCTCAGGCAGCCCTGCATCTGCTTGACGGTGTCGTTCCGTACCACGTAGATCGGCAGGTCATGTTCCTCTGCCTCCTTGATCGTCTTGGTACGCTGGCTGTAGAACTCCTTCGTCGTGATCATCAGATCGGCTTCCGCCAGCTGCTTCGCCAGGTGGATTGGTACGTGCATCTGCCCGGCCGCCTTCTCTACGCGATTGCGGTTGATTCCGTACGTGTAGACATGGATCGGTTCTCTCCCGCGCGATAGGATCGGGGACGATGTCGAGGACAGAGATTCTAGAGTTCTCGGGCCTCTCTCGGGGGTGGTAACCCTCTGCCCGCGCTCCCGCTCTAGCAGAGACACCGGCGTGGCTCTCTCCGTCCGCACCTCACCGTCGCTGTCCCGGTAGCGCCGCTCGACCTCCGAGGGAGGGATGCCGCGGAGCAGGGCGTCCACGGATTGGGCGAGTCTGTTGTGAACGATGAGTTGCTGTCGTGCCTCAATCTCGATCAGGATGTCGAACGTCGGCGGCGCGCGACGCTCCAAGATCGTCTTCTGTGTCTTGCGGCGCCGCGCTTCCTCGTCAGAGAGTGTCACGCTCTCGACGCCGCCGACCAGATCGGACAGCGTTGGGTTCATCAGCAGATTGTCCAGGGTGTTGCCGTGGGCGGTTCCGATCAGCTGGACACCTCGTTCGGCGATCGTCCGCGCTGCCACAGCCTCCAGCTCCCGTCCGATCTCGTCTATGATGATAGCCTCGGGATTGTGGTTCTCGACGGCCTCAATCATCACCTCGTGCTGCAGGGCCGGAGTCGCCACCTGCATCCGGCGCGCCCGGCCTATTGCAGGATGGGGGATATCGCCGTCGCCACCGATCTCGTTCGATGTATCCACGATGACGACCCGCTTTTTCTCCGCCAGCACGCGAGCTGCCTCGCGTAGCATCGTGGTCTTGCCCACACCCGGACGTCCCAGTAAGAGGATGCTCTTTCCGCTCTCAACGATGTCCTGGATGATCGAGATCGTGCCGAACACGGCGCGACCGACGCGGCAAGTCAGCCCCACCACGTCCCCTTTTCGATTACGAATCGCGGCGATGCGGTGCAGCGTGCGCGCGATACCGGCCCGGTTGTCTTCGTCGAACTCCCCAACGCGATCCACCACGTGTTGGATCTCCTCTTGGGTCACCTCGGTCTCACGCAGTACAATCTCGCCGTCCGTGTAGCGTGCCGTCGGCACACGTCCCAGGTCCAGGATGACTTCCAGCAAGTCATCGCGCCTACCCTGCTTTTGCAGAACGGCTCTAATATCCTGCGGCAGGATGCCCATCATGGCATCCAGGTTGTCCGTTATGTGATTGTACAGATGTTCCTTTGTGTCAGTCATATCCTGCGTCTTACTGTCAAGTCTCTGTGCTAATAATCCGATCGGCAACGATGGATCCATCGACCGGCGGGGTGGTCTCCTTCGCCAATCATCGCCCGGTCAAATGGCGTCGACCGCTGTCCCGCATTCTCCTGCCCACGAGCGCGCTTGTTGCTGGGAGCACTCACTGAACAACGGTTCTGTGACTTGATTGTACCGTCATTCGGCCTCAGCGTCAACGTCAAGCCACGCCAGGACTTGCTTGGGAAGCGTGTCTCGGTTGTCGACGGTGACTTCCCACAACTCGACCTCTGGCTTGGCCTTAAGATTGTCGACCCAGGGATGTGACCCGCCCATCGCCGTGGCCAACACGGAATTCGCGCTTCCCACCGCGTCGCCCACGGCCTCCTTGAAGGCCTCGCAGAAGAGTTCCATCTTACCGATCTCATCAACAATGATGACTTGATCTGACATCATCGCCCCCCGAAGAGCTGCCACTCCCACCTCTTCGATCGCTTCCACGTCCACCCCGTATCGGCTGACCTGCGGCCTGTCCTCTCCCCGCAGGTCTGTGTGTGCCATCACAGCGTCTTCTCCATCCAGCGTCACCAGTCGGAAGCCTTCGCGGCGCCCGCTCGGGTCGCGAATCTCCTCGGTGTAGAAACCCCCCGCGCGGTTCCCCAATCGCTCCGCCACCTCCCTGATGACGGTCGTCTTACCCACGCCGGGGGGTCCCGTCAACACTAGCGCCTTGCCCATCGGCACCTGCTCTCCTTGGCTGCTCCTTATGCTTGCCTCGTCTCGCATTGTAGCATAGGCAGGTCCATTGTCCAAACCTCCCGGACGATGTAGAATGGGAGCACGTGACGCCGATTCCGTGGAGGATGACAGTGCGACCACCGGCAACCAGTTCAGTTGTAAGTTTCACATCGTGCCCTATCCGTCATAGGCGCCATCCGCCGGAGCTGCCCGAGGACGCTAACCTCTACTGTTCCACGTATGAATCGTGACACCCGCCTGATTGCACTGGCTCTCCTGCTTTGGGGTTTCGGGGAAGGGCTATTTCTGTTTATCCAGCCCCTCTATTTCGAGCAGCTTGGTGCTGATCCGGTCCAGATCGGAGCGCTGCTGTCAGTCGCTGCCGCGGTGAGGGCAGCCAGCTTCTTGCCCGCGGGCATAATAGCCGATCGTGTGCCGCGTAAGTGGGTGATGGTTGGCGGATGGATCACAGGGTTGGTCGGCTTGCTGTTGGTGGCGGCTGCACCCAGTTGGCAGCATCTCGTTCCCGGCCTTCTGATATATGCGCTGTCGGCCTACTGTATCCCCGTCACTAGCTACCTGACACTTTGACAAAAAAGGGTTGACCGACTTCTTCATCCCGAG
>CAYVCX010000004.1:0-31944 GCA_964450435.1 uncultured Anaerolineales bacterium
CTGTTGAAGGAGCGGTACACGTTGATCGTTGTACCCCAGGGCTGGCCGTCTCTGCCACCGGGATGGCTGCCCAGGTACCTGCAAATACCGGTTGAGGGTAATGATAGGACGATCGAGGTCACCGGTCCGATCGGCTTGCTTCCGCACCGGAGCAGCGCGTTCCTTCCTCAAATCGCGGCCAATCGATGAGGTGAACTGGGAGTTGAGGGCTTCCCGGGTTGCGTGGGGAGCCTCTTTCCGAGCGGGACCTCAGACATTTGATCCCACGGGACCCCACGCGGCCCTCTCATAGAGGCGGCATCCCGGCGGTGTGACGTTGCCTCACTGCCCCAATGGTTCTGGGAGGCAACTCATCGCGGCGCGGAACGTCGCACGCTGTGTAGTTGTCGATTGCTTTCCCCATGCCCCGAGTAGATTTCCGGGGCAGCAGCTGCCTCAGTCAGCGACTGGCGGAGGTCACCTCCAGGGTCCGGTGCCTGGGGCGGACTGAGGGTCTGTTCCTGGTTCGCTGAAGGACGCGGCGCGCCGCCCCGGTCCAGCTCCATCATAGGCGTGCACCATCCCGATCTGGTAGGCACTTGACGGCTGCCAGGGACCGGGGGGTCCTCTTGCAGCAGTGGGCGGCGTCCCAGACGATGAACTGCCACGTTTGAGCTCAGCGAGAAGGGGCTCTTCGGGGAACGGCTCATCTTCTACCCGGCGAGTGCTCCCTGCCGGGGTCCAGGCAGGAAGCAGCCCGAGAGTGCGTGAAAGAGTGGGAACCGGGGTCAGGCAGGCTGACGTCCGAGTGCCGCTTGCAGGTGAGAAGAGAAAGAGTATAATCCTGCAGCGAAGCATTCAAATATATCAATGGATGATAGGCCATGATTGACCAGACGCTCCAGCGAGAGATCCGACTGCTCCACGCGCAGATCTGTCAGGCCCTGGCGGAGCCCAAGCGCATTGCGCTGCTGTATACGCTTGAAGCGGGACCCCTGTGCGTCACGGACCTGTCTGATGCGCTGGCCGTGCCCCAGCCAACGGTTTCTTACCACCTGAAGGTGCTGCGGGAGCGCGGCCTGGTGGTGGCCGAGCCGGACGGGACAACCGTCTACTACGCGCTGGCGGATGAGCGGATTATCGAGGCATTGGACACCCTGCGATCGATGCTCGCCGACATTCTGGCTGAGCAGGCGGAGCTGCTGCGCGGGGCACAGGAGCTTGAGCGGGCATGATGAGGAGAGAGCCATGGGTTTGACCGCAGCTCAGAAACAGTGGTTGGGCGAGCGATTCGACAGGCGGGTGAGCACGGACTTGATGGAGAGGAAGATCTACAGCCACGATGTGGGCGTCATGCCGCCAATCGTCAAGCCGTTGATCGGAAAAGCGATTGCCGATGCCGTTGTGCGGCCGAAGGACGAGGCCGAGGTCATCTCCCTGGTCCGGTGGGCGGCGGATCAGGGAGTGCCGCTCGTTCCTTGCGGCAAGGCGACCTCAGGCTACGGCGGCGTCCTGCCGGTGCGCGGGGGCGTGACGGTCGATTTTGGGCTGATGAAGGAGATCCTGGAGGTCGACAGAGAGGCGCAGGCGGTCACCGTCGAGGCGGGGGTGGTGTGGGCAGATTTGGAGCGAGTACTGGCAGAGCACGACCTGTCCCTGTGTCTCTATCCCTCCAGCGCGCCGTCGTCGACGGTGGGAGGATGGCTGGCCCAGGGGGGCTTCGGCTACGGCAGCTTCGAGTACGGCGGGTTCGCGGACAACGTGGCGTCGGCCCGTGTTGTCCTGGCCAGTGGCGAGGTGAGGGATTTCGCGGATGAGGATCTCGGCCTGGTGGCGGATGCTGAGGGAACGACGGGCATCATCACGCAGGTTACCCTGAGAGTTCGTCCTCTGGAGCGGGAGGTGATAGCTGGCTTCAGATTCAAGGAACTGGCAGAGCTGACAGCGGCGGTCCGGGGTGTGGTGGAGAGGGACGTGCCGCTCTGGTCGGTGACCTTCACCAACCCGGCGATGGCCGCTCTCAAGAACGGGCTCCCGCAGAAGTTGGAGCACGGCGAAGCGGTGGATGGGCCCCGCCTGAAGGTGCCTGAGGAATATGTTGCTGTCTTCGTCTTCCCGGCGTCGCGGGAGTCGGCTGTTCGGGGTACGCTGGAGGGGATTGCGGGGGTCAGCGGGGGGGAGCCCATAGACCGGCAGACAGCAGAGTACGAGTGGGACAAACGCTTCGGCATCATGCATGTCAAGAGACTGGGGCCGTCGGTGATCCCCAGTGAGGTGGTCGTGCCGCTGGAGCGGCTCACCGAGGCCTTGGGGGCCATTGAGGACGGCATCCATCATCCTGTGGCCATAGAAGGGATGGTGGCGAAGGGAGAAGATGACCCGCAAGTGGTTCTGCTGGGCTTCATTCCTCACGATGAGCGCCGCGTCGGCTACAACCTGGGATTCGGCCTGTCTCTTTCAACGATCGAGAAGACGAAGCAGTATGGGGGCCGAGCCTACGGCAGCGGCCTTTACTTCGCCCACGAGGCGAAGGATATCCTGGGCGCTGAACGGCTGGAGCGCCTGGAGGCCTTCAAGAGTCAGGTTGACCCGCAAGGGATCATGAATCCGGGCAAGGTCCTGGGCAACGGCGGCGCTCTGGGGGCGTTCATGAGGGTAGCTGGTGCGTTCGAGCCGGTAGTGCGTGCAGCGGGGAACCTGGGACGGGTCGCGGTCGGTGAGCGGATTGAGGGAGCGGGCCGGCGGGGCATCCCGGACGACGTGGCCTGGTACGCATACACATGCGCTCAGTGCGGCTACTGCGTGGATGGATGCGACCAGTTCTACGGTCGCGGCTGGGAGTCGGAGTCGCCCCGGGGGAAGTGGTTCTTTCTGAAGGAGTATATGGCTGGCCGGGCTGAGCTCGATCAGGACTGGGTGGACAAGTTCATCGCCTGCACGACCTGTGAGGTATGCAACGTGGAGTGCCCGCTGGAGCTGCCCATCGAGGCGAGCTGGCTGCAGATGCGCGGTGAACTGATTCACCACCGAGACAAGCTCACGTTTCCTCCCTTCGAGATCATGCGAGCCAGTCTGAGGAAGGAGCTCAACATCTGGGGTTCCTATCGGCGGGATCGGACGGACTGGGCTGAGGCGGGGCTAGATGAACTGCCGGATAAGGCCGAGATTGCCTATTTTCCCGGCTGTACGGCCTCCTACGTGGAGCAGGACATCGCTCAAGCGACGGCCTGCCTGCTCCACAAGGCTGGCCTGCAGTTCACGTACCTGGGAGACGACGAAGCCTGCTGTGGTATTCCCATGCTTATGGCTGGCCTGTGGGATACATGGGAAGAGATCATGCGCCATAACATCGAGGCGATGAAAGGGCGGGGGGTGAAGACGGTGGTCACCTCCTGCCCGGCCTGTTGGCTGGTGTGGAAGGAGTATTATCCGCGATGGGCCAAGAAGCTGGACCTTGAGTATCCCTTTGAGGCGCGCCATTACTCTGAACTACTGGCGGACCGCGTCCGGTCGGGGGACCTGGTCTTCGATCAGCGAATTGAGAAGCGAGTCACGTGGCACGACTCGTGTCACATGGGGCGGGCCGGCGGCATCTACGAACCTCCGCGCGAGCTGCTCAACGCGATTCCAGGCCTGGAGCTTGTTGAAATGGAGCACAGGCGCGAGAATGCGCACTGCTGCGGGTCCGTGATGAGCCTGGTTGCAGATCCGGGGGCTGCAGAGCGAATAGGGGACATCCGCCTTCGAGAGGCCGATGAGGTGGGGGCGGAGGCTGTCGTTGCGTCGTGTCCTTGCTGTGAGGTGCAGCTGCGCGTGACGGCAGACAAGACGGGGCGCGAGCTTCCGATCATCGACCTGGGCGCAGTCGTGTGCGATGCAGCAGGGGTGGAGCATCGCGACTCAACCGAGTATGCTCTGGAGATGTGGGCTACATTCGAGGCGATGATCAACTTATTGAGACCAGAACCGATGGCAGACCTGATGGTTGGCCTGTTTCCGCAGATGGTCGATGCGATGCCGCTGGGGCTGGGGACGATGATGCGCGCGATGGGCAAGGGCCCGGGTGGCGGGGTGATGCTGAACATGATGAAACCGCTGTTTCCCACGCTGTTCCCGATGTTGATGCCGTCGATGATGCCCAAGGTGATGCCGGACATGCTGCAGGCGGTAGAGGCGCGCGTGCCCATGCCACGGCACATGAAGGAGCAGATGCCGGAGTTGATGCCGATGGCTATGGAGAACTTGATGCCAAAGATGCTGCCCAGCATCGTGCCGCTGATCAGCGATCGATTGATTGAGTATCTTCAACAGTAGAGTGCCAGCAGGAGGGCTCGTTGACAGCGGGGGTTGCCCGTGGTACAGTGTCGTTGGCAGCCATGTACTGAACGTTCTCCCACAGGTGTGGTTGGAGGGTTGGTGGCATGACGGGCAAGACTGAGCTTATCATCGCCGGGGCGCTCATCCTGGCTGCGGTGGCATACTTGATCGTCACGAGCACTGGCCAAAACGCTCACTACTTCCTGACCGTCGAGGAGCTGCTGGGACAAGAGGACGACTGGGTGGGCCGGAACGCAACGGTGTCGGGGGCAGTGCTGGGGGACACCATCGAATATGATTCCTCGAAGCCCCGGGTGACATTCACCGTCGTGCAGGTCCCCGGCGATCCCAGGGACGTGGAGCGGGCCGGCGGGTTGGCCAAGGTGCTCCACGACGCGGTCAGTGATCCTGATGCGCCGCTCCTCCAGGTTGTCTACGATGATGTCAAGCCCGACCTGCTGCAGCACGAGGCGCAAGCTATCATCCGTGGCCGATTGGACCAGGATGGCCGCTTCTATGCCAGCGAGGTCTTGCTGAAGTGCCCGAGCCGATACGAGGAGGACGTTCCCGGGCAGGCAACGGAGTCCTGATGCTGGCGCAGATCGGCTCGATTATGGTGGGGCTGGCGCTTACTGCGGCTATCTATGCCGCCGCTGCCGTAGTCTGGTCTATTCATCGCGGTGATCAGTGCTGGTGGGAGAGCGGGCGGAACGCGATTGTGGCGGCCACCGGGCTGCTGGGCGCGGCCCTGGCAATTCTGCTGGCTGCGTTCCTCAGAGACGAGTTCATCATCGAGTATGTTGCTCAACACTCCAGCCGCGATTTGCCTCTGTACCTGAAGGTGTCAGCGATATGGGGCGGGCAGGAAGGGTCGCTGCTACTGTGGGCGTTCCTCCAGGCTCTGTTTGGGGCTCTGTTCGCTGGTCGGCCGTCGAGGCAGAACCGAGCCCTCGTGCGATGGGCGAGCGTGTTCTTGAGCTTGATCGCCGTCTTCTTCGTGGGGGTAACCCTGTTCCTCTCCAATCCTTTTACTGTATCGGCCACTGCACCCCTCGATGGCCGAGGCCTGAATCCGCTGCTGCGCCATCCCGGGATGGTGTTCCATCCGCCGCCTATGTACCTGGGGTACGTGGGGCTGGCGGTGCCTTTCTCTCTGGCGCTGGCCGGGCTACTGACCCGGCGGATTGATGTGTGGCCATCCGCGGCGCGGAGCTGGGCGCTGGCTGCGTGGCTTTTCCTGGGTTTGGGCCTTCTCCTGGGTATGCGCTGGGCCTACGATGTGCTGGGGTGGGGCGGCTACTGGGGTTGGGATCCGGTGGAGAATGCGGGCCTGATGCCGTGGCTCACGGCCACTGCCATGCTTCATACCCTTGTGATGCAGGATCAAGGACGCGGCTTCCGTGGGTGGAACGTCACTCTGGCGGTGCTGTCCTTCATCCTGGTCCTCTTTGGCACGTTCACGACGAGGAGTGGTCTGATTCAATCCGTCCACGCCTTCGCCCGTTCGAAGCTGGGGCCGTATTTCCTTGCGGCGATGGGATTGACCCTGTGCGGATCGCTGGCATTGCTCTACTCGCGGCGGTCGCTTCTGAGCGGATCCAGTTCAACCGGCTGCCTTGTGTCCCGCGAAGGAACGTCTACGCTCACGGTGATTCTGTTCCTCACGCTGACGGGCTCGGTGTTTATCGGCACCGTGCTACCTACGTTGACAGAACCACTGATTGGGCAGCGCTTTGAGGCGAGTCCAGGCTGGTTCGATCGGGTCACTGGTCCCCAGTTCGCAGCCCTGGTGTTGCTGATGGGTATCTGCCCGCTATTGGGGCGTGCGACGACCCCGGTGTGGAGGTTGCGCCGCGAGGGGGCTGCGACACTTTTCGGGGGCGCGATAGCACTTGTTGGCGGTGCTCTGGCCGGGTTCAATCGTCCCCTATCGCTTATCGGTTTCGCCGTGGTTGGCATGGCCGCTGGGACGGTTCTGGCCGAGATAGCTCGCGGCGCGGTCCGACGCAGACGAGAGGGAGCGCGCCTTCCGGCAGCTTTGTGGTGGCTGCTCGGGAGAAATCGTCGGCGCTACGGCGGCCACCTGGTGCATCTCGGGGTGGTGCTGATGGCGGTCGGCGTGATCGGGACTCGCTTCTATTCGTTTGAAGCGGAGGCGGTGCTGGGAACGGGCGGGTCGATGGACGTTGAAGGGTATACCCTCACCTATGGGGGGCTGGAGCGCGCTGTCCTCAGCGATCGCGCGGTGACGCAGGCCTCTGTGTTGGTCCACCGGGACGGGAGGCTGCTGGGGAGTCTTGGTCCCGGACTCGAGGTATACGGTACCGACGGTCAGACCGTAGGGATACCAGCTGTCCGTTCGGGGATCAGAGAGGACGTGTACCTCGTGCTGGCGGGCTGGTCTGACGGCGGGGAGCAGGTCACGCTTAAAGTGTTCATCAACTCACTCATCTCGTTTCTGTGGCTGGGTGGGATGGTTTTCACAGTGGGTGGGGTCGTGGCCCTCTGGCCCTCAGGAAAGGGGTTGCGCCGCCCCACGGCTGCGGCGGAACAGAGGCGGCTCTGGGGGACCACGGGGCTGGTCGCCGGTATCCTGTTCGTTGCCCTGGCTGCCGTGGCAATCTGGAGCCCGGCGTGGGGGGCGCTTGTTCCGACCAGCGATTCCGGGGAGCAAGGCCTGCCTCTGACCGGGAGATTGGGGACGAGGCCGCGGGTGGGCGATCCGGCACCGGACTTCACACTGGATCTTCTCGACGGGGGCACGCTGAGCCTCTCGGAGCTAGGGGACGACATCGTCGTCGTGAATTTCTGGTCGCCTCAGTGCCAGCCGTGCCGGGACGAGATACCCGATCTGCAAACGGTCTGGGAGGAGTATGAAAACGAGGGCGTGACGTTTGTCGGAATAAGCTTCCCGGAACTTGAGACGGAGGTCCGCGACATGGCGTCGGAGTTCGGAATCACCTACCGGAACGGGATGAGCGCTGCGGCCGTGGTCGGCTACGGGATCACTGCGGTGCCAGAGACGTTCATCGTGGGCCGCGACGGCCGCATAGCCTATGTTCACATTGGTCCAGTGACGGCGGGGCGGTTACGAGAGGAGCTAGACTCATTGGTGGCGGAGTGAGGGTGGAACGATGAGCCTGGGCGCCCTCTTGGTGGGGGCTGGGGCAATGGCCGTAGTGATCGCTTACGTGGTGCGGCCGTTCCGCGGCGAGCGGGAAGGCTCCGACCTCGATCGGGCTATCGAGGCATGGATTGCGCAGGCGCGGAGTGAGCTGGCGGTTGGCGAGGAGAGCGGGGCCGACCGAAGCAAGGTGGCATCTGCAGGCGTGGAGGCATCCGTCATCAACTTCTGCTCGGAGTGCGGTCGCAAAGTCGCCCGGGGTGATCGATTTTGCCCTGGATGCGGCAGCCGACTGCGGGGAGAGGGTGAGTGAACTGCCTGAGGGCTCTAAAGGGGCGGAGGAATGGGCTGGCGCGTTGCGCTGTCTTGGTCGGGTTGCTGCTGGCGCCGCTGATGTCTGTGGCCGGAACGTACAGCGGTCGGCCTTCCACCGTAACCGTAGTCGGCGACGTAAGGAATGGGACCCCTGATGGAGGAGTCCCGGAGGATCTGACGGTCGCGCTGCATGTCTTCTCCGGGACCGCCGAAAGGAGTGTGCATACAACGACGTTGGGGTCCGACCGGACCTTCGAGTTTAGAGATGTGGAGGTTGAAGAAGGTCAGACTCTCGTCGTGCGAGTGGTATACGGTGGAGTCACATACGTCTCTGATTTCTGGACAGTCGAGGCGGGCCAACGCGAAGCGGAAGTCCCTGTATTCATCTACGAGACGACGGAGGATTCGGAACAGGTTGCGGTCGGTCAGCTACATGTCTTTGTGGACAGGCGGGGAGAGCAAGTCCAAATCGGGCAGTACTGTCTCATCAGCAACAAGGGCACGCGGACGTACGTGGGGCTCCCCGGCTCGGTGACCGGGACCCGGGAAACGTGGGCTGTCGAACTGCCGGAAGGGGCTGAGAACTTGCAGGTCGATGGAGGGAACCTGGGAGGACGGTTCATAGCGCTCGAGGATGGTTTCGCGGACACGAGAGCGGTGCCGCCAGGCGCTATGAGCGTTGAAGCCTCTTTCAGCTATGAGCTGCGGCATCGCGAGAGGCTTCTGGTTGAGCAGGTCTTCGACGTGCCTGTGAACTCTGTCGTCCTGGTGGTGTCTGGGCAGGACCTGGCTCTGGAGGGTGCTGTTCTGTCTCCGGAGGGCGCGCTGGAGACGCAGAACGGACCGGCCGAGGCCTACGTAGCGGGCCCGTTGGCCGCCGGTGAGCCGCTGCGTTTCCTGATCGTTTCTACCGAAGCGGATGCCTCCAGGACGCTGTTGGCTGGCCCTGTGGATGGCCTGGCTGTGGGTTTGATGGCGCTGGGAGTGGCCGGTGTGGCGGTCTACTGGCTGCTGCGCCCGGTGTCGCCCGGACCCGTGCCGGCGCAGGCCTGCCCGGGTGTCGAGGCCATAGCCGCCCTGGACCGGGACTTTGACAGAGGGAACATGCCAGAGACGATGTATCGGGAGAGACGCCGGGCGCTCAAGGAGCGTGTGCGCGACTCCTTGTTGGATGCGCGCCGGTGATCGAGGTCCGGCAGCTCAGGAAGTCTTTCGGTCCGCGAATTGCCCTGAGCGGAATCGATCTCTCGATAGGCGAGGGTGACTTCGTGACGGTGATAGGGCCCAACGGTGCGGGTAAGACTACGCTGCTCCGTATTCTGGCCACGCTGAGTCGCCCGAGCTCGGGGACGGTCCGCATTGCAGGGTTGGATCCCAATCGCCAAGGGAAGCGAGTTCGGCGTCATATTGGCTTTCTCTCCCACCACACGCTGCTGTACGATGATCTTACCGCTGAGGAGAATCTGCGCTTCTACGCCCGAATCTATGACGTGGATGAGAACTCGAGCAGGATCGGCGATCTCCTGGAGCGGGTGGGTTTGGGGGAGCGGCGGCGCGAGCGGGTACGTGCCTTCTCTCGCGGGATGAAGCAGCGGCTTGCGGTGGCCAGAGCGGTGCTTCACCAGCCCAAGATCTTGCTGCTCGATGAGCCGTATAGCGGGCTTGACCCGCAAGCTGTCGTGACGTTGACGGATCTGTTGGTGGAGTTGGCCGGGGAAGGTTGTGTGATTGTGCTCGCGACGCATCGTATCGCTCGCGGGCTGGCTGTGGGGCGGAGGGTGTTGATTCTCCATCGTGGGTGCCTGGTCTATGATCAGCCCCGAGCGGGCATCTCGCCTGAGGGTTTCGTTGATACCTACGGGTCCATCACGGGCTCGTAGCCGGGGTCCAAGGTCGGAAGATTGAATTTCCTGCGCCAAGTGCTGGCGATCGTGCGTAAGGACATCGCAGCTGAACTGAACACGAAAGAGGTGGTCAGCGCAATGCTGGTCTTCTCTGCTGTGGCGTTGTTAACTTTCAGTTTCGCGCTGGATCTACGCGGGGACATAGCACCAGCCGTGGCGCCGGGCGTGCTGTGGGTGACCATTGCCTTTGCAGGGACACTGGGCCTGAGCCGCTCGCTGGCTCGCGACCAGCAAGACGGCTGTATCGACGGACTCCTGCTGGCACCGATGGATCGGGGAGCGATATTCTTGGGCAAGGCCGCGGGAAGCCTGCTTTTTATGGCCGCGGTAGAGGTGGCGCTACTGCCGTTGTTCTCGGCTTTGTTTGATGTGCCGCTGATGCAGCCGAGGGTGATGGCGGTGCTGTTGCTCGGGACGTCGGGGTATGCCTCGGTGGGTACGCTCTTGGCGGCCATCGCCGTCAATACACGGGCGCGAGAAGTTATGCTGCCTGTGTTGCTGCTGCCACTGGCCGTGCCGGTTCTCCTTGGCGCTGTTCAGGCCACGAGCGGCCTGGTTGAGGGAGCAACGCTGGGCGAGGTGGCGGGCTGGATCCGCATATTGGTAGTATACGACTTGATGGTCACGGCTGTCTCGCTGCTGACCTTCGGCTTCGTGGTGGAGGGGTAGGGGAAGGTGAAGCTAAGATGGGCGATTTGATCCGGCATTCATCACGGCTCTTACTCACCGGCGTGAGCGCGTTGTTGCTGCTTGCGGCATTGGGTATGGTTTTCCTCTACGCGCCTCGGGAGGCAACCATGGGCGAGGTGCAGCGTATCTTCTATTTTCACGTCGCTTCGGCGTGGGTCGGGTTCTTCGGCTTCTTCGTGACATTCGTGGCGGGGATCGGCTTCCTGATGAGCGGAAGACGTGGATGGGACATCATGGGGCTCTCATCGGTTGAGGTGGGCTTGACCTTTATGACAATGGCCGTGGTCACCGGCGCGCTGTGGGCGAAGGCTGCCTGGGGCACCTATTGGACCTGGGAGCCACGGTTGACAATCTCGGCCGTGCAGCTGTTCATATACGTTGCATACGGGATGCTACGGGAATCGGTGGAGAGCTCCGAGCAAAAGGCACGCTTCGCTGCTGTGTACGGCATTGTGGCCTTCGTCACTGTGCCTCTGTCCTGGTTCGCAATTCGCTGGTGGCGAACAATTCACCCGGTCATCTTGACGGGCGCCGAGGGGATGCACGTGACGCCCCGGATGGCGCAAACGCTACTGGCTGCTGTTGCGGCCTTTACCTTGCTGTACGCAACGTTGCTCTGGCTGCGGATGTCGCAGGAACGGGCAAGGGACGAGTTGAATCGGGTCCGACTCAGGATGGGGCGCCGGCCAGGCGCTTAGTTGATGGTCGAGGAGGTGGGTATGTCCGTTCATCTGGTGGCTGCATACGCCGTGTTTTGGAGCTTTACGTTCCTTTTGGTGGTCTCTCTGTGGAGCCGTCAGAATAGGATTGAGGGCGATATAGGGGCTTTGAAGGAAAAACTTGAGGAGACTGAGTCGTTAGACAGCTAGGCGGCGTCGACGATCGCGCTGGCAAGCCGACGGGCCCTTTGGAAGCGCGCCAGAGAGCGGCTGATGGTGAACCGCTGGCGCCAGCGTGTCGAAGAAGGAGAGAGGGCGGACAGTCTCGCATTTTGATCGCAGGATTCCTTGTGGTATACTTGAATCCGGGTGATGGAGTGGGCTTTCCAAGGTCTTTGCGATGAAGGGTCTACGGCAGGCAGGACCGAACCGCCGTTGACCGCACCTACGGGGAGCTGGAGAACATAGCCCTGGCTCTTGCTCTGCATTAGGAAGCTTGACAGGCAGAAGGACGAGGACGGAGAGGACAGAACGTGGGGCGAAAGCGACGGCGTTTCGAGAAGGCGATGTGTACAGCAACCGACGCTGCGTGGGACGGGAACTGGCGTGAGGCTATTGAAGCCTACGAGCGGGCGCTGGACCATTTCCCCGAGGACGTTGATGCGCTTGCTGGCCTGGGCATGGCGTGCTCCAGCGTGGGACGAATGGAAGAGGCACTGGACGCGTACCGACGTGCCAGCGACCTGGAGCCTGATGATCCTGTCTTGCTGGAGCGGATTGGAGAGGTGCTGGAAGAGTTGGGCCGGGCTGAAGAAGCGACAGAGGCCTATCTTGCCTCTGGGAAGTGCTACATCGAGCAACAGCAGGCCCCGCGTTTGGCGCTTGGGTGCTGGCAGGCTGCTGCTCGGTTGTGTCCCAGGTGTGTGGAAGCGCACGTCGAGCTGCTGAAGCACTATCAGCACGAGGGCGAGACTGGGAAGGCTGTCGACGAGTGCTTGGACTTGGCTCGCATCTACCGCGATCAGGGCCGTCTCACCGCCGCCATTCGGATTTGTCGGTACGCTCTCCGGATGTCACCAGGCAATTCCCGGGCGTTGGCCGCGCTCAACGAGCTTCAGGGTGAAGCGCCCCGGGAGGAAGAGGGCGGTCTGGAGTCAGAGTCAGAGCGGGAGATGCTGCGACAGATGGACTTGTCCAAGGGTGCTCCACTGGAGTTTGAGGTCGCCGGGAGGGATGGGGGTGAGGTGGAGAATGGCAATCCCGCAGAGTTAACGCGCCGGAGGGCGCTGA
Source organism: uncultured Anaerolineales bacterium (assembly GCA_964450435.1). Classification (GTDB taxonomy): domain Bacteria; phylum Chloroflexota; class Anaerolineae; order B4-G1; family B4-G1; genus SKLM01. The sequence goes on from CAYVCX010000004.1 coordinate 12,279, forward strand.
GGGACCTCGCCGAGCGTATCTTCGACGAGAACAGGGAGGCTACGTCACAGGACGAGGGAGTGAGCAAGGAGGCGATGGACGCACTCCTCAGCAAGGCGATGGATCTCCAGACCCGGGGAAGGGCCGAAGAAGCGATTAAGTTGTACGAGAGGGTGATCCAGGCAGATGGGGATTGCCCCGCGGTGCGCTTCAACCTTGGGATGCTGTATCGGGAAACGCTGCGGTTTGCTGAGGCCCTGGCTCATTTCGAACGCGCTGTAGCCGAGCCAGACTACAGGCTGGGCAGCCATTTTGCTATGGCGGAGTGTTATCGAGCGAGCGGTCGGACCGATGAGGCGCTGACGCAGTTCATCGAGGTTTTGCGGATCTTGGATCTGGGTACGGCGGAGGCCGGACACGTAGATGAACTCAACAGCCTGTATGAGCGCAATGGCAGCGGAGGCCTGATCGGGGACGGCCAAGCGAGGGGGTTTGTCACCTCTCTGGCTGCGTTTTTCAACGAGGCGGGGTGGGAAGCCAAAGTCAGACAGGGACGCCAGCGACTCGACGGGCTTAGCGAACAGGGGCCTGTGATAAGTCTGGTGGAAGCAATGGGTGTGCGCGATTGGGAGCGCATCCTGAAGTCTCTGGCCACATCGCAGGAATACGCCAGACACGGCCTGGTTTATACGGCTGCGGAGGAGTGTCACTTCGCCCTTGAGTCTGCACCTAACTACTTGCCTACCCATCGGCAACTGGCAGAGGTGTCGCGCCAGATGGGCAGGGTGAAAGAAGCGGTGAGGGCGTTTGTGGTCATAGCGAAGACGTATGAGGTGCGCGGAACTTGGATCCAGGCGGCCGGGATATACGAGCGGGCTCTAAGGCTGGGTCCCATGGACACTGCTGTGAGGGCCAGCCTGATCCAGATGCTTGTCAGGCATGGAGCGATCGAGCGAGCATTGAGGCATTACCTTATTCTGGCTGACAGCTACTACCACCTCGCACAGCTAGGGCAGGCTCGTGAGACCTACGAGGAGGCGCTTCAGCTGGCGCAGCGGACCGAGGACACGCAAGAGTGGAAAGTTCAGATTCTGCACAAGATCGGCGACATCGACGTGCAGCGTGTCGACTGGAGAAGCGGAGTGTCTGTCTATGAGAGGATTCGGGACTTGGCGCCCAAAGACGAGCGGGCCCGGCTGGCGCTGTTGGAGCTGTATTACCGGCTTGACGAACCGCAGAAGGCCAGGAGGGAGTTGGAGGAGGTTCTGAACGTTCGTCGGGAGGAGGTGCAATTGGAGCACTTCCTGAGGGTCCTGGACGAGATGGTAGATCGGTGGCCCGAGAAGATCGATCTCCGGGCGGGAGTTGCCCAGGCCCGTCTTGATGCAGGTCACACAGAGGAGGCCTTGAGGCATCTCGACAAACTTGGTGATCTGCAACTCGATGCTGGGCAGATGGACGAAGCGGCAAGCACCATTCGCGCCATCATAGCACTGGATCCACCCGATGTTGATGACTACAGGGTGCTCCTTGAGCGCATAGATACGGGGCCCACAGGGGCTCACTGATGCACGGGACTTGTGGACGGCCGCGTATGTCCCCAGGCGTAGCTACCTGCCGAGTGGGATCCTTCTGAGATGGCTGAATTATTCTGGTATCTTCAGAGACTGGGGTGGATAGACGTTGTCGACATTCTGCTCGTAACCTCTGTCTTCTTCTGGCTTTTCTATCTTGTCCGAGGCACCCGAGCTGTCCCTCTACTGCGCGGCGTCATCTTCCTGGCCATCGTGGTGGTGCTGTTAAGTGGGTTCATAGATCTGCGCGCCTTCGGATGGTTGATCCAGAGGGCTCTGCCCGCCCTGCTGGTATCGGTCCCGGTCATCTTTCAGCCAGAGCTGCGGCGCGCGTTGGAACAGCTGGGGCGACCGGGGACATTACTTGCATGGAAGACCGGAGAGAGGGAGCAAATAGAACTGGCCCTGTCGTCTATCACGCAGGCCGCGGAGACTCTAGCGCAACGTCATAAGGGTGCTCTTATCGTGTTAGAGCGGCGGACCGGGCTTCAGGAGTTCGTCGAGAGTGGCGTGAAGCTGGACGCCGTGATCTCGTACGAGCTGTTGTTGACCATTTTCGACCCGCACACTACGTTGCACGACGGGGCGGTGATTGTCCGTGAAGGGCGGGTGCTGGCTGCCGCTTGCGTTTTGCCTCTTTCCACGGCGTTTCTGGCTGACCGTCAGCTGGGTCTTCGACATCGAGCAGCTATCGGCGTCACCGAGGAAAGCGACGCTGTCGCTGTGGTGGTCTCTGAGGAACGAGGTGCCATCTCGATCGCCCACAATGGACGGATCATCCGAAACCTTGATGCCAAGAGGCTGCAGAAGGTTCTGCTTGCGTTCTATCAACCTATGCTTGAGGGGGGGTGGGTGCAGCGAATTCGGCGGGTGCAGCAGGCGGTGAAAGGAGGCTCGTGAAACAGGCGGCGCGCTGGCTGATGAATCATCTCCCCCTGATGATCATGGCCCTGGTCCTGGCTATGTTGGCCTGGTTCGTGGCGGTTGAGCAGTCAGATCCGACCATTGAGAGACGTTATCCTCAGCCCATCCCTGTAACAGCCGTGGATGTCCCAGAGGATCTGATGATCGTGGGAGCGTTCGACGAGGAAGTGTACGTTACGGTCCGTACGACACAGTCTGTGTGGGATACACTGAGAGTATCGGATTTTGGGGCGATGGTGGATCTTGGTGATTTGGATAGAGGAGCTTACGAGGTAACGGTCGACGTTGACGTGGACAAGGAACCGTTGAGAATCACGGACGTAGACCCCGCGCGGGTGACCGTCCAGCTCGATTCGAGGACAACCCGCGGTGTGCCCGTTCGGATTGAGACCGAGGGGCAGCCAGGGGTTGGGTACGTTGCCGGGACGGAACGTGTGGAGCCGCGCGAGGTGACCGTGACAGGGCCCACGAGCTACGTTACCAGAGTGGTGGAGGCCTTCGCCACGCTTTCGATCCAGGGAGCGCAACAGGATGTGGAGCAAGCGGTGGCTGTGCAGCTGAGGGATGAGGAAGGAAACCCCGTTCCCAGTGTGTCGGCGAAGCCGGAGACTGTGGACGTGCGGATCCCTGTCGAGCCGACAGGGTATCACGCTACGCTAGCCGTCAGGGCGGTTCTTACAGGAGAGGTGGCCTCCGGTTATCGCATTACAGACATCTCCATTGATCCGCCGACTGTGACCGTATTTGGCGATCCGGACGATCTGGCGGCCCTTGAGCAAGGTTTTGTCGAGACGAGACCAATCGTGGTGGACGGGGCCACGGATGATGTGGTGGTCCGGCCGGGGCTCAGCGCGCCTCCGACGGTGACGGTGGTGCCAGGGACGGAGGTGCGAGTCCGTGTGTCTATCGAAGCCATTCAGAGCAGCTTGACTATCACCAGCACGCCGGAGATTCGAGGGTTAGAGCCGGGCTACACGGTTACGGTCTCGCCAGGTGCCGTGGAGGTGATCCTCAGTGGGCCGCTGCCCAGACTGCAACTTCTCACAGCCGATGACGTGCGCATCGTGCTCGATCTGTTCGAACTGCCGGTAGGGTCACACCAGGTCGAGCCAGAAGTGATTGTGCCGGAAGAGATAATCCCGCAGGGGGTGATACCGGCGACCGTCCAGGTGAGGATATCGGAGACCATCGATCTGACACCGACCCCGGAGGCCTCCACAAAGCCAAGGCCACGAGCATGGCAATTGTGACATGTCGCCGGTGAGTGCGACAAACCAGGGGAACGCCCGCGCGCGGGAGGGCGGCCGGTCTGCCTGGCCGATGGTTGCACTGGTGGGACGGCCCAACGTCGGGAAGTCCACGCTTTTCAATCGGGTAGTAGGGCGCCGCATTGCAGTGGTCCACGAAGCCCCCGGCACGACGCGGGACCGATTGTACGCGGATGCGGAGTGGAACGGCCTTCCGTTCACCGTGATAGACACCGGCGGGCTGGAAGTGCTACCGGAGACGGTTGCGTCTGGTCGGCGTCCGGGCCCTGAACGCGTGCTGACACAGGATTCAGCTCCCTATATCAGCATGATGCGGACTCAGGCAGAGTTGGCGCTGCAGGAAGCGGATGCGATCATCTTTGTGACGGATGCCATTGGCGGCCTAACCGCAGGCGACCAGGAGGTGGCCGACGTCCTGCGCAGGGCTGAATGCCCGGTATTCGTGGCGGCCAATAAAGTGGACAACCGGCGTCTCGAGCACGAGGCGATGGAGTTCTATGCTCTTGGTCTGGGACGGATCCATCCGATCTCTGCGCTCCACGGTCTTGGCATTGGCGATCTCCTGGATGAGGTGGTCGAGGCTCTCAGAGAAGGGATGGAGGCGGATGAGGCCGCGCGTAGAGGACCCGGGAGCACGGAAGACCGCGTCGAACTCACGATTGTTGGGCGCCCGAACGTCGGCAAGTCCTCCCTGCTGAACAAGCTGCTTGGGGAGGAGCGAGTGATCGTCAGCCCGGTGCCGGGTACCACGCGTGACGCTGTGGACACCTTCCTGGAATGGGGCGGGACCCCGATTACCCTTGTTGACACAGCTGGCATTCGGAGGCGAGGGAAGATTGCTCGAGGTGTCGAGTACTACAGCGTGGTGCGTGCGCTCCGCGCCCTTCGCCGATCAGACGTGGCACTTCTGGTCATCGATGGGTTTGAGGGGGTCAGAGCTCAGGATACGCACATCGCGGGAGCGATTCTAGAGGAGTGGGCCAGCGTTGTCGTGCTCATTAACAAGTGGGACCTGGTGGAGAAAGACGCCAATACGATGACCGAGTATGCTCGGTGGGTCCGAGAGAGCTTGCAGTTTCTGGACTACGTTCCGGTGCTGTTCATCTCTGCGCTGACGGGGCAACGTGTGGACCGGGTGTTGCCCACCGCTCTCGAGGTGTGGGAGGCGCGGTTTGATCGAATCGCGACCGGTGAACTGAACCGGATTGTCCAGGACGCAGTGGCCCAGCATGCGCCTCCGAGCAAGCGCGGGCGGAGATTGAAGATCTACTACGCCAGCCAACCCGAGGTCGACCCTCCGACGTTTGTCTTTCACGTCAACGATCCCAGCCTGGTACATTTCAGCTATGAGCGCTATCTGGAGAATCGGCTGCGGGCGGCGCACGAGTTTCGCGGAACTCCGCTACGACTGCTATTCAGGCCCCGCAAGCGGTCGGGATCGGGAGTGAGGCGCTAGACTGGCAGCGCACGCAGGCTGCCAGGGGGTTATCGCGATTGGGATTGGATATGCCCCGGAGAGGAGTCGAACCTCCACGCCCTTGCGGGCACAGGCCCTCAACCTGCCGCGTATGCCTATTCCGCCACCGGGGCAATCGGCTGCTATTATACCCGGGAGGCACCGCTTGTCAACCGGCGGGCGTGGGTGCAACAGGCCCAGGCAGGGCAGTCTGCCCTCGCGCCGGTATCGTCTCATAGGCAACTGATAGTCACTGGAGCTGTCGCGGGGCAGGGCGGCCGGCAGATGAAAGCGAGCCCTGTGAGCGGCCTGTACCAGCCCAGGTGTCCCAGTTGCCAGGAGGTACGCCTGATGGAGTCACATACGAAGTATCTGCACTTCAACACGCGCAAGCGACGGGAGCTGGTGCACATCACCAAGGAAGTCGAGGAGGCCGTGGCAGAGAGTGGTGTTCAGGAAGGTTTCGTGCTGGTCTCAGCTATGCACATTACGGCTGGAGTGTTCGTCAACGACAACGAGGCCGGGCTGCACGAGGATATCTGGGACTGGCTGGAATCCTTGGCCCCATATCGGTCTGATTATCGGCACCATCGCACGGGCGAAGATAACGGGGATGCTCACCTTAAATCACTTCTCATTCATCATCAAGTCATCGTACCGATCACAGACTCGCATCTCGACTTGGGGCCCTGGCAGCGAGTTTTCTACGCCGAGTTTGACGGTCGGCGCAAGAAGCGCGTGGTTTTGAAGGTGGTGGGAGAGTAAGCAGATGAGGATCGTGGTCGACGCAATGGGTTCGGATGACTACCCTGTCCCCGATGTCGGTGGGGCCGTATCCGCGGCGAAAGCGTGGTCAGAGGATCAAATCACCCTGGTAGGACAGGTGGAGAAGGTTGAAGAGGCGTTGGGGGCCTTCGACACCAGGGGCCTTGGTCTTGATGTTGTTCACGCGGGTGAGGTGATCGAGATGGACGACGAGCCAGCCTGGGCCGCCCGGGAGAAGAAACAGTCATCGATGCACGTCGGAATGAGACTGGTACGCGATGGCGAAGCTGACGCGTACGTCTCCGCGGGCAACACAGGGGGTATCTTGGCGGTAGCGACGCTGCATACGCTCAAGCGGATCCCGGGCGTGAAACGACCGGCGCTGGCTGCAATTCTACCCGTGCCGGCTGGGCAATTCATCACGCTCGACATCGGAGCGAACGCCGACTGCAAGCCCGAGTATCTGGTGCAGTTTGCTCTGATGGGATCAGTCTACGCCAAGGGTGTCCTAAGTCGTCCAGAGCCGCGTGTGGCGCTCCTGTCGAATGGTGAGGAACGGGGCAAAGGAAATCAGCTGGTTAAGGACGCGACAGCGCTTCTTGCGGAATCGACCCTGAACTTCATCGGAAACGTGGAGCCTAAAGAAGCCCTAGCGTGTCACGCGAATGTCGTCGTGCACGATGGGTTTTCTGGGAATATCTTCATAAAGACAATCGAGGCAACAGCCAGCATGCTGACCGGACTGATCCGCGATGAGATCAGGTCTGGCCCGGTGACCGCCGTTGGTGGGTTGTTGGCCAAGCCCGCGTTCCGACGCGTTGCGAAGCGAGTCGATCCGTTTGAGGTAGGCGGTGGTCCGTTGCTGGGTGTGAATGGCGTGGTGATTGTGGCTCACGGGCGGTCAAATGCCGCTGCGATCAAGAACGCGGTTGGCCAGGCGCGCCGGGCGGTCCACGGTCGGGTAGTGGAGGCAATCCGTGGTGGAGTGGCCTAGGCTGAGGGGGCGAAGTGGGGCCGGCGGAGAAAGACAACCCGATGGTGGGTAGCGGCAAGCAGACAAGGAGCGATCGAAGACGGGTTGTCGTGACCGGCCTTGAAGTGATGACACCTCTCGGCCTGACGATGGAAGAAACGTGGGAGAGGTTGTTGGCAGGAGAATCGGGGATTGGTCAGATCACGCAGTTCGATGCGTCAGACTTGCCGGTGCATATCGCAGGGGAACTGAAGGGCTTCGACCCGACTGACTACATTGAGCACAAGGAAGCAAGGCGGATGGCCCGGTGTTCCCAGGTCGCCGTGGCGGCAGCGCAGGGTGCGGTTGAGGACGCAGGGCTGCGCATTCCTCTGCGCCGTGCGGAGCGTGTGGGCACGTTGATTGGCAGCGGCGTCGGTGGCTATGAGCGTGCCATTGAGGGCGTCGACACTTTCCGTGAGAAGGGGTTGCGACGGGTGAATCCATTCGTGCCGATTTCGATGCTGATCAACATGCCCTCTCATCACGTGAGCTGCTGGTCTGGCGCCATGGGACCGATCAGCACGGTCGTGGCCGCTTGCGCGACTGGGACACAGGCCATTGGTGAAGCGGCTGAATACATTCGGAGAGGTGCTGCGGATGTCATGATCTGCGGCGGAGTGGATGCCATGATTCACTTCAGTTTGCTAGTCGGCTTCTGTGCCATGAGGGCTCTTTCAGAGCGGAATGGTGAGCCAGAGCGGGCCAGCCGCCCATTCGATGCCGATCGCGATGGGTTCGTGCTTAGTGAAGGGGCAGGGGTCCTTGTGATTGAGAGACTGGACCACGCCAGGGATCGGGGCGCGCGAATCCGTGCCGAAGTGCTGGGGCATTCTTCGTCCTCAGACGCCTTCCACGTTGCGCAGCCCGATTCGGAGGGCAGAGGCGCGAGTCGGGCGATGGAATGGGCGCTGGACGAGGCGGGGGTCAGACCGGAACAGGGCGACTATATCAACGCCCACGGAAGCTCCACCATAATCAGCGATCCGATCGAGACGCTGTCCATTAAGCGGGCATTTGGTGACTATGCGTACGAGGTACCGATCAGCTCCACCAAGTCGATGATAGGTCACGCGATGGGGGGAGCCGGGGCGATTGAGGCGGCAGTCTGTGTCCGGACGCTTGAGGAGAGCATCATTCATCCTACGATCAACCTGGAGAATCCCGACCCCGCATGTGATCTCGACTATGTGCCTGAGGGGGCACGGAAGACAGAGGTGCGCATTGCGCTGTCCAACTCGTTTGGACTGGGAGGGCAGAACGCCTGTCTGGTGCTGGGCCGTTTTGAGGAGTAGAGATGCAGATCATTCGAAATGACCGGCGCATCAATGTACTCAGCGCGGTGGGGCAGTATGCCTCGCTTGGGGGGCTCGCGGTGTTGCTGACCGGGCTGGTGATCTCATTCGTCAGACCCACGTGGATGGTGCCGTTGGTGATCAGTATGACGCTGGGTTTCGTCCTCTCAGTCATAGGTGGGTTCTTCGGGGATCGATACGCTGGCGCCCTCGCTCATCACGAGGCGTTGGCGGAGATGTTGAAGGGGTTGAACTACCGCCACACGTTGATCCAGTATCTGCTTCCTGCCGATCAGGTGCTGCTAGAGCCTGGTGGGTGTACGTGTTTCGTGGTCAAGACGCAGGGTGGGAAGGTGACATACGAGGCTGACAACGGTCGCTGGAAGCATGAACAGCGCGGCAAGTTCCTCCGCCGACTGGTGGGGCAGGAGGGGGTGGGGCGTCCCGACGAAGACGCCCGACAGGAGAGGGACAGACTAAGGCGCTACCTGGAAGAGCACATGGAAGACGTGCAGCGGATACCTGTGCGGGGTGTTGTCGTCTTCGTGAACGAGGACGTCCAGGTGGAGGCGGAGCAATCGCCAGTCCCTACCTTCTACCGGAAAAAGGTCAAGGACTGGCTACGGGGAGCAGGGGCCCTGGACCCGCTACCCCACGATATACAGCGGGAACTGGCCGCAACGCTGGGGGTGAACGGAGAGCACGGGGAATAGAGGCGTTCATCGCCCGTCTTGTGTGACGAGCAGTTTCACCCAGCCTTGGCTGCTCGGGCGTGAGCTTGCCGCACACGGTGCCCGGGCATGAGTCCCCGGCGGTGTTCGCGGGAAAGCGGGCGTTACCCCTTGATGACCCCCAGTGGTTCCAACCGTGCAACTTTGTGAGCGATGTCCAAGCCGTGAACGGTCTCGACCACACGGCTGACGTCCTTGTAGGCCAGGGGGGCCTCCTCCGCGAGACCCTTCATACTGGTCGCTCGGACTGCAATTCCTTCCGCTTCGAGCTCGTCGCGAAGATCGTGACCCCAAACTTGTTTACGTGCCTGGGTGCGACTCATCGTGCGACCGGCGCCGTGACAGGTCGAACCGAAGGTCAGCTCCATCGCCCTGGGCTGTCCGGCAAGCACATAGGACGCGGTTCCCATCGAGCCCGGCACCAGGACTGGTTGGCCGACGCTGCGGTAGGCGGCGGGGACGCCGTCGTGACCCGAAGGGAAGCAGCGCGTGGCACCCTTACGGTGGACACACAGTCTTAAACTCCGATCGTTGACGGTGTGTTCTTCGAACTTGGCGATATTGTGGGCCACGTCGTAGATCTGATAGAGGTCGAAATCGCTCACCTTGCCTGCAAGCACGCGCTCGAAGGCTTCGCGGGCCCCCATTGCCAGGACCTGGCGATTGACGAAGGCATAGTTGACTGCACACGCCATGGCGCCATAGTATGCCTGCCCTTCCGGCGAGTCTATAGGAGCGCAGACCAGCTGCCGGCTTGGCAGCTGGATATCATACTTGCTGACCGCCGACTGAAGGCTTTTGACATAGTCATCGCAGACTTGATGTCCGAATCCACGTGAGCCACAGTGGATCTGGACGACAACCTGACTTTCGCTCAGGCCAAAGGTCGCGGCTGCCTGCGGGTCGTAGATCTCTCGGACTACGTTGAGCTCCAAGAAGTGATTGCCAGAGCCCAGGGACCCCACCTGGCTCAGCCCCCGTTCCTTCGCCCGTTCGCTCACCTTGGACGGGTCGGCACCGGGAAGGCGGCCGTGCTCCTCTGTATGCTCGACATCTTGCTGGCGAGCGTGGCCATGCTTGAGCGCCCAGGAGGCGCCGTCAGCCAGTAGCGCGTTTAGTTCGGTTTTGCTGACGCGCACACGACCGTCGCCGCCGAGGCCGCTGGGACAGGACTGATAGAGGGCAGTCATTAGATCGTCGCGGAAAGGGCTGACTTCCTGCACATCCAGGTGAGAAGCTAGAAGACGTACCCCACAGTTGATATCATAGCCAACGCCTCCCGGAGAGATCACGCCTGAGCTTGCATCGATACCAGCTACCCCGCCAATGGGAAAGCCGTAGCCCTGGTGCACATCCGGAAGGGCCATCGCGTACTTGACAATACCAGGAAGAGTCGACGTATTGATAAGCTGTTCGACGGAACGGTCGCCGAAGGCAGCGTCGAAGAGCACGGGATCGGCAAAAAGCCTCACCGGGACACGCATATCGTCCCTATAGTCTGCGGACAGCTCCCAAATCAAGTCACCTACGCGTCGAAAATCCTTCTTGCCAGCCATCTTTCCTCCTCTCGTGGGGAAGGCCGCTCTCAGACGTCGAAGACGACAGTTACCGCGTATTCACCGTCGATCTGTTCGATACTCAGCTCGCTGAACGTGACGGCCTTAATGTGATGGTGAGACTCTCCTACAGCACCTCCGCGAGCAACGGCTCGCAGCGTGTTTTGCGTCACCTCCAGCATATCGAACTCGGTAAAGACAAGGTGGTCTCGCTCGCCAAGATAGAGCAGCTCGCTCAGCCACTGGACCAGGAGCAGCTCGACGTCGTCAGCCTCGAGCTCTATGATCACCTCGGTGTCAGGGTGTACATCGTCAACATCGACGAGTTGTGATGCCATCGCATACGCGGCATTGTAGAAGAGCTGCGACAGATCAGAGCCGTAAGCGCGAACTGCGATGTCAGCCGTGTGTTCAACTTCCTCGAAGTGCCTTTCCATTGCGCACATATCGTAACACAGACTTCATTGTAGAGCAACCTGAGTTGGTAGGTGGGGCCAATTCGTGTAGTGATTCCACCACACCAACCACCAACATTCACAAGCCACGCCACCCACCCTACTCGCCCATCACGCTACCTTAGACACCCGATGTGCCACCAGAACACGACACGATGTCGACGATCGGCAAAGGACCAAGGCTCGGTGGAATAGTGCGCTGAGGTGTGGTAGAATACAGATGATTCCAAGCAGCCGCCTTCGTGCAGAAGGGAGACCGAGTAGAGGGACTGATCTGTCCAAGGAGCCTCATCCGGTGTACACGATACAAGGAGAGCGCGTCGAGAATTGGGGATGGCGGGCAGGCCTGGTCAGCGCCTGGCTAATCGCGTTCCTCGTTGGGTGCACGCGACCGCTTCCTTACAAAGCTCGGGGTCAAGTGAGGCACAGATACCCGCACCCAGGACACCCCTTCACACAAGGTCTGGTTTTCGATGATGGCACATTGATCGAGTCAACTGGCCTGTACGGAGAATCGACTCTTCGCCGTGTTGACCTCGAGACGGGGGAAGTGCTGCGGTTGCGGCGCCTTTCTCCTGAATACTTTGCGGAAGGATGCACGGTCTGGAATGACGAAGTCATCCAGCTCACATGGAAGGCCGGGACAGGGTTTGTGTACGACAAACACAGCTTTGCAATCGAGCACCAATTCGCATACACGGGGGAAGGTTGGGGGCTGACACACGACGGACAGCGGCTGATCATGAGTGACGGCACCAGTCATCTGCGATTCCTCGACCCCGACACATTTCAAGAGACAGGTCGAATCCAGGTGGTAGACAAAGGTGAACCGGTGCGCTGGCTGAATGAGCTGGAATGGATCCGGCAGCAAGTGTGGGCAAACATCTGGCAGACCTCACACATTGCCCGCATCGACCCAGACACTGGCGTAGTGCTCGGTTGGATCGACCTTTCGGAGCTGGCGGCAAGCGAAACTGGCGGTGTGATGAATGGCATTGCAGTCAGAGGACAGTCAGTCTTCGTGACTGGGAAGCACTGGGAAGGTATCTACGAGGTGGAGGTCGTCCCCACCGACAGAGCTGGTGCCTGGAGTGATCGGACCAGCGGACTCCTTAGCCGTAGATCTGCGAATGAGATATCCGGACTCACTCATGCGGGTTTTGTGCCCCGCACCTCTGAATGACTGATTTCCGATGGAAGATGGCAACAGCGTACCCACCACACAGCCTGGAGAAGCACCGGAACCACCAATGAATCGTGAGACTGCAGCCGCTCTGACCGAGGGCAACCTGTAAGGCCCAGCTACGCCATACCCAGGCGACGCTGAGTGTCCAGTGAGGCTGCAACCGATTGTGAGATGAGCACACTTGCTCTATGATTCGCCAGCTCAGCAGCGCACATGGTCTAGGAGGTAGAGAACCAGCGGCATGACAGAAGCAACGGGAGCCCCACAGGAACGTGCATTTTTAGTCGGCGTCGAAGCCAAAGGCCCTGCCTCCTTCTCGGGAGACAGCGATTGGCCGGTGAAAGAGTCACTGGCTGAGCTCGAACGCCTGGCCTATACCGCTGGCATGACGGTCGTAGGTTACGAGGTACAGCAGCTGGTCCATCCGCATCCGGCAACATTCATTGGTCCAGGAAAAGCTAAGGAGGTGGCGAGTCAGGTCGAGGAGCGAGCAGCAAACGTGCTGTTGTTCGACGATGAGCTATCCTCGCGCCATCAACGCGAGCTGGAAAAGATAGTCGGGGACGAGGTCAAGATACTTGACCGCACTGCGCTTATTCTAGATATTTTCGCTCAACATGCTCACACGCGCGAGGGAGCGCTGCAAGTTGAGCTGGCCCAATACGAATACAGACTGCCGCGCCTCACGCGGGCCTGGACGCACTTGGCGCGCCAGGCAGGAGGCCGTGCGGGCGGGGCAAGGGGCAGCGTGGGCGTCCGGGGCCCCGGCGAATCGCAGTTGGAGACCGACCGACGCGTAATAGGGAAGCGCATCACGCTGCTGAAGGCCGAGTTGGAAAAGGTCCGAGCGCATCGGAGACGCCACCGTGCTCGCCGCAGAAGGGCGGGCATGCCGACTGTCGCGCTGGTCGGGTACACAAATGCGGGGAAGTCGACGCTGCTCAACGCGATGACAAAGGCAAACGTCCTCGTCGTGGATCAGCTCTTCGCCACTCTTGATCCGACCACTCGCCGAGTTGGCCTACCGAGTGGGGGTGTAACCCTTCTTACCGACACGGTGGGTTTCATTCAGAAGCTTCCAACGCAGCTAGTAGCTGCCTTTCACGCAACTCTGGAAGAGATCACGGACGCCGATTTGCTAGTGCACGTCGTGGATGTCACACATCCTCAGATGCTGAGGCAGGCACAGGCGGTCCAAGAGACCTTAGAAAAGCTAAACGCTGCGAACAAGCCAACTATCACAGCTCTAAACAAGATCGATCTCGTGCCGTCTCCCCATTTGGAACTGCACATGGGAGATATGTTTCCCAACAGGGTTGCCATCTCGGCTCTCAAAGGTGAAGGAGTTCCCAGACTGCTGAAACGGGTCGAGGAAATGCTTGAAACTCAGATGGTGCAGATTGCTGTGCTGATTCCATACGAACGAGGAGAGCTCGTGGATTTGTTCCATCGTAGGGGTCTGATTCACAAGGAAGAACACACGGCCCGGGGCACACACATAGCCGGGCTCATCCCCCGCAGACTCGCGGGGCGCTTTCACGAAGTGGAGGCCCCACCGGCTCCCGGCTGATGGGAAGGTCGAGACCGGTTGCCTGGCGGTCTTGATCACCCCCGGAGAGCTAATGCCTTTGGCGTGGCGGCTGCGTATGGTATAATCCGCTTCGTGTCTTCCGGTTCTGAACCGCCGTTGCGGGAAGGTCACACTCAGCTCAGCAGGAGGCAAGTACGTGAAATTGCACGAACATCAGTCAAAACGGCTCTTCGCCCAGCACGGCGTGCCTATTCCATCGGGCGACGTAGCTAGTACGCCGCAGGAAGCGCGCGAGGTAGCGGAGGCGCTTGGCGGGTCCGTTGTCGTCAAATCTCAAGTGCTGGTTGGGGGTCGAGGCAAGGCTGGCGGTATCAAGGTCGCTGACAGCCCGTACCAGGCGGAAGCCCACGCCAGGGAAATCCTCGGCATGGAGATCAAGGGCCTTCCAGTGCGGACGGTTCTGGTGGATGAGGCCGCTGAGATCACGCTAGAGATCTACCTGGGCATCGTGGTGGATCGCGAGACCCGACGAGTTGCGATGATGGCGTCCTCCGAAGGCGGCGTGGAGATTGAAGAAGTCGCGCGCGCAACACCTGAGGCGATCAGGACGATTGCCATCAGCCCCTTTCTGGGCCTCCGCGGGTACCAGACGCTACGATTAGCCAAAGGCATTGGGCTACCAAAGGAGCAGTACCGAAGCTTCGGCGCCATTGCGGAGAGTCTATACGAGGCTTTTGTGGCTTTCGATGCATCGCTTGCCGAGATCAACCCTCTGGTGGTAACCAGCGAGGGTGAGTTGCTGGCGGTAGATGGGAAGATGGTGCTCGACGACAATGCGCTATTCCGTCACCCCGACCTCGCAGAGATGCGCGACAGCGACGCCGAAGCTCCCGCCGAACGGGAAGCGCGCGAAGCAGGGTTAAGCTACGTGAAGCTTGGCGGAACCATCGGTTGCATGGTCAACGGTGCAGGCCTGGCTATGGCGACCATGGATATCATCAAACACTTTGGAGGTTCGCCAGCCAATTTCCTCGACATCGGCGGGGGTGCAAAGGCAGAGAAGGTTGAGACAGCACTACGACTGATTTTGCAGGACCCGCGTGTTGCGGCTGTACTCTTCAACATCTTCGGCGGGATCACGCGTTGTGATGAAGTAGCTGCTGGGATTCTGGGAGCGTTTGAACGGGTCAGACCAGATGTGCCGCTTGTGGCCCGACTGGTAGGGACAAACGAAGAAGAGGGCCGGTCGATGCTTGATGCGTCCGGGTACGATATCATCAGTGCAACGACGCTTGTGGAAGCAGCACGGAAGGCTGTAGCAGCGGCAAAATAGGGGGAGAACCGTGGCCATCCTAGTCGACAGCGACACTCGCTTGCTCGTGCAAGGCATCACGGGTCGCGAGGGTGAGTTTCACAGTGCGCAGATGATTGACTACGGCACACAGATCGTGGCAGGCGTCACGCCGGGCAAGGGGGGACAACGGGCCTGCCAGGGCCAGGTGCCCGTGTTCGACACTGTGGGGGAAGCCGTAGAGGAGACTCAGGCTACCGCGTCAATCATCTACGTGCCGGCTCGTTTCGCGTTTGATGCCATCGTCGAGGCTTGTGACGCAGGGATTCCGTTGATTGTCTGTATCACCGAGGGTATTCCGGTGCTTGATATGATCAGGGCGCGCGCGTACTTGGACCAAAAAGGTTCACGTCTGGTGGGTCCGAACTGCCCTGGCCTGCTCTCGCCGGGCCAGGCAAAAGTGGGTATTATGCCCGGCCACATCGCGACCGGAGGGCCGATCGGCGTCGTCTCGCGTTCTGGCACGCTGACGTATGAGGTAGTGTATGCTCTCACTACCCGCGGCCTCGGACAGACGACGTGCGTGGGAATCGGTGGCGATCCCATCATCGGGACCGATTTCATTGACGTGCTACGCCTTTTTGAGGGAGATCCACTGACGAAGCAAGTGGTTCTGATCGGAGAGATTGGCGGGACCGCGGAAGAGCAGGCAGCCGCCTTCATCGATGAACAGATGACCAAACCGGTGACGGCATTCGTCGCGGGCCGCACAGCCCCTCCAGGCAAGAGAATGGGTCATGCGGGAGCGATCATCCAGGGTGGAACTGGAACGGCCGCCGACAAGATTGCCGCATTCGAGGCAGTCGGCATTCCGGTAGCTGAGCATCC
The DNA here is from genome assembly GCA_964450435.1 of uncultured Anaerolineales bacterium. Taxonomy (GTDB): domain Bacteria; phylum Chloroflexota; class Anaerolineae; order B4-G1; family B4-G1; genus SKLM01. Next base: position 28,190 of record CAYVCX010000004.1, read on the forward strand.
CGAGCAGATTGCCGACATCGTCGGCCAGCAAGCCTCATAGCGGCAGACCGAACTGCACAGAGCCTTGGGCTGCGATACACCCTCAGGTGCAAGATCGTCCGATGTGCCGGTCCTGGATCTGGTACTTGGGAAAGCCAAACAACTGGACTGGGGCCTGGCGTTCGCCCTAGCTTTCGGCCTGTTGGCGGCAAGTCCGTTTCTGTTGCGGGGTGGTCTTCCTCGACAGACAGACGCGGAGCTTCACATCTATCGCGCCGCTGAACTCGGATACATCATCCGCGAGGGTGTACTGTACCCCCGCTGGGCTCCGAACCTCTACCTGGGCTATGGGTATCCGATCTTCCACTACTACGCTCCTTTGACATACTATCTGAGCAATGCATTTGCCCTTGCTCTCCCAGGGGTGGGCATTGTCGGTGGGGTCAAGACAGTTTTCGTTCTCGGCCTCGTGACCGCCGCTGCGGGAACATACCTGCTGGGCCGCACGCTGTTCGGTCCGCACGCGGGACTGGTTGCGGCGGCTTCGTTCACGTTCTCCCCATACGTTCTGTTCATCGATCCACACGCCCGCGGTGCTCTGGCCGAGCACTTTGCTATCTGCCTGGCACCGATGGCCTTCTACTTCCTCCATCGACTGACGCGATCGCCGACAGGCGGCAAGCTGCTGGGTAGCGTGGTCTCACTCGGGGCAGTGGTTCTCAGTCACAATCTCACTGGTCTGGTCGTTAGTGGCCTGATGGCAAGCTACTGGCTCTGGCTGCTCGCGTCTGGGAGGGGACGGCACCGAGCCGCGTGGGGCGCGATAGCCTTCCTGCTTGCGGCAGCGCTCACCGCCTTCTTCTGGGTGCCAGCTTTACTGGAGAGCAACGCCGTGAAACTGGACGTGGTCGGACCTGGTCATTTCGACTTCCGAGAGCACTTCCTCTCTGCTGGGGAGCTTCTCGCTCCCTCTCGCCTGATCGATTGGGGTGCGGCGGGACCGCGCTTCCGATACAATCTGGGCACAGCCCAGTGGATTCTGGCTGTGCCAGCCCTAGCGGCGGTAGTAAAGGGCTTCAGGAATGGCAACGAAGGCAGTAGACACAGCAATCTTGCCTTCTTCGCGGTGAGCGGTGTCGTGTTGGCCACACTGACAACACGTTTGTCAACGAGTATCTGGGAGTCAATTCCTGTGATGGCCTTCCTGCAATTTCCGTGGCGTCTCCTGGGGATGATTAACCTCATGCTGGCCATCTGTGCGGGAGGAAGCGTCGCGCTTCTGCTGGTGGGACGATGGCGGGGCAGCGCGATCACCGGCGGTATTACATTAATCGTTCTCACGGCGATGCCGCTGCTATATCCTCCGCGATGGCCTCCGGAATTCGGTGGAACCACGCCTGCTGACATCATCGACTGGGAAAGAAGGAGCCAAGCACTGGGCACTACATCTACCGGCGATTTTCTGCCTGTAACCGTGGACGTTATCCCGGCACCGACCGACACTTTGATCGGATCCTACACCGAGGGCGGCCCGGTAGACAAAGTCAACCGGACGACGCTGTCGGACGGTGCTGAAGTGGACATCCTGGAACACAAACCGAACTACGATCGGTTCTGGGTGACAACGTCGCAGGAGTTCATCCTACGGCTATACACATTCTACTTCCCGGGCTGGAGAGCGTACGTCGATGGGGAGAGAGTCAAGATTGAGGTAGCACGACCAGAGGGATTCATCACGTTGGAAGTGCCGGAGGGAACCCACGAGGTCACTGTGCGATTCGAGGACACGCTGCCGCGGCAACTGGGCTGGCTCCTGTCGGTTGCATCGGCGATTGCTCTGGCCATCATTCTGGCAACCTGGTCGCCGTCCAGGGGTGGCGAGCAACCATCGAAACAGACCACGTACCTCCCCCGGACGTGGTTGTCGGTCAGCGGCGCTCTCGCGCTGATTGTGTGTGCAAAGATCGTCGTGCTGGACCCCTGCGGCTGCTTGCACTATGACTCGGCGCCTGGTGAAGCAGTGCCGGCCCAGCACCAACTGGCGGCCAATTTCGCGGACGAGATCGAGTTGATAGGTTACGACCTACCGGAGAGACGGGTCCACCCAGGCGACATGCTGCCCGTCGTCCTCTACTGGCGTGCGCTGACCGCTTTGGAGGAGAACTACCAGTCGTTCGTGCACGTGGCCGAGCCGCTTGATGTGGCGTGGACGCAGGAGGATCACCTCAACCCGGGGGGACTGCCTACCGCGCGATGGCCGCAAGACAAATACGTCTGGGACGAGTACCGCATTCAGATCCCACACAACATGCCGCCCGGAGAGTACAGAGTCCACGTGGGGCTGTACTTGAGATCCGACGGAACACGTCTCCAGCGCCGTGATGTGGGACACATCGGGGAGGATGGTGTCGTGCTTGGCTCTGTGGAGGTAACAGGATCAGCAGACTAACGACGCGATCACGAAGCGTCTCCACGAACCGTGGCAACGTGAGCGGAGACGCCTGCGACTCCACAGCTGAGAGTGATCTTTACTCTTGCCCCGAGTGCTGCTCGAGGGTGCGCTCCAGAATCTCCGCTTGCTCAGCGTCTTCTTGCCTGCGTCTCTTCGGACGGCGGTCCTCAGCATCGCCCTGTCCTCTATCGGCGTAGGCTCGTTCCAGGGCAGCCTCCATCGCGGTCTGCTGTTCCAGCGTCTCTTCTTCCTCGTCCACCTCTTCAGGCTCGCGTTCCTGGGTGGTTTCTTCCTCCAAACCTTGGCGGGTCAAGTCAATGCGCTGTCTGCGCCGGTCGAGCTTCTGAAGTCTCACGTCTATCTGATCTCCAACGCTGACCAAGTTCGACGGGTGCTCGACGTACCCAGATGACATCTCGCGCACGTGAAGAAGGCCAGGGCGTTTGGCGCCAATGTCGACGAAGACTCCGTACTGTTCAATGCGGGTAACCTCGCCAGAATAGACCTTGCCCTCCTGCAACTCCTCCCAAGTCAGGTCCGGTGGTTCGACCATAGTCAAACTGACACGCTTCTCGTCCGGTTGTACGTCAGCGATCCAAACCGTCACCTCATCGCCAACTCGCACGGCCTCCGCAACTGCGTCCACCTCCCTGTCTCCAGAGAGCTGGGAGATATGCAGCAGGCCTTCATAGGGGAGCCCAATATCGACGACAGCGCCGTGCAACCCAACCGCTTTGATTCTGCCTTGCAGGCGAGTCTTGGGCTTTAACTCCTCAATTGAAACTGCTTGATTGCTTCGGTCGTCGGTCATGCAGTCACCTCCTCAGTTGAATGGTTCACGGATTATATTATGATAGGATAATGTATTCTACTTCGGCCCAGCCCGTTGTCAAGAAGCGTGTGGGGCATTCGCATAGCAAGGCGCAGATCACCAAATAGCATCCGCAAAGGTAACCACTCCCGCATGAACCCCAATCCGCTTGTACATCCCGACCCCCTGATAAGGGGCCTCCATAATCCCGTCATGGAGGGCCCAGCTCCGACCTCGCACGGTCCTCTCAGCTCCTGGTTGCCGGAACGGCGTAGACCCATCCAATCGCCTGTGGAGCAATCCACCAGGAGCGAATTCGGCGTCTATCCACTCCATGCGACCCAAGCCGATCGAGTATGCGAACCCAAGGCGTTCAAACAAGATCGCGTTGTGATAGGCGAGGGGCCGAATATAGAAGGCGTCGTGGTGGAGATTAGCCACGAAAGCTTCGAGGATCGGCACGATGTCTCGCGTCAGCCGCAGCCCCCGCCGCACCTGACCAGGCGCCAGGCC
>CAYVCX010000004.1:32044-95956 GCA_964450435.1 uncultured Anaerolineales bacterium
GCACGATGTCTCGCGTCAGCCGCAGCCCCCGCCGCACCTGACCAGGCGCCAGGCCGGCTTCCATAGCCCGGACCTCCTCGGCCACGTTTCGTCGGACGGTGCCAAAATGGGTTGGCGTGCCATCAGGCAGCCGATCCACATCGAATCGCTCCGAGTAGGGATCATTGATGATAAACAGGATCACCTCGATCTGCCCGGTGGTCGTATCAGCCAGCTGCAAATAGAGCAAGGGGTCTCCTGCATCCGGATCGTGCTCCAGGGAGAGTACCACTGAATTTGGCCCGGTATTAACGTTGAACAGGGGCGAGGCCGGCTGAGATGGCTCGCAGTCGAGGGGGATATCGAATTGTGAGATCACAGTCAGAGGGATCAAGCTGCGGTACACTCGACTTGTCTGTCTGGGGGGAAGGGCATTAATTTGCCCGATCGACCGCAGATCCGGATCACTCAAGACCCGGGAAGCGTCCACCAGCGTCCTGGCTCTTGTCATCGGCGGCGATCTCTCATAGCCCTGTCGATCTCCCGCCTGGCGTCTCGCTCGGCAATAGCTCGGCGCTTATCGTGTTTGGTCTTTCCCTTCGCAAGAGCGATCTCTACCTTCGCCAACCCGTTCTTCAAATACATCTGCAGAGGGATGATGGTATAGCCACGTCTTTCAATCTCACTGATGAGTCGATCTATCTCGTGGCGATGCAGAAGCAGCTTGCGCGGGCGCAGAGGGTCGTGGGCAAAATAGCGCCCGGCGGGTTTATAGGACCCGATGTGGACATCGAGTAACCACAGCTCTCCGTCACGTGGTCGCACGAAGCCATCCTGGAGATTCACGCGCCCCTCTCGGACTGACTTGATCTCTGTTCCCTTCAGCGCCAAGCCAGCCTCGTAACGATCCTCGATGTGATAGTCGTGGCGCGCCTTGCGATTGCGGGCGACGATCTTGACGTTCTGGGTAGCCATCAGCGGCCTTCCAGGAGGTATTCAATCGCCCGCTCCAGCTGGGGATCCGTTTCCGGGCTCTCCCGTCTCTGCTCCTCGGGCCAAGGGACTTCGATGTCGGGAGTCAATCCCCGCCCCTGTATGCGCTGGTCGTTGGGGGTAAACCAGAGAGCAACAGTTACACGAAGCTCGGAGCCATCGCTCAGTTCAAAGGGGCGCTGCACGGATCCCTTGCCAAACGTAGGAACGCCTATGAGAGCCGCTCTCTGGTGATCTTGGAGGGCCCCGGCGACGATCTCAGACGCGCTGGCTGAGCCGTTATTGACCAACACCACCAAGGGGATATCCTCGGCGAGGTCGCCGCCACGGGCTCTGAACTCGCGTTCTGTGCCATCGCTAAAGCGTTCTACGGCTACCAGGCCATCACCAAGAAACAGGTCGGCGACGTCGATCGCTTGATCGAGCCATCCTCCGGGATTCTGACGCAGGTCGAGGACCAGGCCTACGGGGTCTTGCTCCAGCAACACTTCGAGATTCGCCTCGAGGCTGTCGCTGGCCGTGGCACTGAACTCGCGCAACCTGATGTAGCCCACACCCCCATCCAGCATTTCGCTCTCAATTATCGGAATCTCTAAACGGGCACGGGTGACAGTCACATCAAAGGGCTCGGCGGTCCCCTCGCGCTCTATAGTCAATGTCACGGTACTGCCCGCAGGTCCCCGAATCTTGCCGATGGCCTCGTAGAGACTATCGCCAGTGATTGACTCGCCGTCGACGGCAATGACGCGATCGTCGGCCTGCAAGCCAGCTTCGGCGGCCGGGCCCTCTTCAAACGTGTCGACGATTCTCACCCCACCAGCTTCATCAGCGTCGACAAAAGCACCGATACCTTCGAATTCTCCGGTGGCATCCTCCCTCAAGATTGCGGTTACGGCCGGTTCGATAAAGGCAGTGTACCTGTCTTCGAGGGCACTGAGCATTCCGCGAATGGCAGCATACGTGATGTCCTCCAGACTGGGCAGATCGCCGTAGTAGTGCTGCTGGAGCAACTCGAAAGCCTCCCAGAAAAGCTGAAAGGTATCTTCGGCGTCGGTCTCCGGTGTTGGAACAGGAATAGGTGTGCGAGTCGGCTCACGTGTTGTCCCCTCGCGCGGCGCCTCGTTGGACGGCGAGGGCGATTCCACGGGCGCTGTCGCTGCCGGTGGTGCCCCCAATAGCCCATCCGCTCGCCCGGCCAGCAGCCAAGCACAGCCAAAACCGGCAGCAAACACCCCTGCCGCAAGCATCAGCACGACGATGCTGATGAGCGAAAACTTGACCACTCGCTGTATTGCGCTGTCCATCCGTTACCTCGCTTCCAAGTAGACGACGCTGCGGGCCAGCCGCCTACGGATCTGTCACTCGGCCCCTAGACGGTGCCTGCCAGCCTGACGACGCGAGACTGACCGCCTGATCACCCTCACAACTCGCAGGAGCAGCCCGTGTAGAACCCCGGCGGCCCCCGTATCGCAGACCCGGAAATCAACTAAAGCGCTCCCGCCTCGAGCTTTTGGAGATCGCAATCGGACACTCGGGTCGGGTGCCAGAGAAGAGAGCGACCAGAAGCACAACCAAGTCTCTGTCATACGCTGCACCTGACCCCCTTGACTGCGATGCTCCTACGGACATTTTAACACAGGGGCAACGCAGAGCAAGTGGGCGGATCACCCAGCAGGGTTTTATCATTTTTCGCGCTCATACGACCCTTGCAACATAATGTTGCAGGAACCCGGGCGGGTTAAGGGACAGATTTCGCTTCAAGAGTTCAAGAAAACCGTATTGCCGGCGTATGACGGCGAGTTTCCGCATGATCGCATGAGCTTGGAATGGCGATCAGCATATGAGTTTGAGAATGATAAAACCCTGATCACCCAGCCGGACCCGGGACGGCTCCGTGCAGCACCGAGCCCGTCGTTTTGTCCTCTGAGCCTGCCAGCGCCCCGGGGCAGGGAGCGCTCCGGAACTCCACACGGAGCCCGGGTGCAGTCCAAGGCCACGGGAGTGTGCTTGAGCGCCTGTTGGCGCACATGCCAGTGGCACGAGGCGCCGCAGCGTGGACCTCCCTCCGCTGTCCGAGCCAGGAGGGGTATCTTTGACTGGGGTAGGGAAAGGTCGGGGCGAACGCGGTGTCGTCCCAAACAGAAGCTGTAGTGTTACTTCGGCTAAGTCTTCTTAAGCGAAGTATTATGCCGGCCGTAACACGCATCGTGTGACGATACCCACTGGCCTGCGGGTCCTTCCGCAACCTAAGCTTTGCCACTACCTTACGACATGCGGATCGACTCCTGCCCATGGGCCGCTGTCCCAACCGCATCCCCCTGAGCATAGCTGTGGCAGCGCTAATGCTGCCTGTGGTCTGCCCGCGGTTGCTCCGCTGGTCAGTGTTTGCGTGACAGAGTCTCACCGGCGCGGCGCGGGAGCACGACCAGACGCGCATGCGACAAACACCAAGGCCGAATTCTCTGTGAGGCCACAGGAATCACGAATGCAGTTGTAGCGCCATACTGGCCATATTGCTGGTGGTCCCTCCGGCGACGGGCCCGGCTCTACACGGAAGCCACGGGAGGCCCTGCTCTGTCAGGCTCCGCGGTGACTAGGCCCAAGCCAGAGCAGAGAGTGTCTGCAAGACTCTTTGCAGGCGGCCTCGCCCACCGTCTTAGTGCTACACGAAGGTCGCTTGCTGAGCGTGGACCAACACCCCCCTGTGCAACAATCGCTCAGCAGCCTGCTCTCTGCAGGCCAGCCCGCCGGGGCCCCTCGGTACCCTTCAGCCCCACGAACAAGGGTGCAGAGTGGCAGGCTGTTGTTCTCAGAGTAGCTGTGCATGGTATAATCGAGGTGACATGACAATGGAGACTTTCGAGCGGTTGGTGGCAGAGGCTCTGGAGGGCCTTCCCGAGGAGATTCAGGAGAAACTCGACAACGTGGACGTCGTTGTCGCTGACTGGCCAGATCCGGCAACGTTGCGCCGAGCTGGCCTGCAGCACCCGGTGGAGCTCCTGGGCTTCTACCACGGCGTCCCGCAGACGAAACGTGGTCATCGCTACGGCCTCGTATTGCCCGACAAGATCAGCATCTATCGAGGCCCGATCGAGATGCGGAGCAGCAACGCAGAAGACACCCGCGCAATCGTCCGACGCGTCGTGCGCCATGAGGTAGCGCACCACTTCGGCATTGACGATGAGCGGCTCCGCGAGATTGGCGCCTATTGAGTCAAGGGGTTCGGCGTGGAGTCGGCAGCCACGAAGCAGAAGACATCGTGATGGCAGAAACGATGAAGCAGCCGTCAGCTCGGCGGCTCGAAAGGTTGGAAGCCGCCACCCCGAACCTCCGCCGTGAGACTAAGCACAACGAACGCATCTGCATCCACCTCGTGGACAATCTCTCTCAGGTGTGGGACTTGCACATCGGTCACGGCGGAGAGGAGTACGTCCCACGGAGCGCCTGTGTACATACCTGTCCCCTCAAGGGCTGTCACCCCGCGGCCCAGTTCCTCCTGAATTCGGGAGGCCACTGCGCTCCCCTCCGTGGTCACAATGGTGGCCAAACGCTCCTCGCGACGAGGCTCCGGCATCAACGGCCCAGCTACGCGGCGCATGAACTCCGGCACTCCTCGCAGGGCCCTGGACGGACGGGCGGCAACCGCGATTGCAACCAGCGTGCCGTAGACCGCTGCGACCAGAAACACCGTCCACCTTCCTGGTAGCGGCCCGACTGCGGCTCTCTCGACAACCGTGGTCAAGCTACGGGTTCGGGTAGGATGGACACTGAGTTTGAGGCCCCAACTGATGATCAGCAACAAGATCAACCAGAAGTAATTGCGGCGGAAGCGGCGACCGGCTGCTTGCCACAGATCAACGGGGAACATCGGTTGCGTAAGAGTCTGAGCCAGGTGGGCAGCCCAGTCCGCAGAAGGACGGTATGGAGGCGTGAAGATCGGAGCAAGAAAATCCGTCTCCATAAGGCGAACGCGATACGCCCAGAGGACGTAATAGCGGTAGCGACGTGCCTCAATGGTCAAGAAGGTCAAAACCAGGAAGAGAACCAGCAGAAACACGAAGTGTGGGTTCGTCGGCTCCGCAAACACGAAGGTCAGCGCGCCGGCGACGGTGATGACAGCCCAGTTCGTCGTTGTGTCCAGCCTGGTTCGCCACGTGTTGGCTCGCTGTATCTCACCCCGGTAGAGATGGACCATAGCCGCGGTGAAACTCGACGGGTCCATTTCGTACCCACGGAAAGACCACTTTCCGGAGCCGTCCTCGTCAGCGTGACCAGTCTGCTCATGCATCGGCGTTGCCCTCCTCCAAGCTATCCGCGACGACTAGCCCTTCGCCTGAGAACGCGCTTCCGGGTGAGCACGCCGACCATGATCACCACCAACGCGACGGCCGCGACCCTCATCCCTGCCGAGACAAAGTCCGTACCGATCATGACAGCGTGCGCAGTCGCCAGGAGGAATGCTACATAGTTCAGGAGGTGAAGCGACCGCCAACGCTGTCTAATCATGGTGCGAAACAGAGCAGCCAGGGAGGCTATTCCAATCAGGTACCAGGCTGGGCGACCACCAAGCTTGAGGAAAGCGGACACTGACGAGAAATCGGGGAGGAACACGCGGAGATCCCAACTGCGCATCGCCACACCCAGAGGATGGAGCGTGATAAGAACCAGGCCTGCAACGGACAGAATGTGGTGCACCCTGATGAAAGGACACCCTAGAAGCTCAAACAGCTCGCGCATGTAGGCCGAGGAAACCGCCGTGAGAAAGACTGCCAAGTACCCCAGCAGCGCTGTGGCGCGTATGCCCCAGCTCAGCGGTGTCCCCACCGGCTGCAGGGCCATGAGAGCAACGACGAGGAGCACACTGGTGCCCCCTACGAAGGTCAAGTAAAGGAGGCCTCTCCTACGTTTCTTCTCCCGGGTGCTCACTGGCGGGATTCTCCTCTCCTTCACTGACCAATGCTGTCATTCAGCATTGGCCCGTCAAGCACCTGCGGTGGTGCGGAGCCCGAGCGATGATCATCAGACTATCTGCTCGCGCCTTCTTCCACTGCGCTACGAGGTTAGACCTGCAACCGCAGCGTGGTTGATGAACATCACGCCCGGGACGGGGGCATTATCAACGAGATAGCCGCCGACTCGTGGAGCAGGTCTCGGGCTGGCCCAGCAACGAGACACTGCGGACTCACCGCAGCGTTACTACGCGGGCAACCCGCGAACCTCCCGTGTCGACCAGGCGTTTGCCACGCGATCCGCGGGTCATTGAGGCGATCACCGAGAGATCGTTGATGTGAAACCGCCTGCCATCCTCCAGGTAGACATCTACCGCATACCCTGCTTTGCCAGCAGCCACGTCGCCCAGCTTACCCCCAGACTTGGACTCGCGCAGACACTGCACACCCTGCGTATTACGACCCTGCACCGAAAACTCCGTGAGCGGCACCCGATTGGCGTAGCCGGTCTCGGATACGACGACGACATGCCACTGAGCTTCCTTCGCGGCGACCTCCGGCACTATCATACCGCCCAGCACGCGGTCACCTTTCCTGAGCGAGATGCCGATGGAGCCGCTGGCCGTATCTGTCTTCTGCGGGTGAATCTCGCCACCGTCCAGACGGAGCAGCTGACCTTCCCTCGTGTAGAAGATGACGTTGGCGCTGTCATCAGCAACGCCCCCAAACAGGAGCTGGTCGTCATCGACCAGCCCGATGACCGGTCCCCACTCGCGATCCAGCAACGAGAGGTCACTCACCGCAGCACGCTTCACCCTGCCGGCTTGCGTGCCGAGAAGCAGATATCCATCCATGCTAATCACACTGATACCCACAATATGCTCATCCGGCGCAAGGCCCAGCTGGCTCGCCGCGGTGGCGGCCAGGGGAACGAACCCCACCTCCCCCACCCAGCCGGCCCCACGGCTGGTCAGCAGAATCACCTTGTCCTTGGGCGCCGCTCTCACGTGAGCCAGGTGCACGCTTCGCGCAGCTCTAGTGGTCAATCCCTCGCTCGGGCGATAGGAGAAGCCACTTGCGTCGGAGCGTTCTATGCCGTCCGGGGTGAGGACCAAGACCTGGTCGCCTTCCGGCGCCACCAGGTCGGAGCCTGTCATCACCGTGGTGCCAGCGGCCTTGTCCTCGCTGTCCACAATCACCGTACGGCGTGGCACTGAGAACTCGTCCTTAAGTCTCCCCGTATCCTGCACGACCACGTCGAGGCGGCGGGCCTCCGAGGACAGCAGCTCCTGAAGATGTTCAATCCGCTCTCCCAGTTCCTTTGCTTCATCCTCCAGGCGGGACCGTCCAAGGGCCGCCAGCTGTTGAAGCTGGGTGTGGAGAATGGCATTAGCTTGCTGCTCTGAAAAGCCGAACGTACGTATGAGGTTGTTTCGAGCAGTCCTTGGCTCTCGTGAGCGACGGATGGTTTCAATCACGTCGTCGAGAGCGTCCAGAGCCTTCAGCAATCCCGCGACAATGTGGAGCCGTGCCTGCCGTTTTTCCAACTCGTACTGGCTGCGACGTTCAATGACCTCCAGGCGGTGGGAGACAAAGTGAGTCAGAAGCTGGTGGAGCGACAGGTACGTCGGGCGGCTATCGCCGTCCTGTATGGGCACCAAGGCCAGGTTGATTACGCCAAAGGTCTCACGTAGTTGGGAGTACTTCAACACCTGCTCAAGGACCTGGTCCGGATCGCCGGTCCGAGAGACCTCGATCACCATACGCATACCGGTGTAGTCGGATTCGTCACGCAGGTCCGTTACACCGGTAATACGGCCTCGATGCACTTCCTTGGCGATCTTCTCCATAACCGTGTTTTTCTGCACGTTATACGGCAGTTCCGTCACCACCAGGTTCGATTTGCCGCCGCCGATGTCTTCCACGAGGATTCGAGCCTGCGTGACGATCCGACCGCGCCCGGTCTCATAGGCCTCATATACAGTGTCGATCAGCCCGTCGCCACGGTCACGGTAACGATATAGAACGCCTCCCGTGGGGAAATCAGGCCCTGGGATAAACTGCAACAGGTCGCTCGTCGTGATCTTCTCCCGCTGGTCCCAGTTACGTGCCACGTAAATCAAAGCCTCGCACACCTCCCCAAAATTATGAGGCGGTATATTGGTGGACATGCCGACAGCAATTCCGGCGGAGCCATTGACCAGCAGGTTCGGGAACACTGCCGGTAGAACAGTCGGCTCCTCAAGGGAGCCGTCGAAGTTCTCCTGCCAGTCCACTGTGTCCATCTCGAGGTCTTGAAGCATGGTCTCAGCGACCGGTGTCAACCGCGCTTCGGTATAGCGCATCGCGGCGGGGCTATCCCCATCTACAGAACCGAAGTTGCCCTGCCCGTCCACCAGGGGCATCTCCATAGAGAAATCCTGGGCCATTCGTACCAAGGTGTGGTAGACAGAGGTATCGCCGTGAGGATGGTACTTCCCAAGCACCTCTCCAACGATACGGGCTGACTTCTTGTGGGGATGCTCTGCGTCCAGCCCCAGCTCGTGCATCGCGTACAGAATACGCCGCTGGACGGGCTTGAGTCCGTCGCGAATGTCGGGCAGGGCACGATCCGTGATGGTAGCTCTCGCATACCCCATATAGGCGGCGGTCATGTCGCTGGCTAGATCCACCGTCTCGCTGGGGAACACGATGGTCGAATCGTCGACGTCACTCATTCGTTGTCCCGTTATCCTCGATGCCGCAATGCGCACGCTGAAAGCGCATCTCAGTCTCCGTTCTCATCCAACACCATCCCATCGCCCCAGTACCGCATCAGGCGCTCACGCCGCTTTGTCGCGCCAGCGCCCATCCACAGCGAGAAAGCCGCGTTGGCTGCGTGCACATCGTTGGCTTTCACCTGCACAAGGTGCTCGTTGACCGCCGGGTTTCCTTCTTCGTTCACGCTGAAGATCGTCTCTCGCAGCTGAGCGGGGTTCATCTCCCCCAACCCCTTATAGCGTTGGATAGTGACACCACGCATACCGCCCCAGTCATCCAAGATCCGTTTCCGCTCGGCGTCAGTATAGGCATACCTTTCGTCGCTACCTTTGCTCAACATATACAGCGGTGCCTGCGCCACGTACAAGCGGCCTTCTTCCACTACTGGTCGCATAAGACGCCAGAAAAGAGTGTAAAGCAGCGTCTTAATGTGTTCGCCGTCCACATCGGCGTCAACGAGGATGGCAATACGACCATACCGCATGTCTTCCACACCGAAGTCGCTTCCCACGCCGGCGCCGAGAGCGGCAACGATGGCTTTCACTTCCCTGTTGCTCAGAGCTCGATCGAGCCGCCTTCTCTCGACGTTGAGAATCTTGCCGCGCAGCGGCAAGATAGCGTGATAACGACGGTCACGCGCCTGCTTGCAGGACCCGCCGGCGCTGTCACCCTCCACAACGTAGAGGGTGGTCATGTTGACTGGCGTCCCTTTCGCCACGTCTGCCAGCTTACCGGGCAGCTCATCGACCTCCAATGCGGAGCGCCGCATCACCAGCTTGCGTGCCTTGGACGCTGCTCGACGCGCGCGAGAGGCCGCCAAGCACTGTGCGACGATCCTCTTCCCCAGCGAGATTCGCTTGCCCAGGTGCGCCAAGAGACCTTCATAGACGATTGAATGCACCTGGCCCTGAATCTGATCGGAGCCGAGCTGAGTCTTGGTCTGGCTAGTGAACTGAGGGTCGTGCATTCGGACACTAAGGACAGCAGTCAGACCAGCTCGAGTATCGCGCCCGATGATCCTGTCCCCCTTCTTCAGCAATCCGCGGCGATTGTCGGCAAAGACATTGATGGCCTTGGTCAACCCGGCCATCAATCCCGAGACATGTCCTCCGCCGTCGGGTGTGGGAATCGTATTGACAAACGAGACAATCTCAGGATAGTCGCCCGTGTGCCACTGGAAGACTGCCTCCACCTGTGTGCCATCCTCACTAGAAACCTTCACCTCGATGGGCTCGTGAAGCACATCCCGGTTCCGATTAAGGTGCTCAACGTACTCGACCAACCCGCCCTGATAGCAGTACTCTCGTTCCCTTCCGTCTCCGTGCCTGTCGACGATTCGCGTGGTCAAACCGGGCACCAAGAAAGCCACCATCTGCAGACGCCGTGCAAGCGTGGCGAAGTCGAATTCGAGCTCATCCAAGAACTCCCGGTTGGGCAGAAACTCGACCGTCGTGCCTGTCCCAATGTCTCGGTCTTTGTTCTGCCGGACTGCTGTCACCTCCCCCCGCACGCCCACCTGGCCGACAATCTCCTCGCTATGAGGGGCCAGGATATTGACCGGCGTGACTGGCAAGCCCCGCTCGTGCCGCTGCCGGTACAGGACTCCGTCGCGCCGGACGGTCACCACCAGCCAATCCGATAGGGCATTTGTGGCCTTGATGCCCACGCCGTGCAGACCACCGGAAGTTGAGTAGCTGCCTTCTTCGAACTTGCCGCCGGCATGAAGCTCGGTAAATGCCAGTTCCATCGTGGGCTTGTTCTTCTCAGGATGCATCCCCACCGGGATTCCGCGCCCGTTGTCGGTGATGGCGATGCTTCCGTCGTCCCGAAGCACGACTTCTATACGGTCACAGTACCCCATCAGTGCCTCGTCCACTGCGTTGTCGATGACCTCGATGGCCAAGTGGTGCAGGGCTGTCATGCCCCGCCCCCCGACGTACATCCCTGGCCTTCGCTGGATGTTCTCCGGGTAGTCGAGGACCTTGATGTCTTCCTCGGTGTAGGCTACCTTTGCCATGACCATCCTCCGACCCAGCGTCCGCCGGGCCAAACCCCTCCGTGTAGGGTCTGTACCCCGCAGACTTAAGTTAACCGCACCTAGTATAGCACATTTGTTCTACTTGGTCAAGTGCCGGGCCTGTGAGAACTGTCATAGGCCCGAGGGCTGATCTCGTATCCACGCCCTGAAGCACTCTCAGGGCTCGTTCACCTGACATAGATTGGATTGCTGAAGATCCAACCGCGGCGCGCCAGCCGGTAACGGAGATAGGCCTCCACGCGGTAAGCGCCGGCCACGGCCGACGTGTAGTCCAGAGTTGTGCCCTTCGAGCGAGCTACGATGCTCCCGTGACGAAGGAGACGGATGTCAGCCACCCGTGGCGTCTGGACGTCGAAGACGGCGGCGCCCGTCCGGGTCAACTCTCCTCCCATTACCGCGCTATTTGTACCACTACGAGCACTGAACTCGAACCCAGACGTGGAAGCTGGCAGGTCATACCCGACCCAGGTGCTGCCGGACCTTAGTCCCTCGTATATCAGTCTCTTGTCGTGGTCAAGGTCCCCGTTGAGCGGCACGTCGGTGAGAACGTGCGTGTTGACGCACCGGAACAGGTACTCGTAGGGAAAGACCTGTCTGCTCACAGGGCCGACAGAGTAGGTCTCCCCATGTGCGTCAGCGGCGCCAATCACAGCGACCTGCCGTCCGTCGGCCAGCAACTCATCCCACTTGTGAAGCGTGGTTGGGTGCGGACCTCGAATACCGACGCCCGGGAAATGAGCATAGAGGAGCGCGGCCAGCTTGTTCCGCAGTAAGCCTTTGAACTCGGACATGTGATTCCACAGCTCAATTCCGAGGTACCCCTCCACCTCCCAGTCTTCCCACGGGATTGCTTGCAACTCAGGGAGCACCCGACCGTCGTGCTCGAAGGGATGGGCCAGGTACGAGAACCCACCGCGTCGGTTGACTTCGTCGATCAGCATCTGGGTGTCGAGGGCCAGTGGCGCCAGCTCAGCTCCTGCGTTGAATGCAAGGAGATGATTATTCTGTGGGTGGCAGTGCACGCTGTGCAATTCCTCGCCGACCAGGAGCAAGACATCGTCGTAATAGCCCTCAACGCCATCGACCCAAACATTATGATCCGTAGCAATGACGAAGTCGAGGTCAGCCTGAGCTGCGGCTTCTGCCACCTGGGCGTGAAGCGCTGTACCATCCGAGTAACAAGTGTGCACGTGGGGATTCCCGACATACTCGTACACACTCATGCCAGTCTCTCCAACAACTCAATGAGTTCACCGTAGTCCGCAAAAGCGGCATCGGCCAAAGGGCGACCATCCTCTCGATGACTGACGCCGAGGAACAGGACGGCTTTCATGCCCACGCCGCGCGCGCCGAGGAGGTCAGTCTCGGGCAGATCGCCGATATGCGCCGCCGCCTCGGGATCGACGTCGAGGGTGTCAAGCGTGCGTAGGAACGCCTCGGGCTGCGGCTTCGCCATGCCCAGTTCATCGGAGAACGTCAGAGCATCGAAGTACGACAGCAGGCTGTCCCGGGACATCACCTGGCGCAACACGCGGCCGGGCGTCAGTCCTGTATCCGAGATGACTCCCAGGCGATAACGCTCAGCCAATTCAGGCAGCACCTGCCGCACACCTGCAACTGGTCGAGGTAGCTCAGTGGACAAGTAAGCTCTCTGGATTGCGCGACCCAATCGCCGCTGCGTTTCGTCCGGCAGGTCGGCATCCAGGTACGCCAGGAGTTCGTCGAGCCAGCGACCGATAGAAATCGAGCGCTGCTCCCCACGCCACACCTGATCCCAGACCGATCTGGCCCGGTTGTAAGCTCCCTCGAGTTCATCCACCGAGCGCGGCTGACCGTGGCGTTCCAGGACACCACTCAACAGGCTCAACCTCTCCTCACGGGCATAGGCATTTTGGTAGAGTGTGCCCCAGAAGTCGAAGGTCACAGCTGTCAACATGCTCAATCCTCGAAGATGTCGTAGTCAGAATGGCTCAAGTGGGTCGATCTTTGTTGGACGCAATCTGGGCTGCATCAGTCTAAGTACCACGCGTCAAACGTCACGATTCTGGATGCCTCGGCTATCTTATCGTAGCCACCCGTCGTTGTCAAGCAGTCACGATGGATGTATAATCGGCTGAGTCGCTGAGAATGACTGGTCCAGCGGTAGCCTGACTCAGACAACGACTCCTGCAATCGTCAATGAACATCAGTGGATGTGAGGAAGACGGGTGAACAACCGCCAAGTTGCTGAGATCTTCGATGCCATGGGCGACATCCTCGACATCCAAGGGGCTGATTACCACCGCGTGATGGCCTATCGCCGAGCCGCTGAGAACATCGCCACCTTGGGGCAACCTATTGAAGACCTATGGCGCCGAGATGAACTGGAATCGATCCCTGGGATTGGCACCACGCTGGCTGCCAAGATCGACGAGCTCATGCGTACGGGGGAGCTGCGGGCATACGAGGAGTTAAGAGCGGAAGTACCCCAGGGCGTTGTAGACATGCTGCAGGTTTCCGGAGTCGGCCCGAAGGGTGCTGCACGATTCTGGAAGGAGCTCGGGATCGAGAGTATTGAGGCTTTGGAGCGGGCAGCTCAGGCTGGTCGCTTGCGCGCACTCCACGGTTTCGGTGCCAAGAGCGAGCAAAACATTCTGGACGCAATCAAGTCGTTCAAGCGGCGCACAGGGCGCACGCGCCTGGATGATGCCTGGTCGCTGGCCCAAGAGATTCTATCCGCGCTGCAGGAGGTGCCGGGCGTGGTCCGGGCCGCCCCGGCGGGCAGTCTGCGCCGGATGCGGGAGACTGTTGGTGACCTCGATCTTCTGGTGGCATCAGCTGATCCTGGGTCGGTGATGGCGCGCTTCCGCCAGCTCCCTCAGGTACAGGAGGTGCTGCTCAGTGGATCCACGAAGACGTCCGGTCGCGCCCACACGGGGCTACAGGTCGACCTGCGCGTGCTCGACCCAGCACATTGGGGCACTGCGCTCCAGTATTTCACCGGCAGCCAGGCTCACAATGTGCGACTGCGCAGCCTGGCACTCGAGCAGGAGCTCTCTCTGAGCGAGTACGCGCTCAAGCGTGGCGACGGCAGCGAGATCCTCTGTCCAAATGAGGAAGAGGTCTACAACAGGCTGGGGCTGCCGCATATTTCCCCGGAGCTACGCGAGGATCGGGGTGAGATAGATGCAGGGCTCTCAGGGCACCTGCCGGACCTCGTCGAACGTGGGGACCTACGAGGCGATCTGCAGTTCCGCACCACGCGGTCAGACGGGCACCAGACGCTCTTAGAGATGGCCCGGGGCGCGCAATCACGCGGCCTCGATTACGTCTTAGTGACCGATCATTCTCACGGCCTGGGAATCACGGGGGGACTGAGCATTGATGGGCTTCGCGAACAGCGAGCCGAGGTCGCGGCAGTCAACGAGAGGCTTAGCGGCCATTTGCGTGTGCTTGCCGGGGTCGAGGTGGAGATCAGAAGCGACGGCAGCCTGGATCTGCCCAATGATGTGCTGGCTGGACTAGACCTGGTGGTTGCTGCCCTGCACGGGGGATTACGCCAGGATCGAGAGCGGCTCACCGCGCGCGTTCTGACTGCAATCCGAAACCCTCACGTGGATATCATCGCCCATCCCAGCGGGCGTCTGATCGGCGAGCGAGAAGCTGGCGACTTTGATATGGAGGCTGTCTTCTCCGCGGCTGCCGAGACGGGCACAGCCCTGGAGATCAATGCGCATCCCGCGCGGCTGGACCTCAACGATGTACACGTCAGACGTGCTATTGAGCTAGGCGTAGGATTGGTCATCAACTCCGATGCTCACGACGTGAAAGGATTCGATGTTCTTCAATTCGGCGTGGCGACGGCCCGGCGTGGGTGGGCCACCGCCACCGACATCCTCAATACCCGGTCTCTGGAAGACTTGCTCGCCTGGGCTGACCGCCACCAGCGGCGGTGAGGGCCAGGGCCGCTGACCGGGTCTGGAGGAGGCGCTTCGAATGGAAATAAGACTGGCACGCCGGCTGCTGTTCTGCTCTGGGGTTCTGGTCCTGTTGCTTTCCACCGGCACCGGCGTCGGTGCTGACGAGCCGGATTCACCAACTCAGATTTTTCTGTGGTCGTCCCGCGGACCGGTGGCGGTGCAGCGCGATGCGCAGCCCACCGCCAGTGGCGCCGATAGTCCCTGGCCTGAACGGCTCCTGCTGGAACTCCTGAAAGGCCCCACCCCGGCGGAGATGGAAGCGGGCCTGGAGACCGCGATCCCTGAGGGCACCACGCTGGCAGAGCTTGTGGAGCAACCGGACGGAACGGTAGTTGTCCGCCTGGAGATGCCCCTAGACGCGCCGCCCTCCCTAACCCACGACTCGTTCGAGGCCACTGTCCATCAAGTCGGCGACACGCTCAGGAGCCTTGACTGGCGCGACCTGCGCATTGAAGTCAGGGAGCCCGACGGGAGCTTCGTGCCCCTGGCCGAGTTCCTGCCTGAGATTTCCGTCTCACGCAAGACTGCCGTTGTAGGGCTTGCCGCCCCACACACTGCACAAGCTGTGCAGTCCCCTGCGTTTGGTCAGGGGCAGCCTGCGGGGGCATTGGCCGGTAAGACCGTCTACGTCAGCGCCGGTCATGGGTGGCACTGGGCATACGACGGACGCTGTGGCTGCGCCCGATGGAAAACGCAGCGACCGGCCTACCCCAGTGGCTCTTCGTACGACGGGCCCATCATCGAGGATCACAACAATGCCGAGGCAGTGAACCAGTACCTGCTGCAGTATCTGTGGAACTCGGGCGCGGCGGTGTGGCCTACAAGGGAGCGAGACATGAACCCGGCTGAGGTGATCGTCAACAACGATGCACCGGCGCCTGGCACGGGCTACACGGAGACTGGCCTGTGGTCTACGACGAGCACTGCTGGGACGGGATACGATGGATCGGACTACCGTTGGGCCGACACAGTCGCCGGTGAGCCGACAGCAAGCGCCACGTGGCAGGCCTCGCTTCCCGTCGATGGGCGTTACGGGGTCTATGCCTGGTACAAACCCGGGGACAATCGGGCACAGAAAGCCCGTTACGTCGTGCACCACGCGGGTGGCGATACGACGGTCACCATTGACCAGCGGGTACACGGCAGTACCTGGCACTACCTGGGCACTTACGGCTTTCTTGCCGACGACGACGCTCGTGTCACGCTGACCAACCAGTCGAACGCGCCAGGTCAAGCAGCGATCGCCGACGCTGTCCGATTTGGCGGCGGGACATTCAACGATCTGACTGGCACCGAGACTGGCGCGGACTATCCCCCGGAGAAGCCCTGGTGGGAAGTGGCCTCCTTCTACTATACCCAGAAGATGGGAATGGAGCCAGCATTGAGCGACGTAACGGCGCGGCCGATTTACGCCCGCTGGGAGCACGGGGGTACAGGCGACGACGCGGTCTACGTCTCATGGCATACCAACGGGTACAACGGTACGATACGGGGTACCGAGACGTACGCACACAATGGAACGGGCCAACCCCGAACCGCCGGCAGTCTGGAGCTCCGGCACGCCATCCACTCTCAGGTGATCCACGACATCCGTGCGGGCTGGGACAGTGAGTGGGCCGACCGGGGAGAGAAACAGGCAAATCTGGGGGAGTTGCGCGAACTGTGGGATGATGAAGACCCGACCGCTAGAATGCCTGGCGCACTGATTGAGATAGCGTTCCATGACAACCCCGAAGACACTGATGCGCTGAAGGACCCGAAGTTCAATATGCTCGTGGCGCGGGCCCTTTACAAGGGTATCGTCAAATACTACGAGCAGCGAGACGGCGTCACCCTCACGCTTCTGCCCGAGCCACCCAAACACGTAGTGGTCAGAAACATAGGCGGGGGAGCGGTCCGCGTTTCATGGGAGCCGTCGCCCACAGACAGCCAAGGGCTTCTAGGCGACCCCCCGATCGGCTATCGCGTATACACCAGCACCAACGGTATCGGGTGGTCAGATGGCAAACTCGTGACAGACGGTACCACTACAACGCTGACCGACCTTCCCAAGGACGAAGTTGTCTATGTGCGAGTCACGGCTGTCAACCAGGGCGGCGAGTCATTCTCCACCGAAACACTGGCAACCCGCGTAGGGGATCGTACGGGGATTCTGCTGGTAAACGGGTTCACTCGTCTGGACAACACGTTGCTCATCGACGACAATGATCCGATCGAGGGATACAACAAGCGCATGCTACTCGACCGGATGAATCGGTACGACTACGTCATTCAGCACACAGAGGCGATACCGTACCCCTTCGACAGCGCGGGCAGCGGAGCCGTTGACGGTGGGTTCGTCGCACTGGACACCTATCGACTGGTCGATTGGATCCTGGGTGAGGAATCGTACGACGACAAGACGCTCAACCACGAAGAGCAAGCTTTGCTGAGGGACTATCTGGATGGAGGAGGAGCTCTCTTCATCAGCGGCTCGGAAATCGGTTGGGACCTCTACAACCTGGGAGACGCTGCCTCCAAAGAGTTTTTCACACGCTACCTTCGGGCAGCTTTCAGGGGCGACAACGCAGAAACCTGGGAAGTCGCTCCTGTGCCAGGATCGATCTTCGACGGCCTGGGATCTTTCCGCTTTGATGCCCCAGGCATGTACCGGCCAGACTATCCAGACCAACTCGGGGTCTCCTATGATTCGGTAGAGGCACTGACGTATCAAGGGGGACGAGGAGGCGTGGCAGCGACACAGTACGCCGACGGATGTGAGCGGGTCGTCACTTTCGGCTTCCCCTTCGAGACCATCAACCCAGAGAGCCGCGGGACAGTGATGGATCGGGTGCTGGATTTCCTGGACGAGTGCCTGGACTTGCCGGGGAAGGCCACGATCATCTCACCCCTGGACGGGAGCGCACACAATACCGCCCCTGCTTTTGAGGGCAGCACGCCGATCTACAGTCGTGAGGTGGAGCGTGTGGAGATCCAATTGGGACGGAGGAGCGATGCCCACTGGTGGACAGGAGAGGAGTGGGCAGACGTGGACAACTCGATTTGGCTCACGGCGGACGGCACGACGAATTGGTCCTATGAGCTTCCTGGTGATCCTGAACATCTACTGGATGACACCTACGTCCTCCAAGCTCGTACCTGCGCCGACGACGGTACCTGTGACACGAGGCCGGACCAAGTTGAGTTCATCTATGACACGATAGGTCCACCCAGTACCAACGTCATTACACCGACCGGGGGCATCACGCTGAGAGCCGCCCGGGTAGAGTTGCAGTGGCAGGCGGTAGAACAGGACAGTGGATCAGAGATCGGTTATCAGGTAAGAATCAACGGACGGGAGTACACAACGTCAGAACCCACATACGCAGTCTGGCTGTCCGGCTTAGGGCCACACACATGGACTGTGCGGGTCGTCGATCAAGCGGGAAACGAGTCTGAGTGGGACGACGAGGCGACGTTCTTCCTGGAGCAATCTCACTGCTGGCTCCCCCTTGTGCTGCGCGAGTTTGATCATTGACGCCTCAAAGCCGCTGACCAACGAAGGAGGCTAGCATGTCGAGCGACAACTGGATGGAGGAGACCGTACCGAGCCGTCCCGCCGATCCAGGAGAGATCGGCAGTGATGGAAGCCAGTCACCCGAGGGGCGAATTCCTGCTCGTGTCTGGGTGTTTGCCTTCGTCGCGGGAGCCCTGCTGTTCGCCCTATTCAGCTTCTGGGGACTCTATCTGCTTCAAGGCAGGCAGGGAGCCGCTGGCCCAACGCCCACGGCCGTGATCTGGACAGCCACTCCGTCTCCCATTCCGGCGGCCAGCTCCACGCCAACGGCAACAGACGCTTCTGCGGACGAGGAACTGAGCCCCGCGACTCCTACTGCCCCGTCTGACATTCTCATCGGAGGCTATGTCGAGGTCGCGGGCACAGGGGGGCACGGCCTGAGCTTGCGCCAAGGACCCGGCGCCAACTACCCTCGCATGGATGTGGCTGCCGAGGGAGAGATATTTGTCGTCGTCGAAGGCCCGCAGACAGCCGCCGGAGCACCCTGGTGGAGAATCCGCGATCCCGAGAACGAAGAGCGCTTCTGGTGGGCCATCGCGAGTTATCTTGAGCCGGTGGCACACCCCTAGTGAAGCCGAGTCGCGCTTTACACCCGCGTCCTATAGCAGGCCGTGGCCGCGTGCGGTGACGTGGGCCGAGAAAGGAGCGCAACGGACGCCTGTTCCTTCGGCAGGGAATGCGGTGGAGCAGTGTCTCGTGCTACACGAAGCGCCGTGGCTTGAAAGGCAGGCCCAGTGCCGTCTGGTTGAGCCTCTCAGTCGGGTTCAGGGCAGCATTCCCGGGGAGCGGTGAATGTCATCCAAGGACGTGCGCAAAGACCTGGATGATCTGCGACAGCAGATCCGTTCGCACAACTACCGCTACTACATCTTGAACGCGCCCACCATCAGCGATACCGAGTACGACGCGCTGATGGACAAACTCAGAGGGTTGGAAGAACGGCACCCGGAGCTGATCACCGCGGATTCTCCCAGTCAACGGATTGGGGCCGAGCCTGCAGACTCTTTCACGAAGGTCGAGCACCCCACGCCTATCCTCAGCCTGGACAAGGCGTCGAGCGCCGGGGAGATCCGAGGGTGGTGGGAGCGGGTCAAGAAGCAACTGCCACCCCGTGCAAGCGAACTGGCTTGGGTGGTCGAGCCAAAACTCGACGGCCTGACCGTGGTGCTGCACTACGAGGACGGGCTATTCGTCCAAGGTGCTACTCGCGGAGACGGGTACGTCGGCGAGGACGTCACGGCCAATCTGCGCACCGTTCCCACATTGCCGCTTCGTATC
The DNA here is from genome assembly GCA_964450435.1 of uncultured Anaerolineales bacterium. Classification (GTDB taxonomy): domain Bacteria; phylum Chloroflexota; class Anaerolineae; order B4-G1; family B4-G1; genus SKLM01. The sequence continues at coordinate 51,557 of CAYVCX010000004.1, forward strand.
CCTGTGTTGGCTCGGTGCGTACTCTCGGACAGCGAGAAAAGCAGCCGGTCCGGATCGAAGCTGCGGGTTGCCGAGCGGCTGGTGGTCCGGGGCGAGGCAATGATGCTGATAGAGGACTTCGAGGAGTTCAACAGGCAGGAGGTTGCCGCAGGGGAGACCCCTTTTGCCAACCCTCGAAACGCGGCAGCAGGAAGCCTTCGCCAGTTGGATCCTCGCATCACAGCTGGACGTCCTCTCACGGTGATGGCATACGACATCATAGACGCCGATGGCGTCGTCCCGAGGACGCAGTGGAAGACCCTCGCGTATCTGCGGGACATCGGTTTCTGCGTCTCGGACACCATTGCTCGTTTCGAATCGTTGAGCAAGTTGATCACCTATTGCGAGAACTGGGTGGACAAACGAGACGCAATGGCGTATGGGATGGACGGACTGGTGATCAAGGTCGATGACCTGGCTGCGCAGAGAGCGATGGGTATGGTGGGACGGGCACCGCGGGGCGCAGTTGCCTTCAAGTTCCCCGGTCGTGAGGCAACAACACGACTCATCGAGATCGGCGTCAACGTAGGACGGACCGGCACGCTGGTGCCTTACGCCGTGCTTGATCCTGTAAGCATAGGCGGTGCAACGATCCGGAAGGCCACCCTACATAACTTCGAGGATCTGCGGCGGAAGGATATCCGCGTCGGCGACCGGGTCGTGCTGCGTCGGGCTGGGGACGTGATCCCGTATGTTGTCGGGCCGGTGGTAGAGGCCCGGCGGGGCAACGAGGAGATCTTCCAGACACCGCAGATCTGCCCTTCGTGCGGCGAGCCAGTGGTTTCAGCAGCAGATCAGGTGGCGATAAGCTGCGTGAATGTTGACTGTCCGGAACAGCGACTCCAACGCGTCAAACACTTCATCGGCGTGATGGATGTGGAGGGGATGGGCGGCCGCACTGTGGAGCTTCTGGTCCACGCGGGACTGGTACACAACCCCGCTGATCTCTACACTCTCGCGCGTGAAGATCTGCTGGCGCTTGAGGGGTTCGCTGAGAGAAGTGTGGACAACCTGCTCAACGCTATCGAGACCTCCAAAGACCGTCCACTAGCCCAGGTGATTGCGGCTCTGGGCATTCGTGGGGTCGGGACGGTGGTGGCGCAGCTTCTGGCCCGGCATTATTCCTCGGTCCACGATTTGGCTCAGGCGACCCTCGGCGAGCTAGGGTCTATCGAGGGCATCGGCCCACACACCGCCGCGGCTATCGTGACCTGGTTTAATCGCCAGCAAAACCGTCGCTTTGTGGGGGAATTGCAGCGCGCCGGCGTAAACCTGATGCGTAGAAGCCCTGCCGCGGCGCCCGGGGGCCCTTTGAAGAATATGACCTTCACAGTCACGGGCACACTCTCCCAGCCGCGTCGTGAGATCGTAGAGTTGATCGAGGAACACGGCGGCCGAGTTACCCGGACGGTGAGTGGCAACACGGACTTCCTGGTGGTCGGAGAGTCACCAGGAGAGTCGAAAGTCAGCCGAGCCGAGGTTTTAGGCACTGCTGTGATCAGCGAAGAGGGCCTCTGGGAACTAGTGGAAATGAGAAGGTTTCCGGTGAGCTAGGGACACCCTCGGGATGGTCCTACAGGTGGTCGTGGCTGCGCCTGCGTACGTGCGACGGACTTAGCTGCCAAGGGTTCCGCATTTCGAAGAGGAGAGCCCAGGAGATGGGCGAAGTGATATTGAAGAAAGGCCGAGCGACGCCGATTATCCGGCGCCACCCCTGGGTGTTCTCCGGTGCGATCAAGCACATCACGGGCGATGCAGATCCTGGCGACATCGTTGACGTCTACGATGCTGGCCACAATTGGCTGGCCAGCGGATACATCAATCAGCAATCGCAGATCACTGTCAGACTACTGAGCTGGGACGAAACCGAACAAGTTGCCCGTTCCTTCTGGCACCGCCGCCTGGAACGGGCCATTCTTGCTCGCCGAGCCCTCGCCGATGACCCGGCGACGACAGCATACCGCCTGGTGCACGCCGAGTCCGATTATCTGCCCGGATTAGTCGTCGATTGCTACGCCGACTGGCTGGTGGTGCAGTTCCTCACACTGGGGATGGACCAGCGCCGCGGACAGTTTGTGGAACTGCTCGCCGATCTGCTGGCCCCCAGCGGCATATTCGAGCGTTCTGACGTCGACGTGCGAGAGAAGGAGGGGCTGGAACAGCGGGTGGGCGCCCTCTACGGCGCTGAGCCACCGTATCAGATTCAGATCCTCGAGAACGGTCACCGATACCTGGTCGATGTCCGCGAAGGTCACAAGACAGGGTTCTATCTCGATCAACGGGAGAATCGAGATCAGGTAGAGGCCCTCTGCAAGGGCCTTGGCAGCGGTCCCGACGTACTGGACGCGTTCGCCTACAGCGGTGCCTTTGGTACGTATGCAGCAGCAGGCGGCGCCTCGAAGGTGACCCTAGTCGACAGCTCCGGTCCAGCGCTCAATCTGGCACGACAGAACCTGGCGCTCAATGGCATCACGCTCTCGCAGGGGGTAGAGTATGTTGAGGGAGACGTTTTCAGTATCCTGCGAGGGTATCGCGCTGAGGACCAGCGGTTCGACGTGGTCGTGCTGGATCCACCCAAATTCGCCCGCAGCAAGCGCGAGGTCGAACGTGCCTCAAGAGCCTACAAGGACATCAACCTCCTCGCGTTTCAGCTTCTCCGGCCGGGTGGCTTGCTGTTCACCTTCTCGTGTTCTGGTCGGGTGTCAGCCGATTTGTTCCAGAAGATCGTCTTCGGCGCGCTTGCCGACACGTGTCGCGACGCTCAGATCATCGGGCACTTAGCCCAGGGCTCTGATCATCCTGTGGCGCTGACCTTCCCCGAGGGCGCTTACCTCAAGGGGTTGGTCTGCAGAGTCTGGTAGTCGCTCACCGGTTCTTGCCATCCTTTGGAGTCTGACATAGAATGAATCGCTGTGACCAGCTCACATTATAGGGGAGATCACGTGGACAAGTCTGATGCTTGCTTGCCGACGCTTCGGCACCTGGCCCTGCCCAGAGTAGGGAGCTCTGCATAATGCAGATGCCAGCAGAGTACATCGCTATTATCGCCAAGGCTGTGCTGTCCGTGCTGGCGATGGCCCTGGCGGCTGTGGCGAACCGTCTGCTTCGGAACCTGTTGAGGGCAAGGTTTGCGGAGACATCCCAGGCCGATACGATCTTCATGCTGGTGCGCAACGGCGTGTTCTTGGTTGGCGTCAGTGTGGTTCTGCTCATCTGGCTCGGGGCGGGCAGCAATTTCGCTGTGGCTATGGGCGTCCTGGGCGCGGGCATAGCGTTCGCATCGCAGGAGACCATTGGTTCTTTCGCCGGCTATCTCAGCGTCGTCACCGGCAGCCTCTACCGCCTGGGGGACCGGATACAGATCGGCAGTGTGACAGGAGACGTTCTCGACATTACGATGCTGCGTACCACACTCATGGAGATCGGTGAATGGGTCGGTGCTGACCAGTACACTGGTCGCGTGGTAACGATCGCCAACCGCGCCGTCTTCTCTGAGCCGGTGTTCAACTACACCCACCATTGGAGCTATCTCTGGGACGAGATCACGATTCCCATCAGTTATGACAGTGATTGGCGCCGGGCTCAGACGATCATGCTCGATCACGCCCACGAGTACACCGCGCATCTCCAAGGCCAAGCGCGGGTTGAACTGCGAGATCTGATGAAGCATTACCCAGTGTACGAGGAAACCGTGGCGCCGCAGGTCTATGTTGTGATGACGGACAATTGGGTCGAGATGAGCCTGCGATACGTCGTGGAGGCGCGAGAACGGCGAAGAATGGCGGGGGAGCTTCACGATGATCTGCTCCGTCATTTCGAGGACGAGCCAGACATCACGGTGGCCTCGGCCACATTCGAGATCGTGGGCTTTCCGCCGCTAACCGGCAGCCCTGGTAGACCTCGAGACCGGGATTCTACCTCGGCATCGGCCTGAACGCGGCGCCTCGGCCGTCATAAGAGAGGTGAGCGGCCGCCCGGCGAGTTGGCTGACTCCGGGGTGACCCGAAGGGGACGCTCGTAACTGCGGGACAGGAGAAAGAATGGTCCGACGTGTCGCGGGGGCGTCGTTGGTTCTGCTTGGAGCCGTGGGTATCCTGCTCAGCAGCCTGGCTGGCGTGCAAGTCTGGCGGACGGCTCGGCAGGTCACAGCGGTCGTCAACGACACCTTGTTCCTGGTGTCGAAGACCCTTGACGACCTCGACTACTCGCTGGGGGTAACCTCAGAGACGCTGACTGGCGCTGCAATTGCCGTGGACGGAGTCTACACCACCTCACTTGAGATTAGTGAGGCACTGGACAGCACGCGATTCACAGTGGACGAGATGGCGAGCCTAGCTGCAGACGATCTGCCGCGGAGCATTGAATCCTCGCTGGTGGCACTGGAAGCGTTGGAGGAGACAGCCGCGGTAATTGACCAGCTGCTGCGCGGCTTCCAGCGGCTCGGTGTGGGGAGCTACGATCCGGAGATCCCTCTCGACCAGGCTGTTTCCGACACTCGGGCAGGGCTAGAGCCCGTGCCGAGCAGCCTGCACACGATGGCAGCAGGACTGGAGCAGACGAGCGCAAATCTGGAGGGAGTTCAAGAGGGAATGGCCCTGATGGGGGACCATATGGTAGGCATCCGAGAGAATCTGATCTCTGCCGAGGAGGCCATCAGCAGCCACCGTCAAACCATGCAGCAGTTCCAAGAACACGTACGAAGCGTCGACCGGAATGTCGATCACCCGATCCGAACTGTGGCCTGGGGAGCAACGATCCTGCTAATCTGGATCGGCCTCTCGCAGCTGGCCATCATCCGCTGGGGTGCGAGCCTGTGGAGGACAGGCGGCCCGAATCTCTGAGCCCGTCGGAGCCAGGCGTCGAGCGCGAGAGTATGGGGCTTTGCGTTCCAGGAGCCCTTGACATACAATGTGTTGTATCCCGCAACCCGAGAGCAGACCCTTCACTGGCAACGTTGACAAGGAGAGAAACATGATGGGCATACGGACTGTCGCAGACTTGATGGCTATCTCCGCGCGCACTGCGCCAAAGGCAGCTGGTCGAGATTTCATCGCCGTCGAGATTGTCGAGGGATCAGACTTGCGGAGACTCGGCGAGGCGATGGCTAGCTACGGCGAACGGAGTGGCAAGCCTGACTTCGATCGTGATGGTGCAAACGTGCGCAACTCGGCGGCACTGGTACTCATCGGACTGAAGGACGCCGACGTCCTTGGTCTGGACTGCGCTGCCTGTGGCAGCCTGACCTGCATCGAGCCAAACAGCGTCGAGGGCGAGTTCCGGGGACCGAACTGTGCTTTGCGCCTGTTGGATCTGGGCATTGCGCTGGGCTCGGCGGTAAAGACCGCAGGCATGCTCAACGTTGATAACCGGATTATGTACCGGGCTGGTGTCGTGGCACGAGAGATGGGCTTGATTGACGCCGACTTCGTGATGGGCATTCCGGTCGCAGCCGCTGGCAAGTCGATATACTTCGATCGCTAACCAGCCTGGCCAAGTTGTATCCCGGAGGTGGGATTTCGCTCCTGCTGCGCAATCTGCCTCTCAACAGAGGACGCACGTATGCAGAAGAGCAGATGGCCTACTGACGGTTCCTGCAGTCAACCGTTCCAGAGATACGTCGGAGGCGCCGATCCTAACGCGGGCAGCGTGTTTGGACGCGCTCGCAGCAGAGGTGCAGCTCGCACTCAGCAACAGCCTGAGATCGCTCGGACTCCAAGGAGGTGATCCCCCGAACATGCAGCAGGCAAACCAGCTTGCATCTGGTTTTGACGCACTAGACCAAGGAGGTAGACGGTATGATCCGAGATGTTGCCATCGTAGGCGCAGGCTGGAGCGGCTTTCGCTCTATCACGCCTGACCTCTCGTATAAGGAGTTGATGTACGACGCGGCCGTTCAGGCCTACGAGGATGCGGGAATCGATCCTCGTCGCGATGTCGGCAGCTTCGTTGCCGTCGGCGAAGACTACAACGAGGGTACCAGCATCTGTGACGAGTATGTGCCTGATCAGCTCGGTGCCCTGCATCGCCCGGTGCAGACTATCGCTGGCGAGGGCATTCAGGGGCTGGCGGCAGCCGTGATGCAGATCCTGACTGGCCAGTTCGACGTCGTGGTCGTGGAGGCACACAGCAAGGCCTCCAACATCCTGACGCTGCCCTACGTTCTTGCATTCGCTATGGACCCCGTGTTCAACCGCCCCCTGGCTGCCCATCCATATGCCATAGCAGGGCTAGAGATGTTGCGCTATCTGGCTGAGACGGCCACGAGTCACGAAGAGTGCGCCGCTGTCGTGGCCAAGAACCGTAACAACGCCCTGTTGAACCCTCTCGCAGGGTTTGGGGCTGCAATCTCACTGGACGACGTTCTCAACTCCGAGCCGATCGCCGAGCCACTGACCCGCCTGGAGTGTGCAGGCCACAGCGACGGCTCGATTGTGTTCGTGGTTGCGGCGGGCGAGACAGCCCGTGCCCTGACCGATAACCCGATCTGGATCCGGGGCGTTGGATGGGCGAATGACACCTACTGGCTAGAGAGCCGCCCGTGGGGCGACGCCCGCTACGCCCGGGCCGCCGGTGAAATGGCGTTTCGCACCGCTGGGATCAGGAGTCCGCGGGAGGAGATTGATCTCGCGGAGATAGATGATACGTTTGCCTACAAGGAGTTGCAGCATCTGGAATCACTGGGGTTGTGCCCCCCAGGTGCCGCCGGAGAGTGGACTATCAACGGTGGCACGGCACTCGACGGCGAGTTCCCGGTTAATCCGTCAGGTGGTGCCTTGGGCGAGGGACACCTGCTCGATGCCACCGGTCTTGCCCGCGTGCTTGAGGTTGTAATCCAACTGCGGGGCGAGGCTGGACAGAGACAGATCGACGGCGCCGAGGTTGGGCTGGCCTTTGGTTGGCGCGGCGTGCCCACCACCGCTGGTGCGGCCGTCGTCCTGAGCAATTAGGAGGCGTACCATGAACGGAAATCGCGTTGCTGTCGTGGGCGCGGGGATGACCAAGTTCGTTCGCCGCGCGCAGGAGACGCCCAAGGAACTCTCGTGGGAGGCTGCCCACCTGGCGCTTGCATCCTGCGAGATGACGATCGATGACATTGATGCCGTAGTAATCGGAACCGCGCCCGATGCCTTTGACGGGGTTCATATGAAGAGCGAGTACCTCTCCGATGGATGTGGGGGCTGGGGAAAGCCCGTGATCCGGGGTTACGTGGGGGGAGGGACTGGCGTCTTCGCCGCAATCCAGGGCTGGTACCACGTGGCGAGCGGCCTGTTCGACACCGTTCTGGTGGTGTGTGAGGAGAAGATGTCCTCCTGCCAGCCACACCCTCAGGCCGCGTTCCTTACCATCTTCGACCACACCACCGAGCGACCTCTGAAGCCGAACCTCCTGTGGATCTTCGCCCTGGAGATGAACGCCTACATGACCCGGTATGGGCTCAGCAAGCGGGACATCGCCACAGTCTCCGTGAAGAACAAACGAAATGCGGCGGACCATCCGGCGGCGCTATTGGGCGATCCCAACATAACCGTGGAGGACGTACTCCAATCGCCGGTCCTGGCGTGGCCCGTCCAGCGGCTGGACGTCAGCCCGGTCACGGATGGCGCTGTCGCACTGGTGATGAGCGCCAATCACGTAGCCCGGCGTGTGACTCCGAAGCCCGTGTGGATCGAGGGTGTCGGGTGGAATCTGGACACCGCCTACTGGACCAACCGAGATCTCTCGTACCCCGTGTACGTCGAGGAGGCAGCGCGGATGGCGTACGAGATGGCTGGCATCACCGAGCCTCGGAAGCAGATTCACATTGCGGAACCGTATGATCCCTTTGACTACAAGGAATTGCACCATCTCGAAGGGTTGATGCTGTTCGACCGAGGAGAGGCACCGAGAGCCGCTGCCGATGGTATCACGCAGCGCGATGGCGATCTACCGGTCTGTCCCTCCGGCGGTCTGCTCGGCGTGGGGAACCCCATCGCCGCGGCCGGGCTGATGAAGGTGGCCGAGATATTCTGGCAGCTGAGGGGTGACGCGGGCACTCGTCAGGTCCCTGGCAATCCCAAGCGTGGCCTGGCCCAGGCGTGGGGCGACCTCATGCAGGTAGGTACAGTGGTCGTGATGGGAATCTGAAGCTGAAGGAAACGAGGTAGCCTCGGTGGAGGCACCGCGAATCCCGCCATCATCTTGGAATGAGGAGATACAACATGGAAGAGTTCGTATACGACAGCGTCTACCTTCGCGGCGACGATTTCCTGGAAAGGCGCGTTCTCTTTGAGACCTGGGATCCCAACGCGAGATATGCCTGGGACGGGGGAATCGCCATCAGCCGCTACTTGCAGGAGCTCAAGGCTGGTCGTCTGATCGGGCGCAGCTGTCCAGAATGTAACCGCGTGCTGGTTCCACCGCGCATGTTCTGCGAGTCGTGCTTCTGCCCCACCGATAGGTGGGTTCCGTTGGAGGACACCGGCACCGTGATCACGTTCTCGAGGTGTTACATAACCTGGGATATGGTCAAGTTGGAGGAGCCGCAGATGCCGGCCGTGATTGAGATCGACGGTGCATCCCCGGGAATGGGCATCATGCATATGCTGGGCGAGGTTGACCCAGACGCGCTCGAGATCGGCATGCGTGTGCGCGCTGTGTGGAGACCTGTGGAGGAACGCACCGGCTCCGTCACCGATATCGCCTACTTCAAACCGGTGGTCAGTTGAGGGGCTAGCTACAGGAGGGCAGAGATGAGCTTGCTGCACCGCATCGAGCACCCAGACGACGCTTTGAACTGGCACGGAGACTTGCCCACGGAGGGCCGATACACGGCAGGAATCGCTGGCGAAAGGTTCTTCCGGGAGATCAAGGAGAACGGTCGGTTCGTGGCGACCGTCTGCCTTGACTGTGATATCACCTACATGCCACCCCGCCTGTACTGCGAGCAGTGTTTCGGCCAACTGGACGAATGGGTCGACGTGCGTCCTCGTGGGCGTGTGCATACGTTCACGGTGGTTCACCGTGACCTGGACGACGAGCTGCTCCCAGAACCTAAGATCATGGGCTTCGTGACCCTGGACGACACAGATGGGGGTCTGGTGCATTACCTTGACGAGGTAGATCCCGAAGATGTCTACCTGGGGATGGAAGTCGAGGCTGTCCTCAAGGCGGAACGGGAGCGCGAGGGAAGCATTACCGACATCGAGTACTTCCGGCCTGCGTAGAGAGCGACAGATGGTCGCACAAGCCTGGGTGGGTGGCCACCCTTGATCTGGTGGTCCCTTATGGAGCAGCCCACCACTGTATCGCAGGGTACCTCATGAACACCCTCGTGCGCAATGCCTACCGGCGCTTCAGGGAGTCGGAGACCGCGGTGATGCTCACGATGGGCTTGCTCGTCGGGGGGGGGCAGCGGTTTCGGCGCTATAGTCTTCCGCTGGCTTGTCGAGGTCGCCGAGGTGTTCTTTTTTCATACTCTCCAGGAGTGGCTCGGTTTCCTGGGGCCCTACGCCCTCGTCATTGCGCCGATTGCCGGCGGCGGGCTGGTCGGCTTGCTGATTCACTTCTCAAGTCCCGAATCGGCGGGGCCTGGGGTAGCGCACGTAATGGAGGCTCTCACTCTACGCGGTGGGCGTATCCGCCCCATCGTCATCGCAGCGAAGCCCCTCGCCACCGCAATCACCATCGGCAGCGGCGGATCGGCGGGAACGGTGGGGCCCATCGTCCAGATCGGGTCTGCTGTTGGCTCCGCCTTGAGTCAGTTGGCCCGCCTCTCCGACAATCGAACCAAAAGCCTCGTCGCCGCGGGGGCTGCAGCAGGGCTCGCTGCTACCTTCAACGCGCCGCTGGCCGGGGTAATGTTCGCCGTTGAGGTCCTTCTGGCCAAGTTCGAGTTAGTCCAATTCACCAGCGTGGTTATCGCCCCTGTCATTGCCAGCGTCATCGGCCACGCTTACTTCGGCGATGCGCCCGCGTTTGGGCTGCCCGCTTTCGCTCCTCCCCGTGCCTGGGAGCTGCCGATCTATGGTCTACTGGGTGTCTGCGCTGCCTGCGTCGGCGTCGCCTTCACCCGGGCTCTGTACTGGGTCGACGACGTCTTCCAAGACCTGGCGTTCCCACCGTACCTGAAGCCGGCAGCTGGTGGGATTGCGGTGGGGGTTATCGGCCTACGGTTCCCACAGATCTTCGGCGTCGGCTACGACTCGGTCGAGGCAGTAGCTTTCAACCGCCTGACACTGGCAAGCCTGGTCTTCCTTGGCCTTCTCAAACTGGCAGCCAGCTCGGTAACCATCGGCTCAGGTGGCTCGGGAGGCATATTTGGGCCATCACTGTTCCTGGGGGCAATGCTGGGAGGCGTTTTCGGGCAACTAGTGCATCGTGCGGCCCCCGCGAGTCCGGTTCGGGCAGCTTATGCTCTGGTAGGTATGTCGGCCGTGGTTGGCGCTGCCATCCGCGCTCCGATTACGGCTAGTTTGATGCTGTTCGAGATGAGCCGCGACTACAATGCGATTCTGCCTTTGATGCTCGCCACGGTCATCAGCGCTGTGGTGGCCCGTCACTTGTTCAGCGAGAGCATCTTCACGGTCAAGCTCAGTCGACAGGGGATAGACGTCCACGCCGGCAAGGATCTAGACTTGATGAGCACGATCCTCGTCAGAGAGGCAATGACATCGATAGAGGACATGTCGACGGTGGCCCCCGACACGCCGCTGACAGAGCTGGCGCGTCTCTTCGACGAGACACACCATCACGGCCTGGTCGTGACCGATCAACATGGTCGGCTGCAGGGTGTGGTCACCCTGGACGATTTGGAGCGGGCTCAGGCGCAACAACAGATGAGCGGGGAAGTCAGAGACATCCACACCACAAACGTGCACACCGTATTCCCCGATCAGACGCTGGAGCGAGCCCTGCGCCACTTCGGCGCTCTGGACGTCGGCCGTGTGCCGGTCGTCGACCGCGGCCGACCAACCCAGGTCCTTGGGGTTCTCCGTCGCGGCGACATCGTACGCGCTTACTCCCGCGCCTACACGGACGAACAAGCCCGACTGGAGTACGTGAACCGGGCCAGGCTTGAGCGTCGAACCAGCGAGAATACATTGGAGTTCAGGCTGCGGGAGCGTGACCAAGGGGTGGGTAGAACACTCCAGGAACTAGATCTGCCCCCAGGATGTCTGGTGGTGTCCATCCGTCGCGGTGGGCGGACCCTCATCCCGAAGGGCAGCACACGGTTTGAGGCGGGGGACCGAGTGGTGGTGCTGGCCCCCGCCGAGGACGAAGGAGCTCTACGGAATCTCCTGACCGGCCCCAGAGGCAGTGGGCGCGCCGACAGGCCAGGAGATAGCTGACTGCAGCCAGGGTGATATGCCAGCGTCGCAGAAGAGACGTGGGACCACCCGTATGGAAGAGAAACGACAGCTAAGAGTCACGGCCCTGTTCTCATCGCACGCGGCGATGCCGGGGAAATCGCTGAAGGAATGGGCGACTCCATCACCGGGTGGGACCGGCTCGTCTTCGTAGGGCAGGTGTCGGCGCCGTGGAAGCTTCTGTGCGCACGCTGGAGGACGACCCGCCGTTCAATGCAGGCTTCAGTTCTGTCGTGAACAGCAAGGGGGTGATCGAGCTGGACGCACTCATCACGGATGGCAGCGACCTCAATCTCGGCGCTGTGACAGGCGTCGGGCGTCTACCCACCCCGGTCAGCCTGGGCCAGCTGGTGTTGGCTGTCTGCCATCACAGTATTCTCGCCTCTCAGGGAGAAGAGGCGGGCCCATCGCGCTGGGCAAAGGAGGCTATGTCGCCTCTGCGGACAGCACTTCATGTCTGGCCTGCACAGCCATTGGGCGAGGCGGGATCACCAGCGGCATCCAGGTCTGAGTCGTCGCCTCGGGCGCCAATCTCTGGCTCGGTCAGAACTCAAATGGTTATGCTGGACGATGATTTTCCGGGCCACGTGGTGCGAGCGGGACTCGGGGCCTTTATAGGGCAGGGCGATTGTGACGCCAGGATTTCAGAACCCCTTTCTCGTTACGCGACCCGGCATTTGGAGGTGTGATCATGGATGTTCTACACGAAGGACAAGGCGAGCTAGTCGGCTGGCACGACCCGGACGAGCACCGCGCCTGGGTCGCTGAGCATAAGTCGCGCGCCTTGCAGGACAAGCGGACCACAGTGGAGGAAGCTATTAAGGAGTATGTGAATAATGGAGATCTCATCGCATGTGGAGGATTTGGGCATATCCGGGTCTCCATGGCCTCTATCTACGAGATCATCCGGCAACGAAAAAGAGACCTCACTCTCTGCGGGAAGACAGGCGTCCACGACGCAGACTTGCTCATTGCGGCCGGGTGTGTCAGCAGAATCGAGGTGGCCTACGCCTTTGGGCACGAGTTGCGGGGCCTCTCGCCGGCCTCGCGCCGTGCCGCCGAGAGCGGCCGCTGCGAGGTGGTGGGCGAGCTCAGCAACGCAGCCTATCAGTGGCGCTTCTTGGCTGCTGCCATGGGATTGCCGTTCATCCCCAGCCGGGTGATGCTCGGGACCGACACGCTGGAGCATAGTTCGGCGAAGGTTGTTGAGGATCCATTCACAGGGAAGCCAATTGCGCTCCTACCTGCCTGCTATCCAGATGTAGTGCTGATGCACGTACACCGGTGCGACAGGTACGGCAACTCCCAGATCGACGGTATCGTCATAGAGGACTTTGAACTGGCCCGGGCGGCCCGGCGCCTGTTGGTCACGACCGAGGAAATAGTCGATGGTGACGTCATCCGACAATCGCCGCAAGACACCATCATCCCCTACTATCTGGTGGACACGGTCACTGAAGTACCTTATGGCGCCCATCCAACCCTGATGCCTGGGTCCTACTACTTTGACGAACAACACATCGGAGAGTGGCTAACGCTGTCGAAGACCGACGCAGGCGCCGACGAGTACTTCACGCGCTACGTGCACGATATGGACGACTTTGGCGCATACCTCGACCTGGTGGGCGGCGCCGGTCAGATGGAGTACCTGCGTAAGGTAGAGCATCTCGAGGCCCCACTGGAAGCCCCTTGGCTAGAGGAGAAGCGAAAATGAGCGAACAGTACACTCCCACAGAGTTGCTCGCGTACGTGGCAGCAGGGCTGCTCGAGGACAACAGCTCAGTCTTTGTCGGTACGGGTCTGCCGATGATTGCCGCTATGCTGGCCCAGCGAACCCATGCACCGAACCTGCTCGTCATCTTTGAAGCTGGAGGGATCGGCCCCCAGGTTCCCGTGCTTCCCATCTCCGTTGGTGACAGCCGCACATTCCATCGTGCTGTCTCAGCTTCGAGTATGCACGACGTGATGTCGGCGAGCCAGGCGGGCTACGTCGACTACGGCTTCCTTGGCGCTGCCCAGATCGACCCCTACGGAAACCTGAATACCACAGTTATCGGCGACTGGAAGCACCCGACGGTTCGGTTTCCTGGAAGCGGGGGCGCGAACGACGTTGGATCGCTCTGCTGGCGAACGATCGTCGTCATGCGGCAGGATCCGCGCCGATTCGTGGAGAAGCTCGAGTTCGTCACGACCGCAGGGTATCTGGATGGGGCGGGAGCCCGCGACCGGGCCGGGCTCCCGATTGGGACCGGTCCCTATCGGGTGATCACCCAGCTGGGCTTATTCGGCTTCGAGGAGAAGACCAGGCGAATGCAGTTGCTGGCCACCCATCCGGGTGTCTCGGTGAGGGCCGTCCAAGACGCGACGGGCTTCGATCTGATCATACCCGATGATGTGGCCGTGAGCCCCGCCCCTCCCCGCGATGTGCTTGAAACTATGCGTGAAATCGATCCGACCGGGATGGTCATCGCCAAGTAGGAGTTCTCAGCTAGGGGGCGCGATCAGGATGGGCGGCGCGGCTGGATTAGGGACCGGCTACACGAAGGAGTTATACGATGGACTTCGCGTTCACTGAAGAGCAGCGAATGCTCCGCCGCATGGTGCGAGAGTTTGCGGAGAATGAGATTGCGCCGCGGGCAGAGGAAATCGACGCCAGCGACGAATTTCCCTTTGATATCTTTCATCGCATGGGCGAGGTGGGTCTGCTCGGACTGCCCTTCCCTGCGAGGTACGGTGGCTCAGACGCTGACTACCACACAATGGTCATCGCTCTCGAGGAAATCGCACGTGTCTCGGGCTCGATGGCCATTACCCTCGACGCGCACACGTCCCTGTGCTGCGAACCCATTTATCGCTTCGGCACAGACCAACAGCGAGCGAAGTACTTACTGCCTCTGGCCCAGGGTAACAAGATCGGAGCCTTTGGGCTCACTGAGCCCCAGGCTGGCTCGGACGCCGCAGCCACGAGCACGCGCGCTATTCGAGATCCCGACACGGGCGAGTGGGTGCTGAACGGTCAGAAGATCTTCATCACCAATGGCTCTATCGCCGATATAGTGGTGATCACGGCCAGCACCGAACCGGAGAAAGGTACCCGCGGTATCTCCGCCTTTATCGTCGAGAAGGGGACTCCCGGATTCAAGGCTGGACGGGACGAGAAGAAGATGGGACTGAAGGGCTCCGTGACCTCGGAGCTGTTCTTCGAGGACTGCCGGATTCCCGGGGCGAATCTCCTGGGGGCGGAGAACGAGGGCTTTAGACAATTCCTGATGACGCTGGATGCCGGTCGAATCGCCATCGCGGCCATGGCGATTGGGTTGGCACAAGGGGCGTACGAGCGGGCTGTAGACTACGCGAAGGAGCGGGAGCAGTTCGGGCAACCTATTGCCGATTTTCAGGCTATCCGGTGGATGATCGCCGATATGGCGACAGACATCGATGCTGCTCGCATGATGGTACACCGGGCGGCTTGGCTCAAGGAGCAAGAGCAGCGCTTCACGAAGGAGGCCTCGATGGCAAAGCTCTTCGCCACGGAGATGTCGGAGCGCGTGTGCCGCCAGGCAATTCAGATCCACGGCGGGTATGGCTACGTACGTGAGTACGAGGTCGAGCGCATGTACCGCGATCAACGGCTCTGCGCCATCGGCGAGGGCACAAACGAAATCCAGCGACTGGTGATCTCCCGCGAGGTGCTCCGGGAGTAATCTCCGTCGAATGCAGTCAATAGCAGGTCAGACAGGATGAAGATCGGAGACAAGCTTTCATCGCGCTGCATCGAGGCGGCAATTCAAGACTCGCGATTCTGGCGTCGGCTTGTCTATCGGGATCAGATCGGGTCCACGAACGATGCGGCGAAGGAGTTGGCCTCTCAAGGAGAGCCAGAAGGTGCCCTTGTAGTCGCAGAAGAGCAGACAGCGGGCCGGGGACGCTTGAGTCGACGCTGGATCGCACCGGCCAGGAGCAGTCTACTGTGCTCGATTCTGTTCAGGCCCAGCCTGTCGCCCCAACAGGCCCACCGTCTCACTATGCTTTGTTCCCTAGCAGCTGCCGACGCTGTCGAAGAAGTATCCGGATTATCAGTCGCCGTCAAGTGGCCGAACGACCTGGTCATCGTGTCGTCCAAGGCAGGGAGTGCCTCAGAGGACTGGCGCAAACTGGGTGGAATCCTGACTGAGCTGGAGATGGCCGGCGGATGCGTCGACTCCGTCGTCGTCGGTATCGGCCTAAACGTCAACGTACCGCCTTCCAGTCTCCAGAAACTGGCGCCAGACGCCACCAGCATTCTCGCTGAACTGGGGCACATGGCTGACCGAAGCACTCTCCTCATCGCGCTCCTTGACAACGTGCAGATCAGGTATGAGAACCTCAGGAACGGATTGAGTCCTTGCAAAGAGTGGTCGGCACGACTGGTGACTCTGGGACAGCGCGTACGACTGGTCACCAGCGGCGGCACGTTGCACGGAGTGGCCGAAGCTGTGGACGAGAACGGTGCGCTTCTTCTTCGGACGGCCGACGGAGTTCTCCATCGGCTGCTGACTGGAGATGCGACCTTGTCTCGGTCTTGATGCCGCTCACCTCCTCGTCGACCAGGATCAAGTCTCCACTGGATATGGGAGCTTGAGTTCACCCTGGCGTCCGCGCGAATGCAAGCACTTGCGCCCGGTGCCCGCCTGCACCGCCCAACTCTGATCATATTCAGGGTAGCACGCGGTTGGGAAGCAAAGCAATTGCGTCGGCTCCGGATCTGATGTAGAATCCGCAGACCATGGATCATCTCTGGGCTCCCTGGCGTCTGCCCTATCTGCAAGGCGAAGATCCGCTGCCCTCCGAGTGCCTCTTGTGCATCAAACCCCAGGAGCGCGATGCAGACGCCCACATCGTCCATCGCGGCGATCTGTGCTACGTAATCCTCAATCGGTTCCCCTACAACAACGGTCACGTGATGATTGCTCCCTACGCGCACGTGGCCACGCTCGAGGATCTGGAACCCGAGACCGCCGGGGAGCTGATGGCCCTCACGCAGCTAAGCCTGGGGGTGTTGCGAGACGCCTACGCGGCTGAGGGCTTCAACGTTGGGGCCAACATAGGCTCAGCAGCAGGTGCCGGGGTGGCTGATCACGTTCATGTGCACGTGGTGCCCCGCTGGGCCGGCGACACGAACTATATGAGCACGGTGGGCAGGACGCGTGTGATCCCCGAGTTGATGGACCAGACGTACGCGCAGCTGCGCCCTCTGTTCGAGGAAAGAGGGTAGCTCTTCACCGCCATTTGGCAGAAGGGTCAGGCTGCTGGACTGTCAACCAGGATAGGCTGGAGAGATCAGCAGAGCGGAAAGGCAGACGGCACCGCGTAGCGCAGCCGGCACTGCGACACGCATTGCGGCACGCACTACGGAAGGTATTCTACGTCACTCAACACATTGAAAGGGAGAGAATCGATATGTCGAACACCTCTACGAGAAGCCCGCGTGACGCCGTCATAGTGTCCGCGGCACGCACCCCTATCGGCAAGTTCAACGGCACCCTCACTCCCCTCTCGGCCTCGGACCTGGGCGCAGTGGCGGTCCGGGCGGCGGTGGAGCGGGCCGGCGTCGCTCCCGCCGCTATTGACGAGATTCTGATAGGCAACGTCGTCCAGGCCGGGCAGGGGCAGGCTCCCGCCCGGCAGGCCGGGATCAAGGCCGGCATTCCCGCCTCGGTGGGTGCGACTACCATCAACAAAGTCTGCGGATCCGGCCTAAAGGGTGTGATGCTGGCCGCCGCGATGATCGCCGCCGGGGACGGCGACATTTTCGTCGCCGCCGGTATGGAGAGTATGAACAACGGCCCTTACCTGCTTGACCGGGCGCGCTTCGGGTACCGGCTGGGCAACGGTGACCTGGTCGACGGAATGGTTCACGATGGCTTGTGGTGCTCCTTCGAGGACCACCACATGGGCAACTCCGCTGAGTGGATTGCCCGCGAGTATGATCTGAAGCGGGAGGAGCTGGACGCGTTCGCGTATCAGAGCCATATGAAGGCAATCAAGGCAATCGACGCGGGCCGCTTCGAGCAGGAGATCGTCCCGGTGGAGGTGCCGCAGCGGCGGGGGGATGCACTGATGTTCGACACCGACGAGTGCCCCCGGCGGGACACATCCGTGGAGGCCCTGGCCCGCCTGAGGCCGGTCTTCGATCGCGACGGGATCGTGACCGCGGGAAACTCGCCCGGCATTACGGACGGGGCCGCGGCTACGGTGGTGATGCGCCGCGGCGAGGCGGAGGCGCTGGGGATCGAGCCCCTGGCGCGGATCGTGGCATACGATCAGGCAGCGGTCGACCCGCTCAAGGTGTTCACCGCCCCGATCTATGCGGTGCGAAAGCTGCTGGAGAGGACGGGGACGGCGGTCGATGACTACGACCTGTTTGAAGTCAATGAGGCGTTCGCGGCCCAGATGGTCGCGGACATGCGGGCGCTCGACCTGCCGGAGGAGAAAGTGAACGTCAACGGGGGTGCCATTGCGCTGGGCCATCCGATCGGCTGCTCCGGGACGCGGGTGCTCGTGACGCTGATCTACGCGTTGAGAGACCGTGGGATGGCACGCGGCCTGGCCACGCTGTGCCTGGGTGGCGGCGGCGCCGTGGCTATGGCGATCGAGTTGGAGTGAGAGGGAGGTATTATGGGCATCGAACACATCGCCGTCGTCGGTGCAGGGACGATGGGCCACGGCATCGCCCAGGTCTGCGCCACGACCGGCTATGAAGTCACACTGATCGACATCGACGCGGATCAGCTGGCACGCGCGCTCGGGTCGATCAAACGCTCGGTCGAGAAACTCCACAGGAAGGGACGCCTGACGGACGAGGAGCGAGAGGCGGGATTGCAGAACGTCACCACCTCGACGGAGCTGCAGGCGGCTGCCGACGCCCACTTTGCGGTCGAGGCCGTGGTCGAGAACGTGGCGGTGAAAAAGAAGGTCTTCGGCCAGCTCGACGAGCTGACGCGGCCCGGTGTGATTCTGGCCAGCAATACATCGTCGATCTCGCTGACCGAGCTGGGCGCGGCGACGGAGCGGGCGGACCGGGTGATCGGCATGCACTTTATGAACCCGGTGCCGCTGATGAAGCTCGTCGAGGTGATCCGCGGCCTCGACACATCCGACGAGACGACGAAGCAGACGTTGGAACTCGCGGCTGCACTGGGGAAGACGCCGGTAGAGGCGGAGGACTACCCAGGGTTCATCTCCAACCGCATCCTGTGCCCCATGCTTAACGAGGCAGCATACGCGCTGATGGAAGGGGTGGGTACGAAGGAGGCCATCGACACGGTGATGAAGCTGGGTATGAACCACCCCATGGGGCCGCTGGAACTTGCCGATCTGATCGGCCTGGACATACTGCTGGATGTGATGGAAGTACTCCATGCAGGGCTAGGCGATGACAAGTACCGCCCGTGCCCATTGGTGAGGCGTATGGTCGCCGCCGGGCACCTGGGCAGGAAGACCGGGAGGGGGTTCTACGACTACGCTTAGCGACGAGGGGAAATGTGTCCGTCGTCGCAACAGGTTTGGCTCCCGTGGTTCGTCTGCTTCGTTTATGGCAGTGCCCGAACGCTGTACTCTAGCACTCGCCACCAGCTACGGCTCACGCCGGCGCGCCTCGCCGCACAAGCGGGACAGCGCCGGTCGTCTCGGGCAACGAGCCGGCGCTCCGGCCTTTTCTGCCTGCTCCGGGAGACGAGGCCTCCAGGCAGAAGATTCTATCAGGGTCACAGCCAGCCGCCCCGCACCCAGCAGGGCTCGGATACCTGGCGTGCGCGTGAGGAGCAAGGGAGCGGGAGCGGTTCTGTTGCTGGCAGCCGCGGCGCCGCGGCCGGCTGACCCTGTGATGAGATCGTGGTAGACCTAGAAGCCACAGCCTAGTGAGGTACAACCATGGACACCGATTCGCACGTTCACGTCGCGGTGGTACAGGCAGCCCCTGTGCTGTTCAACCGCGACGCGACAGTTGACAAAGCCTGCAAGCTGATCCGCGAAGCTGGTTCCAGGGGGGCCGAGTTTGTGCTCTTCCCGGAGAGCTTCATCCCCTGCTACCCGCGGGGGTTGAGCTTTGGCATGGTCGTCGGAAGCCGAAGCCCTGAAGGGCGGTCCCTGTGGCAGCGATATTGGGATAACAGTGTCTGCGTTCCCGGTTCTGCGACAGACGCTCTCGGGCAGGCTGCATACGAGGCGCACGTGTACGTGGCCATCGGTGTCACAGAGCGCGAGATCGACTTCAGCGGAGGAACCCTCTACTGCACCCTGGTGTACTTCGGGCCGAGCGGGCGCCTGTTGGGCAAGCACCGGAAGCTCCAACCAACCGGCGCGGAGCGCCTCATCTGGGGACAGGGCGATGGCAGCACGCTCGTTGTTCTGGATACAGACCTGGGCAAGATAGGCGGGCTGATCTGCTGGGAGAACTACATGCCGTCCGCTCGGACGGCTCTGTACGCGAAAGGTGTTGAGATTTACCTCGCCCCCACCGCCGATGCTCGGGACACGTGGCAGGCCACGCTGCGTCACATCGCTTGCGAAGGCCGCTGCTTCGTCCTCGGCTGCAATCAGTTTGTGACCCAGGACATGTACCCGGCTGACCTACCGATGCGCGGCGAGCTGGAGAAGCAGCCCCAGGTGATGTGTCGTGGTGGGAGCGTGATCTTGTCGCCCCTCGGAACCGTCCTCGCCGGGCCTCTCTACGATGAGGAGGGCATGCTCTACGCCGAGCTCAGCAGGGACGACTTGATTCGAAGCAAGGTCGATTTCGACGTGGTCGGTCACTATGCGCGCCCCGATGTCTTCCGGTTGATTGTCGATGAGGAACCCAAGCCACCCATCGACATTAGATCGATGCCCGGTGAGCCCGCGTCGCGCGGACAACAGGCTTCGTCCAATCATCCGGAAGAACCCTAGCCGATCCACCGGACTGGCCTATCCGCGACGAAACCAATCCCCCGCTCCGCTTGCGCTTTTCTGGAGACATGGTATATTGGTTGTCGACAACCCTGCTGTGTTCGTGACAGCCGACTGCGTTTTGAGCCAACACCTATCAGATAGGGAGCTGTAGTCTCCCCGGGAGGCCGGGGAGCAGGCACCCACTTACGAGCAGAGGCTCAACACACAAACGGCGCACGGCATGGCGGGGTTTCACTCAAGTGTGAGCCTCCTGGCGGCAGTTGCATTTCTTCGTGCTTGACCTCGGCACTCTTCTGTGCTATCCTCTTGTAGATTTCGTCTCCATTGCAGCGTCAATAAAGCAACGCGAGGTACACCATGCTCCGTGAACGGGTATCTGACAATATCTATGTCTTCACCAGCGACCTGTATGCTCAGGTGACCGCCGGGGCGATCGTGACCCCGCAGGGCACGATTCTCGTCGACAGCCTCCCGTTTCCCGAGGAAACGAACGAGATGGCATCGTTCCTCCCGAGGGTCTCCGCGGAGGGGGTGAGATACGTGATTCTAACCCACTATCACGCCGACCACGCCTACGGCACCTATCTGTTTCCCGAGGCCGACCTCATTTGCCACAGCCTCTGCCGACGGTTCCTGGAAGAGCGGGGACGTCCGGCACTCACCGAGGCGAAGAGGCAGGAACCCCTGCTCGAAGAAGTTGAGCTTCGTCTCCCTGACGTCACGTTCAAGGGAAGGGAGATGGCAGTACAGCTCGCAGAGCAGATTGTTCGGTTGATCTGGGCTCCCGGGCATACGAAAGATCTGGTCATGGTCTACGTGGAGGATGAGCAAGTCCTATTTGCCTCGGACACTATGATGCCAGTGCCGTCGATCGTGGACGGTGACATTGCGGCATTCCGCCAGTCTTTGAAGCGAATCAAGGGCTTGGAGATAGACAATGTGGTACAGGGTCACGGCGAGGTCGTGCTGGTGGGCGAGGTCGACAAGGCCGTCGCTGCCAGCCTGGATTATCTGGATGCCGTGGAGGAAAAAGTGACGGAAGCTATCCAAAGCGGCGAGGGCAAGTTCGCCTTGCGCGAAGACGATATCGAGTCCACGGGTTTGTCGCGTCTTCCGCTTCAGGGACAGGTGCAGCAAATCCATGTGTCAAACCTCCTGGCCCTTTATGATCGCCGGTCTTCAAGATGAACGAGAGTATCGAGCGCATCCTGTCGGCCATCGCTTCCCTGTCCGACGAAGAACGAGAACAGCTCTTCAACCGACTAACGAGCAGGTGGTCAGTGGCGTCACCGACCCAACGCGCGATGTCCCTGAGCTTCGAGGCTAACGAACTGGAGGGCACTCCTGACTACACGATCGTCTTCGACGGCGGCAGCCGGGGGAATCCTGGCCCGGGATATGGGAGCTATGCCGTTATGCGTCGATCAGGGCGGAAGAAGAAGGTCATCCGGCTTGACTTCGATCGAGAGATGACGAACAACGAGGCGGAGTATGAAACTCTCATCGCCGCGCTCCGCGGGCTGATCGAGCTCATTGAACTGGCCGGCCGATCCTCAGGAGATTTCTCTGTCGAGATTCGAGGAGACAGCAAACTGGTACTCAACCAAGTCGCAGGTAGGTGGAAAGCGAAAGATGATCGTATGCGGGCCCTGCGGAATCGAGCTCGCAACCTTCTGGCCCGTTTCGACGCGCACCGGCTGACACACCAGGACCGTGAACAAAGTGTGCGCATCCTCGGACACTGAGAGTCTCTGTCACGGGGGCTTGACAGGGCCTAGTTCTGTGGCATAATCTGAGACGCGATCGAAAGGCTATGATGGAGACGAGTAGGCGCGGTACGCCGCCTTAGCGAGTCCGGGGTTGGTGAGAGCCGGGCGCGGAGCCCCCGCCGAAAATCACTCCGGAGCCGCTGGCTGAACGGTAGGTAGGTCGGCACACTGGTAGATGGTAGATCCGTGGTTGGCTTGCCAGTCTAGCACGACCAACAGACCGACCCACTAAGCCCAGACGGGTTCGGTACCCGTTATCAGCGACGCGGCGATGTTGGTCGCCGGCCGAGAGGCCCCGCATGCGGGGCAAGATAGGGTGGTACCGCGGGAGGTTGTGACTCTCGTCCCTTACGGGACGGGGGTTTTTCGTTTTCTGGAGGTAGCTGACCATGGACTTTGTGATTCGGCCTGCGACTGAGAATGATCTGCCGGAGATGCTCCGGCTCTGGCGGGAGATGATGGACTCCCACGCCCGTTGGGACGATCGCTTCTGTCCCAGGCCCTCGCCCGAGGCCGAAGGGGCCTGGGGCAGCTATCTCCGCGAGACAATCTGGGACAGCGATGGATGGTGCCTCTTTGTGGCGGAGGGGGACGACGGGTTACTCGGTCAAATCGCGGGCGACTTGCGCGAACCGGCGCCGGTCTTCGAGCCCGACACCTATGGCTACGTCACCGATATGGTCGTGGATCCCGGCGCGAGAAGACAGGGTATTGGCAAGGCCCTGTTTAGCGCCCTGGAGGAATGGTTCCAAGAAAGAGGTGCGACGCATCTTTAACTCCAAGTACTTGCGAGCAACCGTGCCTCGCAGGCGTTCTGGCGCGCGGTGGGCTGCACTGACTACTCTCATATGATGTGGTACGAGTTGGAAGAGGACAATGACTAATTTGCCTGCAGGGATAATCCAAAGGAGGCGAGATGTTTGACCCAGTGCCCAACCCTGTCGACTTCGTCGCTCAGGAGAAGGACATCCTCCAGCTGTGGGAGGAGACACACGCCTTCCAGAAGCTTCTCGAACTACGGAAGGAAGGGCCCCGATGGTCCTTCATAGACGGGCCGATCACAGCCAACAACCCCATGGGTGTCCATCACGGCTGGGGCCGCACCTACAAGGATCTCTATCATCGGTACTGGGCGATGCGGGGTTACAAGACGCGCTACCAGAACGGCTTCGATTGCCAGGGTCTGTGGGTCGAGGTCGAGGTGGAAAAGGAGAAGGGCTTCGAGTCGAAACGGGATATTGAGGAGTACGGCGTTGATCGCTTTGTGCGCGATTGCAAACAGCGCGTCCTGCGCTATGCCGCCGTGCAGACCGAGCAATCGATCCGTCTGGGCTACTGGATGGACTGGAATGATACCGATCAACTTCGCTGGCTGGCGAAGAAGATGGGGGAGAACCCAGAAGCGACGATCGGTGTCGAGGGACCTGGCGGCCAAGTTACGGACACGGTGGAGAACATCGTCGGCCGTCTTGGGCTTCCAGAGTTGGGGGGCTCCTACTTCACTTTCTCCAACGAGAATAACTACATGATCTGGACTATGCTGAAGCGCTGCTGGGAGCAGGGATGGCTGTACAAGGGCAGGGACGTCATGCCCTGGTGCCCCCGCTGCGCTACCGGCATCAGCCAGCACGAGATCGTTACCGAAGGGTACCGGGAACTCACCCACCCGAGTGTCACAGTCCGCTTCCCACTGCGCAGCCGAGAGGACGAGAGCCTGCTAGTTTGGACCACCACACCCTGGACCCTGACCAGCAACGTGCTTGCTGCCGTCGGCCCTGATCTGGCCTACGTCAAGGTCCGCCAGGACGGCCAGATTCTCTACCTTTCCAAGGCAGCACTGCCGATTCTGGTGGGTGAATACGAGGTGCTGGAGGAAATGGACGGCAGGCAACTGGCAGGGCTCACGTATCACGGCCCGTTCGATGAACTCAAGGCCCAGCAGCGGATGGGTGGGCCACAGGCGCATCGAGTGATACTCTGGCAGGACGTGGATGAGGAAGAGGGCACCGGTATCGTGCACATCGCGCCGGGCTGCGGCGCCGAGGACTTCGCGCTGGGTCAGGAGCACGGCCTGCCCACGATCGCACCGCTGGACGAAGAAGGGATCTTTGTGGACGGCTTCGGCGCCTTCACCGGCACCGATGTCTCCAGCAGCGCTGAGCGTGTGTTCGAGAACCTCCGCCAAAAAGGATTGGTGTACAACGTCGCGGACTACACCCACCGCTATCCCGTCTGCTGGCGATGCAGCACGGAGCTCGTATTCCGGCTCGTTGACGAGTGGTTCATCTCGATGGACGAGCTCCGGCATGACATCATGGATGTGACCAGACAGATACGCTGGATCCCGTCGTTTGGCCTGGACCGAGAGCTGGACTGGCTGCGGAACATGCACGACTGGATGATCAGCAAGAAACGGTACTGGGGCCTGGCACTACCTATCTGGGAGTGTGGGGAGTGCGGTCATTTCGAGGTCATCGGAGACGAGCACGAGCTGGAGGACCGAGCAGTCCGTGGTTGGGAGTCGTTTGAGGGGCACACACCCCACAAGCCGTGGATTGACCAAGTGCACATTGAGTGCCCACACTGTGGCGCGGAGGTTGAGCGCATCCCAGACGTTGGCAACCCGTGGCTGGACGCCGGTATCGTGAGCTTCAGCACCCTGCGCTATCGCACCGATCGCGATTACTGGCGCAGGTGGTATCCAGCTGATTGGATCAGTGAGTCGTTCCCTGGGCAATTCCGTAATTGGTTCTACAGTCTCCTGGCAATGGCGACCGTGATAGATAATTCGCCTCCGTTCAAGACGTGCTTCTCGTACGCACTCCTTCTCGCCGAGGATGGACGAGAGATGCACAAGTCATGGGGCAATGCCATCGAGTTCAACGAAGCGGCCGATGAGATGGGCGTCGATGTGATGCGCTGGATGTACTGCGCTCACAAACCAGAGAAGAACCTCTTGTTTGGGTACAACAGAGCCGACGAGGTTCGTCGCCAGTTCATGATCCCTCTGTGGAACGTCTATGACTTCTTCGTTACGTATGCGAACATCGATGAGTGGGAACCACACGATTCCTGGGATGAGATCAAACCGGAGCAGCCGTCGCTGCTGGATCGCTGGGTGCTGGCCCGCTTGAATCAGCTCACTGCCGAGGCAAGTGACCGTCTCGAGAACTATGACGCCTACGCGACGACGATGGCGGTCGAGCAATTCCTCGATGACCTATCGAATTGGTACGTGCGGCGGAGCCGCCGTCGCTTCTGGAAGAGCGAGCAAGATGCGGACAAAGCCGCCGGGTACGCAACTCTCTACCGCGTTCTGACCACCCTGGTTCGACTGTTGGCCCCTATCTTGCCTTTCACTACGGAAGCGATGTACCAGAACCTCGTGCGCTCGGTGGACAATGACGCACTCAAAAGCGTTCATCACACGTTATGGCCAGAGGGGGGTGCCCAGGAAATAGACGAAGACCTCCTGTCGCAGATGGCACTGGCCCGGGAGATAGTGACCCAGGGGCACTCGGCTCGCAACGCCCAGGGGCTCAAACTACGCCAGCCTCTGTCTCGCGCACTGGTCCATCTGGACAGAGGTGCGGACCGGCTCGACGGCGCGCTGGTCGACCTAGTGCAGGATGAACTGAATGTGAAGCAAGTCACTTTTGCCACCAAGATGAGCGATCTCGTGACCTATCGCCTAGTGCCCGATGGCGAGAAGCTGGGGCCACGTCTTCGGAATCAGTTTCCCGCGGTAAGGGCAGCCCTAGAGTCGATCAAAGACCCGGTAGAGGCGGTGAGACGACTGCGCGCTGATCTCCCGATCGAGGTAGAAGTCGATGGAAGGACTGTCGAGCTTAGCTCCGACGAGGTGCATATCCGGGAAGAGCCCCGGGAAGGGCTTGCCGTGGCGTCGGAGCACGGTGTGACCGTTGCCCTGGACATCAAACTCACCCGAGGCCTTCTGGCGGAAGGCCTGGCCCGAGACGTGGTGCGCCGGGTACAGAGTTTGCGCAAGGAGGCAGACTTCGAGCTTGACGATCGAATTATTACCACATATCAAGCGGAGGCGGGACTCGTTGACGCGATTGAGGCGTGGCAGGAGTACATCGCTGCCGAGACGCTCAGTGTGGAACTGAGGCAGGGCCCGCCGGACGAGAACAAGGCTGATGCTCTTATCGAGGATCAGGTGGAGGGCTACTGGCTGAAGCTCAGCGTGCGAAAGGCGTAGCCGGATGCGTATTGATGCAGCGGCGGGACTGTTGAACAAGTCATTGGGAAACAGATTGGTGGGAGCGTACATGCCGCCGAAGCTGGATCCCGCAGCAAAGCAGGTCCATTTGCAGCCCGATTCGGTTCGAATGTGAGTCTCGCATGGGCAGAGACCGGTTGGGGGGAGACTTCTTCAACACTCACACCAACATTACTTGTCCAGTCCCATCGAGTGGGGTAGAATAAGAGGTCGATTGAGAGCAGTGACTACGCCAGCCCAAGGGTATCGAGGAAAGAGCAATCCTGGTGATGGCCCACGGAGGTCCGCAGCACCGGTCGAAGCTGAGAGTGAGACGATCGAGCCCTCACAGACACCAGCAAGGAAGGAGGCGGGAATGCCTTTCTCGTACGAAAGAGCAAGACGTGAGCTGATGGAAGAGAAAGAAGCGCTTCGAGAGCAACTGGAGCAGCTTCGGAACGAGGAGTACGAAGGCGTCGGTTATGGCAACCATATGGCCGACGACGGGAGCGAAGCTTTCAAGCAGACTGTCGACATAGGGTTTCGCCGCCGCATCGAACTCTCGATGAAGCGAGTGAATGAGGCACTGGGCAAACTTGAGGACGGAACCTACGGTATCTGCGAGGACTGCGGTGGCCGCATCGACCGCGCTCGCCTGGAGGCACTCCCACAAGCAGTCTATTGTCTTGACTGCCAGGCGGAACACGAGTATAGGGGATTGCCCCATTGAGGCAAGGAGAGCGGGTATCACCGATATTGCCGGCAGGGGCAGCGTTCGTCTTGCTCGCTGACCAGGCTGCCAAGCAAGCGGTCAGGGCAAACCTAAGACTGGGACAGTCGATAGACCTGGTTCCCTGGATCGCCTCAGTTTTTCGGGTCACATACGTGACAAACAGCGGTGCGGCCTTCGGGTTGTTTCCTGGCTGGAGCCAGTTTCTTGTCCTCATCGCCCTGGTTGTGATCGTCGCTCTAGTCTGGTACTCACTGCACCTTCCGACTGACCTCTGGCTGATTCAGCTCTCGCTGAGCCTGCAACTGGGTGGAGCCACCAGCAATCTTGTCGATCGGCTCCGCTTCGGTGGGTTTGTCGTGGACTTTATCGACCTCAGTTTCTGGCCTCTGCGCCGATGGCCGGTCTTCAACCTGGCGGACGCCTCCATCGTGGGGGGCGTCACTCTACTGACACTGCTTATGCTCTGGGAAGAGCGGCGCGACACACGTGGGAACAGGCGGCTAGCCACGGCGCAGGATGACTGAGTTGCCGGACCTCTCGCAACGCGAGTCCTGCTCCTTCCCTGTTGCTGCGGAGGAGCGTGGCAAGCGGCTGGACAAGGTAGTGCGCAACCGCGTGCCCAATCTCAGCCGCAGCCAAGGGCAACGCCTAATCGCAGCGGGGCAGGTGACCGTAGACGGGCACCCCCGCAAGCCGGCGTACCGCGTGGCACCGGGCGAAGAAGTGACCGTCATCCTGCCTCCGGAGGAGCCACGCCGCCCGATCGTCCCCGAGGACATTCCGCTCGACGTCCTGCACGAGGACGAACACCTGCTTGTGGTCAATAAGCCTGCAGGCCTGGTGGTGCATCCCGGCCCGGGCCACCGAGACGGCACCCTCGTCAACGCACTGCTCTTCCACTATCCGGCCATTGAGGATGTCGGGCCGCCTGATCGCGCGGGGATCGTACACCGTCTTGACCAGGAGACGTCGGGTGTGCTAGTCGTCGCGAAGAATCAAGCTGCTCTGGAATCACTTCAGGAGTCATTCCGGAATCGCGAAGTTGAGAAGGCATATCTTGCCCTGGTGAACGGAAGGGTCGAACCTGACGAAGGCATCATTGAGGTCCCCATAGGCCGTGACCCAGAGGCTCGACAGAAGATGGCCCCCCTTCCCGACGGCAAATACGGCCGCACACGGTTCCGAATCGTGCGCCGGTATCGCAAGCACACGCTGCTGGAGGTACATCCATATACGGGCCGGACGCATCAAGTGCGGGTACACGTATCCTGGCTCGGTCACCCGGTGGTGGGGGACGCTGTCTATGGACACCGGCATCAGCCGCTCCTCGAGGCTCGTCATTTCTTGCACGCATCTGAGCTCACCCTGACTCACCCCGCCACGCACGAGGAGATGACCTTCGAAGCCCCAATGCCGCCGGAACTCCACGAGGTGCTGGGTCGACTGCGCCCCGGGACATCAAAGAGGCGGACCGGCCCCTCCGCAGCAGGCTATCAACGAGACGACTGAGCCCAATACTGAAGGTTGCGTCGGCAAGGATACACGTGATGGCGTCCTGCGTGTTCGAATCGACAACAACCGGGTGAAAGTACGCCAGATGGACATTCCCACGGCATCCCAGATCGAGTGCCAGCTTCGCAGCCGCCGCACGCCGGATCTGCCAGATCACTTCATCCTGCCAGACTACTCTGGCCATTCAGTCGCCAACATCGCCCCGACCATCGCGCGGATCTTCGATGTCCGCCTGCCCGGGTCAGCCCCACCGCTGCCCAAGGATCTCTGGTTCGACCTGGCTCTCGACGTCGACTGTGTCATCTTGCTGCTCGTCGATGCCGTCGGCTACCTCCAGCTCAGGAAGTACATGGCGAATGAGATATCGCTGTTCACCCAGTTGGCTCTCGAAGGACGGCTGCTGCCCATTACTTCTGTTTTCCCCTCGACTACCGTCTCCGCTTTGACTTCGATCTGGACCGGGCGGGCTCCGCTCGGACACGGTTTCGTGGGTACCAAGCTCCTGCTGCCAAAGCAAGGAGTCCTTGCTAATATGCTGAAGATGGCTCCTGCCACGTATGGTGGAGGCAGCAGCCTCGAGGAGTGGGGATGGGAAGCGGACCGTTTTGTCACGGCGCCGAGCCTGCCCCAGCGGTTGACTGCAGCCGGGGTAGCCACGATAGCCCACATCCCGCGGCATTTCCTGGGCAGCCCTCTCACCCGCATCTTCTTGCGCGGGATGGGCGATCTGAACGGATATCTCGACCTGAGCGACCTGTGGATCAACCTCCGCACGACACTCAAGACGCAGCCTAAGGCCCAGCCGGTCTTCGTGGACGTCTACTGGAGCGGGATAGACGACACAGGGCACACGTATGGCACGGAGGACGAGTACATTTCGTCGGCGCTCCAGCACCTCGCCCGCTCGCTACAAGAGGATTTCGTATCGACTCTCGGCCCGGAGACGCGCGACAGCACGTTGCTCATCATAGCCGCTGATCACGGCCAGGTCGCGACGCCCCCGGAGCGGGTGGTCCACCTGCCCGACCACCCCGGCCTGCAGCAGACCCTGCTCCTCCCTCCCGCCGGCGAATCTCGGGCGGCCTATCTCTACGCCCGCCCGGGGCAGAAACGCGCTCTGCAGGCCTACGTCGACGCACATCTCGGGGAGCACTTCGTGCTCCTTGATACGGAACGGGGATTGGAGGCTGGGCTCTGGGGCCAGCCCGGGGAGATTACGCCGGGGCTCCGCGCACGGCTGGGTGACGTGGTCCTTGTCGCCAGGACCGACGCTCGCCTGTCGTCGCGAGGCAAAGAGGATGAAGGAGATCCACTGCGGGGTCACCACGGCAGCCTCACGCCCGAGGAGATGCTCGTTCCGTTGTTGATGGTCCGCCTCGACGAGTTGTAGCACTGCGGCGGTCTCGCCGGAAGAGCCTTGGCCCCGGATGTTGAGAGCCGATGTCTTTTCCCCGCCGGATGATCACCACCGACGGTTCAGCAAATCCTCTGCTAACTCCCGCAACGCGTGCACCGCCGACCCACGCAGGCCAGCCTGCTCCAGCGCGGTCACTGCCGCCTCATGGTATCCGAGCGCCAATCCCTCGGTGTGCTGGCGGCTGCCCACCTGCTCCATCAAGTGCCGTGCCCGGCGCACGTCATCACTGGATGGACTGTCCCGCTCCAGGAGCTTGCGCAGCTCCGCGCTCCTCCCCAGTCCATGCAAGAGCGGCAAGGTCTTCTTCTCCCGCGCAATATCGGCGCCCACCGGCTTGCCCGTGACGGCCGTATCGCCCCAGATTCCCAGGATGTCGTCAAAGAGTTGAAAAGCAAGCCCCAGATTGCGACCGAAAGCGTGTAGCTGATCGCGTTGCTCGGCAGATGCATCTGCAACCAGAGCCCCCAACTCGCAGGAACACGCGACCAGAGCTGCCGTCTTCCCTCCGACCATCGACACGTAGTCCTGAACAGAGACTTCGCTGTCCCGCTCGAATCTCAGGTCGAGGTACTGTCCCCCGGTGATCGCAACACATGATCGGTTGAACAGCCTCACAGCCTGCACCACCGCTTCTGAAGGGACTCCTCGTTGGCCCAGTCGCAGCAGAGCCAGCTGAGAGAGGGCAAACAACGTGTCCCCGGCGTTGATCGCCTGTGCCTCGCCCCAGATCGACCAGAGGGCTGGCCGCCCCCGGCGCGTCGCATCCTGGTCCTCGATGTCGTCGTGAATGAGCGTGAAGTTGTGCAAGAGCTCAACGGCGCTCGCCGCCGGCAGGGCTGCCTCCCAGTGCCCGCCGCTCGCCTCGCAGGCAAGCAGGCACAGAGTCGGCCGTACGCGCTTGCCGGAGCGTGCGTCGCAGGGCACGAACTCAGCGTCGACCCAACCGAGGTGGTACTGCAACATGCCGAGCAACCTCGGAGGGCGATCATCAGCGCAGTGCACAACGGCACGCATTTCGTCTTCCAGAGCCCGAGCGTAGCGACTTACGATACCATCAACAGACATTCGTCTCGTCCCCGAGTCCGGATCGCCGGCTCTCCCGATGGCTCACCGACTCGAGTGACAGAGCCGCAAGCGCCTCCACGTCTCCTGCTCCGGCGGCAAACATCGCGATCCGGAGCTGAGCAATGAGGACATCGATCAACTCGGCGACGGCGCCTGGGGAGTCAACTGCGGCTCGCAGAAAGGGCTGCGCCACACCGCAGGCCGTCGCCCCGAGGGCGATCGCCTTGGCAATCTGAATCCCGTCGCGAATCCCACCGCTGGCCAGGACGGGAAGAGCGGGTGCCCCGCGTCGCACCATCAGCAGGCTTTCGGCAGTGGGGATCCCCCAGCCAACGAAGGCCTGCGCAACCCGTCGCTGGTGGTCGGTAACGGCCCGATGCATCTCCACCTGGCTCCAGCAGCTACCACCAGAGCCGGCCACATCGATGGCCGACACACCAATGTCTGCAAGTTGTCGGGCCACGTGCTCCGAGATGCCCCACCCCACTTCCTTCACCACAACCGGCACGTTGATGAATCGGCACACAGTCTCGATCTTAGCCAGCAGCCCAGCAAAGGCCGTGTTCCCCTCGGGCTGAAGTGCTTCCTGCAGGGGATTCAAATGCAAGACGAGGGCATCCGCCTCGATCATATCCACCGCGCGGCGGCATTCATCGACGCCGTAGCCATAGTTCAGTTGCACGGCACCGAGGTTGGCCAGGAGGAGGACATCTGGCGCCAGGTCTCGGACCCGGTAGGTATCCTCCAAGGCGGGATGCTCGATGGCCGCGCGCTGTGAGCCAAGCCCCATCCCGATCCCGGCGTGCTGGGCTGCCTGAGCCAGACGACGGTTGATCATCCTGGCCTGCGGTGTTCCTCCCGTCATCGGCGAGATAACTAGCGGGGCGGTAAGTCGTCTCCCGAGAAGGTCCGTCGTCGTGTCGACGTCCTTCAGATCGACGTCGGGCAGTGCCTGGTGGAGAAGGCAGTAGCGCGCAAAGCCGGGAGATGTCTCCGCGCATGCAACCTCCTCTTCCAAGTTGATGCGGAGGTGGTCAGACTTCCGCTGTTGATGCTGTTGGTGTATGGAGTTCTTCACTCTGGCCACCGTAACCACTGGGGGTACATCGTGTTATTATGAGCGGTATGATACCCGCGCGCCACCAGGTTGTCAACCAGGGTGGCCCTTCCCAACGGTTGACAAACCCCGTCACGGAGGTAGAATAGCTCGACACGAAGAGAACTAGAACGCACAAAGGAGGCAGTACAATGGCAAACACATTTGAGGAAGTGCAGAAGATCATCGTCGATCTCTTGGGTGTGAAGCCCGAGGAGGTCACGCGAGACGCCAATTTCCGGGAGGATCTTGGAGCAGACTCTCTCGACCTGGTCGAGTTGATCATGGAGTTTGAGGACACCTTCGGTGGCACCATCTCCGATGAAGAGGCACAGCAGATCGAGACGGTTGGTCAGGCTGTGGACTACGTCGAGCAGCGTATGCAGGCGGACTGAGGAGCAACTGCTGCAAGAGAGCATGAGTCGTTTCGAGGGCAAATAGGGATATTCCTCCTCTGGCTGCTCGCCGTTGCGACCGACATCAAGACCGCCGGTTCAGGCCGGGGGTCTTTTGCTTTGGGGTCTTTTGTGTTATACTCCGAGCATTCGAAGCCGGTCATCACGGACCAGGCATCAAACTGGTTGTGGTTACAGGCGGAGTTCTATATATGGGAGGAAGAACCATATGGAGTGCCGGATCGAAGAGAACCGAGCCGATTGTGCGTGCACCTATGAGCCTTGCTCGCGGAAGGGCAAGTGCTGCGAGTGCATAAGCTACCATTGGCAGCACAGGGAGTTGCCGGGTTGTCTGTTTCCGCCGGACGCGGAGCGCAGCTATGATCGTTCGCTTTCCCACTTCCTGCGCATCCACGGTCGCTAGCAACCGTCTTAGCGTGGCAGACGGCAACCTGGTCTGCCACAGGAAGGGGAGCCTGACTCATGCCACGCAGGCACCTCGGAAGCTTGCCGACGGACTTGGAAGTGGATCTGTGCAGTAGCACCGTTCACACAGCTAGGATATCATGACCTACCATCAGACCGGGTCAGTGGTGGCGTTGCCGACAGACAATCCGGGGAATCAGACCTGGAAGAAGGGGACCGACTGGTCCTAAGGAGCCCCAGCCAATGAAGCACATTCGTTGGACCTTACTCATGGCCCTGGTGGTGGGGTTCCTGTTGACCACTGCCAGCCACGCTCAGACACAGAGACTCCATTGGGAACGGTTTGACGTAAACATCACGGTCCTGGACAATGGCAACTTCCAGGTCGAAGAGGTCCAGGCGATCACCTTCACCAGTGGGACTTTCCGCTTTGGATACCGTAGCATACCCATGGATCGCCTTGAGGATATCACGGATGTCGAGGTGTGGGAAGGGAACCGCCGGTATGAGGCAGGCCGGGGCGGCGAGTACACGTATCAGACCTCGGTAGACGACGGAGATCTTCGGATCGACTGGTACTTCCCCCCTACCTCGAACTCGTCTCACACGTTCATCCTGCGCTACACGGTTGAAGGCGGTCTGCGCTACTATGAGGACGGCGACCAGTTGTACTGGAAGGCGGTCTACGCCGATCGTCAGTTCCCGGTCTACGATGCGACAGTGACCGTGCATCTGCCGGACAGTGCCGAAGCCGACCCAGTAGCAGCGTACTCCACCGAAGCGTCGGTCTCGGGCAGAGGCACCAGTACGGTTGTGTTTAGGGCGCAGGAGACGATAGACCCCGGCCAGGAGTTCGAGGTCCGCGTCCAGTTCCCCCACGGCATCGTAGAAGGATCCAAGCCAGCCTGGCAGGCAGGCTACGACCGGCGAGTAGCCTGGGAGGAGCGATACAAGGGCGTCGCGGACCTGGGTCTGGGCGCGCTTGGGGTACTGTTCCTCGTCGGTGGGCCGCTGTCTCTGGTGCTCCTGTGGTACGTGCGGGGCCGAGACCTGGAAGTGTCGGTCCCCGCAGAGTATCTATCGAAGCCGCCATCCTCTGATCCACCCGGGATCGCCGGCACCCTCGTGGACGAGAAGGCTGACATGGAGGACATCATCGCGACGCTCGTGGATCTCGCTCGGCGAGGCTACGTGATTATCGAGGAGAACCAAAAGCGCGGCCTGCTAGGCACGGCCAATTTTGACTTCACGTTCCGCCGTACCGACAAGGATGCCGATGACCTGCTCGACTACGAGCGCCAACTGCTCAAGGAGGTCTTTAAGGGGCGCGGTTCGCGCCGGATGTCACAGTTGCGCAACAAGTTTTACCAAGCCATCCCCGAGCTCCAGAGGAAGCTCTACCAACAGACAGTCGAGCGAGGCTATTTCACCGCCAGCCCTAATAAGATTCGTCGGCGTTACGCAGCACTGGGAATTGTGGCACTCGTAGGGGCATTCGCCTGTGGGATTATCGGCATTGCCACCCTGTCGGAGTACAGTCAGGCTGTGATCTGCCCCTTCGCTGGAATCGGAATTACAGCCATCGGACTGGTAATTGTCGGCCAATGGATGCCATCAAAGACTCACGAGGGATCGGAGCAAGCAGCTCTTTGGGAGGCGTTCGAACGCTATCTGAGAGACATCGAGCGCTACACAGACCTCGCCGAAGCCACAGCCCAGTTCGAGAAGTTCCTGCCGTACGCCATTGCGTTCGGCATTGACCGAGATTGGGTGCGCAAGTTCTCGAGCATCGACACGGCCGTTCCTGTCCCGGCCTGGTACTTGCCGATGCCGCGAACAAGTCGTGGTGGCGCCGCCGGCCGACCCCCAGGGCTGGGTAGGGCAGCGACGTCGCGGGGCTCTGCGCCTTCGCTGCAGGGTATGTCCGACGGCATGTCGGGTGGGCTCCAGAGCATGTCTGATGGCTTGACGTCCATGCTCAACTCGGCAGGCAGCACTTTGTCCAGCCAGCCCAGCAGTTCTGGGAGCGGCAGCGGCTTCTCTGGTGGTGGCGGGGGCGGCGGAGGCGGCGGCGGAGGCGGCGGGTTCGGGTAGGCCAATACGACGGGGGACACATCACGGAGGCAAAGAACAACATGAACACGGGCAAGACTACCGGAGTCATCCTTATTCTGGCTGGCGTGGGCATATGCGTCGTGTCTGGGGCATGGCTCCTCGCCAGTGCCGCCGGCCCCGAGAGCAACCTCGCGTTGTCAGGAGCGGTCCTGGGAGGGGCACTTGCCTTCATGCTGGCTGCCCCGGCGGTCGGGGCTGGTGTCTTCCTATTCGTGCGCGGGCAGCGCGAGGCCGGTCAGATGGCTGAGGTGGAGAAGCAACAGAAGCTGCTGGGCATGATCGAAGCGCAGGGGCAGGTGTCGATCCCCGAGGCCGCTATAGAGCTGGACGTGAATCGCGATCAGGTCAAGGCCTGGATCTACAGTCTCGTCGATAAGGACCTGTTCGCCGGCTACATCAACTGGGACGAACGTGTGCTGTACTCGCGTGACGCCAGTCAGATGCGAGGCAATAACCGGTGTCCCAACTGTGGCGGCGAACTGGAATTGGCTGGTAAGGGCGTCGTCAAGTGCCCCTACTGCGGGGTGGAGATCTTCCTTACCGAATGACACCGTTCAACGGATCAGGGCTTGCAACGTGTGGGCGGAAGAGCAGTGTGGGGAATGCAGGGAGATTTGACAAGGAGGATCCTCGAGATGGCCGACATTCAAGACAGAATCGAGCAGGAGTACGCAGCTGCCGAAAAGGTAATCGACGCAATCCCGGGTTGGAGCGGCTATCAGAAGCGGCAAAAGCGGCGACAGGCCGACAAGCTACTGCGGGAGACGCTGGCCGATAAGCTCGCGGCACAGCGTCGGCGGCTGAACGCGGCTCAGAAGAAGCTGCTCAAACACGGGCGTATGGATCTGGTGGACGACCTGGAAAGCGCCCAGACTCAACTCAAGACATTTGCAGACCGGGTGCGGTTCGCCAGTTATGGCTATGCCGGTCTTTTCGACGCGGTTAAGATCGAAGAGCATGAGCTGAAGCAGCTGTATGATTTCGATGCAGCGCTGTTTGATTACGTCTCACGGTTGGACACCGCGAACGACCACCTGTCACAGGCGATCTCGGAAGGCGCAGGTGTGGAGGACACGATCGACGTCATCCAGGAGATCGTGGGAGAGGCGAACGACACGTTCGACCGCCGCCAGCGGTTGATCCTGGAATCTGAGTGATGACGAAACCCCGGAGGGTCTCCATAAGGCGCCAGGAGCCCCAGAATCTCTATTGAGGAGGCAGCTACAATGGCACGAGTCTTTGACGTAATAGAATCTGTAGATGAATCGAGATCACAGATGGTCACTCGTGTTCCCGAAAGGGGATCGGGTGACTTCCGTATCGGCTCTCAGTTGATTGTTCGGGAGAGTCAGGCCGCGGTCTTCTTCCGGGACGGGCATGCGCTGGACACGTTCGGTCCCGGCCGACACACAATCACCACGGCGAACATCCCACTCCTTGTCGGGCTCGTCGGGAAAGCGTTTTCCGGGGAGTCGCCGTTCAAGGCGGAAGCGTATTTTGTCAGCTTGCGCGAGTTCACCGACCTCAAGTGGGGTACCCCCACTCCGATCACCATGAAGGACTCAGAGCTGGGGATGGCGCGGGTCCAGGCGCGCGGGACGTACGGCCTGCAGATCGTCGACCCGCAGCTCTTCGTGAACAAGATCGTCGGCACCCAGGGGCTCTACCGCACACCGAATATCGAGGGCTTTTTCCGCTCCATGCTTCTCACAAAGCTCGCGGACCTCATCGGCGAGATGGGGAATTCGGTCATCGAGATTGCTGCAATGACCGAAGAGATTGTGGCGGCGGTCAGAGCCAAGGCAGCTGAGGAGTTTGCCGCTCGGGGTGTCACCCTGACCTCCGTGTACGCCGAGTACATCGGCCCGACAGAGGAGACTGCCAAGGCGATCGACGAGCGAGCCTCGATGGGCGCCATCGGCGACATGCAGGCCTACATGCAGTTCCAGGCGGCACGGGGCATGCGGGACGCAGCACAGCAGCCGGGGGGCACCGCCGGTGCAGGCGTCGGCCTGGGCGCGGGCGTCGGTATGGGCGCAGCGATGGCCCAGATGATGGCGCAGAGCATGCAACAGCCAGGTCAACAGCAGCCAGCCCAGCAACAGGCAGCAGGCGCCAGTGCTTCAGCGCCCAGCACTGTTCAAGAGGTAGAGGACATGCTGGACAGTCTGGACGCGCGGCTGATGAATGGGGAAATCAGCGAGGATCTGTACAACAAACTCCACTCCAAGTGGGAGGCGAGGCTGGACGAGCTGAAAGGGAATGAGTAGGCGCGCTGGCAGAGGAGCGTGAGGCCGTCTGGCTTTGTGTCTCGGCTGTCCGGCGACCAGTAGGCCCTTTTTGCGCCAAGGGCCATAAGGACAGGCGCTACATCTCGCTGGGACACACAGATGGACGGCCGAGCCCGACCGACAATTCCCCTTCCGCCGAAGGGGAATTGTCCTGACTCCCCTGGTTTCGCTCGGGTGGCAAGAAGCCCCAGTCCGTCGTAAATCGGTCTCAGGCGATCGACGAACCCTGTTCCCGGTCTGGAGCCAGCGGTCCAGACAGCATCGAAATCGACTCTGCCCGGACGATCTTGCGAACTGACCGCCGGAGTGAAACACATGCGGCTTTACAACACACTCTCCCGCAGCCTGGAATCGTTTGCCCCGCAGAAGGAGCCGGTCACCGCCTACGTCTGCGGCATCACGCCCTACGACACCACCCACCTGGGTCACGCATTCACCTACACTGCCCTCGACGTCCTCATCCGATACATGGAGTTCCGAGATCACCGAGTGCGATACGTACAGAACGTCACCGATATCGACGACGACATCTTGCGCAAGGCGAAGGAGGTGGGGGAGAACTGGAAGAAGGTGGGAGACCGCTGGACAGCGCGTTTTATCCGTGAGATGGTGAGCCTCAACGTTCGGCCGCCAGATGAGTTCCCTCGGGCCACCGAGGTCATCCCTCAGATCATCGATACCGTACGGCAGCTGGTGGAGGCAGGAATTGCTTACCCATCAGGGGGCAGCGTCTACTTTC
The DNA here is from genome assembly GCA_964450435.1 of uncultured Anaerolineales bacterium. Taxonomy (GTDB): domain Bacteria; phylum Chloroflexota; class Anaerolineae; order B4-G1; family B4-G1; genus SKLM01. Next base: position 89,649 of record CAYVCX010000004.1, read on the forward strand.
ACGTCGATGCATGGCCCGAGTACGGAAAGTTGAGCCGTCTCCCCCGCGACAAGATGCTTCCCATCGCCAACGAGCGAGGCAACAACCCCAAGGACCCCAACAAACGCGACCCTCTCGACTTCGTCCTGTGGCAAGCCCGGTCGCCGGAGGAGCCCTGCTGGGACAGCCCCTGGGGCCCCGGTCGCCCAGGGTGGCATATCGAATGCTCGACGATGGCCGTGGGTTTCCTCGGCAACACGATCGACGTGCACAGCGGCGGCGCAGATCTTACCTTCCCGCATCACGAGAGCGAGATTGCCCAGGCCGAAGCTGCAACGGGCGAGAGGCCCTTCGTCCGCTACTGGATCCATACAGCCATGGTCCGCCATGAAGGACAGAAGATGAGCAAGTCTCTGGGTAACCTCATCATGGTGGGGGATCTTCTGGAAGACTGGTCGCCAGACGCCCTGAGGCTCTACCTGGCGGGCCACCATTACCGCGAGCCCTGGAGCCACAGTCGCCGGGAGCTAGAGCGAGCCGATCGGCTGGCCACGAGACTTCGGAAAGCTGTCGAGGTGGAAGGGGGCGGACTCGCAGCGCTGGAAGGACGCTCTTACCTGGAGAGCTTTGTCGAGGCGATGGACGACGACATCGACACCACATCCGCCCTTGGTCATCTGGAGGACCTGGCGCGGGCGATCGTGGATGCTGCGGAGGACCAACGGGACGTACGAGCCGCGCAGCAGACCCTCCGCTCGATGAGCGGCGTGTTTGGCCTGCGCCTGGACGCCGACGCGGCCGATGCGGATGTCATCGGACGATGGACCGATTACCTAAAGGGGTTTAGCTAGCAGAGTATTCCCTCCCCCGCCTTGGCTGGCCGCCACCAGCGAGCGGTAGACTACCCAGCACCGGCGAATAGCAGTGAGGGACAACCCCGCGAGCGACAACGTCGCTCATGACGAGGAGAGAACACCGTGCGCAAGCAACCTACCTCCCGGATGTGTTTCGTCTGCGGCCGAGACAACCCGCTGGGCCTGAAACTGGAGTTCTACGAAGATTTGGAGGCGGATCAGGTCAGGGCAGACGTGACCATCCCGAATGAGTACCAGGGATATCCCGGAGTGGTGCACGGCGGAATCGTCTCCGCCATCCTGGATGAGGTCTCTGGAAGGGCAGTGATGTTACACGAAGGGGACGAACGGCTGATGGCGACGCTCCAGATGACCGTGCGGTTCCGGCGCCCGACCCCGATTGGGACACCACTGATGGTCGTGGGCTGGGTGAGGCAGGTCGGAGGCGTGGGTGCCAAGGTTGGCGGCGAGATTCGCCTGCCCGACGGTACGATCACTGCGGAATGCGAGTCTTTGCTGGTCGAGCCACCGTCAGAGTTCAAGGAGGGGTGGGAGCGGGAGAAGCCGTACTGGAAGACGCCCGACCAAGCGTAACGGGGAAGCACAGACGTCGCAAGGCGAGAGACAAGGGCTTAGGAGCTGACTCAGGAGGACAGAGATGCTCGCCGTCGTATTGGCTGCCGGACGCGGCACCAGACTCGCGCCGCTGACCGCCGAGCGCTCCAAGGCGACGCTCCCGATCGCGGGAAGGCCGATGATCGAGCGGGTGTTGGACATGCTGGAACGGGGCGGCGTCGAGCGGCTCATCATTGTCGCGCACCCAGGAGATCGCGACCTTGTCAAAGCACTGAACCAATCGCGGTGGGCCCAACAGATTCAGCTGACCTACCAGGAGCAGAGGCTGGGGATGGCTCATGCCTTGCAGGCAGCTGCGCCGTTGGTTCGCCAGGAGGCAGTCTCGGACTTCCTGCTCGCTTCTTGCGACAGCCTCTACCCCAACGGTCACGTCGCGAGCTTGATCAAGCATCACCGCGAGGAAGGGCTGGACGCCACCCTGACATTGATGTGGACCTCACGGCACGAAGCCACGCCAAGCGCTATCGTCATCCGACGGGATGGGCTGATAACGGACATCATTGAGAAGCCGTCCCCCGACGAGATTCCCCAAGGCCAAAGCCGACGGGCACTGAGCGCGCCATCGCTGTATGCGCTATCAGCCGAGATTCTCCGCCACCTGGCCCTGGTGAGGCCGTCAGTACGGGGCGAGTATGAGTTCCCCGACGCCCTGCGTCTCCTGATGGCTGATGGGGGCGCGGTGGGCGGTGTACCCGTGGAGGAACGAATGACACTCACCGAGCCAGGTGATCTGCTGGCGATCAACCGCCACTTTCTGCGCCATGATCCCAGCAGCACTGTCATCGAGGCTGAGCTTCCTTCTGATGTGACGATCCGCCCCCCGGTGCGCGTTGAGGACGGGATCCGGCTGGACTCAGGATGCGAGATCGGCCCGGAGGTCTATCTGGAAAGCGGCTGTAGGATCTTCGAAGGGGCCAGTGTTCGTCGGGCTGTCGTCCTGCGGGGGGGGGCGGTTGAAGCCAATCAGATCGTCGATGGGGCCGTGATCAGCAGCAGCCGCTGAGGTTTCTCCACTCCGGCGGTGGGCACCGCCTCGACACAAGAAGACGTCAGTGATAGGCGCCGGCCTCTGACCTCCCGCCCCATCGATGTGACAGCGCTCCTACAAATCAGGCACCGTGCGCTTGAGAATCTCGTACCGCTCCAGCCCCATGCCGGCTCCCAGCGCAACGCAGGCCATCGGTGCATCCGCCACATAAGCGGCCACACCGGTCTCTTTGGTGATCAATTCATCGATCCTCCGCAGCAAGGCACCACCACCGATCAGCGTCATTCCACGATCGATGATATCGGAGGAAAGCTCCGGGGGCGTCCGCTCCAGCATGGCCTTTATCATCGACATCACCGCTGACAGCGGCTCTGACAATGCCTCGGCCACCTCCTCCGATGTCACTGTGATGCGGTGGGGAAGACCAGCCACCTGGTCGCGCCCCTGCACGTCGATCGACTTCTCCTCTTCCAACGGGAGGGCGGCACCGATACGAACCTTGACCTTCTCCGCCGTCATCTCACCGATCATCAGGTTATACTTACGCCGGATGTAGGCCTGTATGGCCTCGTTCATGCGCACCCCGCCGATGCGCACCGAGTTCGCGCGGACCACGCCATTCAGCGAGATGACGGCGGCCTGGCTTGTCCCGCCACCCATGTTCACCACCATGCTCCCCGCTGCAGTGTCCACCGGCAAGCCAGCACCAATGGCGCCGGCCAAGGGCTCCGGTATGAGATGCGCCTCGCTGGCCCCGGCATCAAGAGCTGCCTCGCGAACGGCCCGCCGCTCGACACTCGTCACTCCGTATGGCACGCTCACCATCACCCTCGGTTTGAGAAGATTGAAGCGGCCACACGCCTTACGAATGAAGTATTCCAGCATGCGATAGGTCACGCGATAGTCGGCGATGACGCCATCCCGCATGGGGCGCAGAACCTCGATGCTATCGGGCGCGCGTCCCATCATGGTGCTCGCCTCCTCGCCCACAGCCATAATCCGGTATTCCTCCGGGGAGATGGCTACGATGGATGGCTCCTGCAGGACAATCCCTCGCCCAACGACGTGAACGAGCACATTAACCGTACCCAGGTCAATTCCCAGCTGCTTCTGAAACATACCGCCTTCCCAGTCCTGTAGTGTAGTCTTGTATATGTAGGTGCGACACCAAACATGACGCGATCCGACAGTCCGCTGGTTGATCGCAGACGGCAGATCGCCAACCTATCAAGGGCCCCCGACGGGCAGCAGGCGTCTTCGGGGGACAAGTCGGGAGAATGATACACGAGATCCATCGAGTTGTCCAGTTCTCTTGCCGCTGAATGAGCGTCCTGCCATCTGCGTGGGCAGGGTGATCCACACGCGCGGGCGGGGGACCACAGAACTCGACACCGTTTTATGGGATCGAGGCCGGATTCGAGCTCGCGCCCGGCAGTGTTCAGACATCCTGGTGCCAGACGAGTCACCGCCCCGGGCGGCGGCCACGCTTCCGCGGCACCGTTGACTCGGCCATCACTTGTGCTATACTATGAGACAATTCGACGAGCAAGGCGCATCGGCACAAAGAACGGCGATTGACGAACGATACAGATGGAAGGAGAACCACACGATGGTGAGCGACGATCTCTTGGACATCTTGCGATGTCCCTACTGTGTCAGCGGCGAAACCCGGAAGTCCGGTGACGACCCGGGGCAGCTCGAACTTATCCACGACACATGGTTGGTCTGCCAGGAGCCTGATTGCGATCGGAAGTACCCGATCCGAGATGACATCCCCGTGATGCTCATTGAGGAGGGAGACAAGTGGGCGAATACGGCAGTGGACGAGTTGCCCGTTCCACCGCCAGCCGAGTAGGCGCATGTATAAGTGGATTGTAGTCACGTTGGCCGCCGCCTCAGTGCTGTTGCTGGTCGCCGGCCTGATGGCTCTGATTCTCCCTGACGCCCACGAAGGTCCCGAGATATACCGCATCGACGAAATGCACTCGCTGCGGGCCCTTGACCTCGCGGGCGGGGCAATGCTCACGGCAGGATGTGCGGTGGCATGGGCTGCCGGTCTGAAGTGGCAGCGGCATACGGATGGCCCCTAGAGAACCAGGGACGTACGCCCTGATCCTGCGACTTCTGGGACCGGTCACGATCAAGGTGGGGCAGCTGGGCCGATTCAGGTTCGACCGAGGATGGTACGCCTACGCCGGCAGCGCCCGTGGGCCGGGAGGGCTAGGAGCCCGGGTCGACCATCACTGCCGAACTACCAAGACCCGGCACTGGCACATCGACTACCTGCGGCCTCACGGGAAACCGGTCGCAGTATGGTACAGCGTCGGACCCGAGAGACGCGAGTGTCGCTGGGCTCAAGCGCTATTGGAGCTTTCCGGCGCCTCCACCCCAGCACCTCGTTTCGGCGCTTCCGACTGCCGCTGCCCAGCCCACCTCATCGGCTATCCCTCCCTTCCCGCCTTCCCCGCGTTCGGCCACTCGGTGGATGGGCCTGTCTTGGAGGAGCTTCTCGATGTCTGACGCGCTGCTGGCATTCCTGGACGCCGTGGACAAAGGCGATGACACGCGCGCCGAAGAAGCAGCGGGCGCCCTCGTGGGGATGGGTGACGAGGCGCTGCCCACCCTGGACAGGATGCTAAGGGACCCGGATCCCGACCGACGGTGGTGGGCCATCCGCGGACTGGCTGCTCTCGGAACGGCGGGGGCCGTCGCACGGATCATTGAGGCACTGCGGGATCCAGACGCGGATGTCCGAGCTTGCGCGGTGGTGGCGCTGTCGAAGCTGCAGCCGCAGGAGGCAATCGATCCGCTGGTGGAACGACTGTCGGATACGTCAGCCTACGTGGGCCGATTGTCGGCTGACGCGCTGTCGCGGTTCGGTGAGCCAGCGGTCGGATCTCTGATCGACGCCATGGAAAACGGGGACACGGCGACACGGGCGGGAGCGGCCCGCGCGCTGAGCGCCATTGAGCCTCCAGACGCTATCCCTGCCCTATACGAAGCGCTGGATGATCCCAGCGCAACGGTCACTCATTATGCCGAGGAGGCGCTGGAGAAAATCGGCGTGGGGACAATTCTCTTCCGCCCATAGAAGGCCCTGCGCGTGTCGACAGAGCCTGACCGAAGGCAGCGGGCTAACAGGATCGCTTTGCCATCGAGACGATCCTTCCCCTCTCGATCCTGATCTCGGCCTCCGACACAGGCAGGACAGATGCGCGCGTGCCCTCACGACGGTGGCGCGGCGACGGCCGTCGCTGACAGGCCCCTCCGGCCGAACTCTCTCTGCGCAACGGACCGCCAGGTCCTTCTTGCCCCGAACTCAGAGCGCCGGCGCCCTCATTGCCTTGACAGAGATGAGCAACGTGTTATTATCCGTTCAGTTGCCCAAGTCGGCCAGGCGGTCGCGTCTCAGAGATGGGGCGAGGAACGTCCGGGCTCCGCAGGGTGTGGTGCTGGGTAATTCCAGGTCGGGGCGACCTGACGGAAGAGGGCCACAGAAAAGGAGACAGCCGCGGCGATCTCTGTGCGGCGAGAGTTGGCAGGATGATTCGCCGTGGTGATGGTGAAAAGGTGGTGTAAGAGACCACCGGCATCTCTGGTGACAGGGATGGCCAGGTAACCCCCACCAGGAGCAAGGCCAAGCAATGAGGGCGAGTCCGTCGACCTCAGGTCGAGGACACGGGACGACCCGTTCCGTTCGAGCCCCGGGTAGGCTGCTAGAGATGATGGGCAACCATCATCCCAGATAGATGATCGCCACCCCGAGCCGCGAGAGCGCTCTGGGGGACAGAACCCGGCGTATCGGCCGACTTGGGCTGCTGAGGCCTGTAAAGCACGGGGACTCCACCGAC
>CAYVCX010000004.1:96056-99743 GCA_964450435.1 uncultured Anaerolineales bacterium
GTGAAGAACCATCGTTCCTGCTGGTGCCTGTCGCCAGGTACTCCAGCCCGGATGCTTCGCCACACGGGCCGCGCGCCAACGAGGGGCGGAAGCTGGAGCGCGCCACCCCCTGACGGACGTCGGGAGACAGGACGCTCCGGACGCCGCCGCTGCTCCGGCGACGCACGGAGCCGTGTGGGATCCGTTTGCCCCGGTTCCCGACGTCAACCACCAGGTTACGTCCGCCGTGGAAAAGCACATACGGGTCTGACGAGAAGCCCTGGAGGCCATTATGGGTGAACGCCTGATCCCCGCTCAGGAGGCGCAGGCTGAGATTCGGGTCGTGAACTCTCGATTCGTCGCCACCGCGGCGCCGGTGTTCAGCGTGGATGAGGCTCGAGCGTTCATCGACCGCATCAGGCAGGAGTTCAGTGACGCCAGTCATCACGTGCCGGCCTACGTCATCGGCCACGGTGCGTCGACGGTGGCCCACTGCAGTGACGACGGCGAGCCCCCCGGCACCGCTGGCGCGCCAGCTCTGGCTGTCCTCCGCGGGAGCGGCCTGGGCGACGCCGCCGTGGTGGTTACCCGCTACTTCGGCGGCACGAAACTCGGCACAGGCGGCCTGGTTCGCGCCTATAGCGGCGCAGTGCGTGAGGTGTTGGCGGTGCTCCCGAGGGCAGTGAAGGTCGCCACTCACACGGTTGTCATCGAGACGCCCTACAGCCTTTTCGAGCCCCTTCGCCGTCTGGTACGGGCCCACGCCGGCGAGATACTCGACGAGGCCTTTGCCGGGGAGGTGACGGTTGGGGCGCGACTCCCCCAAGATCAGCTCCAAGCATTTCAGGGCGCGCTGCGGGAATTGTCTCGCGGCAAAATCGAGGCGCGCGTGACACGGAGCAGCGATTCCAGTATCCTGCCCCTCAGTCGGGATCGATAAGGGAAAGTCTCCCACGCCGCTGCTGGAGGATTCTGCCCCTGCCGCGGGCCGCAACGCCGGGATCCCGGCACCGCCGCCACGGGAAGAGCCCTCGGCTCAGGAGGGTGGTCTGCGGTCAAGCGGAGCGATTCTGGATAGCCGAGCAAGGGTTCATGCAAAGAGCCGAGGCGCTAGCCTCGGCTCTTTCTAAAGGAGGAGAAGAAGAGAATCTTCTACAGTACTATACCACGCCCCGTCAGACCTGGCTTGACGCTATCCTGACGCTTCCCTTACGAATAGCAGGGCCGTTGAATGCCGGGGTACGACTACCCAGGGGTCACAGACGGAAGATCGAGGCCAACTCCTCGCGGGGCCGGTGAGGCGGCGCCGGCGGAGACGGGCCAGCTGCTGAGACTCGAAGAGAGAGTCGCGGCTCACGTGGAACCGGAGCATCCCGGGGGGAGCTGCGAGTTCGCTGCGCGGCTCTCCTCCTGGCCGATAGAGAAGCAGCCGCATTGACTTCGCGTTGGTGGCAGGGCAGGCCGATGGCAGAATCGGTGACGGGGCCCGTCTGAGGTCCATATTCCTACAACGCGAGCCAGCTTCGAACTCGCGGCGAACAGCGAGGAGGAGACGAGATGAAGACGAGGCTTTCCTACCTGTGGGAGCAACTCCGCTCCAGCTACTGGTTCATCCCGACGGCGATGGTAGTCGCGGCGGTAGTGCTCTCAACGGCATCCGTTGCGCTCGATAGGGCCGCGGCACAGGCGTGGACGCACGCACGGTGGTGGCTGTACAGGGGCGGTCCGGCAGAGGCAAGCACCCTGCTCTCAACGATAGCCGGATCCATGGCCACTGTGGTCGGGGTCACGTTCTCGATCACCATCGTGACGCTTTCCCTGGCGTCGTCGCAGTTCGGCCCCCGGCTGCTACGAAGCTTCATGCGCGACACCGGCACGCAGGTGGTGCTCGGGACGTTCGTGGCCACGTTTGTCTACTCGGTGGTCGTGCTGCAGAGCATCAGCGCCGTCGAGGGCGGAGTATTCGTGCCCCGGACCGCGGTGGCCGTCGGCATCTTTCTGGCCGTAGCGAGCCTGTTCGTGCTCATCTACTTCATCCACCACATCTCGACGTCCATTCAAGCGGGGAACGTGATCGCAGCGATAGGTGTGGACCTGGACAGGGCGATCGACTTCCTGTTTTCCGACGAGGACAGGGTGCTATCGGGGGAGCCGCGAGGGGGGGACGAGGGCGAATGGCCCGGAGAACTCGACCAGCCCGGCCGGCCGGTCCCGGCCACCCAGACGGGTTACTTACAGGCGATCGATCGGGACGAGTTGATGAGGTTGGCCACAGAAAGGGATCTGGTCCTCCGCCTCAGGTACCGGCCCGGCGACTTCATCGTGGAAGAGAGTGATCTAGTGATCGTCTGGCCCGCCGAGGAGACGGACGAGGAGATGATGGGGCGCGTAAACGACTGTTTCATTCTGGGCGCGCACCGGATACGGATCCAGGACGTGGAGCTTGCGCTGAACCAACTGGTGGAGATCGCCGTGCGCGCTCTCTCCGCAGGCATCAACGACCCGTTTACGGCCATGGCGTGCATCGACCGACTGGGAGCCTCTCTGGTGCATTTAGCGGAGAGACAGATGCCCAAAGCCGGCCAGTACGACGACCAGGGACGCCTGCGCCTGATCAGGGACGTGGTAACGTTCGGTGGGGTGGTAGACGCAGCCTTCAACCAGATCCGGCAGAACGGGCGGGCGAACGTCGCGGTCATTATCCGCCTGCTGGAGGCGCTGGCCATCATCGCCACGCGTGCCCGGACAGAGGAGCAGCGAGGGGCGCTACGACGCCAGGCGGAGATGGTGTGGCGCGGCAGCAGGGAAGCTCTGCCCGAGACGATGGACCTGGAGGACGTCGAGAAGCGGTACCGCCTGGTGTTGACGGCACTGGGGGAGGGGTGAAGTTCGCTGCGGCGGGGGGCTGAGCCGCCTCAGCGCTTGTGGGCGAGGGAACGGGGGGTCGCAGACCCCCTGGGCCATCTTCCCCGGGGTCACAAGTCCCCTGAGCCTGGCAGGGAGGGCGCAGACCCCCTGAGCGCCTGTGGGCGAGCCAGTCGGGGGTCGCTGAGCCGCTTGAGCACTTGCGGGCGAGCCAACTTGAAAACGTCCCGTCACGGCATATGGCACAATCTGGGCCGTATTGAGCATCATGAAACTGCTCTATGTCGGGCATACCTCCGGTTCTCCGAACGGCAAGAACAGGACCTCACCTGCCCGGGAAGAGGGAAGGGACCATTTCGCCGATCCTGCTTCTGATACGGGATGACCTATGGCGTGGAGTATGCGTATCCCACTTCGCGATGAAGATCGGCCACCGCTCTATGGCCTCGTGAGCTGAAATGAAGCCCGTCCGATTGCCGCCACTCCGACGGCGGAGGCTGGTCGCCATCTGGGCCGTTAATCACCTCAAAGGTGCGAACAACGTGGACGCCGTGCCTGCTCGCAGCCCGCAACATGTAGCGGCGCCAGACTTCGTAGGCATGCTCCCTCATAAGCTCGAAGGTGCCGTCCTCCTTCCATTCGTCAACAAATCGAGCGGGAGTTCCGGTATCAGCTATGAGAATCAGGGTTTGACTTGGGCTTGCCAGCGACACGATCTCTGATAGTAGATCGTCGAATCCATCCTTCATGGGGCTGGTCGCTTCTTAGAGGCAATCCACGTCCACCCCTTCAGGACCTTTGGAGCCCGAACCCAATCGACCCCCTATGATGGTGGGGATGACG
>CAYVCX010000005.1:0-26409 GCA_964450435.1 uncultured Anaerolineales bacterium
GCGGTCTGCCGTGTCCCTGCTCCCCTATTCTACCATGGGTCTAACATACAAGGGATGTTGCCCTGGCGGGAAGACTCGAGTCTGAGGAGGTCGCTGACAGAGCCCCAACGAGCAAACCCTAAGTGCCGGGCGGGGCACCACCCGGCGGTGGTGGCCAGGAGTCGCCGCGGCGGCCGTCGTCGAGATCTAATGTCCTCCCGTCCCGTACGTTCGTCGGCTGTTTGAGCCAGAAGCGAACGCCCCGGCCGGCCAGGCGCTCATCGGCATAGCGAGGTATCACGTGAAGGTGGGCGTGAAAGACCTCCTGACCGGCAACGAGGCCGCAGTTCCACCCCACGTTGTAGCCCCGGGGGCTGTACCGGGCATCAATCCTCTCCCTGCCCTCCTGCAGGAGGCAGAACGTCGCCGCCCACTACTCCGGGGTCAGATCAAAGACAGCCTCCCGGTGAACCCGGGGCACTATGAGAGCCGATCCGACCAGCACCTCTTGCGGCTCCTGCAACAACAGGCAGTGTTCGTTCTCCAGAACGACTTGCAGGCGTTCGGCAGACTCGGGGTGGCAGAACGGACAGGTCATACTCGGTTCCTCCGGATACTGACGGAGAATCGGCGCGGCGCTCGGCTCCCCGTCTCACCACAGCGCCGACCGATCGACCTCAGTGCAGGCTGGACCGGGCTGACTGGGCAGCCGGTCATCCAGCCTGAGAAGACCCTTGGTTCAATATCCACAGGCCGCTGGCGACGAGGCAGATTACGCCCAACCCAAGGTAGACAGGTTGGGTCTGTCTGTCAACGGGCGCCAGCCCGAACGCCGTGACGACCAGGACGACACCGGTCGTCAGGTTGCTCACGACGAGGACCCAGTTCAGTCGCTGTTTGAGCTGTCGTTGGTCCATCGCGGAACTCCTGTAGTGTGACGGACCGCCGCCGTGTCACCGGAGGTCGGACGGCAGCAACCCGTGCGTCCTCCTGCCGAGCACATGCGACCGCGCGGCCACCGCCGTAGGCTTACCCCAGGAGCAGCAGGCTGATCGCCATCACCAGCATGCCGGCGACCAGGCCGAATATGCTGTCGTGGCCTTCGCCGTAGGCGCGGCTGGTCGGCAGGAGCTCATCGAGGCCGATGTAGACCATCACGCCAGCGACGCCGGCGAAAAGGACGCCCATCACCTGCGACGGAAAGGCACCGTCGATACCTCCTACCGTCTGGCGGAGGACGAGATAGGCGATCATCGCCCCGACGGGCTCGGCGAAGCCGCTGATCACGGAGTAGAAGAACGCTCGACTCCGTCTGCCGGTCGCATAGTAGATGGGAACGGATACACTGATCCCCTCCGGGACATTGTGGAGCGCGACGGCAACGGCGATTGCGACGCCCAACCTGGGGTCCTGAAGGGCGGTGAGGAAGGTCACCAGCCCTTCGGGAAAGTTGTGCAGGGCAATGGCCAGGGCTGTAAAAAGACCCGTTCGCAGCAGCTCATCGTCGTCGGAGGCAGCGTTCTCACGGTGAGCCGCCATCGAATGCTGGTGCCCGTCTGCGGCCGGAGCGACGGGCTGGCCCAGGGAATCCACCTCGCCGCGAAGGGGTGCCGTCACGGCACCTGTATGGGTTTCGTGCGGGTTCTCCGCCTCCGGGATCAGGTTGTCGATCAGACCAATGACCGCAATGCCCCCAAAGAAGGCCGCGACGTTCATCCAATTCCCCAAGGTCTCCCCGTAGGCCGCCATCAGCGCATCGGCGCCCTTGAAGAAGATCTCCACGAAGGAGATATACAGCATCACGCCGGCAGAGAAGCCGGTGGCAACGGACAGAAAACGGAAGTTGGTCCGTTTGGCGAAGAACGCAATCACGCTGCCGATGCCAGTGGCCATGCCGGCGAAGACGGTCAGCCCGAAGGCAATCCAGACGTTGCTCATACGATCTCCTCCCGATCAATGGCGAATCTGATCCGATGAACGGACATCCTCACATCTGTCAGAAAGCCATTCGGAGCAAGCGGGGAGAGCAAAGCATCCCCCACTATCTGGTCAGCAGAGGGCGGCACCCCGTCTCCAGCTTCAAAGCGTGGCAAGAGCTGTCCTCAACTGCCATTCTACCACAACCCTGGAGCGATGTCAGCCCAGCGGTACGCAGCATCGCCGCCCTAGAAAACACCAGCATCGGGCTCCACCGGCATAGAGCGCGCCAGGAGAGTGGCCTCAGCCAGGTCCTGCTCCAGATCCCCACTCATCGCGCGCTCGCGGCTGGCTTCCGCCCACCCCGGGAACTCGGGCAGCCGCGACGCCACACAGAGGTTGTACAGCGTGGCGAGCGGTCGGTCGAGGATCGCCTCACGCCGGTCGACGGGGCCGTAGGCCTCACGAAAGCAGACACCGCATCGCACGAGAGAGAAGCACAGACGTTGCGGACATCTCTGTAGCGCATCCCCTCCCCCCCCGTTCCTTCTGCCTCAGCCCAAACCCAGGGTCCTGCCCAACACGCCCATCGTGCCCCACCTCCGTCCCTCCGCTCGGCCCTGGCTCGACCGCTCTAGCCGCCCCGCGAATGTCCCCGGGATCGCATCGTCCGGGGCGGGCACACCGCGCCCGTCATTGAGGCGCGTCTACCTTCTCAATCGAGCTGACAGCTGCACGATGTGCTGAGTATGATCTCTCTCGTGCCACAAGGTCCGCCGCAGCACCTTGCGAGGCGACCATCTCTCACCGCTACACTCAGTCATGCGCCCCTCGCCAATGAGCCGCAGCAGTTGGGTTCGTGTGTTCCCTCGTACAGCCTCCAGCTTCTCGAACACATCCTCGGGCAACGACGGCCACTCGAGTGACAGCCCCAGCCGGTCGAGATACCAGTTCTCGGCTCCAGCGACGTGCTCGAGCACGCCGGCAATGCTGTCACGATCCTCGCCCTGGATGGGCCGATGAAGGCTCTCTGGACGCAAAGAGCCGAGCACCTTCAGCAGGTCCTGCCGGGACCAATTCAGCAGCCTCAGTCCTGCTTCCACATCCCAGTATGACAGCGGCCGGCGGTCAGACTTGAAGAAGGCGTTGATCAGGTAATCGGGGTCTTCCGACGAAGCGTGGGCTCTGAACTCCTCTACCAGTTCCACCTCGAAAGGGCCGCTCACATCGGGCAACGATTGATCGTGTCGCTTGATCCAGGCGTAGTAGTGGGCAATACGGGTGGGTGCTCGCGCCAGGGCACGCTCGGGGTCTCTGGCGGAGCTGAAACCGCCGGGCAGATCCACGACCCAGCAGACGTAGTGATCCGGTTCGATGTCCTCAAGAGCCACTGGGTACGCCATATCTCCTCCAATCCATCGCACGACGAACAGGCGGGCAACTTGCCGTTTTCAGGGTTCTCGCCTTCCTCCCACGCGTTACCTGTTTATCAATCGGGCTCCGCCGCCCGTCGGCCTGGTCAACTGCTGCGCTCACGAGCGGCAAGGGGCCGCAGCTTTCGTAGCCCGGATGGGTCGGCACGTCCCGCACCTCCAACCATTGTATCATCGCTTGGGAGAGGCGAAAGGAGCCTGGCTCGGGACACGCTGGAATCCTGCTGGATCCAGCAGAAGCTGCTGGCTCACTTGCTCCGGAGCAAGATACCCGGTCACTCCGCTCGCCGCTGGCCGGTCAGCCGGAACCGCACGATCCCGTCAGGACAGATGAACGCAATCTCGCAGGGTCCACTCCCGCCAAGATTTCTCAGGTCCCCCTCGCATCTCACAGCTTCCATGCTGGGGAATATCTTGATGAACGAGGTCGGGCAGAAGCCCGCAGGCGTCCCGTACGCACATTCGAACGTGTCGCCGGGCTCGAGCCCCAGCCGACACTCCTCCGGCCTGCCCTCCTCGCCTACCCGCTCCACAACGATGGTGAAACGCCAATCCTCACGGTACCACCTCTTCATCCTCCTCGTCTCCTTGAACGGCTATCTCGGGCCTACCGCCAGGTTCCCAACCGTTCGCCACCGCAACAGCGGCCCGCGCCACCTCGTAGCAGGCCCGCTGGAACTCGATGGAATACGCGTATCGGGAAGCAGCTTCCCGGAACTCGTCTTCGTCCACGATGCGCGCTCGCTGCGGCGGCACGCGGCTCACATCCAGCTCGTGGTCGGTGAAGGACATCTCGGTGTCCCTGATCTCCACCGGGCTGTTGATGTCAACGTAAATCTCCTCGAGAGTTCCATCAGGCGTGTACACCTCAAGCAAGCTGTACCGTCGCTTCGGCCAGTAGTGGGACCGGATGGCGTAAGGCGACGTGAAAGGGCCATCCACATCCTCGACTCTGTGGTGAGGCGGCGTGACCAGCACGACCCGGTCCTCCTCGACAGCCTCGACGGTGGCAAGCCACGAGCGGTAGCACGTCCCGTCGGCCTTGTGTGCTTTGACCCGGGTTCTCTGACCGACCTCCATACATATCTCCCAAGCGGTGAATCACCGGCGTTGCGCGCCTACCGCGCGATCGCGGTGCATTCACACTCCCTCTCCTCCCGTCGCTCCTATACCCCGCTTCCTCGATCGCACGCACAGAAAGCCGGAACACCGGGACAACTCCGCGTAGTCCTGCGGCGCCTCTTCCTTGAAGCGCTCGGTGGGTGTTGGCTCAAGGAGGCGTTCCAAGACATCCCCCCGGGAGAAGCGGGTCGAGAACAGCGCCGAGGCGACGCCGATACGACGGCATGGTGATGGGCATCCCGAACCCGGTCCACTGGAACTCTACCAACTCTGTCTCGAAATAGTTGCCCGCGGGATGGAGCAGGTAGTCGGCAAAGGGATGACCGACGGAGAACACCGGGAGCCTGACGGTTGGAGGCCCGGGCGAGCAGCGGGCGAGGCATCCTACCACCGTTCATAGGCCGCTAGAACGAAGGAAACCGTCGCGGTCAGCCAGTCCAGTGCCACACAGAGCGGTTGTAGACCTGGCGGAAGCCCAATGACTGGTAGAACGGCATCGCACTCCCCACACAGGCGACCCGAGCGCCGAGCGCGCCGCAGCGCCGAACGCCCTCCAACACCGCCGCGCGGCCGAGTCCCAGGCGACGGTAGTCCGGGTCGGTGGCCACGGGCTCGACGTAGGCAATGGCGTGCACAGGCTCCAGCCACATACCGCAGTACGAGACGAGATCCCCATCGGGCGCCTCGACCACAACGTTCAGGTCCTTTCGGAAGTTGGGGGCCGACTGCATAAACTCGCGGTCTCCGATGCCGTCTTCCGGCGGCTCGTCGCCGTGACGGAACCACGCCACAGGACGCGATCCACCTCACGCAGGTCGTTCTCCTCGGCCAGGCTCTTTAACTGGAAGCCGGCCGGCAGAGGAATCGGCGGCAATGGATCCGGGATGGGTAGGTGAGACATCGGCTCGCAGCCGTCGCCCCTCATGTACCCTCTTTCGTAAGCCAGGCTCTGAAACTCGTCGTCCTGGTCGTTGATGAGCACGCGCCGGCGTCGGGCCCCGTCGCTCACGGTGCTCAGATGCTTCTCGGCGTAGCGCAGCATGTCCGGTTTGAGCGCCGCGTAGTCAGGATGAATCTCGAAATAGGC
The DNA here is from genome assembly GCA_964450435.1 of uncultured Anaerolineales bacterium. Lineage (GTDB taxonomy): Bacteria > Chloroflexota > Anaerolineae > B4-G1 > B4-G1 > SKLM01. The sequence continues at coordinate 5,539 of CAYVCX010000005.1, forward strand.
GATTCCCATGGCGTGCTCCGGATGGGCGACGGCGACGATCTGTCCATCTGCCTCCCAGACGCCGACGGCGTCCAGGTCAGCGTTGCGGATGAGGGGATGGTAATGCATACACTCCCAGCGCGGTTGCACCCAGTTAACATGCCGGCCCGTGGTGCGGTAGGTCCTCACGAGGAGCCGGCCGACCTCCTCGTAGTCGACTGCGTGATTGTAGCGTCTGAGCGTGGTCGCTATCGTCGTTCCTCCGTTGCCGAGTACGACTGCGCTGTATGCCCCTTCCCGATGGGTCGTCCATTCCCCGCCCTCTTCCGAACCACATCAAAGGGGAAGCGGACAGGGCATGGAGCCTCAGGGCAAGCCGTGCCCTCTACGAGCCCGCGGACCATCGAACGACTCTAGACGCACGATGATCTCGCTCCGCTTGAACGTGCGGATGCCGAACCAGAGAATGGCAGCATTGACGAGCCACACCGACAGCCCCACCACGATGACAGCCAGCGCATTCAAGTAGAGGACGCCGGCCAGCTGCCCGAAGACGAGCAGCAGGACTGGGATCACCATCATTCCGCTGAGCTGATAGGCATCCTGGAACGTGCTGACGCGGGATGCGACGAGGATGATCACTCCCAGCCCCAACCCAGCCGCGGCGGGAGCAAGCCAGAGCACCAGGGCCACCCACATAGCGTTGGGAAAGAATACGCGGCCCATCACCGGTCAGGCGCTCAGGCACACAACCAGCGCGTAGAGGATGAAAACCCCCAATCGCACCAGGAAGGGTGGAATCCAGGAGGCCATCAGCTTCCCCAGGAACAGCTCTGTGTCGGTGGTGGGCGTGTGGAGCAGGGCCTCCAGCGTCTTGCGCTCCTTCGCCACGTACAGAGTGACATATGGGCATCGCCGAGAATTGCGGGCGATCGCCTCAGCCCTCTCACTCGTGGTCGCGTTGCCAAGCAGCACGGCGCACAGCACATCTTCCTTGGGCCCAGTCTCTGCTTGCCCGGACGGGTGCCACTCAGCACGTCGAAACTCCTTAAACCCCGGGCCCGAAGTCTGAACTCGGAGCTATGGCTCCAGACAAGCAGGGATGGAGTTGCTTTCTCCCTCTGGAAGCTGTGTGTTCCCCTGCTCATCATAGATCTTCACGTACTCCACCTCTGGGAACTGCAGCAAGTTCCGCGTAATCGGTTCGGCAACCGTATAGACCCCACCATGGGATCGGCACTCCCCCGTCAGGGCGATCCTGGCTATGCCATCCTCGATGGTCAGGGAGCTGAAGCCGGTGAAGCCGCTTGAGATCAGTTCAAGCCCGCGCTCGCGCTCGTCCTCTGTGGGACCCTCGAAGAATGCCGACATCACCGCCTCAGGCACATCGGCCGAGGCATCGACGAGCCGACTCACCGGCGCCTCATAGGGCGGCTTTGCCTGAGCATAGCGGTCACTGTCGGTGAAGTACACGGTGATCTCAACCAGCTCGGGCGTGGCAGTCGGAGTCAAGGTTGGGGTTGGAGTGGGAGTGCGGGTGGGGGTTGGAGTCGCAGTTGGCGAGGAAGTTGGAATCAGCGTCGCGGTGGGTGCTATCTGGACCCGACAGGATGCGCCACCAACCGACAAGAGAGCCACCAACGGAATGACCACGATTTTGCTTCGCATGATATGACTCCTAGCAGAGAGACCTGTGCGTCCGGCGGACGGACGCCAGTCCCACCGTGTCCATTGCGAACGGAAGGAACTGCCGGAAGTCCACCATTGGCTCAGGCAGCAATGCTCTCCCTCCAAGCCGAAAGGCGCACCACTCCCGAGCCATGAACCGCGCCACCGTCCAGGCCACTGATGGTCCATACAACACCCACCGCTATCATCGCACCTGCCATTGTCTCACGTTTCCGCACCAAGTCAATTCCAGCAAAGCGGCCAACGCCCGTGGTGAAGGTGGCTGCCACACCAATGATCTCGGGAACAGAGCCAGCGAGGGCCCACCTGAACCAAGACGGCGAGCCGTTCCGAGTACTCACTCGGTCACCTTCATATGCGCAGGTGCCTGCACGTCAGCCCCCCCTCGGGCTTGTTCGATGGCATTTGTCTGTCACAGGAATCACGTCTCCAGCCGGGCAGACGCCCCCCAGAGGTTTGATGTCACAGGCTCTTGCTCACCCGAGTGCCAGGCATTGATCCGCTCGGCAGAGGAGTGAATCGCCGCGTACACGACCATTGCGCACCCAGCCAGACCCGACGTCACGCCGTGGAACAGCTCCGCGCACTCATTCACCAGTGCTGGCAGACGGCCCACCCACGATTCCCCGCCGCCCCCTAGATGGACACGATCCTCCGTCTGAAGGCTCCGGGAAGCAGAAGCGTCTCTGTCATTGATCTGCCGCCGGGGCGTCGCGCACCCGCCGAATCTCGAACACCACCGGATTCCAGGCGTCCGGACACGCGTGGGTGGCCACATCCCGGTCCTCCAGCCAGGGGAACTCCGCGCCATAGCGCATCGCGAACACCTTGGGCAGGAAGCTGTACAGGGCATGGATGCACACCTTTCCCCGTACGGTGATCCCATCAAACACGACCTCGTCGCCGACCCTGTGGCCGGCAGTGCAATGGCCCTCCTGCTTGATCACTCTGGCCATGATTCGATACCCGTCGTCCTCGTGGATCGGTTGACTGTCCATCAAGACCCTCCCGCCACTCGAGCTACACGGCCACGATGCCTGTCACAGGCATTGTGTGGCTAACAGGCACCGACCGGCCTGTGCAGGGCCGCCGGTGCATCGCAGCAAATCGTCAGCCCCGAGATGCCTCTGGTTGGCATCGAGGCGCGGAATCGTCCACCGTCTGGACCGTCTTGCAGCCTACCCGCTCGTACAGCTTTCTGATCCTGCAATTCGACTCGTGCACGCCCAACTCGATCGTAACGGGACCATCCCGATGTCGATCCTCCAGGTCATACGGGACCTGCAGCCGATCCCGCGTCTTCGGAATGACCGCCCGAAGATCAGGGCGGGAATACGCAAGACCCGCTTTGCGGTTCTCCACCCAACAGAAACCGGCCAGTTGACGATCTTCGGAGGTCCCGTAGGCCTCCCCTACCGTCTGGAACGATGGCTGAACTCCGACCACGTCAAACTAACGAGCGCCAGAGTACGCTTCAGATGCAGCGTGTCAGCCCGCGCCTGATCCGAAGAGATGCAACATACTCGTCGCCCTTCGCCGCTGCGTAAGTCGGCATCCAGTCCCTCACTGGTCGTCACGCATGCCCCGCTCCCGACGGGACGATGTGAACGCTGGGTGGCCCCCTCCACCTACCGCTCGCTCATCGCCGTGTCCGAACCTCGATCAGCCGCCTCTGTATGCCACACCATCGATCATCAGCAGGCAGTCGGGATCGATGAAGGCGGTGGTTGAGGTCATTCGGGCCGGAAACTGTCCGTCGGCGAAGTGGTCGTGGAAGCCTTTCTCCATCTCCAGCAGGTCCTCGATACGCTTGAGCCAGACGTTCACCTTGACCAGGTCCGCCAGTGCCAGCCCCAGCTCTCCGAGCGTCTCATCAAGATGCGCCAAGGCACTCTCCAGCTGGGCGGAGAAACTATCGCCGAACCTGCGGTGCAGGCCGAGAAACACGTAGTCGCCCGCAGCAATGGCCGACGAATAGCTGTAGGGGGTCGAGATTCTCTCGATGTCGGACATGGCTCGCTCCTTCAATCAGTTTCGGGCAACCCGCTGTACTCACCGCAGCACCGAGCACCGCAGCGGGCCGCCGACAGCGCGCTGTGGGACGCAGTTCACACGTTTGCACTACAGCTCGATCTTCGTTCCCAGCACCTTAAGGAACTTGGCAAGCCAATCAGGATGGGCCGGCCAGGCCGGTGCGGTGACCAGGTTGCCGTCCACGTGGGCCTGGTCCACCGGGATATCCACGAACTCGCCGCCGGCACGCGTGACGTCCGGCCCGACCGCCGGATAAGCCGAGCAGGCCTTACCTTGCAGCACCCCCGCCGCCGCCAGCACCTGTGCACCATGACAGATGGCTGCGATGGGTTTGTTCGCATCCGAGAAATGTCGCACCGTCTTCAACACGGCTTCGTTCAGGCGTATGTACTCCGGTGCGCGCCCCCCGGGGATGACCAGCGCGTCATAGTCCTCCGCATTGATCTCTGCGAATGTGCCGTTCAGCGTAAAGTTGTGACCGCGCTTCTCGCTGTAGGTCTGGTCTCCCTCGAAATCATGCACTGCCGTCCGCACCTGATCTCCGGCCTCCTTGTCCGGACAGACGGCGTGCACCGTATGCCCCACCATCTGGAGTGCCTGGAAGGGAACCATGACCTCGTAGTCCTCCACGTAGTCTCCGACCAGCATCAGGATCTTCTTTGCGCTCATAGTGACCTCCGTTTTGTCTGTTCCACGTCGTGCGAACTGCATCCCAGCTTTCTGACCGGTCCCGCCAGGCCAGATACCGTCGGCAGGGCCATTCCGGCGGCCCCTGCGCCTGTAGCGCTCATTGATGTGGGCCAAAGCATCGGCCGGACATTCAGGCCCAAATATGGCCCCTGGTATGCCACTGCGCGAAGCTGTCCGTACGCCCACAGCGAGACAGCAACGAGATAAGAAGAACGGAGCCCCGCGAAGCCGGGCCACGTGTGAGGACAGTATACACCAACGAGACTTGAAATTCAAGACTCGCCGCCGTCGGCGCAGGGATCCGCCGCCTGCTGTCCGGCAACTCACGCTCCGCTTTCTGTGTCCGACCCGGGCCATCCCCCCACCTTGTCGATCGCGACGGGCCCCGGCCCGAAGGGCTTCGCTCGCTGAGCCTGGAGCCTGGGGGGGGCGGGGCTACCCCTATCTCTTGAGCTCTTGGCGAGCCGGTGCTCCCCGCCAAACGGCCCTGGCACGGGCACGCCAATTCCCTCTGGTCGCCGGACACGCAGCGCGGTACTATGGAAAGCGTAGAGGAAAAAGGATCTGCTGGGCCGCGGTCGGCCATGTGGGCACCGCTCCCGCTCTCCGGGGCGTCGCGCTGACCAGGAACGAACTCTTCTTGCGGTGCCGGGCCCGGGCCACGGTCACAGCAGACACGAGGTTGTGAAAGAGGAGGGAGAGCACACGATGATGATATTCTTTGTCCTGGCGCTGCTTCTGTTCGGAGGCGCCCTGCTCGCCTTGTTGGTGGGCGGCGGCGTCATGCTACACGAACGAGAGGGTAATGGCGGCCGCGCACGCAAACGGCCAGAGCCGACGGCACGGGAGACGCTGGACGAGCGGCTGGCCCGCGGCGAGATTGGCCGTGACGAGTACGAGGCCATTCGCCATCAAATAGAGTCATAACACGCAAGCGCATCCATAACACAATGATGAGGAGGGAACAAGATGGGATTCTGTGCCCGTGGCTTAGGTTGGGGAGGTTGGGGACCTATGGGCGGCTGGGGCGGCCTGGCATGGGTGGGCCCCGTGTTCGGCCTGGTGATCCTGGCCGGCGTGATTGGGCTCCTGGTAGTGGGAGCGCTGTGGTTGGCACGCAGCGCCGGACAGCGGCATGGCATGGCGCCCTCCACGCGGTCGGAGCCTCTGGCGATCGCCCGACGGCGGCTGGCGGCAGGGGAGATCACCGCCAGCGAGTTTGAGGAGCTGCGAGAGAGGCTTGACGGGTGAGGACGCAACGACTCCGGAAGTCTCCAGCAGGGGCATCACCGCGAGGGTTCTTGAGCGGCTCTCAAGGCAGGTCCTCAGGCAGAGTCGAGTGGGCAGACTTCCGGAGTCTGAACCAGCCACAGCCTGCGGGAGCGTAGGAGCGAGAAGGAAGGATGAGCAGCGAACGCAGTGGTGGATCGGTCAACTTCGGGGTATCATGCGGGTATGAAGAACACCCGCGTCATTCTGCTGATCAGCGCGCTGACGTTCCTTGGGGCGACGCTATTCGCGCTACCGACGTTCGTGCGGGCTCTGCCGGGGCGGTATGCTGTCTATCTGCCGGAGCCGCTGCTCGAGATGCGTCGCGTCTCCCATCCCGACACGCTCCCCACGGCCGTGGTTACTCCAACGGAGGCCGGCCCATCCCCTGTCCCCAGGTCCAGCCCGACGCCGCTGCCCACAGAGACCCCTGAGCCAACGGAGACGCCCGACCCCACGGAGACGCCGCAGCCGACAGACACCCCGGAGCCGTCGCCCACTCCGAGCCCGACGCCGCCGCCCACGTTTAGCCTGAGCGGCGTGCGCCACGAGCACCAGCGCTGGAATAACTGCGGACCTGCCACCCTGGCCATGCTCCTCTCCTACTACGGCCGGGACGAGACTCAGATCCAGATCGCACCGGTGCTTAAGCCGGATCCCGAGGACAAGAACGTCAGCCCGCAGGAGATGGCTGCGTACGCGCGCGAGCTGGGCCTCGGCGCCACGGTGCGCGTCAACGGCTCAGTGGACGGGCTGAAGAAGCTGGTGCGGGCCGGCTTCCCCGTCATCGCGGAGACCTGGTACGTGCGGGACGCCCGGGATCAGCTGGGACACTACCGCCTCGTCGTGGGCTACAACGACGAGGCGCAGCATTTCCTCACGTACGACTCGCTCGACGGCCCCGACGTTATCATCGGCTACCACAAGATGGACGAGCTGTGGCGCGTGTTCAACCGAGTCTACCTGGTGGTGTACCGGCCGGACCAGTGGGATGCCCTGGCCGCCCTCCTCGGCCCGGACATCGATGACACGGCCATGTACGAGGGAGCTCTGGAGAGGGCGCGCACAGAGGCAGCTAACCCGCCTGACTCGTGCGTCGCCTACGCCGACTGTGCAGACTGGGTCACGTTTTCGCACTTCAATATCGGTACCAGCCTGACCGCTCTCGCCCGACACGAGGAGGCCGCATCGGCCTACGATCAAGCGCGTCGGCTGGGCCTCCATTACCGCATGCTGTGGTACCAGTTCGGACCCTACGAGAGCTACCACGCGGTCGGCCGCCACGAGGACGTGATCGCCCTGGCCGATGCGACGCTGGCGACCGCCAGCAACCTGGAGGAATCCTACTACTGGAGGGGCAAAGCCCGGCTGGCGTTGGGCGACACGGAGGGCGCCCGATCCGACTTCAGGACCGCCCTTCGCTACCACGAGGGGTGGGCCCCCGCCCAGACCGCCCTGGAGGAGCTGGGCGGGTAATCCGGCGGCTGGCCCATCCCGAGGCCGTTCCCCTGCTTTGAAACCGGCAACCACAGGTGCGCCTGGAGGGTTGTTTTCCGGTCCGAGACACACTGTGGCGCACCTTACGCTGTGAACTGAGCCGGATGCGATAACGCGGGTCCTCTCTTCGCGTGATCGGCGCCTTGAGGCTAGCTCGCGGCGCAAGGACGGCTCTGCTCCAGCGGAGAGATCATCGGCGAACCTCTTTACCGCAGGTGCCCGTCGCCGAGTGGGCGCTCAGGTCTTGAACAGGCGATCGCGGCGGCGGTCGGCGGATTGGAAGGGCAGCGCCTCATCTCGGTCGCCCTCCTGATGCCGCTCCTCGAACCACTGCACCCAGCGCGCCGGCGCGTCCACGTCCTCCGCGCCGTGCTCCGTAATCCGGCGGCGGACACGGCAGAGGATCGGGGTATTGACTGCCGCGCCGGCAATGATGGCCTGGCCCTTGGAGAGAGCAGGCAGCTCGTCCAGCAGGTCGCGCCCCACGCTCTCCACGCTCTCGGCCACCTTCGCCTGGTCCACGGGGTTGACGATGCGTAGCAGGAACTGGCTCATGCACTGGGAGAGGACGTCCGAGTCAAGCTTCCCGGGGCGCTGGCTGATCAACCCCACCCCCACCCCGAACTTGCGTCCCTCGGACAGAATCGTTTTCAGGATCTCGGAGCTCACCAGATCCGCCGCGGCAGGCGCGAAGCGGTGGGCCTCCTCGATGAGCACGAAGGCAGGGTATGGCAGGTAAGTCTCGTCTTTCTCGCCTGCCTGTCCCTTCTCCGTCTCCATGCGCGCCTGGAGCAGGCGCCGGAGCAGGGTAGCCACCACCACCTGCTGTTCGCGGTGGTCGACCTCGTTGAGCTGGAGTACGGTGCACTGCCCAGGGTGGAACAGATCATCGAGCGGCAGACTCTCCAGGTCATCGAAGATGCGCGAGCCCTCCAGACGCGAGTTCAGGCGCCAGATCACGGCACCCGCTGTGCCGTAGTCGTCCGCGGCCAGCTCCTCTGCCTGTTCCTCCGGGCTTCTCGGCCCGCCGCTCATCTCCTCCTCAGCCTTCCGGACCGCGATGCGCAGCTGCCCCAGCGTCCATTTGGGCCCGAACTCCCGGTTCACCAGGTTGTACCCCTTGCCCAGCACGTAGTGCATGCGTTCGGAGAGGTTCGGCAGCAAGTAGCGGAGATCACCCAGGGTCAGGGACGAGATGCGCACCTTGACGTGTTCCGGTCGGATCACCTTCACCCGGGGGCCGTATCCCCCCTCGGCGAACTCGTCGCCCCACTCCATCTCCGAGAGGGTATGGTACTCGCCGTGGGGGTCCACGATCAGCATCGCCGCCCGGTTCTTCGGCGCCATCAGCTCCTCGGTGAGCACGCCGGCGAGGTAGCTCTTGCCGGAACCGGTGCTAGCGATGATGGCCAGGTGCGTGCTGGTGATCTCGCGCAGATCGACGGCGATGGGCACCTGCCCGACGGGACGGCTGAGGAGGGAGCCGACGTGGGCCGCCCCGGTCTGCCCGGTCTCGCGTTTGCTGAGCACGCGGGCCAGGAACGCCTCGTCCGCCACGTAGATAGAGGTCCCGATGCGCGGGGGAATGCGCGGGTTGACGAAATCGCCCAACACCTCATCGTAATAGCCAAGCACGTTGACACTGATCTCGAAGAGCTCGTGATCCTGCCCCTGGTAGCCGACGACGGCCGCGACGCTGTCGGGGGCGACGGCGGGATCGGCCAGAAAGCCATCGGGGAAGAGCCGCACCGGGCGCCGACCCGTGATGCGCCCCAGGACGCGCCGTGTCTCCCCGTCAACCTCCGTCTCGTAATAGACGAACTCGCCCACCTTGGCCGTCTCGGCGCGGTCCGGGGTGATGAACAGATACTCGTGATGGGTCTCACCGGGGCCCTTGGTGGTACCGATCTGCATGGGTGCGGTCACGATCTCCCTCCCATAGGCTCGATGCACGTCTGCCAGGTCCACTGCTGGGCCAGAACGGAGAGGGTCTGTGCCTCGCCGGGAAAGAGCGTAGTCAACCGGTCGACGATGCGCAGCAACAGATGGCGCGCCAGGGGGCGCCCCTGCCCCAGGAGCAGGGGCGCGTAGCCGATCCGCACGCCACCGCCCTCCGATCGGTGGAACGCGCCCACCGCCCGATCGTCCATCCGCTCTACCAGCGTGTCAATCTGCGCCGAGAGCGGCGGCACGCCGTGAGTGGGGATGCCGCCCGCCCCCAGTATGCCCACGGCAGTGATACCCACCAGTGTCACCTTCTCAGTCAGGTAGTCCGGCGAGAAGACCTCGAGATCCGGAGCCGGCGACAAACGGGGCCCGAGGTTGCCGAACTCCGGATTGTGGAGCACAGTGTCATAGATCACGCCTACCAGGTGCCCGCGTTCCTCCCCCAGCGGAACGCGAACGAAGGTGCCGAAGGCGTAGTCGTCGGGCGTTGGCGGCCGCGCGACCTCGCCGCGTCCGTAGATCTGACAGACGTAGTCCGTGTGGACGTTCGACTTCACGAGTTTCCCAATCATCGATCTGATCCCCTTCACGAATGGCTCGATCTGGACTGCAGCTCCCCTGAACTTGAGGCAGACTGTCTCGGCGGCGTCGTCCTCCTCAGCCTGGATCTCGATCCAGGCTGATGGCAGGGATTCCGCAATTCATCCCCAGCCGTCGTGGGTCTGAATGTCACACCTACACGAATCGATATCTAGCTAGGTCCGTCTCCCCTTTTTGCTGCCCCTCTTGCGGGAGAACCGCAGCGGGAGCCCCTGCCTCTCCGCAAACTCCTGAAAGATCCGGTAGAACCGTTCCCGGTCCCGATGCGTGATCACCGCCGCGGCGTCGGCGGTTTCCAGCGCGTAAGGGTAGCCGTTCCCCACCACACACTCAGCCCGCACCACGTCGACCACACGCTCCAGCTCCCCCTCCTCCAGCACCCAGCGCGGCACGTCCAGGCGCGCCGGGATTCCGTCGGCCGTGGTCTTCAAATACGTGAACACCACCTGCTCGTAGTAGCGCTGCTCCACCGCGTCCTCACGGGCACAGATGTACGCAGCGCTGCGGTCGCCCCACTTCATCCGGTGGCGCAACAGGGCGCCGTCGTTGATGGAGGCCTCGGCGCTCACGTTGGTCAGGCGCTGGAGCAGCGCCACCAGGTCCCTGGCGTAGCTTCCGTCCACGTAGCCCACCACAGGCACGCGGTGCGTCCGGGATGCCGCCACCAGCGACGTCACCGCGCCGACGTACTCCCGCTGTTGTACGGGGTCCATATGCTGGACGAAGGAGATCACCAGGGAGCCGTCGAAGAAGCAGATCGGCTTGACGTCGGCGTCCCGGGTCTCCTCCATCAGGGCCGCCAGCCGCCGGCATTCGCAGACGAACCGCCGGGCGTTCACCCGCCGGTCGGGGAAACCGAGAACGTCGGTGCTACCGGAGGAGGCCTCGTCGCCGCCCAGCTCGTCCGGCGCGAGAATCTCGAAATCGGCGGCCTTCACGTACTCCCGGTCCGGCTGGTGGGGGTTCACGAACCAGCCGATCTGCACCGCCCCCACGGGCAGGGAGATCTCCTTGCTGGGCGGGATCTGCGAGCCATCCACGGCAGCCGTCGGCACGCCCAGCAGCACACCCCGGGCCCACGTCCGCGCCTGCTCGTGGTGCTCCCATTTCTGCGCGAAAGGGACGATGATCCCGTGCTCCTCATGCTCTGGCGTGGGCCGGGCGCCGGGGGAGGGTATACCCGCCAGCCGCGCCTCAATCTCGGCCCGGCTCAGGCCCGCCAGCTTCTCCAACGCCCTTTCGTACGCCTCGCACGCATCGCCCACGCCGAGCTGATATCCGACGAAATGCTTGGCCTTCTCCTCCAGCGCGGCGATCACCTGTCCGCGGTGCAGCATCGCTCCTCCCTCTCACTCGGCAATGGCCTGGCTCCGTCCGTCTTCCCTGACCACTCGCACCACGTGGTCCGTATCCTGCTCGAAGGTGTCGTCGTGGCTGATCACAAAGAGCTGGGAGAAGCCCTTGACGTTGAGAATCTGCTCCGCCAGGTTGTCCCGCCGCCGATCATCGAGGTTCGCCGTGGGCTCGTCGAAGAAAGCCAAGTCAACAGCCGATACCTCCTTCAACAAAGCAAGGCGCACCGCCAGGGCGGCCGCCATCTGCTCGCCCCCGGAGAGCTGCTGAAACCCGCGCTCGCGACCGTCGGCCCTGAGCACGATCTCGTAGTCCTCGGTCCACCGCAGTCGCGCCCTGTGGTCCGCCATGATGTCAGCGTAGAGCTGCGCTGCCTGCGCCGAGATCACCTGCACCAGCGCCTGGGTCACCTTCGGCCCGGCGTCCCGCACCACCTGGCGCAGGATCTCCAGCAGCGAGAGCAACTCCCTCAGTTGCTCCCTTTCCTTCTCGGCCTCTTCCAGTTCAGCTTCGACCCTCGTCAGGTGCTCGATCTTCTCCAAGACCTCTTCGAGCCGCCGCCGCTGATGGCGCAGCCCCTCATCCAGCGCAGCGATTGCGCCGCGCAGCTCATCGTAGGCTGTCTCCAGCTCGTGATAGGCCTCCGGATCGTAGTTCTCGGCTACCTGATCCCGCTCCCGGGCCAACCGGTCGCGCTCCGCCCGCGTAGCTGCCAGCGCCTGCTCCTGCTCCGCCGCCCTGGTCCGCAGCTCGTCCCGCCGGCGCGCCTCACGGATGTGAGAGACGTACTGCTGGTGGGCCGCGGAATGGGCCGCCCGTCTCTGCCGCTGGGTCTCGATACGCTGATCCAGACCCTCATGAGCAGTAAGTTGCTCCTGAAGCAAAGAGACTTCGCCGCTCAACCCCCCCGCCTGCTCTCGGGCTCGCCCGAGCTCTTCCTCGACGACATGCCGTCGGGCAGCCACGTCTGCCGCGCGTGCGTGCCGCCGCCGTGGATCGCCCAATGCCTCCAGCTCCGCCAGCAGGCCGTCGACCCTGGTCGGAGCCCCAGACAGCTTCGCAATCTCCTCCTCCAACGCCGTGATGGCCTCTCGCTGCTCCGCGATCTGGTCCCGGAGCTGAACTGCCTCAGCGGGGCGCGGGAGGGTCCTTAGGCGAGCCCGATGCTCCTCCAGCCGGGCTCCCAGACTCTGCCGGGCACCCTCCAGTGCCCCCTGCCGGTTCCGCAGGGCCTCCAGTGCACCCTCCAGCTCCTCCTCCCGGGTACGATTCCGCTCCAGAAGCTCGGCGCGGTGCTCCGCCGTCAGCGGCCCCTCGCAGACCGGGCACGCGGCCTCCTTCGCAGACCTCAACGTCTCGGTCTGCTCGCGTACCTGGGCCAGGTCCGCCTCGCATGCGGCAGCCTCCGCCGTCAGCGCGTCTCGGGCTTTCTCGGTTTCCCGCAGCTCGAGCCTCAGTTCCTGAACAGCCTCCTCAACTTCGTCCTTCTCCTCCAGCCCTTCTCGCACCACCTCCAGCCGCTGCTCGAGGCTGGACAACTGCGCGCGCCGCTCCTCAAGGATCAGCCTGTGATCCCCCAGTCGGTCGGCGTCGCGCCGCGCCTCCTCAAGTTCCCTCTGGAGCCGCTTCTGGGCCTCCACCTGGGGGTGCAGGCGTGCCATCTGCTCCTCTGCCTGGCCGATCTCCTCCAGTTCCTGCTTCAAACGCTCGATCTCCTGCTGCGCCACGGCCAGTGCCTTGTCGCACCTCTGTCGCTGCAGCTCCAGCCCGTCGCGCTCCTTCCGCTGTGCCTCCAGCGCGTCCAGCGCCTCCTCGGCATCCACGTACGCCCGGTGGCCTTCCTCCGTCTCCGCCACCACCGCCTGGGCCTCCTCGGCGCTTCGCAGCGCATCGGCGGCCTCCTGCCAGCGCGCCTCCTGTGCTCTTGCCTCAGCCCCGGCCTCCACCACGGCCCGCGCCAGCTCGTCCAGTTGATTCTTGACTTCCCCCAGCTCCTTCTTCCGCGCGCTGACTTCCGCCAGCTCCACCCGAGCGCGCTCCCGTTCCGCTTCGTCCCGTGCGATAGCCTTGCGCAGATCCGCCGCCCGCTCCTCCTCGGCCGGCAGCGCCTTCACCTGGCCCTCGAGCCCGGCCATGAGCCGTTCCTGGGCCACGATGTCGTCCTTCAAGCGGCTGGCTGGCTCGCGCAGCCCACGCCACACCTCCTCATACTCATCCACGCGGAGCAGGGGGTTGAAGACATCTTTCCGTCGGCTGGGGGTCTCCAGGAAAGCCGCAGTCAGCAGCCCCTGGGACACCCCGACCGCATCCTGGAACAAGGCCGAGAGACTTCCACGCCGCTCCACCCCGGCGAACTGGCGCAGCCACCCCATCGTGTCGGCCTTACCATCGGTCAACTTCTGATCGATCTCGGGATCATAGACGTAGTACTGGCTGTAGCTGCCGCATCTGCGCACCACCTGAAAGGGACGGCCGTCCTCGCCTGCGACGTGGACGGTGACGCTGGCCGTCTTCTCGCCCTGACGCACGAACTGCTCCTGGGTGGTTAGCAAGCTGTCGAAGAGGGCAAATCCGATTGCCTCCACAATCGTGCTCTTGCCGGCGCCGTTATACCCGCAGATGGCGTTCGTCCCGGTCGTGAAGGTCACACTGGCCCGCTCGTAGCTCTTGACGTTCTCCAGGTCGACGCGAAGAATCTCCACGCTACACTCCCTGGTCCGCCGGTGACACCTCAGTCCGGGCCTGCCGCAGCGCGTCGATCACGGCCGCCGGGGGGCTACCGTCCAGCACCATGCGTTTCACGTCCAGGGCCACCTTCGCCCACGACGCCGCGGCGGGCCGGAAGCGGGCGTCCCGCTCCAGCAGCTCCTGGATAATGGACCGCTCCAGCTCCGGCCGGGAGGCCTCCGTGTCGAAGTCGATGTCAAACTCGGACGCCCTTGCCTGGTTTCTTACCCGCGTGATCAGGGGCGACCACGCCTCGTCCAGCAGCGCCTCGACGTAGTCGAGGTCCAGGTCGAAACGGCTGAAGGGCAGCACGCCGGAAAGGACGAGCTCCAGGACGGGTCGACGAGAGCCGGTGATAGTGGCGTCCTTGCGCCGTATCAGCCGCCGAACACCGTCATACAGCTGGTGGGGCTCGGCAAACCCGTCTACCTCCAGCGCCAGCCGGTGGAACGGGCGCCGCTGCTCATGAGGGATCAACTCGGCGCGGTGGGCGGGATTCTGTCCCGAGGCTATCTCCACCCAATAGTACCCGCGCCCCTCCCACACCACCTCATCCATGCCACAGGTCTCGGGAGAACCCGGGTTGTAGATCCAGCCGCTCAGCTCGTATGGTTTATGTATGTGGCCGAGGGCCAGGTAGTCGACCTGTTCGCGCAGAGGGGCCAGGTCGTTGTACGTCAAGGTTCCGGAGTAGTGGGGCAGCTGGTCCTCGAGACCGGCGTGGGCTATCAGAATGGTAAAGGACACGTCGCGATGATCCATTCCGGCCACGGCATCGGCGAACATGCCGAAGACCTTACCGGTCGAGGCACCGTAGTAACGCAAGCCGTAGACGCGCACGCCTCCCGGCAGATCGACGTAGGCGCCGCGTTCACCCCCACAGGGCTCCAGCACCGCCCGCCCCCCTTCAAAGCGGGGATCGAGGAGTTGGAGATACCCCATCGCGTCGAGGAAGTCGACCCAGGTGTACTGATCGCGGTAGTAGGAGCGCTCGTGATTCCCCTCGACGGCCAGTACGGGGATGTCGCGGTCGCGCAGTTGCTGCAAACCCTCGATGGCCACGCGCATCGCCATAGGGTCGACTCGACGCTTCTCGAATAGATCGCCCGCCAGAAGGACGAAGTCTACGCCCCGGTCCAGGGCTTCGCCCACGACGTGCAGGAACGCCTTGCTAAAATCGTCGAAGCGTTCGTCGGAGCCGTACTGCCGGTAGCCGAGGTGGAAGTCGGCCGCGTGCAGGAAGGTGATCGCCATGGCTGCTCCTCATCGTCTCGCGGTTACTGAGCCTGGAGCGGACAGGGCCCCGAGCGGCACAGGAGTCCGTCGCCAGCCGTCACCGGGCGAGTGCAGGCCCCGGCGGCGCCCCTCTCGGTCCGGCTCGCAGTGTCACACACCCTACAATGATACCACAGAACCTGGTGAGTTGGAAACAGCGCCCGACGGAGGGCTGCGCATAGATGGGGCATGGCGGTGCGGCGGCCAATCAGTGACTCAATCTCCACCGCGGCTGAAGTCCTGGCTCGTACTTGTGAACAGGCGGCAAGAGCAGTATACTCACCGGCGGCATCGCGGAAGGGTGGTGGCATAGTGCTACAGGCGCAGGCTGGTGCTGGAGGCCCGAGCCGGCGAGAGAGCGGGCGGAGCGCGCGACCGCCGAGGGGGCAGGCGCCGGGCTCCATAGGTCCGACGCCTTCGTTCTTGGATCCGTCCCCGGCCGGGGGCGGCGTCGTGATAGTTCACCCAGAGACGTCGCCCTTGGGCGAGAGGCAGCGAAATCGATCCAGTCGGCCTCGTGGCGTCTTCTCCCCGCTCCTGTAGCCGGGGCTGGATTCTGCGGAGTTGAGCGACTGCTTTCTTGGGCACGAAACCGGAGATGAGGACCGGACGGACCGGGACAGTCCAGGCCGTATCGACATCCAACGTGAAAGGCGAGACGGAAAGCATTGCCACCACCAGGGCCCATCGGGAAGCGGACGCCTGGGGCGACCGCCAAACGATGCGGCACACCTGCAATCCCCAGCCCGTGCCATTCCCAGTCCGCACGACGCGTGCGAAGACTTGTCGAGGCTCGCAGCTCGGTCGCTCCTGCGAGCGCAAGGGCTTCACCGCCCTCGGCGACGCGACACAGCCCGGTCCTTTCTTCTGCGTATGGCAGAGATTGAGACGCTGCTGGCATGGATACCGGACCGATGAATGAGCTCCCCGTCCTCCACATCATCACCCGCCTGATCGTCGGCGGCGCGCAGGAGAATACGATGCTCACCGCCGATCTCCTGAATCCCGAGCGGTACGCCGTCGCCGTCATGAGCGGCCCGCAGACCGGCCCCGAGGGGAGCCTCATCGAGGAGGTCCGGGAGCGCGGCGTGCCCTTGACCATCGAGCCATCGCTCGTACGCGAGATCAATCCGCTGAAGGACGTGCGAGCGCTGCACGCCCTCTACCGCCGCATACGGCGCGGGCGCTACATCCTGGTCCACACTCACTCCGGGAAGGCCGGGATCCTGGGGCGCTGGGCGGCCTGGCTGGCCGGGCTCCGTGGCGAACGACCGATCATCGTCCACACGGTCCACGGATGGAGCCACCACGAGCGGCAGCATCCGCTGGCCCGCCGCTCGTTTGTACTTCTGGAGCGGCTGACAGCCTCGGTCACGGACAAGCTGATTGTGGTGTCCCCCCTCAACATGGAGCAGGGCCTGGCAGACGGCATCGCGACCGCCGACAAGTACATCGCTATCCGCAGCGGCATTGATCTGGAACGCTTCAGGCAGCCGAGCCGCCCGCCCGGGGCGGTGCGGGACGAGCTGGGCATCCCGGACCACGCGCCGGTGGTGGGCACTGTCACGCGCCTGTCGCGGCAGAAGGCGCCTCTCGACTTCGTCACGGCAGCAGCAGCAGTGGCGGAAGCCCGCCGCGAGGTCCATTTCGTGATCGTCGGCGACGGGCCGCTGCGCGGGGAGGTGGAGGCACAGATAGCGGCGCATGGCTTAACCGAGCGGGTGCATCTCACGGGGCTGCGGCGGGACGTGCCCGATCTTATGCACTCGTTCGACGTGTTCGCGCTCAGCTCCCTGTGGGAAGGATTGCCGCGGGTGCTGCCCCAAGCGATGGCCGCGGGCCTGCCTATCGCAGCGACGGCCGTGGACGGGACCGCGGAGGCGGTCCGCCACGGCGTGAATGGCCTGCTGACTCCACCCGGGGATCCGCCGGCGCTGGCCGACGCACTGTTGAACTTGCTGGACGATCCCGACCTCGCGCGCCAGATGGGCGCAGCGGGCCTGGAGATGGTGAACCAGTTCGGAGCGCAGAAGATGGTGGATGACATCGAAGCGCTATACGAGGCGCTGTTGAAGCGCAGGTCGGGTTGAGTCGGGCGGCAAGCACGAGCTGGGCCCGCCGGGCGGTCCATTTGCAGTTTCGACGAGCCCCACTATAATCCCCGGCATGAACAAGATCGATGAATTTGAGAATCTGGCCGAACAGCTGGTGGAGGGCACGTTCGCCCGCCTCTTTGCGGACCGGCTCTCACCGATGAAGGTCGCCGCGCATCTCGAGCGGGCCATCGAAGAGCATCAGATGTGTACCGGCGGCGGAGTCGCCCAGGCGCCAACGCATTACCGGGTCTTTCTGAATCCCAAGGACTACGGGGCCTTGATGCCTTCCTCAGCCGACGAAGGAGATACCGCCGAGAAAAAGGCGAAAGAGGCGCTGGCGCGGCGCATCTCGGAGCTGGTGTCGGATGCCGATCTGGCTCTGCCCGCGCCTCCTGTGGTCCACATCGAGCCGGATGAGGCCGTCGCACCGCGAGAGGTGCGCGTCGACGCACGCTGGGCACCGGGCGAGACGGAGACCGGCAACGGAACGCGGCAAATGGAGGCGGTCGAAGATCCGGAGGGCGAGGATCCGGCCTCTGAGGGACCGCAGGGACGCCCCTTCCTGATCCTGGAGGGCCGGCGTCACGTCGATCTCCTGGAACCGGTGGTCTCCGTCGGCCGCGCCCTGGACAATGACGTGATCATCGATGATCCCCGGGTGTCCCGGTATCACGCTCAACTGCGCCACCGGTACGGTCATTACGTCCTCCACGACCTCGACAGCTCGGGCGGTACGCGTATCAACGATTACCCGGTGGAGGAATGCGTTCTCCACTCGGGGGACGTGATCTCATTCGCCGGCGTCGACGTCGTCTACGGAGAGGATCCCCCCACCCCAATCCCGCTGCCAACCGACAACGATACTCAGACGATGCAACAGGTCAAAGCCGATGAGTGACAGCGCCTGACGCCCGATGGATGTCCTGCTCCTGGTCCTTCGCCTCGTCGTGGCCGGTCTGCTGTACGCCTTCCTGGGAGCGGTCCTGCTGATCCTCTGGCGAGATCTGCGGAGCGCTCCCGCCGAGCGTCGGGCGGCGCGCCCGCAAGGGCGACTGGTCCTGCTTCAGGGGATCGCTGAGGAGGACAATAGGCCCCCGGCTGGGACGACGTTCCCCCTCCAACCTGTAAGCTCGATCGGCCGCTCGCCGCGCAACACCGTAGTCATCCCCGACTCCTATGCCTCATCTCGACACGCCTTGCTTACCTGGCGTGAGGGCCAGTGGTGGCTGGAGGACCAGAACAGCCGCAACGGAACGAGGTTGAACGGAAGCCCCGTCGCGGAAGCGACCCTGGTGACCGCTGGCGACGTCATCGCCATCGGCCACACACGGCTCAAGCTGGAGCTCGGGTAGCGGCAGGCGATGGGCGGGGACGCCTGGGCGCCGAAGTCGGCAACCCCGGTCGACGGCGCGAGCCTCCTCGCCGACACGAGAACGCATCGAGGCAGGCTGTGAGCCACAGCGAACTCCGCAGACCGCATCCCAGACCTCCCGCCCCACACAGCAGATGGGTCGATCCGTCTCTGTATCATCGAGACTGGCCCTGGCTGGCCGGGTTGCTGGTGCTCGGGTGCCTGGTCCTGGGTGCCTTTGCGCTCACCGCCTCGGGGCTCGTTGAGGCCGAGAGCGGCGGGCTCCGGAGCCTGTCAAGGGGCGTCCCGCTGGACGATGCGTGGATCCATTTCCAGTTCGCGCGAAACCTGGCACGCGGCGACGGCTTCGCATACAACCCAGGGCAGCCAACAGCGGGCTCTACCGCGCCCCTCTGGACCGTCCTGCTGGCCGGCGGGTACGCTATAGGCGGTCGGTTCCCACTGGCCGGCCAGCTGCTGAGCGCGGTCTGCTTCCTTCTGACAGTCGCGGGGAGTTACGTATTGACGAGGGAGTTGACAGGCCGGCGCTGGGCCGCCGGTCTGGCCGGGGCCCTGGTTGCCCTCAACGGACGCATGGCGTGGGCCGGACTCTCGGCGCTCGAGACGTGTCTATTCACGGCGTTGAGCCTGGCGGCAATCCTAGGCCATCTGCGCGACCGTCACGCGGGGCGCTATCGGCTGCGGACAGCGGCGCTTTTTGGACTGGCGGCCCTCGCCCGCCCCGAGGGGTACCTGCTATTCGCGCTGGCACTGGCTGACCACGGGCTCCGCGCACTCGCTTCCGGCTCTCCGGTCGCCAGTCTCCGCGCGCAGGCGGCACGGCTGTTGCCCGGAGTGGGCCTCTTTGCGGGGCTGGTTCTGCCGACGCTCATCTTCTCGCTCCACACAGCAGGTCAGCTCCTGCCCAACACGTTCAGCGCGAAGGCAACGCTCAGCTTCCGCCCGAGCATTGATTTCCTCAGCCTGAGCGCCCGCTACCTGATTTTGGACAATGCGGTGATGCTTCCGTTCTTCGTGCTGGGGATCGGGGCGCTATTTGGGCCCGCCCGCCTGCTGAGCACATGGGCAGCAGGACTGCCGCTGGTCTACGCGTTCCTGCACGCCACCCTCTATCAGCACGGACGCTACCTGATGCCGCTCATCCCGTGCAACGCAGCCATCGGGGTCACCGGCCTCCTGGAGGCACGGAGGCTGGCGCGAAGGCGCGGCTGGCGGTGGCCGGGCTCCCAGCGGGCCCTGGGCGCACTGGTAGCGCTACTGGTGGTGGGCGGGACGGCCTGGCGGCTCCCCACGATGGCGCGCCAGTTCGCCTGGAACGTGAACAACATCAATGAGATGCACGTCGCGCTGGGCGAGTGGGTGGCAGAGCACACGCCACCCGACGCGGTCCTGGCGCTGAACGACATCGGCGCCATCACCTATCTATCGCAGCGCGAGGTGGTCGATCTGGCCGGGCTGGTGACGCCGGAGGTGGTGCCCATACTGCGCGGGCCGGATCCGACGTCGCGGCTGATGGAGCTCATGGCGGAGCGGAGGGTGGATTACGTCATCATCTTCCCGGAGTGGTTCCCGACCCTGGCGCAGCGGAGCGATCTGTTGACCCCGGTGCACCGGGTGAGTGTGGAACGGAGGACGATCACGGGCGGGGAGACGATGGTGGTGTATCGCGCCGACTGGGACGACTAGAGCGGGGGGCGGAGGGGCGTGGGAAGAAACGAAGGGCGCAGACGGTCCTGGAGCGGCTAGGCATCTGGATCGCTCAAGAGCCGGCTGACGGTCTGTGCCACTTCACCGACGGAGACGGGCCGTACGAGATAGGCCGCGCTGCGGCCGCGGAGAGAATCGAAGGTCTTGCGGCGGAGGCCGCTGACCAGCAACACGACGGGCGTCCGTCTCACGGCGTCCATCAGGCGCTCGACGTCCTCGCGGGTAACCTGCCGACCGGCGTCCACCAGCAGTAACGCCGGACTGACGCCGGCGAGTTTAATGAGCTTGAGAGCCTGGTTCACCCCGGGCGCGGAGACGACGTCCCTCTGCGACACCTCCCCGATCTGCGCAGCCAGGAGGGAGCGGGTCTGCCAGCGCGCGGCGACCAGCAGAACAGGGGATGAGGTTTCTGTCTTCATCGGATGAAGTGTATCATCGGGTTCGCCGGTGTCAATTCCTTGGCTTGCCGGAGAGCTCGAATGCGGACGGCGCGGATCAATCGAGTCTGTTGGAGCCGGAGCCGGGGTGAGGACCGGCTGATGGAGAGCGGATAACCAAGTTGGGGGAGGGGTCCTCCCCTGCTTGCGTGTGCGAGGTCTGAGAGTATAATGGATAGTTAACGGTTTGCACAGAGCT
>CAYVCX010000005.1:26509-96258 GCA_964450435.1 uncultured Anaerolineales bacterium
CTGAGAGTATAATGGATAGTTAACGGTTTGCACAGAGCTAGGAAGTTGTTCTTATGTTGCGTGGATTGATAGACAAGCTGGTCGGCGAGTCTGACCGGCAGAAAATCGCCCGGATGCAGCAGCAGGTCGAGCGCATCAACGCGCTCGAGCCTGAGTTCGCAGCGCTGAGCAGGGGGGAGCTTCGCTCGAAGACGGATGAGTTTCGGGCGCGGCTGGCGCGCGGGGAGGCGCTCGACGATTTGCTCATTGAGGCCTTTGCCGCCGTCCGCGAGGCGGCCAAGCGGACCATCGGACTGCGCCATTACGACGTGCAGTTGATCGGCGGCATCGTGCTGCACGAGAGCAAGATCGCGGAGATGAAGACGGGTGAGGGAAAGACGCTGGCCGCGACAGCGCCGTTGTACCTGAATGCGCTGGCCGGCAGAGGCGCACATCTCGTCACGCCAAACGACTACCTGTCAAAGGTGGGCGTGCAGTGGATGGGGCCCATATACCGCGCCCTTGGACTCTCCGTGGGAGTTATCCAATCGGCGGCTGCGGATCCCGACAGAGGGTCATTTCTCTACGACCCGGATTACCCCTCGGACGATGATCGCTTCCTCAGCCTGCGGCCGGTGGGCCGTCGCGATGCGTACCAGGCCGATGTCACGTACGGCACCAATAACGAGTTCGGATTCGACTACCTGCGCGACAATATGGTTCAGGATCTGAGCCGATGCGTGCAGAGGGGGTTCCGTTACGCCATCATTGACGAGGTGGACAACATCCTCATCGACGAGGCCCGCACGCCTCTGATTATCTCCGGGCCAGCCGAGGAGCCGTCGCACCTGTATCGCAGCTTCGCTCAAGTGGTGCGTCAGCTGGAGCCCAGCAGTCCGAAGAGCGTGGAGGAAGAAGCGCCGGACGGCGACTACGCCCTGGAAGAGAAGACAAAGAACGTCACGCTGACCGAGCGGGGAGTGGAGAAGGTCGAGGCGATGGTGCCCATGGTCGGGCCGGGCGAGAGCATCTATGATCCCGAGCACGCTCACATGCTCCCCTATCTGGACAACGCGCTGCGCGCTCACGTCGTCTTCCAGCGCGACAGGGACTACATCGTCCAGAACGGCGAGGTGATCATCGTCGACGACTTCACCGGCCGGCTGATGTACGGGCGGCGCTTCTCGGAAGGCCTCCACCAGGCGATCGAGGCGAAAGAGGGCGTCACGGTACAACGTGAGAGCCTGACCTACGCCACGATTACATTCCAGAACTACTTCCGGATGTACGAGAAGCTGGCCGGGATGACCGGCACCGCCAAGACGGAGGAAGAGGAGTTCCAGAAGATCTACGACATGGATGTCGTGGTCCTGCCGACGAACGTCGAGTATCGGGCCACGTACGGCGACCTGGAGACTCACGAGCGGCGGGTGGAGGAGTTGGACGAGGTCACTTTCGCCGGAGTCCTGAACGGCCGGGTCGACACGAAGGTAACCACTTACGAGCCGGTGCAGGGCGAAGAGCGGCGCTTCTTCAAACGGCTCGACCTCCGAGACGTGATCCACGCCGACGAGCGAGCCAAGTTCCGTGCCGTCGTGGACGAGATCGCCCAGCTTCACGAACAAGAGCGGCCCGTGCTGGTGGGCACCGTTGCCATCGAGACGTCGGAACGCCTGTCGCGCATGCTGAAGCGGCGCGGCATTGAGCATCAGGTGCTCAATGCGAAGCACCATGAGCAGGAGGCGGTGATCATCGCTCAGGCCGGCCAGCCCGGCGCGGTGACGATTGCCACGAACATGGCCGGCCGCGGCGTGGACATCAAGCTGGGCGGAGACGCGGAAGGCGTGGCGCGCCAGCAGCTCCGCAAGGAGGGGTACGACCTCACGGAGGTGAATCAAGCGACCTGGAACCACGCCCTCGAGTTGTTACGCGGCGGGGAGGATGCAGCACAGGTCTACGACGAGCCGTGGACACAAGTCCTGGCGCAAGCAGTGGCGGACTGCAGCGCCGACCGTCAGCGGGTGGTGGCGCGGGGCGGGCTGCACGTCCTCGGCACGGAACGTCACGAGGCACGACGGATCGACAATCAGCTCCGCGGTCGCTGCGCCCGGCAGGGCGATCCCGGCTCGTCCCGCTTCTACATCTCGCTGGAGGATGAGCTGATGCGCCGCTTTGGCGGCGAGCGGGTGAAGTCGATGATGGATCGGCTGGGCGTGGAGGAAGACGTGCCGCTGGAACACCCCTGGCTCGACAAGTCCATCGAGTCGGCCCAGCAGCGGGTGGAGGGATACAACTTCGACATCCGGAAGCACGTGTTGGAGTACGACGACGTGGTGAACAAGCAGCGCACCGTCATCTACGAGCAGCGTCGGCAGGTGCTGGAGGCCGACGATCTGCAGGACCAGGTGCTCCGCATGGTGCAAGGCGAGATCAGCCGCGTCGTGGAGGACCACACCCCCGGGCCCTATCCCGAGGCTTGGGACCTGCGGGGCCTTCAGGCAGAGCTGAGAACGTTTCTCCCCATCGCCCAGGATCTGGACTGGCAACGCTGGCAGGACCTCCAGCCCGCTGAGATGGAGGAGGAGCTGGTAGGTATTGCCGAGCAGGCCTACGAGGAGGTCAACCAGGCCGTGGGGCTCCGGGTCCACGAGCAGGCCGTGCGCGAGAACGTATCGCTGCAAGCGTTGAAAGAGAGCACCGAGCCGGCCCAACGTCAGGTCTACCAACGGGTGATCGAGCTGCTGGAAGAGGATTCGAGCGAGCACGAAGCCAGACAGCCAATCTACCAACTCCCGGATGCGCTGCAGGCTGCCGTCCAAGAGGCGTTTGTCGACACGTATCGCGTCTTCCGCGATCGGCAGTTGGTGCTCCAGGCCGTCGACAGCCTCTGGGTGCGCCATCTGACCGACCTGGGCGACCTGCGCGAGGGCATTGGGTTGCGAGCATACGGGCAGCAGAATCCGCTGGTAGCGTATCGGACAGAGGCACACGAGATGTACCAGAATCTGTTGGCCAGCATTGAGCGCCGGGTAGCGCGGTCGGTCTATCTGCTCCCGAAGCGTCTCGTGCCACCAACGAGACAACGGACGTTGCACACCGGTCGTCCACAGGTGACAAAGCCGGCTACCGCTGCGGCTCGCGCGACACGCCCAAGAGGAGCGGCGACGCAGAGCCAGCCAGGACAGGAGGACGGCGTGCGCCCAGACTCCGATCTGGGGCGAAACGATCCGTGCTGGTGCGGCAGCGGGAAGAAGTACAAACACTGTCACCTGCGCAAGGACGAGCAAGCAAGGCGGGCGCGAGCTGCAGCGGCGCGGTCATCATAGATGACCTGATTGAGGCAGCACGTGACCGGACGTGGACAAAGAGGAACACATGGATGAGTTGAAAACTGATCTGACAGGCCGGCTCATGGCCGATATGGACCCGCGGCTGCTCAGGTTCTTGCGAGAAACGATCGACTCTTTTGTGAAGTGGGACCTTATTCGCTTCTTCCACGATAATCCCTATACGACAGACACAGCCCGGAACATCGCGCGCTACGCCGGCCGCACCGACCAGGCTATCCGCGATGATTTGGCTGAGCTGGCAGAAAGCGGTGTGCTCGTGGAGAGCGAACTTGGGGATATGACCGTCTACTCGCTGACTGAAGATCCTGAGCTAAGAGAGCTTCTTGACGAGTTCGTCGAGGCTTCCGATGATCGTCAGTTCCGGGTCAAAGCCATCTACCACATCATCCGGGGCACCGTATAGTGTCCGGGACTTGAGAGCGAGTACAAGCGGAGGTCTGCGATGAAAAGAGTGAAAACAGGTGTCTCGGGCCTGGATGACATGTTGATGGGAGGTCTCTTACCTCAGACCGCCACCCTGGTGGAGGGAGCACCGGGAACAGGCAAAAGCACGCTGGGCATGCAGTTCATCTACCACGGCATCGTGGCCCACAACGAGCCGGGGCTGATACTCACCTTCGAGGAGTTTCCTCAGGACTACTACCGGGACGCTTCTACCTTCGGTTGGGACTTTCGACAGCTGGAGCACGACGGGATGCTGCGGGTGGTGATGACGAGCCCGGAGGTGGGCATGGCCGGGCTGGAGGTAGCCGGCGGATCCATCGAGCGGTTGGTGCAGGAGATTGGCGCACGGCGGATCCTGGTCGACAGCCTCTCCCACTTCGAGCGCCTGGGGCAAGATCCAACGGAGCTGCGCCGCACCGCATACAGCTTCATCAACGGCCTGAAGCGAGAAGGACTGACGTCCATGCTTACCCGGGAGAGCCTGGCGCTGCTGGGCGATGGCATTGGAACGGGCGCCGGTCTGGCCTTTATGGTGGACAGCTACATCCTGCTCCGCTACGTCGAGATCGAGAGCACCGTGCGCAAGGCCGTGCTCGTGCTCAAGATGCGGGGCAGCGATCACGACAAAAGGATCCTGGAGTGCGAGATCACGTCGCGAGGCGTGGAGGTCCTGGACCCGTTCGAGGGGAGAGAGGGGATTATGAGCGGCAGCCCGACACGCATGGCCGACTCGTTTCTGGAGGCCTTCGTCCGGCGCTGAGATCCGTCGGCGCGGCGATGCTCTCCTGAGACAGGCGGGCCTCTGGAAGAGTGATGGAAAATGCCGTTAGAGATCGCTAAGTACGTCCTGGCCGCGTACGCCTGGATCGCCATTGGGGTACTGCTGTTTTTCCTGTGGCGCATCGCCAGCTTCTATGAGCGAGCGTCAAAGAAACAGGTGGGCCACCGCTTCTTACTGCTTCCCACAGCGTTGCTGTTTGCCGGTGTGCTCTGGTACCTCCGGACCGACCTCAACTTCGCCGGATCACCTGTTGGGGATCTGCTGCTGTTTGGCGGGGGGGTTCTGCTGTTCCTGTTCAGCAGCCGTCTAGCGTCGTTGATGACTGGGGAGCGCTAGTGCCCGTTATCACCGTTCCTCTGAGCCCCATCGGCGTGTTGTCGATCGTGTATCTGAGCTCAATCTTCGGCGCGCTGAGTCAGCGGCTGAACGCCGTGGCCAAGAAGGCCGAGCATCACCGCTGGTTCTGGGTGGCGAACAGCCTGATGATCATCGCAGCGATGGGTCAGGCGATCCAGGGCACGGCCAACCTGGCGCCCAAACACGCGCTCCCCATCCTGTTAGAACCGTGGTTTCCACTGGTGACGTTCCACATCCCTCTCGCCGTGGGGGCTACGCTCGATCTGCTGCTGGTCTGGTACTACTGGGGATGGATTGTTAGACAGGGAGCTGAGTAGGAGGCAGCGCCAACACACGGTCGGTCCCGCGCAGACACGCTCGAGAGCCCGGGCAGCTCCCCCATTCAGTGAAGATGATTTCGAGTGGCCTCAGTTCGGCAGTCGATGTCCGCAGCCGAAATCCGATAATCCCCCGGCAGCATCTCCGGGTCTGGTGAGAGCGATTGCGAGGGATTCTTGATCTACCGAGTCACGCTCACCGGCCGAGAATCGTCCACGAGTCAGCGTTGATGAGTGATAACGCCAACACCAAGTCTGAACTACACGCCCTGCCGAAAATCGACCTCCACCGTCACTTGGAAGGCTCCCTGAGGCTCCGTACCTTGGCCGAGATTGCGCGGAAGCACGACATTGACCTGCCAGGATACGCCATTGAGGATCTACGGCCCCTGGCCACGGTGAACGGGCGCCAGGCGGGCTTCCAGCCCTTCATTGAGAAGTTCGAGTTCCTGCGGCGCTTCTACCCCACGAGGGAGGCCGTGAAACGGGTCGCCTACGAGGCAGTCACAGACGCGGCCGAAGATAACGTCAGGTACCTGGAGCTGCGCTTCAACCCGGCGGCACTGGCCCACAGCCGCGCCTTCTCCCTGGTGGCGGTGACCGAATGGGTCTGCGATGCCGTCAGGGAAGCCCAACGGGATCGGGACATCCGCGCAAACCTGATCGTCCAAATCGGACGTGACGAGGCATTGAACACCGCGACGGAGCTTCTGGAGGTGGCCCTTGCCCACATGGACCACGGAGTCGTGGGTATGGATCTGGCCGGTGACGAGAGGAAGCACCCGGCTGCCCGGTTTACGGAGCTGTTTCGGCGAGCGCGTAGGGAGGGACTCCACGTCACCGTGCACGCCGGGGAGGTCGGCGGCCCAGAGAACGTTGCAGAAGCGATAGAGCGTCTGTACGCGGAGCGCATTGGACACGGGGTACGAGCTGTCAACGACCCCGACGTCCTGAGATTGATTCGGGAGCGGGACGTGGCGCTAGAGGTATGCCCGACCAGCAACGTCCAGACAGGAGTGGTGCGCGATTTCTGGCACCATCCCCTGCCGGAGATGCTGGCCCTGGGGCTCTCGGTCTCCATCAACACCGACGATCCCAGTATCAGCGACACCACGCTCACCGATGAGTACTGGGTCGCGATGTCGGCCATGGGCATCACGCTGGACCAGATCAAGCGGACCATCGCGGGCGCGGCGGGAGCCTCGTTCCAGCCCCCTGCGGATCGCCAGCGGATGGCGGCTTGGTTTCGGACAGCCCTGCAACTGGGCGACCGCCCGGTCGCCCGCACGCACAACGACGAGTAGCCCATCGATAGGAGATTCCAGTGACAGAGCTAATTCGCGACCGGGTCGCAGCGTTGATTGAGGAGGGGATCGGAGCCGCGCAGACAGAGGGCGCGCTGCCCCCCTTCCCCGTACCACACGTCAGCGTGGAACGCCCTCGCCAGGCGGTGCACGGCGATTACGCCACCCCGATTTGCCTGCAGCTCACGGGAGAGGCGAGGATGGCGCCGCGCGCTGTTGCCACCCGCATCGTGGAGCATCTCCCGGACGCCCCTTTCATCGGCAAGGTCGAGACCGCCGGCCCGGGATACATCAACCTCACTCTCGACTCGTCGTGGCTCACAACCCAGGCGCAGGTGGTCCTCGACGCCGGCGACCAGTGGGGCCAGATCGACCTGGGCAAAGGAGAGCGGGTTCAGGTGGAGTTCGTCAGCGCAAACCCCACGGGCCCCATCACCGTCGGCTCTACACGAAATGCCGTCATCGGAGACACGCTGGCGAGCGTCCTGGACGCCGCGGGCTTCGAGGTGGAGCGCGAATACTACGTCAACGATGCCGGTTCCCAGGTGCGCAAGTTCGGCGAGAGCCTCTACGCGCGCTACGCTCAGGCGCTGGGTGAGGACGAGCCGTTCCCCGAGGACGGCTACCACGGCGACTACGTGGCCGAGATGGCGGAGGAGTTCGCCGATCGGTATGGGCGGCGGTACCTTGAAACCAGGCGCCGGAACGCCATCGAAGCGCTGGGCGAGATGGGCATCGAGCGCGTCCTTGAAGAGGCACGCGCGGATCTGGCGGTCCTGCGGGTGACCTTTGACACCTGGTTCCACGAGAAGAGCCTCTATGAGTCCGGCCTGTTCGAACGTACGATAGAGAAGCTGCGAATTGAGGGATATATCACGGAGCGCGACGGGGCGGTCTGGTTCACGTCGCCCGACCTCGATGACGACGCCGTCGTCATTCGCTCGGCAGAGGTGATCCCGGACCCGGACGAGCGGCCGACATACCTGGGCTCGGACATCGCCTACGCCTGGAATAAGCTGGTGGAGCGCGGGTTTGACCGGGCGATATACGTCTGGGGGGCCGATCACCACGGCGACGTGCCCCGGGTCAAGGCGGCAGCCAAGGCGCTGGGTCTCGACCCCGACCGGCTGGAGATCATCCTCTACCAGATGGTAAACCTGAAACGCGGCACCGAGGACGTGCGCATGTCTAAGCGAGCCGGCGAGTTTGTGACGCTGCGCGAGATGATCGACGAGGTAGGACCGGACCCGATCCGCTTCCTGCTGTTAACGCGCACCGTCGACGCCACCATCGACTTCGATCTCGACCTGGCGGTCGAGCAGTCGGAAAAGAACCCCGTCTACTACGTGCAGTACGCGCACGCGCGGATCTGCAGCATCCTGCGCTACGCCGCTGAACAGGGTTGGGACCTGGGTGAGCAGGGCGATGTCTCCCTGCTCACCCACGAGAGCGAGCAAGCCCTGATCCGCAAGATGCTGGAGCTTCCTGAGGTCGTGGCGCACGCGGCGGAACAACGGGCCCCCCACCGCCTCACCTTCTACGCCCAGGAGCTGGCCTCGGACTTCCACGCATTCTACCGCGACTGCCGCGTCGTAGCCGAGGAGGCGCCGGAGCAGACGCGGGCCCGGCTTATGCTGGCGCGGGCGGCCCGCCTGACGCTGGCCCGGGCCCTGAGCCTGCTGGGCGTCACCGCGCCGGAGCGGATGTGAAAACGCCGGTCACGAGTCAACCAGGAGCCAAACGACATGGGACTTAAGCCTGATCATTGGATTCGGAAGCTGGCCACGGAGCAGGGGATGGTCGAGCCGTTCGTGGATGGGCAGGTGAGCGACGGCGTCATCTCCTACGGGCTCTCGTCCTACGGCTACGACATCCGCGTCGCCGATGAGTTCAAGATCTTCCAGCCGGAGGTGACGGCCGCCAAGCTCTCCGACGTGCAGTCGGCCTACGTGGCAGGCCTGCTGGATGCCGACGGGGACATCGGATACGAGCTATCCAGCGCCGACGGTAAGAGGGGGCTGGCCCTCACCTTCGGCGAGAGCGATCGCGGGCTGCTGGAGCGGTTACAGATCACCATCAGCACGGGACAGCTGCGGGAGTCCAGGGACGGAACATGCTCTCTGGTAATCACGAAGGCCGCCGACGTTCAGTGCGTCCTGTCGCAGGTGCTGCCCTATCTGAGGCGACAGCGTAGCGCCGCCTCGCGCGCCCTGGCAGAGCTGAAGTCCAGCAAGTCGATCGTCGTGGATCCGAAAGCGTTCGACGACGAATCGTTCGTCGATTTTCAGGGCGAGGTGTGCGTGATTCCGCCCAACTCCTTCGCGCTGGGGCGCACCGTCGAGTATTTCCGCGTACCCCGAGGCGTGCTGACGGTGTGCGTCGGCAAGAGCTCCTATGCACGATGCGGCATCATCGTCAACGTGACGCCCTTTGAGCCCGAATGGGAGGGCTTCGTGACCCTGGAGATCAGCAACACAACACCTCTCCCCGCCAAGATTTATGCCAATGAGGGAATCGCGCAAGTGCTTTTCTTCCAGGGCGACGAGGAGTGCGAGACCTCCTACGCGGACAAGAAGGGGAAGTACCAGCGCCAGCAGTCGATCGTCCTGCCGCGCCTCTAGCTTTGACGAAGCCCGCTTTCCTAGTATAATGAACCCTGGTCAGCTCGCTGTGGGCGGTTAGCTCAGCTGGTCAGAGCGCCTCCCTTACAAGGAGGAGGTCATAGGTTCGAGTCCTATACCGCCCACTCGAACTCGTTCGTGACGTCTGGTGAACGGATAGAGCGCCCCGGGTCCCCGCCTTGTCCTCATGCCCGGACCGCGAGGTTCACATCCTCGCTCCTGGGGGCGCATCGGAACCAGAAGAGCCCTGCAACACAACCACTATTCAAAGAAAAGGAGTGTGACAATGAAACTGGATCGCGAAGCACGCTATACCGAGAGCCACGAGTGGGGACGGCTGGAGGACGGCGAGGTCGTATGCGGTATCACCGACCACGCCCAGGAATCTCTGTCCGACGTCGTGTACGTGGAGCTGCCGATGGTGGGGGACGTCCTGGATGCGGGTGAGCCCTATGGCGTCGTCGAGTCGGTGAAAGCAGCCTCCGACCTGTATGCGCCGGTGGGCGGCGAGGTCACCGCGGTCAATGAGGAGCTGGAGACAGCTCCGGAACTGGTCAATCAGGATCCGTATGGGGATGGCTGGACGATCCACCTCGATCCGACAGACCCGGATGAGCTCGCAGACTTGATGGACGCTGACGAATACGAAGCGTTCGTTGAGGAAGAGGAGGGGTAGACCTCCAGGCACGGCGGACGAAAAGTGGCACAGCGCCGTCTCACTCTTCCCGCCCGACGCTCGAGAGGTGATCCATATGCCATACATCCCCCATAGCGATGCCGATCGGGAGGCCATGCTCGAGTGCATCGGCGTCCCGTCACTCGACAAGCTGTTCGAAGACGTACCGGACCATGCACGCTTTCCGGAGCTGCGGCTCCCGCCGGCCCTTTCCGAGATTGGGGTGAGGTGGGAGCTTGAGTCTCTCGCGGAGGCCAATCTGACCACGGGGGAGGCTTCCTGCTTCTTGGGAGCAGGGGCCTACCGTCACTACGTGCCCGCCGTCGTCGATGCCGTCATCAGCCGCGGCGAGTTCTATACCGCCTATACACCGTACCAGGCCGAGGTGAGCCAGGGGACGCTCCAATCCATCTTCGAGTATCAGACGATGATCTGCGAGCTCACCGGGATGGACATCTCCAACGCCTCGCACTACGACGGTGCTACAGCCACCGCCGAGGCGGTGATCACAGCCATCAACGTCCACCGCATGCGGAGGAAGAAGGTGGTGATGTCGCGCTTCGTCCACCCGGAGTACCGGGACGTCGTTCGCGGCTACACCCAGGGGTTGGACGTGAAAATCGTGGAGAGCACAGAGGGGTCGGAGGGGGTGGACGGCCTCCTGGACGAGGACACAGCCTGTCTCATCGTCCAGTATCCGGACTTCCTCGGCCGATTCGAGGATCTGAGCGGACTCAGCGAGGCAGCGCAGGCAGCGGGCGCGCTGTTCGTCGTCGCAGCCGACCCCATCGCCCTGGGCCTGCTGAAGCCGCCAGGAGACTTCGGGGCCGACGTCGTCGTTGGCGAGGGGCAGGGACTGGGCATCGGCCTCAACTTCGGCGGGCCGTACCTGGGCTTCTTCGCCGCGAAGAAGAAACACGTGCGCAAAGTAGCGGGCCGCCTGGTGGGGCAGACGGTGGACGCGGACGGTGAGCGGGGGTTCGTGCTGACGCTGACTACTCGCGAACAGCACATTCGCCGCGAACGAGCCACCTCCAACATCTGCACCAATCAGGGCTTGATGGCCCTGGCAGCAGCGGTCTACATGGCTGCTCTGGGGAGATGCGGCATGCGGCAGGTGGCGGAGCTCTGCTACCACAAGGCACATTACGCAGCCGACCAGATCGACGCCCTGGAGGGCTTCACGGTGCTGCGCGATAAACCCTTCTTCAAGGAGTTCGTCGTTCGGTGCCCAAGGCCCGTCGCGGAGATCAACGACGACCTGCTTACGGGCTGGGCCATCCTCGGCGGCTACGACCTGGGTCGCGATTACGCAGACCTGCAAAACCACACGCTTCTGTGCGTGACAGAGATGAACCCGCGCCGGGAGATCGATGCTCTGGTACAAGCCCTGGAGGAGGTGACATCGTGACCCG
The DNA here is from genome assembly GCA_964450435.1 of uncultured Anaerolineales bacterium. Classification (GTDB taxonomy): domain Bacteria; phylum Chloroflexota; class Anaerolineae; order B4-G1; family B4-G1; genus SKLM01. Next base: position 37,754 of record CAYVCX010000005.1, read on the forward strand.
GCCATTGATCTTCGAAATCTCCAGCCCCGGACGCTGCGCCGCCTCACTGCCAGCCGTCGACGTGCCGCGCGCGGAGCTGCCGGAGGGACTGGTGCGGGAGGAACTGGCGCTTCCGGAAGTCAGCGAGGGGGACCTGATCCGTCACTACACGCACCTATCTCAGATCAACTACGGGGTCGATACGGGTTTCTATCCCCTCGGCTCCTGCACTATGAAACACAACCCCAAGATCAACGAGGCGCTGGCTCGACTTCCGGGCTTCACGAATCTCCACCCTTACCAGGACGAGGAGACAGTCCAGGGAGCGCTCTTCCTTATGTACTCGCTGCAGGGCTTCCTGGAGGAGATCGGCGGCTTCGCGGCGGTGAGCCTGCAGCCAGCAGCCGGGGCCCACGGGGAGCTGACGGGCGTGCTGATGATGCGCGCCTACCACCGCGACCGCGGCGACACCGACCGCGATGTGATGCTAGTCCCGGACTCGGCCCACGGCACGAACCCGGCGAGCACCTCGATGAGCGGTATGGAGGTCGTGGAAATCCCCTCCAACGAACTCGGGGACGTCGATCTGGATGCCCTGACGGCGGCCTGTGAAGAGCACAGCGAGCGCCTGGCGGGCATGATGTTGACAAACCCCAACACGCTGGGGCTGTTCGAGAAACAGGTCGAGGAGATCTGTGCCGTGGTCCACGATCACGGCGGCCTGATGTACGGCGACGGCGCCAATCTGAATGCGCTGCTGGGTGTCGCCCGTCCTGGCGACCTCGGCTTCGACGTCCTCCACTTCAACCTTCACAAGACCTTCAGCACGCCTCACGGCGGCGGCGGTCCGGGGTCGGGCCCGGTCGGCGCTGCGGCAGCGCTGGTCGATTACCTGCCGGGGCCGATGGTGAAGGTGGATCCGGCGCGCTCGGAGGACGAGCTCCCGTTCTTCACGCTGGAGGTGCCGCCGAAGACCATTGGCCGGGTCAAGACGTTCTACGGCCACTTCGCGATGATGGTCAGGGCCTACACGTACATCCGCATGCTGGGCCCGAGAGGGCTGCGTCGGATGGCGGATCACGCCGTCCTGAATGCGAATTACCTCAAGGAGCGCCTGAAGGAGACCTATCCGCTGCCCTACGACCGCGTCTGCATGCACGAGTTCGTCCTGGCCGGTCCGCCCCAGGACGTGCAGGACGGGGACGTCCACACGATGGACGTGGCCAAACGACTGATAGACCACGGTTTCCATCCACCCACCGTCTACTTCCCCTTGATCGTCGATGAAGCGCTGATGGTCGAGCCTACGGAGACCGAGAGCAAGGACACGCTCGACGCCTTTGCGGAGGCGCTGCTCCAGATCGTGGCAGAGGCTCGGCAGGATCCGGACGTGCTCCGCGAGGCTCCGCTGAAGGCGCCCGTCCGTCGGCTTGATGAGGTGAAAGCCGCGCGGGAGCTGATCCTGCGCTGGCAGCCCGAGGAGAGCCAGGGGTAGCCGCGGACCTGACGGCCTGCGGCGTGGAAGAGGCTATGCCGCGCATTGAGGCACATATCGACGTGACAGCAGGACCGAGTGGCAGCTTTCGGTTCTGTCACGACATGGACCGGCGGCCGCAGTGGGACGAGCGGGTAGCCCGCGTCAAGGTCCTCACACCCAAGCCCATCCGCAGAGGGACAGTGGTCCGCGTGGATGCCCGGCCGCCAGCGGGGGGTCCGGTGTTTAGCTGGGAAGGCGAGTTCGTCGCATACAGCTACCCGAGCAGCTCGGAGCTCGAGGTGATCGACGCCGCCCCGAGCAGCCCCTTCGCGGACGGCAGCGAGCAGTGGAGATTCGCGAGCCGCGGTGAGGGCACCCGCATCACGCTGGTCTGGGAGTACGAGCCGCGAGGAATCCTGGGCCGCATCGCCGACACGTTGGTGAGACGCCGCAGGACGCGCCGCGCCGTCGAGCGGAGCCTGGAGAACCTGAAGCAGACGATGGCCCGCGGCTGAGAGAGCAGCCGGAGCCGCGGCCCGGTCACGACGTGCGAACCCAAGCAGCCTGGCAGCGGATGGGATGAGCGAAGCCCCGCATCTGGGCGCGCACGACGGGCAACCCCTGTCCCCTCTCTGGGGGGACAGGGTCTTTTCTTGCGTCAGATAAACGCGGCAGGCTCTGCCGGTAGCGGCGAACCGCGGGGAGTCTAGCGGCGCCAGCTTCCCCACGCGACCAGCGAGGCCAGTGCCACGGCGGACATCGCCATCGCCCCGGGGCACAGCCCGCCCGACTGGCCAGACGGGGTGTTGCCGCCGCCCGTGGGCGACGGCGTCGTCGGTCCCGGATCCGCCGAATCGCCCGCGGGTGTGGGAGTTACCGGGCTCTCCGTCGGTGCAAGAGGGACCAGCTCCTCTCCCCGGTCGACGATTTCGTAGACCGTAGGCGGATCGCCTCCATCGACCACGACGATGACCCGCCTTCCCAGCGCCAGGTACTTGCCCCAGGCCGGCTGGGCCACCAGCAGGTCGAAGTACGCGGGGGAGCCAAAAGCGATCACCTCGGTCCCCATGACGTCCGCTCTGAAAGCGCTGTCGATCCACACGCCATCCTCCAGGACAAAGGTCTTCGTCCCCACCTGGCGGAACACGCGCGACGCAGCGTCCCCGGTCGCGGGATCTGAATGCCCAGCCCACGGGGCGGTCGAGTCCGCTGCGCGGAGCTTCGCCTCGTCCTGCGCCATTTCCACTGCCGGCGCGCCCGATACGGCAGGAGCCGGTGTCGACAGGAACTTCTGCGCGGCGCTCTGCCTGCCGGCCTCGGTGAGGATGTCGTCCTCTTCAATCAGGAAAGACGTGTAAGGGGTGATGATGCCGTACCGGACGCTCAGGTCGACCACGGCCTCGACCCACTCCTCGTTCTCACCGTGGAGCCGAATCTGGGTCAGCAGATGGCCGATCTTGCGCGTGGCCCAGAGCCGGGGAACGAAGCTGGCGATCGCCCCGACCTCGTCCCCGTCACCCGTAGGAAAAGCGGCCGGGTAGACGAAGGTCCGCCCCTCGCCATCGACCCTCCCGGAGAGGACGACTCGAGCTGCACCCGTGTGCCCATCCGGGAGCCGGTAGCGGCCCGTGACGATCAGCTGGGATCCGGCGAATAGGTCGGGCAGAGGATAGGGGTATACGTCCTCGGTCATCACGCCGCCGAAGTCGATGGCAGTGTCTGTCAGGACGGGCGTCTTGATCTTGGCGTAGAACCCGGACACTTCCTCGTCGATGCGCTGGTGGGGGCGGACATAGGCTGTCGCGCCGCGATTCTCCTGGGCCAGGGAATCAAGGAGTACCGTGTTGACGTCGTTCCCGACCCCGAAGGGAAACAGGCGCACGTTGCCCCCGGCCGCTGCGGCCACGTTGGCCAGGATCTGATCGACCTCGGTCACCCCCTCGGTGGGGAGCCCATCGGTGAGGAAGATGAGCACCGTCGGACGCTCATCGCCGCTCTCCTCGAGCCCGGACAGAGACAGGGCCTCCAGCAGCGCCCGATTGATGTTCGTGCCCCCGACCGCGTCGAGGCCGCGCACCCATTCGACGGCCTGGTCCGCCTCCGATGCGGGGCGCAGGCCTCTGGCATACTGGCTCAATCCAGTGGAGAAGGCGATAACGTTGAAGCGGTCCCGGTCATTCAGGTGCCGCAGCACGTAGGCCAACGCGTCCTTCGCCTGGCCAAGCTTCTCCCCCTCCATAGAGCCAGAGGTGTCCAGCACCAGCAACACATCGCGCGGGACGACCCGCTCGTCGCTCACCTCCACGCTGGGAGCGGCCAGGAGAAGGAAGAAGCCACGCTCAACGGTCTCCGGGTACGTCAGCAGGTTCAACCCGACGTCCTCGTGGCTGAGGGTGTACACCACCTCGAAATCCTGCTGCGGCAGCACGTCGGTCTCCTCATACCCGATGGTAGCGCGCTGGTCCCCGTCTCGCTCGACGAAGATGCGGTCCTGATGCGTGGGGGAGTAGATGGCGTGCATGGCCTCGTCGGATCGGACCTCAACGCGGACGGAGCATTCCTCCAGGGGGCGAGCGGAGAACTTCTCCGTGTCGAGAGGATACACGTAGCGCACCAAACCCTTGTCGGCGGGAAGGACCTGAGTGTACTCCAGCTCGATCTTTCTGGAGCCCCCGGGCGGGATAGGGAAGACGCGGGCCTGGACGGCATTGCGGCCCACGTACTCCAGCAGCGCCGGGTCACGCCGACGCCGGACGATGTCCTCGTAGATTCGCCGCGCTTCGTCGGCCTCGAGAATCTTTCCCTCGACCGGCTGTCCTTCCACCCACATAGTGAACTCGGAGACCGCGGTGCCCTCGGGCAGGGGGAAGACGTACGTGCCCTCAGCCTCCCACTCGTGCTCGTTCACGAACTCCTGCTCGACACGCGTAACCGCGACTTGATCCTCAATGGAGACCATGACTCGGTGGTAGCGGATGGTGAGCCAGGTGTCGCGCAGGAGAGGCGGCTCTGGGAGCGGCGGGGGCTCCGGGATGATGATCCCGTCAGCGAGGGCTGGTGGCGCGACGCTCAGAACGCAAGCTGCGAGAGCGGCGATCATCAGCAAGCGCCGAGCTAGACGGGTCACGGAACTGACGGCCCAACGGGTGGCATCCATGTCTCTTCTCCTCGTCACTACCGGTGCATTGAATAGCTGAATTCGAGCTCTGCATACTCTAGACGCCCCAACTGCCCGGGAAGTTCCACGGCCGCCGGGAGCGCCGGGCGTGGCTGGGTATGCGGCGGTCCGTCGCCCGGGGTGTGCCGCTCAAGAAGCATGCTACAGCTGGTCTGCCGAGGTTTTGCTCGATGACGACAGCGGCGCTGCAGCGCCCCAATCAGGGGGACGTCGCTCTGCAAGGAGCAGCCGTCAGGGCAGACCGTGGCATTCCCACGGCCCGCGGGCCGGTTGCAGAGCAGGCAGATTATGGTATCATCCCGGAGTCGACAACGTAGGATTGTATTGCAGTGTCGGTCTGGTCCCCGCCGCGAAGCTCCGTCTACGAGGGCGCAGAGCGCCCGGTCTGCCCACAAGTGCTCCTCAAGCTCTCACGCAAGCGCGGGCAGGCGCATATTGGCTGATGGAAGGGAGATTGACTATGGATCTCTACAGCAAAGCTGAGGACTATCTCGAAGCCGGCGACATGCGGGCATTGAAAGCCATGCTGGCAGATGCCGACATAGACCAGCTGCGGTCCCTGGTTGAGAACCTCCGGCCGCAAGGACGGGTGCCCGTCTTTCGTCTGCTGGACAAGGATCGGGCTCTGGCACTCTTCGAGCAACTCGACGTGGAGCAGCGCCAACACCTGATCGCCTCTTTCACCCAGGAAGAGGCTGCTGACATCTTCGCCGAGCTGGCCCCCGACGATCGCGCCCGTCTGTTGGACGAGATGCCCGCTGCCATCACCAAGCGGCTCGTTGAGGCCCTGCCCCCCTCCGAGCGTGCTCAGCTGAACCTCTTGTTGGGATACGAGGCGGAGACCGCGGGGCGGATCATGACGCCCAAGTATATTCGGCTCACCGCTGACATGACAGTAGAGGAAGCGCTGGACAAGATACGCCGGGTCGGGCGCGAGCGGGAAGCGATCCACACCCTCTACGTAACTGACGCCGAGAGACGTCTGCTGGGCCAGGTATCGCTGCACACGCTGATCCTGGCCACGCCCGAGGAACGCATCGCCTCGCTGATGGATGCGGAGGCGCTCTACGTGGGGACTGACACGGATCAGGAGGAGGCTGCGCGGATCCTCCAGCACCACGACCTGTTGAGCCTGCCAGTGGTGGACCACGGACAGCGGCTGGTGGGCGTCATCACCATCGACGACGCGATGGAAATCATGGAGGAAGAGGTCACCGAGGACTTCTTCGACAAGGCCGCCCTGACCCCCTTCGCCGACGACTCGGCGCACCAGAGCTACCGTCTGGCCAACGGCTCCGTGCACAGGATCTTCCCCCTGCGAGTGCCCTTCCTGCTGATCACGATGGTCGGCGGGCTGCTCGCCGGGACGGTCGTTGCCGCCTTCGAGATGACCATTGAGGCCATCCCGATGGTAGCGGTGTTCATCCCCGTGGTGATGGACATGGGGGGAAATGCCGGTACGCAGTCCACCACCATCTTTGCGCGGGCTCTGGCCTTGGGACACATCAATCTGCGACGATTCGGTGCGCACCTGCTGCGCGAGATCGGCGTTGGCCTGACTATGGGCGCAGCGCTGGGCGTGGTCACCGGCGCCATCGCGGCGGCCTGGCAAGGGGTGCCGGAGCTGGGACTGGTGGTGGGCCTGTCGCTGACGCTGACCATCACCCTGGCTACCACTCTGGGCTTTGTGATCCCTTACACCCTGATGCGCCTTGGGATCGACCCGGCAATCGGGGCCGACCCGATCATCACCACCATAAAGGACATCACCGGGTTGTTGATCTATTTCGCGCTGGCGTTCGTCGTGCTCGGGCCGCTGCTCTTGTGATCTATGACCCGAGTATTGGAGAGGGAGCCCGCCGTTCTTGAGACAGGACGTCTCGCCGGGGCGGCTGGGTTCCCCGGCGTCATGATGCACACTGTTGGGAAATCGGATTTGTTGAAGACGGAGCCGGAGGGGGAGACTGGCTCGCTGCCCTTCCGGCTGATCTCCGGCTCCATCCTGGTCGCGGAATAGGCGCGGAGGCTGGTCTCGTCGGCGCTTTGACGCTGGGCACCGCTGGTTGGGAACAGGGTTCTTGCCTGTCGCGCCCAAGCGGCGCTTCGGCGACCCATAGTGAGAGCGGCGGGCGCGGGTCTGCGGGAGCGATCTCGAGGTGACAGAGGTCACCAGGGCTCTAATGAACCCGAGGCAAGACCGGGGTCGGCGCTGATGGTGTATGCCGAGCGCTTCATCCACGCGATGCGGTGCATGGGCCGGTCGTCTGGAAAGTCTTCCCAGGATCTGGCCGACTCTTTAATGTGCCTTCAACACGGTTGAGTTGCCTTCCTTACAGTCCATGTTATGATAGCTCACTGTGCAGGTGCCGCGGACGAACCGGGGAGACTGTACGGCAGAGGGCTCTGGCCCAGGTCGAGAGCTGGAGCAGGACGGCACGCGGTTACCAAGCGTAGGCTCCCACCGCCGCCGGTGCAACGCTGAATAGAGTGGTATACATGGAGTTTTTTCTAGCGCTGGCCCTAGTGGCAACTGTCCTGGCCGGGGGCGTCGCAGCGGTGGTGTCTAGGAACCTGCTGCGAGCAGCCGTGGCGATGGGAGTGAGCAGCATGGCGTTGGCCGCGCTGTTCTTCTTCTTGAAGGCCCCCTACGCGGGCGCGTTCGAGCTCAGCGTGGGAGCAGGGTTGATCAGCGTGCTGTTTATTGTGGCGATCAGCCTCACGGAGTCGATGCAGGGGGACAACGATGAATCGTAGGGTCACCGCCTGGGCGTTCCTTCTGACTGTGTTGCTGGTGATCGGGCTGATGGTGGGCCGATGGCTCTGGGCGCCGTCGGAGCTCGCCCCGGCAGCGTCGTTCCGCGTGTGGTGGTGGAAGCGTAGAGAGCTCGACGTGGCCGTCCAGGTGGGGCTTGTGTTCGCCGGAGCACTGGGCATAGCCGCCCTCATGCCTCCAGAGGCTAGGGGTACTGAGTGAACTTGGGACCGGCGCAACTACAGGACGTGCTATTCTTCTCGGGGAGCGGGCTGCTGTTCCTGCTGGGGTTCGGATGTCTGCTCACCCAGCGCGAGGCGATCAAACAGGTGATCGGCCTGAAGATCATGCTCCAGGGCGTGACGCTGGCGCTGATCTATCAGGGTCACGTCAGCGGGGATCTGCACACGGTCCAGAGCATCGTGATCTCCGGTCTGGTGGTTGAGACCATCCTGATCGCCGTGGCATTGGCGCTGATCATCAATATCTACGGATATTACCCCTCAGGAGACATAGACGAGCTGGACAGACTGCGTGGCTAGTATGACCAATGGGCTTCTCATCGCCCTCTTCAGTATACCATTTCTGTCCAGTGTCGCGATCTCGCTGCTCCTGCGCCGCGCCCCGGCTGCAGCCCACGGGGTGGCGCTGGTCGCGAGCGCCGCGACCGCGCTTTGCGCAACGGCGCTGCTGCCCCTGGCGCGAGACGGTCCGACCCTGGTCATAGAGTGGCTGCCCGGCACCGGACCTATGGCTTTTGGTCTGGGTGCCGCAGGCCTATATGCGGCGCTGGTCACGACGTGGACCGCGTTCCTGACGCTTCTGGGAGCCGAGTCGAGCGAGACGGAAGCTCTGCCTCTCTCACTGGCCCTGGTGCTGCTGGCCCTTGCAGCCGCCAGCGCGGCCTTCCTGGCCGAGCACTTCCTGGCGCGTTACGTAGCTCTGGAGGTCGTGGCGCTCTCCATCGCTCTGGCGCCGCTGGTGGAACTGAGGGGCGACGAGGGGGGGCGAGGATTCTGGCTCGTCTACGTGATGTTGCGCCTGGGGGACGTGGGGCTGCTCACGGCCATTCTGATCCTGTTCGATGCTAGCGGCACGCTTCAGATCACTCCAGCGCTGGAGGCAGCCAGCGCGCTGGGCGCGGCACGCCTCGGCTGGGTGGTCTTTGGCCTGGTGTTGGCGGTGTGGGTCAAGCTCGGGAACTGGCCGCTCCACCTGTGGATTAGCTGGGGGCGGCCGCTCTCGCCGCAGACACAGGCCTGGCTGTTCGCCACCGTGATGCCCAACCTGGGCGCGTACCTGCTCTACCGGGTCACACCCCTTCTGGCACCCAGCGCGCCGTTGCAGACGCTGGTACAGTGGCTGGGGGCAGCCGCCGCGATCCTGGCCGTTATCACCGCGCTGACGCGCCGCGATCTGCGCAGCGGCCTGATCTACGTCGCCGCGGCTCGGGGCGGGCTGCTGGTCTTCGCAGCCGCGTCCGGTCTGAAGGCGGCCGTGTGGCTGGGCTTGCTGGCGACGACGCCACTTCAACTTCTCCTCTTCCTGGCAGGTGAAGCGCCGGAGAAAGGAGGACCGTCCGTCCGGGGACGGGCAGCCCAGGGTCTGTTCGCGCTGGCGGGGCTGTCTCTGGCCGCCACCGGGCTCCTGATCACCTGGTGGGCGCGGCAGGCGGGGGTCGCTCTGGACGCCCTGTTTGTGGCCGAAGTCACCGTCGCGCTGCTGGGGGTCTGGGCCGTGCGCGAAGCGACACGCGCGCGCGGCAGGAGAGAAAGGGCTGTCAGCCTCCCCGCGCGCTGGATGGCGATGGGAGCGCTGGGTCTGGCGGCGCTGGCCGGGGTCATGGCCTTTGGTCCGCTGGCCCGGTGGCTGATGGAGACTGGAAACGTCGCGGGAGCACAGGTCCCCACGCTGGCCACGCTTCTGGGGTACATAGTCACCGCCCCGGCGCTCCTGCTGACCCTGATACTTGTTCTGGTCACATGGCAGATGGAGAGACGCTCGCGCATCCGAGTCCACGTGCCGGGACCAGCAGACGGGCAGCAGATCGAGACCACGTACGACCTGCAGGAAGGGCTGGCACAGGCCGCCCGGGCCCTCCGCGCCATCGTCGAGGTGGGCTTTCTGGAACAGATCATCGTACTGAGCGTGCGGGTCGTCGTGGACGGAGCGCGCGTGACCTACCGTCTGGTAGAACAGGAGGGACTGGAGGGCCTCGTCCAGCGTGTGGCGGAGGCGGTGCTGGCGCTGAGCCAGGCGATAAGGCGCCGCCACACCGGCCTCCTGCGCCACAACCTGTTGTGGATACTGCTGAGCCTGACGCTGGCACTGGTGGTGACCCTGGCCCGCTGGTAGTCGCCAAGCCAATGTCGCCGAGTCGATGACGGGAGAGAGAACATGCCGACAGACACGCACACGATAGGACTCGTGGCCATCCTGGGCGCGCCTGTGGCAGCCGCCGTCGCGCTCTTCCTGCTGCGCGGGCGGGGCATTCGCTTCGCCGGCTGGATCGCCGGGGCGAGCGCAGCCGTCACGCTGGCCGCTGCGCTGGCTATGCTCCCGGCGCTTTACCGGGGCGAGGTGCCTACGCTGGCGCTCCCCTGGGTCCCCGCGGCGGGAATCGAATTCGACCTGCACGTGGACTGGCTGACGCTACCCTTCTTGGTCACGGAGGCCGCTGTGACGCTCGTCGCCATCGCCTACAGCTGGGGGTACCATCAGCGCGACGAGCGCACGGGCACGTTTTACGCGCTGTTGCTGCTGTTTGGCGTGGGGATGTCGGGTACCACCCTGGCCGACGACATGGTGTTGTTCTACGTCTTCTGGGAGCTGATGTTGGTGGCGTCATCGATCCTCATCCTCATCTGGGGAGAGGGCGAACGGCGGGGTGCCATCGCGCTGAAGTACTTCATCTTCACCCATCTTGGCTCGCTGATGGTGCTGGTGGGGTTGATCGTGCTCTACGACGCTACCGGCACGGACACGTTCTCGGCGTTGCGGGCGGGCGTGACGCTTGACCCGGGCCTGACGAGGGCGGTGATCGGGCTTTTCCTGGTGGGCTTCTGCGTCAAGATGGCCGTCTTCCCGGTCCACGTCTGGTTGCCTGACGCCCACACCGTGGCCCCCATGCCGGTGACCATCATGCTCGCTGCGGCGATGCTCAGCATGGGGGCGTACGGCATCCTGCGCTTCCCGTTGAGCATCTTCTCTCGGGCGGACATGACGCCCTTCGCCTTGCCGATGATGATAGGCGGGGTGTTCTCCGAGGTGTACGGCGCGTTGATGGCGCTGGCCGAGCGAGACATCAAGCGCATCATCGCCTACTCCAGCGTCAGTCAAATGGGATACATCCTCTTTGGCCTGGGGACACTAACCGCCGATGGGATAACAGGCGCCACGCTCCACGTCGTGTACCACGCGATCGTGAAAGCACTCCTGTTCATGGGGGCGGGGTGGGTCATCAAGAACACCGGTCGGCGCCATATCGGGGAGTTGGGGGGATTGGCGAAGCAGATGCCGCTGGCAGCGATCTGCACGGGGGTAGGAGCGTTGGCCATCGTCGGCATGCCCCCGTTCTGCATATTCGACAGCGAATGGATGATCTTCTCCGGCGGGTTTCACACCGCTCACGTCGGCCTGTCCGTCGTCACGTTGCTGGGCTCGCTGCTGACGGTCGTGTACGCGGCCCAGCTGATTATCGGTATCTTCTTTGGATCCCAACCGCAGGGTCTCACGGCAGAAAAGGCTCACTGGGCCATCATCACGCCCACGGCGCTGCTGGCTGCACTGGCGCTGATTGAGGGACTCTTCCCGGCGATGCTGTTCGACTGGGTCGTCCACGAGCTGCCCCTCATCCTGGGAGGACATTGGTGAGCGGGGATACCTGGGTGATCGTCCCCTTGCTCTGCCTGGGAGTGGGCGCGTTCACCGTCTACCTGATGGCGCGCCTGCTCACGGAGCGAAACGAATGGTTGGCGGTCTTCACTGCAGTGACCTTCGGGGCGGCCTTGATCGCCCTCGTGCCGCTCGCCCTTGCCACCCGGCAGGCGAGGGCAGCCGGCGATGGCTTGCCTACGTGGGGCGATGCGACACCGGGGAGCGTGATGTTGCGATCTGACCCCGGAGCCTTGGTGATCGTAGCGACGGCCCTGGGGCTGGGTGCTCTCACGTCGATCTACTCGGGGCGCTATCTGTCCCTCGATCCCCGTCACAAGCTCTACTATCCCCTCCTTCTGCTGATGGTGACAGGGCTGTGCGGCACGGTGCTGGCCGCGGATCTGTTCAATCTCTACCTCTTCTGTGAGTTGATGAGCATCGCGGCGTACGCATTGGTCGCTTTTCGGCGGCACACGCGAACCGCTATTGAGGCAGGCTTCAAGTATCTGGTGATGGGAAGCGTCGGCACGTTGCTCTTTCTGGTCGGGGTGATGTTCGTCTATCGGGAGCGGGGGACCATCGCGCTGCCAGCTATGACGGTCGCGTCGGCTGAGCCCTTAGGAGCTTGGACCCGCGCCGGATTGACGTTCTTCCTGGTCGGGCTGGGGGTGAAGAGCGCGCTGGTGCCCCTGCACACCTGGTTGCCAGACGCACACGGACAGGCACCGAGCAGCATCAGCGCCCTGCTCTCCGGGATCATCATTCAGAGCGCATTGTACGCGCTGCTCAAAGTCTGCCTGGGAATCGGGATGTCCCCCTGGGCGCTGGGAGGGGTCCTGATCGCGGTTTCCCTGGCGAACATGACGCTGGGGAACACCATCGCGCTGGCCCAGACCTATACGAAGCGATTGCTGGGGTATTCGAGCATCGCGCAGGTGGGCTACATGGCGTTCGGTATCGGGATCGGGCTCCGCTACGATATTCCGGAGGCCATTCAGGCTGGCTTTTTCCTGCTGATGGCCCACGCGGTGATGAAGGGCCTGGCATTCATGAGCAAGGGCGTCTGCCACTTCCATCTCGACACGACCACCATCGCCGAGCTTCGGGGAACAGCGTCGCAGCTGCCTCTGGTGGCCGTGACGTTCAGCGTGGCCCTGGGCGGCCTGGCAGGCGTTCCGCCGCTGGCGGGATTCATCTCCAAGTGGTTCATCCTGGGCCAGGCGCTGGAGCCGGAGGAACCACTGGCATACGTTGGCCTGGCGATCTTCCTATTGAACAGTGTCGTAGCCCTGGGATACTACTTGCCCCTCATCGCTCAGCTATTCGTCACGCCCGATCCCGGCGCAAACGGCTCAACAGAGCGCGTTCGCATCTCGCCCTGGATGGCGATACCCCTCGTCGCGGGGGGAGCGTTGGTGATCGCCATCGGTCTCTCCCCGGGACCGTGGTGGCGGTGGGTGGGCGACGTCGGACCTTATCTGCTGGGGAGGTAGACGATGAAGGACATTCTGCTCAGCCCACCCGTCGTGATGCTCATATATCTGGGACTGGGCTATGGGCTCTACCGGCTAGGCCGGACCTGGGCAGCCCACGGAAAGGATCATCCGGGAAAGGAAGAGCCGTACGCTTGCGGCGAGGATCTGAGGCCGGGCCCGATCAAGCTGGCCTATCACTCCTTTTTCCGGCTGGCGTTGATGTTCAGCGTGCTCCATCTAGCGACGTTGACGGTCTCGACGCTCCCGGGTTGGGGCGTGTTTCAGTCTGTGGGTCTGGCCTACCTGATCGGGATCGCAATCTGCGTGTTCGTCCTCGTTGAAGAGGGAGAAGTATAGATGGTAGAGCGACTTCTGAAATGGGCCCGACGCCGATCGCCGTGGGTTCTGCACTTCAACAGCGGCGGGTGCAACGGGTGTGACATCGAGATCCTGGATCTGCTCACGCCCCGGTATGACGTGGAGCGGCTGGGGATCCTGAAGGAGGCATCTCCCCGCCACGCCGACATCCTCTTGGTCACCGGGCCGGTGACCCGACAGTCCCGCGCCCGTCTCCGCCGCATCTACGAGCAGATGCCGGAGCCGAAGTGGGTGGTGGCGGTGGGAACGTGCGCCTGCTCGGGAGGGGTGTTCCAGGGCAGCTACAACATGCTGGGAGGGGTGGATGAGGTGATTCCTGTCGATCTGTACATCCCCGGGTGCCCCACTCGACCGGAGGTGATTATCGACGGGTTGGTCAGGCTGCTGGCCGAGATCGAGGGCACGAAGGATCAGCGCAGCCCCGACGCGGAGGACCTGGAGGCGGCACCTCCTGAATTGACCTCTGTCGATGAAGAGGCTGCGTCGGAGGCGGCAGGTCGAAACAAGAGCGGGCAGTGAACGGGATGCATTGGTTGCGCCGGGCTTTGCCAGGCCCCGGGCCCGGCCGGGCCGGGTAAGCGCGGGGATCTGACGATCCCGGAGAGCGATGGGGAGAGACATGGACATGGAAGCGGTGTTGGAGGCATTTGGCGAAGCGTGTCCCGGTGAGACATTCGAAGCACACACCATACCTGTCGCCGAGACCGTCGTCGCAGTCCCGGCCGCCTGTCTCCAGAAGGTGGTCTCGGTGCTGATCAGCGTCTTCTCCGTGTCTCACCTATCCACGATCACGGGCCAGGACCGGGGCGCGGAGCTGGAGCTACTATACCACTTCTGGTGGGGCGGCGGCGGGCTCACGCTACGAATAGAGCTGCCGCGCGACGACGCACGCATCGCCTCGTTGACCGGGTTGATACCCGGGGCCGACTTCTACGAGCGAGAGATCGCGGAGATGCTGGACGTGGTCTTCGAGGGCCATCCCCACCTGGAGCATCTCCTGCTACCCGAGGACTGGGAAGAGGGAGCTCCGCTGCGCCAGGAGCCGCCAGTCCAGAGGGAGGGAGAGGGAGAGGAAGAGGAGGAAGCGTGACTCGAATGACGATCCCGATAGGCCCGCAGCACCCCTTGCTCAAGGAACCGCTCTCCTTCATGCTGACGGTGGAGGGAGAGCGGGTCGTGGACAGCGCGCTGCGTCTGGGGTACGTCCACCGGGGCATCGAACGCCTGGCCCAGGAGCGCAACTACGTGCAGAACGTCCATCTCCTGGAGCGCGTGTGCGGCATCTGCTCCCACGTCCACACCACCGCCTACTGCCAGGGCGTGGAGGCGCTGTTGGATCTGGAGGTCCCACCCCGGGGGCTGATGGTGCGGACCCTCCTGTGCGAGCTGGAGAGGATTCACAGCCACCTGCTGTGGCTCGGCGTGCTGGCCGAGAACATCGGCTTCACCACCATCTTCATGTACTCGTGGCGCGACCGGGAGATTGTGCTGGACATCATGGAAGATCTATCCGGCGGCCGCATCGCCCATGCTGTCAACATCATCGGCGGGGTGCGCGTCGACCCGGAACCGGCCCAAGTCGATGCCATCCGCCATCGCCTCGATGAGCTTGAGGAGCAGGTGGATGACCTGATAGATGTCGTTCAGCACGAGCGCACGCTGCAGGTGCGCACCCAGGCGGTCGGACGGACGACCGTGGAGCAGGTCCGCCGCAACTGCGTGGTGGGACCGGTGGCTCGGGCGATAGGGATAGACAGAGACCTACGACGCGATGCCCCTTACGCTGCCTATGACCGCCTGTCCTTCAACGTCGTCACCGAGTCCGGCGGCGACGTGTGGGCCGCCGCCCTGGTGCGCGTGAGGGAGACAGTGGAAAGTCTCTCCCTGTGCCATCAGATCCTGGACGACCTGCCGACGGGAGAGGTCGCCACCCGCGCTGGCCGCAGGGTGGAGCCGGGTGAGGTAGTGAGCCGAGCCGAGGCCCCGCGAGGCGAGCTGATCTACTACATCCGCAGCGACGGCACGGACAGACCGGCGCGGATCAAGATCCGCACCCCCACGCTCCCGGCGTTGAGCATGCTGGGGGAGCAGCTCCGCGACATCAACGTGGCCGACGTGCCCGCCGTGCTCTCGGGCGTCGACCTGTGCATCGCCTGCGCCGACCGCTGATCAGCGTGAAGGGAAGGTTGTCTTGAGGGAAGTGCTGTCTGTACTGTTCACCCTGCTGGTGTTCCCAGGGTTCGCCTTCCTGGTGGCGTGCGCGCTGCTGTTCCAGTGGATCGACCGGCGCACCATCGCGCGCCTCCAGGCCCGGGTGGGTCCGCCCTGGTTCCAGCCCCTGGCGGACCTGATCAAGCTGCTGGCCAAGGAGAGCGTGCTGCCGACCGGGGCCGACCAGCCCATCTGCACGGCGCTGCCCGTGGTGTCGCTGGCGGCGGTCCTGACAGCGGCGCTGTACATCCCAGTGGCCGATCACGTGGTGTACGGTTTCGAAGGAGACCTGATCGTGGTGCTGTTCCTGCTCAGCCTGCCGGCCCTGTTCTACTTCCTGGCTGGCTGGGTCTCGGTGGGCGTCTTCAGCGTCGTCGGGGGAAGTCGATCGCTACTCCAGTATTTCTCCTACGAAGTGCCTTTCCTCATGGCATTGAGCGCCCCGGCTATCCTCACCGGGTCCTGGTCGATCCCGCGTATCATCGGACAGCAGGCGGACGCGACCTGGACGGTGTTTGTGCAGCCCGTGGGCTTCCTGCTGGCGCTGGTGGGGCTGATCGGGAAGCTGAAGCGGGTCCCCTTCGACATCCCGAAGGCGAAGTCAGAGGTAGTGGGCGGCCCGCTGACCGAGTTCAGCGGGCGGAAGCTGGCCCTGTGGCACCTCACGGTCCACATCCAGACTGTGGTCGGCATCTTCCTGCTGGTGAATATGTTCCTGGGCGGGAGCAACCTCGGCATCCTGTCCAGCCTGGGGCCCCCGGCGCTGGTCAACACCTTGGTCTTCGCCGCCAAGGGCCTTTTAATGCTGCTGACCCTGTCCGTGACTAGCGTACTCTACGCCCGGCTGCGCATCGACCAGCTGGCCAGTCTGGGATGGCGTGTCCTGGCACCCCTCGGTCTCCTCCAATTGGCGGCTACGATCCTGATCGGAGCAGCGTGATGCGGAAGATCACGTCGCTGGTCTATTTGCTGCCCCATCTGTGGCGCACGCTCTTCGAGAAGATCATCACCGTCGCCTACCCCTTCGGACCGCTGGAGCTACCCGAAAATTTCCGGGGGCGGGTGAGAATTGACCCCGATCTGTGCCGCGGGTGCGGCGCGTGCGTGCGGGACTGCCCCGCCTTCGGCCTGGAGCTGGACCGGGAGAGCCGCGATGAGTTCCGCCTGGTCCACCATCCTGGCCGCTGCATCTTCTGCGGCCAGTGCGAGGATAGCTGCCGATTCGACGCGATACGGCTGACCAATGAGTTCGTCCAGCCGACAATCGGCGAGAAGCCGGGCTGCGAGGTGTTGGTCGACCGGAAGCCCGACCCTGAGGAAGAGGAACAAGAGGAGGAGGAGAAGGGACCAGGCGCGGAGGGCAAGCAGGACTGAGGGCCGTACCGACGCCCAATGAACTCCGGGCTTGGTAGAAGAAACACACTGGAGACACGTCACGCCCAGGCAGGTGTCCTCGGCACCAACGATGCCCCGCGTCCTTGACAAAAAGGGAAAGCGCTGGTAAACTAACACGACACTGAGGCCCCATCGTCTAGTGGACTAGGACGCCGGCCTCTCAAGCCGGAAACAGGGGTTCAACTCCCCTTGGGGCTACTGTTGGGAGCGGCGGAACGCGTAATAGAAAGCCCGGAGCAGAATGCAGCCGGGCTTTCTTGCTGTCTCGGGCCCCTGTCATGCTGCGGCCTCCCCAGGGCGCGCCGCTGTCGACGCGGGCTAGCGATCCGCCGCACAATCTCGCCAAGACGACGCCACTCAGGCTCGCTGCCCGCGATGAACCTACTCAGCCTGCCGCTCATAGGGGTCTGTGACCCCGACAGCCCCCCCTCACCCACGCCCAAGGCTGCCGCATCATCGACGCACATCGCGGACCCACTGCGCGCTATGGCCTGGACCACGCTCCGCTCAAGCCGCGCAGAGGGGCGGTCTCGTGACTTCGGAGCCAGCCAGGGCGACCGGCACTTCGTTGCATGTGCCGCAACGCAAGGTGGTGCTGGTGGGTTCCTTCCGTCCGTCCCCGGAGCGCAACACCCAACTGCTCGTCACCTGGGGCGGCATCAAGCCCCCAGTCTGCACGGTAGGTCTTGCTCTACACGAAGACAGGGTCTGCTCACTCGCCGGGCGCCACTGCTGCCCAGGTCCTCCCACCGGGGCAGCGGGTCGGGGACCCGCTGCGAGCCTTACTGAGAACAAGGCCCTGCGACCGCCGCTGACAGCAACGAAGCTCCTCACCTCGCAGCGGAGAGAGAGCCGAGATTCCGATGCCCCCCTATCCACACAACGGTGTGCCGCCCCCGACGTGGGTCGCAGACCCGCTGGTAACCATGGCGGAGGCGACCAGTTCCAACCCGCACGCGTCGCCGCCTTGCGGGCAAACAAATGTTCTAGTAGAATAGCCTCATCAGGCGCTCAATTCGATTGAGGAGAGGCA
The DNA here is from genome assembly GCA_964450435.1 of uncultured Anaerolineales bacterium. GTDB lineage: Bacteria > Chloroflexota > Anaerolineae > B4-G1 > B4-G1 > SKLM01. Next base: position 55,508 of record CAYVCX010000005.1, read on the forward strand.
ATGGCCAAGACACGAACCCAATGGATCTGCCAGAGCTGTGGCCGTACGACCCCGCGCCACATGGGCCGCTGCCCTGGCTGCGGCGAGTGGAACACGATGGTCGAGACAGTGGAAGAGCCCAACAGCACCGCGGCCAAGCGCTCGTCCCTCTCCGCCAGCAAGCCGCAGCGCCTGGCGGACATAGACACCCAGGGGCTTCAGCGGTTCCCGGTGCCCATGGACGAGCTGGCCCGCGTGCTGGGCGGCGGCGTAGTCCCCGGCTCCCTCACCCTCGTCGGCGGTGACCCGGGCATCGGCAAGTCGACGCTCCTCCTCCAGGTCGGCGCGCTGATGGCACAGACGACGGGCCATCCCGTCCTGTACGTCTCCGGCGAGGAGTCCGCCCGGCAGATCCGCATGCGTGCCGACCGCCTCGAGATCGGGAGCGAGAATCTCTTCGTCGTCACGGAGACGGAGCTGGAGGCGATCCTCCACCACGCGGGCGAGATCCAGCCCTGGGTGATGATCATCGACTCGATTCAGACGGTGACGTGCGAGGAGCTCTCGTCAGCCGCCGGCTCGATTAGCCAGGTCCGCCGTGCCGCCTCGCGCTTCCAGGGATGGGCGAAGGGGAGCGGAGTAGCCGTCTTCCTGGTGGGGCACGTCACGAAGACCGGCGCCATCGCCGGCCCGAAGGCTCTGGAGCATATCGTCGACACGGTGCTGTATCTGGAGGGCGAGCGCTTCCACGCCTACCGTCTGCTCCGCTCGGTCAAGAACCGCTTCGGGGCTACTTCGGAGGTGGGCGTATTCGAGATGCGCGAAAAGGGGCTAATCGAGGTGGCCAACCCCTCGGAGATGTTCCTCGCCGAGCGCATGGTGAACGCCCCGGGGTCGGCCATCGCAGTGACTATGGAAGGGACGCGCCCGCTTCTCGTGGAGATCCAGGCCCTGGCCAGCCGCTCGACCTTCGGCCACCCGCGGCGGACGGCCAACGGCGTCGACTACAACCGCCTGCTGCTCATCTCCGCCGTGCTGACCCGCCGGGCGGGCCTGCGCCTCTTCGAGCAGGATGTCTTCGCCAGCGTGGTGGGCGGCCTCCAGGTGCAGGAGCCAGCCGCCGACCTGGCCGTGGCGGTGGCCATCGCCTCCAGCGTCCGCGACCGGCCCGTGGTGGCGGATCTGACGGTGATCGGCGAGGTGGGCCTCTCGGGCGAGGTGCGCACGGTGGGTCACACTCCCTCGCGTCTGAACGAGGCGGCACGGTTGGGATTCAAGCGCTGCCTCCTGCCCCGCTCACCGCGGCCAAGCGACGAACGGCCCTCCGACAGCATCGAGACCATCCCGGTGCGCTCCCTGGCCGAGGCGGTGGAGAAAGCCCTCGTATAGCACGGTCCGGCGAGACGTGCTATAATCTAGGGGAATTCTGGCTGGCAGCCTGAAGCTCCCAAGCAACCGAGGAGGATGGTATGGCGAAACCAAGCACTGTCGAAGGCATTGGCGACATACAGGCCCAGAAGCTCATCGACGCCGGTATCCAAACCACCGACGAGCTCCTGGAGCGAGGCAAGACGCCTGAGGGTCGCGAGGCGATTGTGGAGGCAACGGGGATCAGCAGAAAGCTGATCCTCAACTGGGTCAACCGTGTCGATCTGTTTCGAATCAAGGGAATTGGCGAGGAGTACTCAGATCTCCTCGAGGTGGCCGGAGTCGACACGGTGCCGGAGCTCGCCCAGCGAAACCCGGAGAATCTGTATCAGACTATACAGAAGATCAACGCGGAGAAGAAGCTGGTCCGTCGGCTGCCGAGCCAGGCACAGGTCAACGACTGGATCGCGCAAGCGCAGGAGCTACCGCGCGTCATCGAATACTAGACGGGGGTCAATGCTGCCAGCCAGACCCTCTACGGTCCTCGACTGAGCCACTACGTCTATGGGAAGGAAGCGAAAGAAGAAAGGACTGCGGGGCCGCCTGCCCGATATCAGCGGGAAGCTCGAGTTCGACCTCGACCGCTGGCTTGATATCCTGGGCTACGGCCTGCTGGTCGTATCTGCCCTGACGTTGCTGAGCTTCCCCTCGGCCAGTCACGGGGTCATCCCGGCCTGGTGGCTGGGGGTGCTCCGGCAGGGCTTCGGCTGGGGGGCCTTCCTCATCCCACTGATCCTGGGGGCAGCGGGTATCTGGCTTATCCTGCGCCGCTTCGGGGACAAACTCCCCCTGGTGACTCCCCGCCAAGTGGTGGGAGCGTTGGCCGGCTATGTGGCCCTGCTGGTCACGCTTCATATGGTCGCGTCGCTCTTCCTGCTTCAGGGCGATCTGCTGGCCATTGGTCAAGCGGGCCTCGGGGGCGGACGCCTGGGTGCCGCCCTGGCCATCCCCCTGCTGCGCGGGCTGGGCAGCGGAGTGGTGGTGGTCCTCGTCGTCGGATGGTTCATCATCCTGGCGGTCACGTTGGAGGTCACCCTGGAGGACGCAATCCGGACGGTCGGGGCGCTCAAGGGCCTCCTGCGGGGCGGGCCCGCGGCAGTGGTACCCACCCTGGGGGAAGACGCCGCCGAGCCACTGGACAAACCAGACGATGACGACAGGCCGGAGAGTAAGCCAAAGAAGCCCGGCCGGTCGACCTCGAAGCCCCAGGCCCCCGTAATCGCCACGGCGTCCAGCTCCAACGGAGATTTCCACCCCCACGTCATCGGGAGCGACAGGGAGCACGAGCTTCCCCCGTGGGACCAGATCCTCGAGCCCGGGAACGACCACGACGTCAGCGCCGCGATTCTCCGCGAGCAGGCCCGCATCATCGAGGAGACGATGAAGAGCCTGGGAGCGCCGGTGCGCGTGCGGGAGATCAATCACGGACCTGTGGTGACCCAGTTCGGCATCGAGCCGCTGGTGCTCGACGTGGGGGGCAAGCGCCGTCGGGTGAAGGTGAGCCGCATCACCTCCCGGGCCGACGACCTTGCCCTGGCGTTGGAGGCGAAGACGGTGCGCTTCGAGACGCCCATCCCCGGCAAACGGCTCATTGGTCTCGAGGTCCCCAACCCACAGTCGGCCCTGGTCGCCATGCGGGACGTGGTGGGAACCGGAGCGTTCGCCAGGATGGACTCGTGCCTGCGCCTCTGCCTGGGACAGAACGTCTCGGGAGAGCCGGTAGTGGCCGACCTGGCGCGGATGCCCCACCTGCTCATCGCCGGCGCCACGGGCTCCGGGAAATCCGTGTGTCTGAACTCGATCATCGCCGCGCTCCTGCTGCAGAACACGCCGGATCAACTCCGCTTCCTGATGATCGATCCCAAGCGCGTGGAGCTGACCGGATACAACGGCATTCCTCACCTGCTCTCTGAGGTCGTGGTCGACATGGACCGGGTGACGACAGTGCTGAACTGGATCATGGCAGAGATGGACGGGCGCTACCGCCACTTCTCCCAGACCCGAGCCACGGACATCCGGGACTACAACGAACGCGTAGCGCCCGAGCTCGGCAGGAAGCCGCTGCCCTTCATCGTGGTCATCGTCGACGAGCTGGCGGACCTGATGATGGTGGCCCCCCACCAGGTGGAGCGCTCGATCTGCCGCATCGCCCAGATGGCCCGCGCGACGGGGATCCACATGGTGATCGCCACCCAGCGTCCCAGCGTCGACGTGGTCACCGGGTTGATCAAGGCGAACTTTCCCGCCCGCATCGCCTTCAACGTGGCCTCGAGCGTCGACTCCCGCGTCATCCTCGACGTGGCCGGGGCCGAACAACTCCTCAGCCGAGGCGATATGCTCTTCCTGCCGCCCGACGGACCGACGCCGATGCGCCTCCAGGGCACATACGTCTCCGACGAAGAGTTGCGCCGCCTGGTCCGCTACTGGAAGAACGAGGCGAAGCCAGCAGCCGCAGAGCCCGGGAAGGTGGTCCAGAAGCCCCTCTGGGACGATATGATCGCAGAGAAACCGCCGGTCGAGTACGAGGATGAGCTGCTGCCCGACGTGATCGACCTGCTGTTGGAGGAGAACCGGGCGTCTATCTCCCTGATGCAGCGTCGGCTGCGCATCGGCTACACGCGCGCCGCCCGCATTATGGACATCCTGGAGAGGAACGACGTCGTGGGGCCGCAGCCCTCGGGGGGGAGGGCGCGCGATGTGTTTCCGGGGGCGGCGAGAGCGCTCCTGAATCCGAACGGGCAGCCCGCTGCCGAAGACGACGACGAAGACGAGAGCAAGGATGACGAGGGTGAGGTGTAGTCCGCGAGGGAAACATCGATGACCTCCGAGGGGTCTACGTTGGCTGGTGCCAGATGCTCGTCCCGTGGCCCCGTCTTGCGCGAGCCGATATTCTCCGGCATTCCAGAGCAGACTCCAGGGCGAGGGGGACGGCGCTTTGACCTGGTTTGCGTGGGTGAGCGACTGATGGCAGAACAGCGGATGCTCAACCGTCGGGCGTTTCTGCAACGGGCGCTCGCCTTAGGTCTGCACCCGCTCGTAGCGGCTTGCAGCCGGGCAGCACTCCCCCTCGATGAGGCCACTCCTTCTCCCATCGGCGCGTCTCCCACGCCCAGGCCTTCGCCCGCGGCCGAGTCCTCCGCGAAGTCCTCTCGTATGCCGACAGCCCAGCCCTCTCCCTCTCCTTGGCCTGTCGGCGCGAGGAGAGGTCCAGTAATGGGACACCGGGGGATGGTGGCGACCTCTCAGCCCCTGGCGGTCCGGGCCGGTCTTCAGACGTTGATGGATGGCGGGAACGCCGTGGATGCCGCTGTGACGGCGGCAGCCGTTCTCAACGTGGTCGAACCTATGTCGACCGGCATTGGAGGCGACTGCTTTGCCCTGCTCTACCATGGAGACACAGGTGAGATCACGGCTCTCAACGGGAGCGGACGAGCACCGCAGGCCCTGGGGCTCGACGTGTTCCGGGAGCGGGGGCTGGACCACGTGCCCACCGCGGGAATGCTGCCCGTTACGGTGCCGGGGGCCGTCGACGGTTGGGCGTCCTTGCTCGGCGCGCATGGGACCCTCTCCCTGGGCCAGGCCCTGGCCCCGGCCATCTACTACGCCGAGCAGGGCTTCGCCGTGACCAGGATCATCGCCCGGTCCTGGGCGGCCCTCGCCCCCAAGCTGCGGGCGACGCCCGATGCCGCCAGGCACTACCTGGTTGACGGGGAGCGAGCCCCGCGGCAAGGCGAGGTCTTTCGGCTGCCCGCGCTGGCCAGGTCGCTGCGTCAGATCGCCGAGGAGGGGCGGGATGCCTTCTACGAGGGAGAGATCGCAGAGGCCATCGTCGATTTCTCGACGCGGAACGAGGGGTTCCTCTCCCGGTCAGACCTCGAACGCCACACGTCCCCGTGGGTGGACCCCATCTACACCGACTACCGCGGCTACCGCGTGTATGAGTGTCCACCCAACACCCAGGGACTGGCGGCCCTCCTCGCCCTCAACGTGCTCAAGGGATTCGCCGTGCGCGAACTGGACATGGTCTCGGCGGCGCGGCTTCATCTCCTCATCGAGTCTATGAAACTGGGGTTTGCCGACGCCTTCGAATACGTGGCTGACGAGGACTACGTCGATATCCCCATCGACCAGCTCCTCTCGGAGCGGTACGCCGCGGAACGTCGCGCAATGATTCAGCCCGACCGGGCGGTGCGCCACGTGCCGCCGGGTCAGCCGATGGGACAGGACACGGTCTACCTCACGGTCGTGGACGGGGAGGGCAACGCCTGCTCATTCATAAACAGCCTGTACCACGGTTTTGGCTCCGGAATGGTGGCAGGGGACACGGGTATCTGCCTGCAGAACCGGGGTGCCTGCTTCGTCCTGGATCCAGAGCACAGAAACTGCCTGGCGCCGGGGAAGCGTCCCTACCACACCATCATACCCTCGCTGATCACCCGTGACGGCGCGCTGAAGGCGTCCTACGGCGTTATGGGCGGGTTCATGCAGCCGCAAGGACACCTGCAGGTGGTCTCGAACCTCCTCGATCACGGCCTTGGCGCTCAGGAGTTGATGGATGCCCCGCGCTTCCGGGTCTCCCGGAATCTCGGCGAGGTGCTTGTCGAGCGCGGCATCCCTCCGGATGTCGTAAGCAAACTGCGGGATATGGGCCATCAGGTCGCCGCGCCTAGGGAGATCTCCGGCGAGTTTGGGGGCGGGCAGATCATCCTGGTTGACGAGGAGAGCGGAGCGTACGTCGGGGGCTCGGATCCCAGGAAGGACGGCTGCGCGCTGGGTTTCTAGGTCGGAGTCGGACCGCCGTCACGGAGCGCTGAGCCCGCCGATTCGGCGAAAGCGACACACTATTCAGCAAACTGGAGTTGGTTCTCAGGAGACGCACACGGCGCAGCCTGCCTGCGCGGAGGGGGTCATAGCCCCTCTCCAGACGGATCCTTGACCATTCGCCACGCCCCCTCAGCCTGGTCGCACGCCCTCTTACAGCCCACTGCGGGTGCCAAGAGTTGTTCGTGAATTCACCGCCGCTCGCAAGAGACAACGGCCGCGAACCTGTCTCTCCGACTCCGGAGGTGCCCGACCTCCCATTGTCGCGCTGTTCGTTGACCCGACTCATCTCGCTGCCGCCGGGAAGCGCCGGTCAGGAGGCGCCAGGGCATCTCAATGCTCGAACCCGACGCTCACCGGACCGGCGCCGAGAGTGCGGAAAAACACCGTGAACGAGCGATCGCAAAGGGCTGACGCTCCACCCCTGGCGCAATATGAGCCTCACATAGGGACGGCATAGCAGCAATACCCTGTCCCACCGATTGAGCTGATCGCGACTCGTTCAACACGCTCGCGCCCGCGGTTGACAAGCTCAACTCAACGTGTTACAGTCTCGCATCCGCAGGAGGAGGGGTGTCGATGAAAGGGCAAGAATCAGAACAGAGGTCGTCGACGGCCCTCTGGGTCGTCATCGGCCTGGCGGTCCTCGCCACCGCCGTGCTGCTGTTCATGCGGCTGTTCCTGACGGCCGACCCAGCGCCAACGCCGCCGCCCCGGACATCGACCGCGGCATCCCCGACACCTACGCCGACGCCGGAACCCAGCCCATCCGCGTCCTCAGTCGTCTCGGGGGAGGCACAGCCGGCCACCTCGCCCCTGCCCGAGTCGCCCCTGCTCACACCAGATCCTGGGCCGGAGATACCGACGGTCGCACCACACTTCGTCCTGGAGCGTGCCGGCGGCGGGACCTTCACGCTGGCACGTGAGTTGGAGGAAGGACCCGTCGTTCTGGTCTTCTTCGAACGCTGCGGGTGAGGGCCGGACTACACGCAGCTGGTCCAGTTGCGCAACGAGTACCAGGCCTTTCGGGACGCCGGGGCGGAGCTCGTCGCGGTGGCCGTCGCCCCCGCCTCTTATGTCGACGCCAACATACGCCGAGTCCTCGAACCGTCCTACCCCATGTTGGGTGATCCGGACCACGAGGTGGCTGAGGCCTTCAACGTCTACGACCTCCTCGGGAACGGGCTCGCCGCGCCGTCGGTCTTCATAATCGACACCGACGGGGCCATCGTGTGGAGCTACGTGGGCGAGAGCTCCCGCGACCGACCCACGACGCGCACCATCCTCGAACACGTCCCGTAAGGAAGCCTGATCTCGACCTTCCTGGCTTCCACAGCCTTATTAGCCGCCTTGACGGCCGATCCATCCCTTCTCTCCATCAGGGGTGGCGTTCTTCAGCTCCCTTGCAGCACTACTACACGAACACCGCATAGGGTGGCTCCACTGGCCCGTCGGGCCTCGTCCCCACCACCATGATCTCAATCTCGTCCAGGTCCACAGGCCGCCGGCCCCAACTGCCGGCGGTACCGGCCCAGATGTCCGTCACCTCGATCCCTGCCTGCCCGAAGGGGAGAACCAGCTCCGTGGGCACGAAGCCCCGTTCCCGCAGGACCCGCGGGCTTTCTGCCCCGGGCACGACGCATTCCGACCGCTCCGTCAGCGCCAAGGGATCAAACAACCCGTCTTCCACACTCGCCTGGGTATACCTGCGGGCGAGGGCAAAGCTGTTTAGCACCGTGAACACGCAGCCGGCACCGGGTTCATCGCCCGCGCCGCATTCTCGATGATCGACTGCGGCTGACCAATGGGATCGTCGCCGCTTCCCAGCAGCCCGCAGGCGCCCTCGCAGAGGCTGATGACGGCGTCGAACGCATCGAAAAGGGATAACCCCTGCGCATCCGACTCGATCCGGTGTACGTCGACCCCCTCGCCCTCCGCCCGTCGCCTGGTCACGGCCAGCATGCCCCCCGACACATCGACACCCGTCACACGATACCCCCGCCGCGCGAGCTCGACCGCATGCCGCCCCGTGCCACACCCTACATCCAGGACCGCCATGCCGCGCTCCAGCCGCAATACGTCGATAAGGAATCCAACCTCCTCCAGCGTGCTCTTCGTGAACACGTTCTCATCGTACGCAGGAGCCTCCTGGTCGAAGAACTCGGCCCGTTCCGTTCTCTTCTTGTCTGTCAGGGGCACACTCCTATGCACCTATTGTCCTCTGCGAGGCAGCATCGGCACGTGCCGGGCTACCTGAGACCATCATGAGCGCTATGCGAAATCACCAGCGCCTTCCGGCTATTGGCGATGAACTGCGCCCATACCCCGTCCGGCTCCCAGGCCTCGTCAACCAGATCCTGCGCCCGCTCGAGGGACCAGCTCAACCGCGCGTGACCGTACAGCGAAACGAAACTGGACACCCGCACGTTCGCGGCACAGTGGCTTCCTCCCTGTGGCCACGCCATGACCTGCAGGAAACGATCGAAATCCTCCACCGCAGGGGCCCCGAAGTCCACGGGGATGTGATAATACGCCATCCCCAGGGAGCGGCCCAGGCCGGCCTCTTCGGCGAGACTGTAGGCCTGGTCGAGCAGGCCTACATTGATGATCACCTCGAACCCCCGCTCGGCCAGCTCGCGCAGCTGCGGCTCCGATGGCTGCCCGCCAGTGGCAAGACAGATGGCCCCCTTGTCAAGTATCAACAAGCATCAACAAGCATTGACAACCAGGCGAATCCGGCTACCATGAACTTCAGGGAGAGTAAGAAGACCGGCATGATCAACCGCAGAGCGTTTCTTCGGCTGGCCGTCACGTTGGGATTAAGCCCCGTGGTCGCGGCGTGCAGCCGTGCGGTGCACGTCGTGGATGAGACGACCCCTTCTCCAGTCAAGCCATCTCCGAGCCCACAGCCTACGTCCACGCTCCACCCGTCACCGACGTCCCAGCCATCTCCCACCCTCGAACCCTCTCCCTCGTCTGTGCCCGCTGACATCGTGACAGAGGAGGATATGATGAGCCAGGTTGCCCTGATACGCACGTCCGACCGCGCAACCGGTGTCCGGCGCGCCCTGAACCTGCTGAATCCAGCCGGCCCTGCGGGGGACCGGGTGCTGGTCAAGCCCAACTACAACAGCGCCGATCCAACGCCCGGCTGCACCCACGGCGATGTCCTGCGCACGCTAATGGAATGGCTCGGAGAGCACCCCACCGACTCCGTCGTCCTGGCCGAAAGGAGTGGCATGGGGGACACCCGTCAGGTATTGGAGCAGCGGGATGTCTTCGCTCTGAGCCAGGAGCTGGACTTCCAGGTGCAGGTTCTCGACGAGCTCGACGCGGAGGCATGGGATCTCGTTCAGCCCTCGGGAAGCCATTGGCAACGGGGATTCCCCTTCCCGTCCCGGATGCTGCAGGAGGCGGACTACGTCCTCCAGACCTGCTGTCTCAAGACCCATCGCTACGGCGGCCACTTCACCCTCTCGTTGAAGAACTCGGTAGGTCTGGCGGCCAAGTACGTGCCCGGCCAGGAGTACAATTACATGAGTGAGCTGCACAGCTCGCCCCATCAGCGGCTGATGATCGCCGAGATCAACACAGCCTACACGCCGGACCTCGTCGTGCTGGACGGCGTGGAGGCTTTTGTCCAGGGAGGGCCCGCCCACGGGGAGCGGGTCCGGGCGAACGTCATCCTGGCGTCCAGCGACAGAGTCGCGCTGGATGCCGTTGGCGTGGCCATCCTGCGCCACTTCGGGGCCACGCCCCCGGTCAGCCAGGGTCCCATCTTCGAGCTGGAGCAGATCCGCCGCGCGGCCGAGCTGGGGGTCGGCGCTGAGAGGCCGGACGAAATCGAGATCCTCACCGATGACGAGGAAGGCGCAACCTTCGCTGAGGTTCTGCAGCCCATCCTGGCTGGCTAGCCGTACAGCGCCCCCCATCGGCCCCCAGCAATGATGCCGCCGACCGGAGTCCCGTCTGCCGATCAGAAGGGGAACACGCCCGCGCCGCACGCCTCTGCAGAGCATTCAGAACAGACCGGATGCAGCCGCGCTGAAGGTCGAGTTGAGAAGGAGAAGGAGAAGGAGAAGGAGAAGGAGACGATGACACTCAACGTCCCCTCGCAAGACAACACCAGCACCCAGGATTCAACAGCCCTCTCGCTCAGCCGCCGTCGCCTACTCGCCCGCCTGGCCGCAGAACGTGCCGAGCTCCTCTGGCAGATCCTCGGCCTCGACGAGAGGACCCTCACCCAGCCCCCTGTCTTCGAGACCGGCGACTGGACCGTCAAGGATCTCCTGGCTCACGTCGCGGCGTGGGATCGGTGGCAGCACGGCACTATGGCAGCGTTGCTGGCAGGGGAGCAGCCCGATTTCGCCGCTGCGGAGGACTGGGATACGTTCAACGCCGCCGCCGTCCAGGCGTGGCGAGGCCAAACCCTGGTGGAGGTGGTGACGGAGTTGCGCAGCGCCCGCGATTCCTGGGTAGCCTGGCTCCAAGACGTGCCCCTCCCGTCGTTCTTCCAGACTCGGAAAGTCGAAGACTGGGACTGGACGTTTCCGGGTTGCCTGGCGGTCCAGTGGGAGCACGACGCCGAGCATGCCGCCCAGCTTGCCCGTTGGCGCCGGACGCGAGCTGCTGAGGACGCTGCCCCGGCTGAGGCGGGAACCACACCGACCGGCACCGGTCCCAAAGTCGTGCTTGCCGCCGCGCTTCACGCCGCCCGCCAGGAGTTCCTTACCAGCACCGCCCTGGTGCCTGCCGCGCAGCGGGCCACCCGGCCCGTCTGTGGAGAATGGACTCTGAAGGACGTGGTCGGCCACGTAGCCGACTGGGAACAAGTAGGGGTCGCGGGCCTGCGCGACATAGCCGGAGACCGTCCACCCGACGGCCCCACCATCCCCGACATCGACGCCTGGAACGAGGAGCGCGCGGCGACCCGACGGGATCAGGACTGGAAAACCTGCTGGTCGGATCTCCACGAGACGCGCCAAGGCTTCCTCGAGATCCTGGAAGAGCTGACGCCAAGGGATCTCCAGCAGACCTGTCGCTTCCCCTGGGGCCCCGCAGGGACCGCGTACGAGTGGGTGCATGTCTTTGCCTCTCACGACCGCGAGCACGCTCAGGGGCTGCGCCGGGCAACAGGAGCGGAGCAGGCATCGGACGAACCGGAGCAATGACGTAGATCGGAGACCCGCTGCGACGCGTGGTGAGCGGGGTGTCCGAGGCCCTCTCGGACGGCACCAAGTCGAACGGGAGTCTCGCGCTGGCACCGACTGGGCTCGGCGTGAACGCGCGATGACACGGATGCCTGACCTAGCGTGCCGTCCGCCGCAACACCGCTCGCGCAGCCAGCAGCCCGGAGGCCGACGCCTGCACCAATCCGCGGGTCACACCCGCGCCGTCCCCACAGGCAAACAGATTCTCCACCTGCGTCTCCATCTCCGGCGTCAGCAGGAGACGGCACGAGTAGAACTTGACCTCCACGCCGTAGAGGAGGGTATGACCGGACGCCACCCCGGGCGCCAGCTCGTCGAGAGCGTGCAGCATCTCCAGAATGGTCACCACGTAGCGGTACGGCAGGACCAGGTTGAGGTCTCCCGGGGTCGCGCTGGGCAGCGTGGGGGTGACCACGGAACGCGCCAGCCGCTCCGGCGTGGAGCGCCGCCCGCCCTCCAGATCCCCCAGACGCTGGACGATCACCCCGTCTCCCAGCAGGTTGGCCAGACGCGCGATGCTCTTGCCGTAGGCGATCGGATCGTCGAAGGGCTCGGTGAAGGTCTTGCTCACCAGGATGGCGAAGTTTGTGTTCGCGGTGCGGGAGTCGGCAGAGGAGTGACCGTTGACGGTCATCACGTCCCCCGCGAACTCGGTGCTCACCTCGCCGTAGGGGCACATACAGAACGTCCGGGCACGGTCGTCGAAGGCCTTCGAGTAGTAGATGAACTTCGATTCGTACACCAGCTCCGTGATCGGCTCCAGCACGGCGGCCGGGAGCTCCACCCGCACGCCCAAATCGACCGGATTCTGGTCCAGCGTGAGGCCCAGGTCGTGAGCGACTGACTTGAGCCAAGCAGCGCCCTCTCTCCCGGGGGCCACTATCACGACCCCGGCCTCGATCCGCTCCCCGTCCTCCGTCTCCACGGCGGTGACGCGGCCGTCGTCGGCAAGAATGCGCGCCACCGCCGTCCGCGGGCGCACCTCCACCCCCCGCCTGACCAGCTCGTCGTACATGCGCCGCATAATCGCGACGCACCGCTCGGTGCCGATATGACGGATCGGGGCAAACACGAAACGCAGGCCCGACAGGGTCGCGCGTTTCTCCAGGGCCTCGACCTGGTCGTCCCGGACGCCATGGACCGGCCCCGGTGCCCCAAAGCGCACGTACGTCTCATCGACCTCGCGGATCAGCCGCGTCGTCTGGTCCTGGCCCAGGATATCGGGCAGACGTCCGCCGACGGCAGGCGAGAGGGTGAGCTTGCCGTCGGAGAAGGCGCCGGCACCTCCCCACCCGGTGAGGATCGCACACGGGTCGCAGTGACGGCACCGGCCCCCGGGCTCCCGGGCGGGGCAATGACGGTGCTCGATCTCCGGGCCCTTGTCGACGATGACGATGCGCAGGCTAGACCGGGCGCTCAGCTCCAATGCGGCGAACACCCCGGCCGGCCCGGCCCCTACGATTACCACATCGAAGGAAGATATCTTCGCCGAAAACGTGTCGGTGGGAGATGTCTTCATTCACTCACCCCTCCGTCTCTTCCATGCCGGCGCTATCCCGCAGATCTCTGTAGGCCGGCAGGCCGCCGGCCGCCTCGGCGGCTTTCACCGCGCGGAGCACGGCCTCCGCCACCACCTCAGCGCCGTAGGCGCCCACCAGGTTGACGTCCGCCTCCGCGGCGCCCGTGGCCAGAGCAAAGAGCGTGTCGCCGTCGACCATTGTGTGTGCCGGGCGCACCGTCCGGGCCACGCCGTCCTGAGCCATCTGCGCCACCTTGTTCGTCTCGTCCTTCGTGAGCCTGGCGTTGGTCGCCACCACCCCGATGACAGTGCTCGAACCGAATCCGGAGTCAGAGCCAGAGCCGAAGATGCCGCCGCTGATCAGATCCCGCATCACCATCAGGGTGTCCGCCAGCTCTTCCGTTTCCGGCGAGCGAGCCCCGGCGAGGATCGCTCCCCTGGCCGGATCGACCACATCACCGAAAGCGTTGACCGCCACCACTGCGCCGACGACCACCTCCCCGCCAAACCCCACGGCGGCGCTGCCGAGACCCGACTTCATCGCCCACTTCGGCCCCAGAATCCCACCCACGGTGGCACCGGTGCCGGCGCCCACGTTCCCCTCGGCGACGCAAGCGCTACTGGCAGCAAGACAGGCCGCGTACCCCATAGCGGGATCGGGTCGAGCGTCGGGATCCCCGACAGCGAGATCAAACAGGATCGCGGCCGGCACAATGGGCACCCTGGCTGCCCCCGTCTCGAAGCCCACCCCCTGCTTCTCCAGGTAGCGCATGACGCCATCGGCGGCGGCCAGCCCGAAGGCCGAGCCTCCCGCCAGGAGCACGCCGTGAACGCGCTCGACGTAATGCATCGGCCGCAGCAGGTCCGTCTCCCGCGTCCCCGGCGCCCCGCCCCGCTGATCGATGCCGCCCACGGCGCCCTCGCGGCACAGCACCACAGTGCAGCCGGTGAGTCCCTCCAAGTCGCTCGCATGGCCGACCTCGATGCCGGGTACCGCGGTGATGGTCTGATTGTTTGGATGTGCCTCGTCCATGCGTCCTCCCCTTCGCGCCTCTATCATCCAGGTGGAGCCTAGCCCAAGTATAGCGCACCTCACCCAAGCGGCAAGAGCAACCGAACCCGCGGAAGGTTGCCACCTCGCTTCCGCAGGCACGTGATGCCAGAACGCGCCCCCGGCGGCCGACTCCTCACCATCGCCACCACCTCTACAGGTGGCCCTTCCAACAACCCCTGTTTCCGCTGCTTTTCGATCCTCTCCTTGAGCCTCGTCAATGTCGAATCGCTCGGCGGTGGTTTTGCGACCACCAACCCCACAGAGCACTTCGCGGACAAGCTGCCGCTCGCCTGCGCCTCCTGCTGGCCCTCTGACAGATCACGGAGGTAGCCTAACAACAACATCTTCAAAATCCCCCCAGCTTGTGGGCCTCACGGCCTTTCTCAGCCCGCCCAGGGGAAACCGGATGAGCCTGGCAATCAACACCTCCCACCCCCCCGCTTCATTCCCGTTGGGAAGGAGAGAGTCCTCGCGCACTATGTGCTCGAACGGTTGCTCAACCGGAAATAGGCCGTCATCCCGATTCTTGAAGCCCGCTTCCCTCATCGTGTCCCTCACTGTCCAGCATCGCCGAGCTGGACCAATAACCTCATGATTCCCGTTCTTCGATACACGCCTCCAGCCAGAAGGGGGTGTCGCAAAACATCAGGAATGATCGATCGCACAGGTCACACGCCCTACTATTGGATCAAGACGGGCCTCAAATAGGGAGCGCATAACCATAGCGCCCAGTGCCGCGCGCCCCCGCCGGTTGAGCCAGCCGCCACTTGTTCAACAACTCTCCCAGAAAACCCTTGACAACAGGCCTGCCTTGTGATATACTATTTTTGAGAGCGCTCCCAAAGCACCGCCGCCCGCGTCATTCTCCGCTTTCGCTGAACTGACCTTGTTAAACACCAGGGCATGGGAGCGCTCCCAGGAGCCTGGAATGACCTCTACATTGGAAGAAGTCGCAAAGCTGGCCGGCGTCTCCCGATCCACCGTCTCGCGGGTCATCAATGACAGCCCACATGTGAGCTCAGACACTCGGGCAAAGGTGTGGAAGATGATCGAAGAGTCAGGCTACCAGCCCCACGCCGCTGCCCGCAGCCTGGTCACCAATCGCACCCGGATCATCGGCCTCATCGTCCCCGAGGCCCTCACAACCCTGTTCACCGACCCGTTCTTCCTGCTCCTGATTCAGGGCATTGCTGACACCTGCAACCATCACCAGTACCATCTGATGCTGTCCCTGTTTAGCGACCAGAAAGATGAAGAGGATCTGTATCGGCGGGTTGTGGGCAGTGGCTATCTGGATGGCGTCATCATCGCTTCTACCACGTTGGACGATCCTCTCATCCCGCGGCTGCTTCGAGACCGGATTCCCTTCATCTCCGTGGGCCGCTATCCGAACGAGGAAGTGAGCTACGTAGACGTGGACAACGTAGGAGGGGCTCGAAAGGCTGTCGAACACCTCTTGCGGTCAGGGCGCCGGCGAATTGCTACCATCACGGGGCCGCAGCGCATGATAGCCGGCTGGGATCGACTGGCCGGCTATGAGGAAGCGTTGGGATCCCACGGGCTGCCGGTGGACGATACATTGGTAACGGAAGGCGACTTCACCGAGGAGGGAGGGAGACTGGCGATGGAGAGCTTGCTGCCCCGAGAGCCGGACGGGGTCTTCGTCGCTTCAGATACGATGGCCTTGGGTGCTCTCCGAGCCCTGCGCGACGCTGGCATGGGTGTGCCGGACGATGTGGCCGTAGTGGGGTTCGACGATATGCCCTACTCGGCCACCGCTGCTCCACCTCTCACGACGGTTCGCCAGCCCGTTCGTCGCGTGGGCTCCCTCGCGTTCGAGAGCCTGCTCGACATAATAGAGAATGGGCTCGAGCCGGCGCGCCGCTCGATAGTGCCGACAGAACTCGTTGTCCGAGCATCGTCTAGGGTCAGACAAGCTGATTGAGACTCATCGTTGGGAAAGGAGTAGGTTATTGAAGAGAGTTTCCGCGGTAACAGAGGAGATCGATCCTTCAAGCGCCTCCAGGAGCGATCCGAGGCGCGAATCCATCCTAAAGAGGAGAGACAAAATGAAGAAGATGAGCATCTTGTTGGTCAGTCTGCTGGTCGTTGTCAGCCTGTTAATGTCCGCCTGCGGTCCCGCCCCGACGGAGGCGCCTCCCGCCGAAGAGCCTACAGAAGCCCCCGCCGTCGAGGAGCCCACTGAGGCCCCCGCTGTTGAGGAGCCCACTGAGGAGCCGGTAGAGGAAGAGGAGCCCGCCGCGGAGGCAGTGGAAATCCGGTGGTTTGTTGGCTTGGGCGCCGGCTCCGATGAGCCGACCTTTGCCGCCCAGGAAGCGGTCGTGGAGCAGTTCAACGCATCACAGGACGATATCGAGCTGATCCTCGAGATCGTCGATAATGAGGTCGCCTACGACGTCCTGGCGACCCAAATCGCCGGCGGCAACGCGCCGGACATCGTTGGTCCAGTAGGCATCCGCGGTCGAGATAGCTTCAAGGGCGCCTGGCTCGACCTGCAGCCCCTGATCGATGCGAATGATTACGATCTGAGTGACTTCGACCCGGCTATGGTCGATTTCTACCACGTTGTGGAAGAGGGCCAGCTGGGCATCCCCTTCGCCATCTTCCCCTCCTTCGTGATCTACAACAAGGACCTGTTGGATGAGGCCGGGCTGGCCTATCCTCCCCACGAGCACGGCGCACCCTACGTCGATGCTGACGGACAGGAGCGCGAGTGGAACATGGATACGTTGCGCGACCTGGCTATGCAGCTCACGGTCGACGCCAACGGTAACGACGCCACCAGCCCGGATTTCGACACCGAGAGCATTGTCCAGTTCGGCTGGATGAACCAGTGGACCGACCCACGGGGTATTGGCACCTTCTTCGGATCGGGTTCGCTGGTCGATGATGAGGGCAATGCCCAGATTCCTGATCCGTGGCGTGCTGCCTGGAAGTGGACCTACGCCGGCTGGTGGGAGGATTGGTTCATCCCCAACGGTCCGTACGGTGGAGCCGAGTTCCTGCAGAGCGCCGGCGGGCCGTTTGGATCCGGCAACCTGGCGATGGTTCACCTCCATATGTGGTACGTAGCGCCCTGGGCGCTGGGCGACGTGGACTTCGACTTTGACCTGGCGGCGACCCCGTCCTACGAGGGCACCATCACGGCAAAGATGCACGCCGACACGTTCGGGATCATGCGGGCCTCTGAGCACCCGGAGGAGGCATTTGAGGTTCTCACGTACCTGGTCAGTGAAGACGTCGCCCCTGAGCTACTCAACATCTATGGCGGCATGCCGGCGCGCCTCAGCCTGCAGCAGACATGGCTGGAGGACTACGCCGAGAACAACTTCCCGGGCAGGGACATCGACTTCGACGTCCCGGTCGCGGCTATGGCCTATGCCGACAACCCCAACCACGAGAGCTGGATGCCCAGCTTCCTCGAGACCACCGACCGCTACAATGAGTTCTGGAACAAGCTGGCCAACGAGCCTGGCCTGGATGTGGATGCTGAGATTGAGGTACTTCGCGACGATCTGCAGGCCATCTTTGAGGCCTACGAGGAGTAGCCGACCTATGGTGGCAGCAGACGTTTCGTAGCTCTATCGGGAGGATGCCGGCACGCCCCGGTGGGACAGCCGGCATCCTCCTTGAAGCAACAGACAGGGGAGACCTATGTTCGAAAGCCTTCTAAAACGATCGAGGTCCCGCAAGCGGAAAAGACCGAAGCCGTCAAAGCTGCAGAGACGAAAGATGTGGTGGGGAATCCTCTTCATCAGCCCCTGGATCATCGGCTTCCTGGCTTTCTACCTCATTCCTATGGTCGCTTCCTTTGGATTCTCCGTCTACCATCTTCCCCTCGCCAACCCCGACCAGGCAAGGTTTGTCGGCCTTGCGAACTGGCATCGTTTGTTCAACGACAGGGAGGTACCCTTGTCGTTCTTCCGCGTCTTCAAGTTCGGGGCGATCTCGCTCCCCCTCACGATGGGGTTCGCATTCTCCGTTGCCCTGCTGATGAACTCGCGACACGTCCGGGGGAAGTCCATCTTTCGAGCTTTGTTCTATATGCCGTCGATGATCCCCCTCGTCGCGACCGTGCTGATCTGGAACGGGGTCTTCAACGAGCATACGGGCTGGATCAACCTGTTTCTCGAGAATGTCCTGGGGATTCCGGCGCTAGGTGTGCAGGGGATTCGCTGGACACAGGATCCTCGGTTGATCTACTTCACGTATACCGGCATGGGCTTGTGGGGCATCGGCAGCGCGATGATGGTCTATCTGGCGGGTCTGCAGGGGGTGCCGACGGAGCTCTATGATGCGGCTACGGTGGATGGCGCCGGCTGGTTAGGACGTCTATGGCACGTTACCCTGCCGATGATCTCTCCGGTCATCTTCTATCAGCTCATCCTCAGCCTCATCGGCTTGCTCCAGTACTTCCTGGCGCCCTTCGTCCTCAATGGAGGGGATGGGTCGCCCCAGGGTACGACACGGTTCATCATGGTGTACTTCTACAAGCAGGCCTTTACGTTCTTCAATATGGGGTATGGAGCGACGCTGGCCTGGGCCTTGTTCTTCGTGGCGCTGTTGCTAACGATTGCCGTGTTCGCCAGTGCCAGGTATTGGGTGTACTATGCCGGTGGGGAGGAGAGTTGATGCCCAACTCAAGACCACGACAGTCTCGCACAGGACTGAACCTTGCGGCACAGCAGCGTTCCAAGCTCCGTAAGGCACTGAAGATGGTGTGGGTTACCAGCATTGCCATTGTCGTCGTGGTGGGCTTCCTGGCCCCGTTGGGATACGGCATCACGATGGCCCTTAAGAGCGATGGCCAGATTGCCAAGACCGGAGCTCCCATCTTGCCAGCCTCGGAAAGGACCTTCACGTACGAAGGAGGGACATACGACATCTACCTGGTCCCCACTGAGTCCGGCGTCGAGGAGTGGGCCCTGGTCAAGAAGCAGCGTGAGGAGAGCTGGTTTGTGGATCCGGACAATCCTGAAGCCGGCTTGATTCATTGGGAAGGCCGCTGGCGCACGCTCGACCGGGTCTGGGAACCCGATCCACAGTGGGGCAACTTCGAGGACGCCTGGCAGGCGATCAACTATCCCAGGCTTATACGCAACACGCTAATGTACGCGGTGCTGAGCACCTTCGGGGCGGTGTTCTCGGGCGCTATCGTGGCCTACGGGTTCGCCCGCTTCCCGATCCCGAACAAGAGCGTGTTGTTCATGATCGTCATCGCGACGATCATACTCCCTCCAGCCGTGACGCTCATTCCCACGTACGCGTTCTTCTATCGCATCGGATGGGTGGGGACGTGGTTGCCGCTGATTGTCCCCGCCTATTTCTCGAACGGGTACAACGTCTTCTTGCTGCGCCAGTTCTTCCTCACCATCCCCCGCGAGCTGGACGACGCCGCGACCATTGACGGCGCCAGCCCCATCCGTATCTTCACGTCCATCATCCTGCCCATTGCCAAGCCCGCACTGATTGCCGTTGCGCTCTTCCACTTCTTCTATTGCTGGAACGACTTCTTCGGGCCCCTGATCTACCTGGCAGGCAAACCAGAGTTGTTCCCGATCACCGTTGGGCTGACGGCCTTCAACCATCTCTACTCCCAAAGGGCGAATCTGATCCAGGCTGCATCTCTGATCGCGGTGATCGTCCCGCTGATCGTGTTCCTCATAGCGCAGCGGTACTTCGTCCAGGGGGTAGTCATCACCGGGGTGGAGAAGTAGAAGCAGGCAGCGGATGGGACGAACTCTGTTGGTCGTGGGGGTATCGCTGCTCGTTGTGTGCGCCGCATGTGGAGCGAACGAAACAGCGTCCGTGCCAACGGCGCCTGTCCTTGCGTCGCGCGGGTTGCCTGTCGTCCCCACCCCTGTCCCGACGGCGGTGCCTGACACGCTTTACGTGGATGCGGGGCAACGCCTGGGGGCCATCAGCCCCTTTGTCTATGGCACCAACTTCGGCCCGTGGTCCGTCGTGCCCTATGACCTCCAATCCCAGGCCGAGGCAGCGGGGATCACCTATCTTCGCTTCCCCGGTGGAGACTGGGGCGACCAGAACAATCTGCGCCCCTTTCACATCGATCCGTTCATCGAGCTGACCCGGCAGATGGGCGCCGAGCCCAGCATCAGCGTCCGCTTGCAGGGCGGCACGCCTGATGCAGCAGCGGAGTTGGTACGGTACGTCAACGTCGAGCGGGGATACGGGGTGCGCTACTGGAGCATCGGCAACGAGCCCAGCCTCTACAGCGACTACGACATCGAACGATACAATGCCGAATGGCGCCTGTTTGCGGAAACGATGTTGGCTGTCGATCCCGGCATCATGTTAGTCGGCCCCGATATCCACCAGTACACCACCTCCTTTGCCACCGACCCCAAGGACACTGCCGGTAAGGATTGGATGCGCGGGTTCCTGCTGGCAAACGGCGATCTGGTGGATGTGGTCTCCATCCACCGCTACCCGTTCCCCGCCAGTATGGCGGCGGCCAAAACGACTATCGACGATTTGCGTGCCAACAGCCGCGAATGGGACGAGATCATCCCTCACCTGCGTGAGGTGATACAGGAGGTCACCAGCCGCGATCTACCCATCGCCGTAACCGAGGTCAACACGCACTGGAGCAGCGCCGTCGGCGGGGAGGCCACGCCAGACTCATTCTACGCCGCAATCTGGTGGGGCGATGTCCTGGGGCGCCTGATCCGTCAGCGCGTGGAGATCGTGGCGCACTTTGCGCTCCACAGCAACAATGCAATCGGCGGGTGGGGCCTTCTAGGACGGTCCGAGGTGCGCCCGGCATACTGCGTCTACCAGATCTACCAGCGCTTTGGCAGCGAATTGGTCTACGCCTCGTCCGACGACCCAGACCTTTCCCTCTACGCCGCCCTGCGTGATCGCGGCGCGCTGACGCTCGTCGCGATCAACTTGGGGCCGGAAGAGAAGACCTATCCGCTGCACGTGGAGGGCTTTGCACCTGGTCAGGCCGAGGTCTGGCGGTTTGATGCGGAGCAAGCGGCCGAGCGAATCGGCGCTCAGGCGCTCGACGCCGAGATCACGATGCCGGGCCAGTCCATAACGTTGTATGTGCTCGATCCGTAGCGACGCACAACAGTCGCGCGTGTAGCAGTCGTTCGCCCTGGCGCCATATGTGCTTCCGTTTCCAGTTCGACCTCATTCCATAGCTGCTATCGAGGGCCGAGGCCACCACCAAGAGCACGCGAATGGCCCAGGATACCATTCTCCGCACGACACGCAATACCAGAGACAGGAGGTTCGTAGTGCCAACCAAATTCCCCTACAAGGACGCCAGGCGTCCCATCTCCGAGCGGGTTGAAGACCTGCTGAGCCGGATGACGCTGGCTGAGAAGGTTGGCCAGATGTGCCAGATGAATGGGCGCGAGGATGCCAACAGGTGGCTCCGGGAGCATCACGCCGGCTCGTTCCTTCATATGTTGGGCGACGAGACGAACGCTCTGCAAAGACTGGCGGCTGATACGCGTCTGGGTATCCCGGTTCTCTTCGGAATCGACGCCATCCACGGCCATGCCTTCTGGCCCATGTCGACGGTCTTTCCCACCCAGCTGGCGCTCTCATGCACCTGGAACCCACAGCTGGTAGAGGAGGTCGGCCGCATAACCGCCACGGAGGTGGCTCACACGGGCGTGCATTGGACCTTCTCGCCGGTCCTGGGGGTCGCGCGCGATCTGCGGTGGGGTCGAGTCGGCGAGACGTTCGGCGAGGACCCTTATCTGGTCGGCGTCCTGGGAAGTGCGCTGGTTCGCGGGTACCAGGGAGAGACGCTCTCCGATCCTGAGACCATTGCCGCCTGCGGCAAGCACTATGCGGGCTACTCGGGCACTCAGGGCGGAAGGGACTCTTCCGAGGCGGATCTTTCCGAGCGGGCGATGCGCTCCATCTATCTGCGGCCGTTCCGCGCCGCAGTCGAAGCTGGCTGTGCGACCCTCATGGCAGGCTACCACGCCGTCGACGGCACCCCCTGTTCCGCCAACCGCTGGCTGCTCACCGACGTGTTGCGGAAAGAGTGGGGCTTCAACGGCTTTGTGGTCTCAGATTGGAAGAACGCGGAGCACATGAAGGACGAGCAGCGGGTCTCCCCCGACCTGACCGACGCGGCGTGGCGTCTGGTGTCGGCAGGGAATGATATGGCGATGAACACGCCCGGGTTCACAGAGCTTATCGTCGGTCTAATCGAGCGCGGAGAGCTGGACGAGACCCTCGTGGACCAGGCAGTGCGTAATATCCTGCGTCTGAAGTTCGAACTCGGCCTTTTTGACGAGAATCGGTATCCCGACCTGAAGAAGGGACCTGAGCTCATTGGCTGCGCTGCGCACCGCGCAGTAGCTCTAGAGAGCGCCTGTCAATCGATGGTGCTGCTCAAGAACAAGGATGCGTTCCTCCCACTGAGGGATGATCTGAAGCGCATCGCCGTCGTCGGTCCGAACACCGACGATCCCCAGGCCCAGTTGGGCGATTGGGTGCTGTGGAGTGGGCAGTTGGGGGAGGATGTCGGCCTCCCAGAGCGTGCCCGTAAGAGTGTGGTCACGGTGTTGGATGGGATTCGCGCTCGAGCAAGAGATGGCAGCATCGTGGATTACGCCCGCGGCTGCGACGTGCTCGAGCCGGGGGTGGAGGGTGTCCCCGAGGCAGCCGCGCTGGCCGGCGATGCCGACGTGGTTATCGCCGTCGTGGGCGATGCCCTGGCGCAGATTGGGGAGCGTAGAGACCGGGCGAATCTGGACCTGAGCGGCGGCCAGCAAGCACTCTTGGAGGCCGTGCGCAACACCGGCACCCCGTTGGTCGTGGTGCTGGTGAGCTCGAAGCCGCTCACGATTCCCTGGGTCGCCGAGCATGCACAGGCCGTCCTTGCGGCGTGGAACCCTGGCCTGGAAGGGGGCACCGCCGTGGCCGAGATCCTCTTTGGTGATCGAAACCCCAGTGCCAAGCTGACCGTCTCCTTCCCTTACCACGTGGGGCAGCAGCCGGTCTATTACAATCTCATACCGGGTTGGCACGGCGAACAGAAGCACGTGGATATGCCCCCCGAACCGCTTTTCCCTTTTGGCTACGGGCTGAGCTACACCCGCTTCAGCTACTCCAACCTCCAACTCTCTTCGCGCACCCTGACTGAGGGAGAGACACTTCACCTGGCCGTCGATGTGGAGAACGTCGGCGACCGGGCGGGAGTGGAAATCGTCCAATTGTATGTCAACGATCTTTTCAGCTCGGTGACGACACCGCTAAAGGAGCTGCAGGGCTTCGCGCGGGTGGATCTGGCCCCGGGTGAGACGAAGAGGATCCAGCTCTCGCTGGCGTACGAGCAGCTGGCCCTGGTGAACGCGGAGCTGCAGACGGTGGTTGAGCCGGGCACGTTTGAGGTGATGGTCGGCGGATCATCGCGGGATGAAGACTTACTCAAGGATCGCTTTGAGGTCGTGGCCTAAGGCGAGGCGAAACAGATGGGCGTTGGCTTGACACCTGGGCTGAGATGAATGATGAGGGGCCACGAGGTCCTCGAGGCTGTTCGGGAGCAATCCGTTGGCTGTCCTATCAGGCAGTCTTGGATTGGCCTCCTTGCTCTCTTTGCGCTGCTGGCTGCGTGCGCCGCGCCGGTGAGCACATCCGTGTTACCTGTGAAGACGCCGATGCCTGAGCCTCTTCCTTCGTCGACGCCCGCGGCCGTTCCGTCTCCCAGCCCTACTGCTACATCTGCTCCGCTCCCTACAGTGACCCCCAGCGCTGACTGGGAGCTGACCTGGTCCGACGAATTCGACGGGCCCGACGGTTCTGATCCCGATCCTGAACGGTGGTCATTGAACACCGGAGGCGGCGGATGGGGAAATTCGGAACGGCAATACTACACTGAGCGCAGTGAAAACGCTGTCGTGAAGGATGGGGCACTGCTGATTTGCGCCCGGGAGGAAGAAGACTACCACGGCTACCGCTATACCTCAGCCCGATTGGTGACCAAAAACAAGGGGGACTGGACCTACGGGCGAATCGAGGTGCGGGCTCGTCTCCCGGAAGGACAGGGGATCTGGCCTGCCATCTGGATGCTGCCCTCCCACATGGCGTACGGCGGGTGGCCGATGGGCGGCGAGATCGACATCGTGGAGATGCTGGGACAGGATCCGATCCGCGTGCATGGCACCCTTCACTACGGCAACCCCCACACCCATACCGGTGACCATTTCATCTTGCGCACCGGAGAGACATTCGCCGACGATTATCACCTCTTTGCCCTCGAGTGGGAACCGGGCGAGATCCGCTGGTATGTCGACAGCTACCACTACCAGACGCAGACGGAGTGGTTCACGTCCAAGCGGGATGCGGCGTACCCCGCGCCTTTCGACCGGCCGTTTCACTTGATCCTCAACGTGGCGGTAGGCGGGCGTTGGCCAGGGAACCCCGACGAGACGACCGAGTTTCCCCAGTGCATGGACGTCGACTACGTGCGAGTGTACCAGGACAGCGATCTAGAGAGATAGGCATTGTCTGTAGGAACAGCTGTCAGCTCCTCGCCGATTCCGATGTAGAGAACGATCATAATGGGTCGTGCGTAGTGTAGAAGGGAGATGCCTATGGAGAGGCGTTATCTAGGACAGCTAGTACTGGTCTTGATCGTTATGCTGGCCTCCGCTGCCTGTGGTCAGGCGACGCTTGCGCCGGAAGACGCGACCGCAAAGCCGTCGCCAACAGCGACTGCGGAACCGACCCCCACACCGTCGCCAGAGGCGACCGCTACCCCGGAGGCGCTGGCGCCGGATGGCGTGTCAAACGAGACCTATTACGCCCCCTTCCCCCTCTCCATCACCCTAGATGGCCATCTCGATGATTGGAAGGGGGTGCCCCGCGTCACGATCCCGGAGGCGGCCGAGGACTATCCGGGTATGTCTCAGATCACGTTCGCCGCGGCGGCTGACGATACGCGCCTCTACTTCATGGGTAACGTCACCGACCATAATATCATCAGCGGCGAGCATGGCACCAACTACTGGAATGAGGACTCCGTCGAGTTCTATGTGAACGCTACGGGCGACCTCGGCTTGACCAGCTACCGTGATGGGGTGGTCCAGATCACGGTTCCAGCACTCAACATCAACCGCAGCCCTGAGGAATCCGTCATCGGCGGAGTGCAAGCCGACACGGTGGACGCACAGGTCGGGGCGGCCGAAACCGAAGAGGGCTACGCTGTAGAGGTGGCTGTACCTCTCAAGACCGACGTCTGGGACATCCAACTGGATCATGGCAACGTCATCGGGTTTCAGGTTCACCTGAACGGCGCCTCGACGGCAAACCGCGATCTCAAGGCGATCTGGTCAGCCGCTGACCAATCCGATCAATCCTACCAGAACCCCAGCGTCTTTGGGAAGCTGATCTTCTTCGAGATTGGGGAAGCCGAGGTTGTCGAGGTTGCTTCGACCCCCACGGCGCTCAGGCCCACGCCGATCCCGGTGCCAGAAGACGCCGCCTATAAGCAAGCCGACCTGCCCATCGAAGAACGGGTGCCGGATCTCCTGGAGCGTATGACGTTGGAGGAGAAGGTCGGGCAGATGACGCTGGTTGAAAAGGGGAGTATTGTGGAAGTGGACATCACTCAGCGCGCTATCGGCGGGCTGCTGAGCGGCGGTGGTGGCTACCCTGAACCCAATACGCCCGAGTCCTGGGCCCAGATGGTCGATAGCTACCAGGCGTATGCCCTGAAGTCGCACCTGGGCATCCCGCTGATCTACGGCGTTGACGCGGTGCACGGCCATAGCAACGTCCATGGCGCTGTCATCTTCCCTCATAACGTGGGGCTTGGCGCAGCCGGCGACGCGGAACTGATGGAGCGAATCGGCCGGGTCACTGCCGCCGAGATGGTCGCGACAGGGATCTACTGGAACTACGCGCCAGCAGTCTCTGTGCCGCAAGACATCCGTTGGGGTCGGACGTACGAAGGCTACAGCGAGAACACCGAGCTTGTCTCATCACTTGCAACCGCCTATCTGCGCGGTCTGCAGGGCGACAGCCTGGCCGCGTGGGACACGGTCGCAGCCACGCCCAAACACTTCGTCGGCGACGGCGGGACGGCCTGGGGCAGTTCAATTACGTCTGGCTATCAGATCGACCAAGGTGTGACGGAAGTGGACGAGGCCACACTGCGCGCCGTCCACCTGCCGCCCTATGAGGCGGCTATCGAAGCTGGGGCCCGGAGCATTATGATCTCCTACTCCAGTTGGGGCGAGACGAAAATGCACGCCCAAGCGTATCTGATCAACGACGTCCTGAAAGGCGAAAGGCGCGATGGGCTAGGTTTTGACGGCTTCGTGGTCTCCGACTGGGGCGCCATCGATCAGATCGCGGACGACTACTACGAGGCCGTGGTGACGGCCATCAACGCTGGCATCGATATGAACATGGTGCCCTATAACTATACTCGCTTCATAGACACCCTCACCCAGGCCGTCGAGGAGGGAGACGTGTCTCAGGACCGCGTCGACGACGCCGTACGGCGCATCCTCACAGTCAAGTTTGAGATGGGGCTCTTCGATCACCCCTTCTCCGACGAATCCCTTCTGCCCAAGGTGGGCTCTGAGGAGCATCGCGAAGTGGCACGGGAGGCCGTGAGCAAGTCCTTGGTGTTGCTCAAGAACGATGACAATACCCTGCCGTTGTCAGAGGGGACCCCGACGATCCACGTGGCAGGTGAAGCCGCTGACGACATCGGTATGCAATGCGGTGGCTGGACGATCGAATGGCAGGGGAAAAGAGGTGACATCACGCAGGGGACGACGATCCTGGAGGGGATCCAGGGCGCAGCTTCACCGAAGACGAAAGTTGACTATGAGCCGTACGGACACTTCGAGGGCCCGGCCGACGTCTGCGTTGCGGTGGTCGGTGAGGAGCCCTATGCCGAGGGACTGGGCGACGACAGCGACCTATCCCTACCCATCAAGGACATCCGAATGCTCAGGCGTCTGCCCGACCAATGCGGCAGGATCGTCGTCGTGCTCGTCTCCGGCCGCCCACTGATCGTGACGGACTATCTGGATGACTGGGACGCTTTCGTGGCAGCCTGGCTGCCGGGGACGGAGGGACAGGGCGTGGCCGATGCCCTGTTCGGCGATGTGGCGTTCACCGGCAAACTGCCCTACACCTGGCCTCGTTCGGTAGATCAACTGCCGCTGAGTGCGCTCAAAGAGAGCGGGGGGGAACCGCTGTTCCCATTTGGATACGGGCTTCCGTAGAAGAGCATGGTTTCCGTCACGGCAACTTGCCCAGTGGGAGATCTGTATGGTCGACGTTCTGTTTGACGACCAAGGGCGTTTCGTTCTTGACGACTTCGCACGGATGCGCCCCTTCTCGAGTTTTCTGCCCGGCATCGCCGGGCCGTTGGGCATTCCCATGTGGGTGTTCTACGTCAACCGCAGCCAGGCCATCGCTAGCTTCGGGATCGAGAACAAGGACAACCCCATCGTGGAGTTCGAGCCGGCGAACAAGGCTTACCAGACCACGCCTTACACCGGCTTTCGCACCTTTCTCAAGCTGAAGCGCAGCGCCGACTCAGCATTCTACGAGCCGTTCGCCCTCTGGAACAGGGCTGACGAGACTCAGATGCACATCGGAATGAACGAGCTCGAGCTGCGAGCTACCAGCAGCGAATACGGACTTCAGACCAGCGTCCTATACTTCACTCTGCCCGGCGAGTCCTTCGCCGGGCTGGCGCGACAAGTGACGGTGACCAACTTGGGCGATACGTCGCTGGCTCTGGAAGTGCTGGACGGCCTGGCCCGCGTCACGCCCTACGGCGTGGACAACTGGGGTCTCAAACAGATCGGCCGCACGCTCGAGGCCTGGATGGCTGTGTTCAACCTTGAGGAGGGTATCCCGTTCTACCGCCTGCAGGCGACTGCTGGCGACCGCCCCGAGGTGAGCGAGATTCAGGCCGGCCACTTCTACTTAGCCTTCGACGACTCCGGACGCCAGCTGTTGCCCTTTGTCGACCCTGTTGTCATCTTTGACCAGAACACGGGCCTGAGCCAGCCCGATGGGTTCGTCGCGCAATCCTTGGCCGATCTGAGTCGGCGGCCGCAGATCACAACCGGTCGCACTCCTTGCGGGTTCTTCGGGGCCGAAGCGCTGCTGCAGCCGGGTGAGGCGGCGACGGTGTACGCCATCATCGGCCACGCTGGCAACGTGGAACGGATCCGGCAGGAGGCGGCGTGCCTGACCCGGCCTGTCTATGTGGAGCAGAAGCGGCAGGAGGCCGAGCAGCTGGTCGATCAGCTCACCGACGCCGTCGCGACCCACACCTCATCGCCCCGATTCGATGCTTACGTCCGGCAGACCTTTCTCGACAACGTGCTCCGCGGTGGCTGGCCCCTCCTCGTGGGCGATGAGGAGGCTCCCACCGTTTATCACATCTACTCGCGCAAGCACGGCGACCTGGAGCGCGACTACAACGACTTCACCGTCACCCCCGAGCCGTACTCACAGGGCAACGCCAACTACCGCGACGTAAACCAGAACCGGCGCTGCGACGTCCTGCTTAAGCCAGAGGTGGGCGCCTTCAACGTTCTCTCCTTCTTGGGCCTGATCCAGGCCGACGGGTACAATCCGCTGGTGGTCGAGGGCAGCCGCTTCACGCTTTCGCCCGACCGTCGTGCTGCGGCCCTCAACCTGGTGGAACATCCGGAGGGATTGAGGCCCCTGCTCGCAGAATCGTTTACGCCCGGCCAGCTGCTGCGGACCATCGCCGACGAAGAACTGGGGCTGAAGGTGAGTGCAGCGGCCCTGGTCACCGAGGTGCTGACTCACGCAGAACAGCACTTCCAGGCTACGTTTGGCGAGGGCTACTGGATCGACCACTGGTTCTACAATCTAGACTTGATCGAGTCCTATCTGGCGGTCTATCCTGAGCGGAAGGATGCGCTTCTCTTCGAAAGAGAGGTCGCCTTCTTCGACAGCCCTGCCTTCGTGCAACCTCGGACGAAGAAGCACGTCCTCACCGCGCGGGGCGTGCGCCAGTACGGGGCGGTGATCGAGGACGAGGAGAAAGCGGCGTTGATCGCCGCGCGCAGCGAGTCACCCAACCTGATGCGGACGGCCCACGGTAAGGGGGAAGTGTACTGCACGACCGTCTTCGCCAAGCTGCTGGGCCTGGCCTTGATCAAGTTCGCCACCCTCGATCCACTGGGCACGGGCATCGCGATGGAGGCTGGCAAGCCGGGCTGGTACGACGCCCTAAACGGACTGCCCGGGCTCTTCGGATCGTCCCTCTGCGAGACGCACGAGCTGGAGCGGCTGCTGACTTTCCTCATCGGGGCCGAGGAGGAGATGGAAGCGGCCACGGTCGAGCTGCCGGTGGAGCAACGCGACCTTCTGCAGGAGGTGACGGGTGCGCTTCAGACGTGGCGTTCCTCGCACGACGCAGAACGGGACTTCAAGTACTGGGACGCAACTGCCACGGCCCGCGAGACCTACCGCGACCGCATCCGGCTCGGCTTCGATGGGGGGACGGAGGCGCTGTCCTGCGACGACCTGAGGTCCACCCTTACCGCCTTCCGCGCCAAGGTGCGCGTAGGCATCGAGCGCGCGGTCGCCATGAACGACGGCTTTCCCCCCACCTACTTCGCCTACCAGGTCACCGACCACGAGGTCCTGACGGACGTGGAGGGCCACACCAGTCGAGACGAGCAGGGTCGACCCTATGTGAGGGCGCAACAGTTCGAGTCGCATATCCTGCCGCTCTTCCTGGAGGGGCCGGTGCACGCGCTCAAGATCGAGAAGAACGTCACCAACGCCCGCACCCTCTACAGGCGCGTGAAAGCCAGCCCGCTCTACGACAGAGAGCTGGGGATGTACAAGGTCAATGCCCCGTTGGGGGGAGAATCCCACGAGATCGGTCGCTGCCGAGCGTTCACGCCGGGCTGGCTGGAGAATGAGTCCATCTGGCTGCACATGGAGTACAAATACCTGCTGGAGCTCCTGAGGGCGGGGCTGTACCAGGAGTTCTACGAGGATCTCAGGCGCGCTCTGATCTGTTTCCAGGATCCGGCTGTCTACGGCCGCAGCCCCCTGGAGAACTCGTCTTTTCTGGTCAGCAGCGCCCATCCCGACGCTTCGCTGCACGGTGCTGGCTTCGTGGCTCGCCTGACAGGGGCCACGGCTGAGCTCCTGAGCATGTGGAGTGTCATGATGTTCGGTCAACAGCCCTTCTTCGTGCAGGACGGGTCGCTGCGCCTGAGGCTCAGGCCGGCGCTGCCCGGCTGGTTGTTTGATGAAGCGGGCAGAGTGCGCTGCACGTTCCTGGGACACACCGAGATCGTCTATCACGCGTCCGTCCGCGGGAACGTCTATCCAGATCGCGCGTCCGCCGCGAGGATGGTCCTGCATTTCAGGGACGGCACGACGGTCGCCCTGTCCTCTGCCGTCGTCGGGCCGCCCCACGCCCGGCAGGTGCGGCTGGGACAGGTAAAGCGAATTGACGTTTTCCTGGAGCAGAATGGGGGATAGCGGAGAAGGGCGTGAACCAGTGGTCGGACACTGGCCCGCAGTCAACTATCAAGGACACCGCCAATGAATGCAATCCTCGACTTTCCCACTGGCTTCGTCTGGGGTGCTGCGACCTCATCCTACCAGATCGAGGGGGCTTGGAACGAGGATGGGAAGGGCGACTCGATCTGGGACCGTTTTTCGCACACGTCAGGCCGGATCGAGAACGGCGAAACTGGTGATGTCGCCTGCGATCACTATCATCGCTGGGCGGAGGATGTGGCGCTGATGGAGGTGCTCGGCCTGCAGGCCTACCGTTTCTCCATCTCCTGGCCACGCGTCTTGCCGGCCGGCCGGGGCGCGGTCAACCCTGCCGGCCTCGATTTCTACGACCGGCTCGTGGACGGCCTCCTTGAGGCCAGGATCGAGCCCTTCGTCACGCTCTACCATTGGGATCTACCTCAGGCGTTGCAGGACGAGGGTGGATGGCCGGTGCGGTCGACGGCCGAGGCGTTCATCGAGTATGCCGACTTGCTGAGCCGCCGGCTGGGTGACCGGGTTAAGCACTGGATCACTCACAACGAGCCGGCCGTGGCGTCCTACACCGCCCACCTCCACGGGAGGCACGCGCCGGGCGTGCAAGACATGGCCACGGCGCTGCGGGTCGCTCACCACCTGTTGCTCTCCCACGGCTGGGCCGTGGAGGTCCTGCGCCGGAACAGTGCTGACGCTGAGGTGGGCATCACGCTCAACTTGAACTACTCAGTGCCTGCATCACCCAGCGCGGCAGACGCCGACATGGCCCGTCGGCACGACGGAATGTGGTATCGTTGGTTTCTCGACCCGTTGGTGGGACGACCCTATCCCGCCGACGTGGTCGCCGACCGGGTGGCCGAGGAGGCGATGCCGCCACAGGGGCTGGACGTCGTTCAGACAGGCGACATGGAAATCATCTCGGTCCCCGTCGACTTCCTGGGCGTCAACTACTACCGGCGGGAGATCTTTCGGGACGAGGAAGCGAGAGACAACCTACCCCGCATCGTTTTCGAGTGGCCTCAATCGGAGACGGACTGGACGGAGATGGGTTGGGAGATCTACCCCGAGGGGCTATATCACGTCCTGATGCGCCTCCACAAGGAATACGAGCTGCCCAAACTCTACGTCACGGAGAACGGCTGCAGCTTCTCCGACGGGCCGGGGAAGGACGGGCGCATCCACGACCTGCGGCGGATCGACTACCTGGAGAGCCATTTCGCCGCCGCAGCTCAGGCGATCGAGCACGGCGCGCCTCTGGCCGGCTATCTCGTGTGGTCGCTGCTAGACAATTTCGAGTGGGCTCGCGGCTATTCACAGCGCTTCGGGATCGTCTGGGTCGATTTCGAGACCGGCAAGCGCATTCCGAAGGACAGTGCACTATGGTATCGACGCTTTATCAAGGAACACAACGGGAGGCAGTGATATGAGCAAGGGTATAGAGAAGCGGATATTAGGCAAGAGCGGCATTGCCGTCAGTAAGATGGGCTTCGGCCTGTGGGCAGCAGGAGGTGACTACTGGGGCCCGACGGAGGATCAACAAGTACTGGACGCCATCGACGTCGCGCTCGACGCAGGGATCAACTTCTTTGACACCGCCGACGTCTACGGCGGGGGGCACAGCGAAGAGCTACTGGGCCGCGCGATGAAGGGGCGCCGGGATCAGTTCGTGGTGGCCACCAAGATCGGCTGGCTCAACTTCGATGGCGATGCTGAGCGATCGGCCTACGACACCGTCGACAAGCTGATCGCGGGTGTAGAAAGCAACCTCCGACGTCTGCAGACGGACACCATCGACGTCATCCAGAGCCACATCGACTTCCGCGACCCCACCATGGAGGTGTTTGTGGAGGGATTCCAGAAGCTCCAGCAGGAGGGGAAGGTGCGCGCCTACGGCGTCAGCACCAGTGACCTCGACTACCTGAAGGCCTTCAACAGCGACGGTGGGTGCGCGACGCTGCAGACCGACTACAGCATCCTCAACCGCACGGCTGAGGCGGAGATCTTCCCCTACTGCATCGAGCACGACATCGGCGTCATCGTCCGCGGGCCGCTGGCGATGGGCATCCTGACCGGGAAGTTCACGCCCGACTGGACGTTTCCTGAGGACGACTGGCGGCGGCGATGGCAGGAAACCCCGGAGGAGCGGGAGATTTTCCTGCAGGACCTGGAGAAAGTCGAGATGCTGCGTCCTCTGGCGGAAGACCGGACCCTGGCGCAGTTGGCGCTCCAATTTGTGATGGCTCATCCCGCAGTCACAGCGGCAATCCCAGGCGCGAAAAACCCGCACCAGCTGGAAGACAACGTGCAAGCCGCGCTGCTGCCGCCGCTGACAGACGAAGAACTGGCCCAGATCGACGCGATCACACCGCCAGGCGGCGGGCGTAAGATCTGGCCGGCTTAGCATTCGATGCGTGCACTGATCACGACGCTGGGGCCCCTCGCGGACAGCGAGCTGGGTACAATCCTGCCTCACGAGCATATCTTTGTCGACCTTGGGCCCATCGAGGAGGCCAACTACCTGACGGCCGAGCCGGAGGCGGTGATCGATTTGATGGTGCCCGAGATCGCCAAGATTCAGGCGCTCGGTGTCTCCGCATTGGTCGAGGCCACGCCGCTGGGTGTCGGCCGCCGCGCGGATATCCTCCACGCCGTCTCCAAGACTGCGTGCTTTCCGATCATCGTTCCGACCGGAATCTACCGCGAACCTTCGGTCCCCCAGTGGGTGTACGAGGCCAGCCAGGCCGAGATTCGCGACTGGATGGTGGCCGAGCTGACCGGACAGATCGAAGAGAGCGGTGTGCAGGCAGGCTGGATTAAAGTCGGGGCAAGCGACGACGGCCTGACTCCGACTGAGACTAAGATCCTGCGAGCCGCGGCACTCGCGGCCAGAGAGACGGGTGCTGTCGTTGGCAGCCATACCCTTCGGGGCCGCGTAGTCCTTCATCAACTGGAGATCCTGGAGCAGGAGGGGCTCTCGCCGGAGCGCTTCATCTGGATTCACACTCAAGCCGAGCCGGACCTCGATCTGCACCTGGAGGTGGGCCATCGCGGAGCGTGGATTGAGTATGACGGTATCGGCAGCGAGGACGATGGCTTCTACGTCAAGCGCATCCTACGTATTCTGGATGCAGGCTTGGGCCACCGGCTGCTGATCAGCCACGATCGGGGCTGGTATGATCCCTCCCAGGCCGGCGGAGGCAAAATACGGCCATTCACCTACATCAACGAGGTCTTCCTTCCCAAGCTCAGAGCGCTGGGCATTGGGGAGGAGACAATTCGGCAATTGACCGGGTCCAATCCCTTTTGCGCCTTTGCCCGGTAACACGCTACACCCAGAGAAACATTCATGCATAAGAATCGCAAGCCCGGTTGGCATTTCGTCGATCAAGAGGGCACCTTCGCTCTCCCGGATGCGGATCGAACGAGCTATCTTTACTTTCCCCTGGTGAATGAGAACGGCATGGTCTCGGTAGTCACGCCAACACTCCACGGTGACATCAAGACAGACCACGACACGTTCCTAACGCTGCCCGTCTCGACAGAGGATCTTCACATCTCCCGGGCCGCGCGGAACGTCTGGGTCCGGGTGGAGGGGCAAGAGGCCTGGTCGGCCACGGGAAATTCAGCCGCTCAGGTCGCCCGCCGCTTCGCCCCTGAGGCGCAACAGGTTCACCTGAAGGCAGGATTTCTCTGGCATCATGTGGCACGCACGAATCCAGCGCTCGGCTTGCGGGCCGAGATCACCTCCTTCGTCCCGTCGAACAACGATGCGGTAGAGTTGATGGGCGTCGTGTTGACGAACGTCTCGTCGCGGCCTATCCCACTGACGGTGACGACGGCGATTCCAATCTACGGCCGCTCTGCAGATCGTCTGCGCGATCATCGCCACGTCACCTCGCTCCTCCAACGTATCCGTACCCATCCCTACGGTGTCCTCGTTTGCCCCAGCCTCACTTTCGACGAGCGCGGCCACCGTCCGAACGATACTACCTATGTAGTACTTGGGGCCGAGGCCGACAGTACCGGCCCGAGGGAATTCTTCCCGGTGCTGGCGGATTTCGTCGGCGAGGGGGGCACCCTCGACTGGCCCGAGGCCGTTGTCGATCCCCGGGCAGAGGGGCTGGGAGTCGGGGCGGCAATCGATGGCTACGAGGCGATGGGCGGGCTTCGCTTCCGGACGACGACCCTGGCCCCGGGAGAGCGCTGTGCTTATGTCATCATCCTTGGTATCCTCGACGAGGAAGCAGATCCAGATACGCTGGTCGAAAACTATGGATCCTGGGATCAGTTCCACACGGAGCTGGAGCGCACGAAAGCATATTGGGAGAGGAAGCTGGCAGGATTCCGTGTCGACATTGGCGATGCGCGCTTCAACGGCTGGACGAAGTGGGTGGCCCTCCAACCGAGCCTGCGCCGTATCTGCGGCAACTCATTCCTCCCCTACCACGACTACGGCCGCGGCGGCCGCGGCTGGCGCGATCTGTGGCAGGATCTTCTGGCGCTGCTGCTGATGGACCGAGCCAGAGTGGACACCCTTCTCCTGGGCAACTTCGCCGGGGTTCGAATCGACGGCAGTAACGCGACGATCGTCGGCACCGCACCGGGTGAGTTCAAGGCCGACCGCAACAACATCCCGCGGGTTTGGATGGACCATGGGGCGTGGCCACTGTTAGCGACTCAACTCTACATCGACCAGACCGGCGATCTTGCGTTCCTCCTCCATAAGCAGGCCTATTTCAGGGACAAATGGGTCGACCGTGGCCAGGGTGTCGATGTGGCCTGGGAGCAGGCCGACGGCACAGTGCTCAGGACGGCGAACGGGAGCATCTATCGCGGCACGGTGTTGGAGCACCTGCTGGTTCAGCACCTGACGGTCTTCTTCAACGTGGGCGAGCACAACATTATGCGGTTGGAGGACGGCGACTGGAACGACGGGCTGGATATGGCGAGAGAGAATGGAGAGAGTGTTGCCTTCACCGCCCTCTATGCGGGAAACCTTCGACATCTTGGTCAGTTGGTGAAGGAACTGGCCTCGCTCGGGGCTACTGGAATCGCTCTGGCTGGGGAACTGGGACTGCTCCTCGATACCGTGACCGATCCCGTCGACTACGGAGACCCGACCGCCAAGCAGGAGCGGCTGGCACGATACTTCGAGGCTGTGCGAGATAGGCTCTCTGGAGAGAAGGTGGCTGTCTCGTTGGGCGATCTGGCATCCGACATTCTCACCAAGGCAGGCTGGCTGACCGACCACCTTCAGCGCCACGAGTGGGTCGAGGGTCAGCACGGGTACGGTTGGTTCAACGGCTATTATGACGAAGAAGGGCGCCAGCTAGAGGGATGGCACGGGGACGGAATCCGGATGACGCTGACCGGGCAGACGTTCGCTTTGATGGGAGATGTGGCCACGGCGGCGCAGGCATCGGAGATCGTCCGCTCCGTCGACCGGTACCTTTCTGCCCCTGAAGTCGGAGGGCCACGCCTCAATACCGACATCGCGAAGGCCTTGCCGGATGGGTCGGCCCCCCTGAGCGCCACCCTGGGCCGGGCCTTTGGGTTTGCCTTCGGGCACAAGGAGAACGGGGCGATGTTCAGCCACATGGCAGTGATGTACGCCAACGCCCTGTACCGGCGTGGCCTGGCTCGGGCGGGCCATCGAGTGCTCGACGGCATCTATCGCCACAGCCAGGACTTCGCTGTGAGCCGCATGTACCCGGGCATTCCCGAGTATGTCAACCCTCGTGGGCGGGGGATGTACCCTTACCTGACGGGGTCGGCCAGCTGGTATCTGCTGACGATAATCACCCAGGTCTTCGGCGTAAAAGGTCTTCGCGGCGACCTGGTTCTGGAACCAAAGCTGCTCCAGGGACAGTTCGATGAATCTGGAAGGGCGTGCATCCGCACCCTCTTTGCGGGTAAGCTGCTGGATGTTGCCTACATCAACTCCGACGGCCTGGACTACCCGGCCTACTGGGTGGGTGAGGTGCGGTTGAACGACGCCGTTGCGCCGTTCGAACGCGCGGGCAATGGAGCGATGCTGCGGCGCGGGGTCCTGGAGAGACTGCGAGGAGAGGAAGCCCACCGCCTGGAGGTAGTGTTGACCAGATATGAGGGCGATGATGCACAGGAGGATGACGACACATGGGCATAAGTGATGCGTTGCTGGAAGCCCGGACTTTCCGGGGCAACGGATACTGTCCGCTGGTCGATTACGGTACGTGGAGGGTGGCACTTCTGCGTCCGGCCGAGGACATGCTGCCCGAGAATATTCGCTTCCTGCAGCGGCACGAAGGGACGGACGAGGTCTTTGTGTTGCTGAACGGCCGGTGCGTGCTGTACATTGGCGAGGGCAACGAGACTGTCACCACCATTCACGCTCAGAACATGCTGCCGCTCACGGTGTACAATGTGAAGCGGGGAGTATGGCACAACCACACACTGAGCCCGGACGGCGTTGTGCTGATCGTCGAGAATCAAGATACAGGCGATCACAACTCGCCTGTCTTCGCCCTGGACGAGGAACAGCGAATGCGGATAATCGAGCTGCAAGCGACACTGTGGACGAGTCACGCGGCTGCGGACGCAAGGAGCACGTGAGCTATGCGAACACGGATAGCGGCAACAATCCTGGTCGGCACCGTCTTGCTGACTGCGTGCATTGCCGCGGCTTCGGACCCCATCATCGAACCGACGGCAGAGTCTATCACCCCGACGGCTCTGGTCCAGGTGGAGACGGAGCCCCTCTATTTGGAGCCCACTGCATCTGTCGAGACCCGCGTCGAGGACTTGCTCTCGCGGATGACGCTGGAGGAAAAAGTGGGGCAGATGGCCCAGGTGTCGATGCACTGTGTCGTGGAGGACGACATTCGCGACCGCTATCTAGGAAGTATGCTCAGCGGTGGCGGCGGCTCTCCACGGCCCAACAACCCGGCTTCTTGGGCCGAGATGGTGAACGGTTTTCAGACGTACGCGCTTCAGACCCGGCTGGGGATCCCCCTCATCTACGGCGCCGATGCCGTCCACGGACACAATAATGTCTATGGCGCTGTTATCTTTCCGCACAACGTCGGGCTGGGCGCGGCGAACAACCCGGAACTGATGGAGAGGATCGGTCGAGTCACAGCACGGGAGATGGTCGCTACCGGCATCTACTGGAACTTCGCGCCCGTGGTCGCAGTGCCCCAGGACGTTCGCTGGGGCCGCACCTACGAGGGGTTCAGCCAGGATCCTCATATTGTCGCAGAACTGTCCGGGGCCTACATCCGTGGGTTGCAGAATGTTGACCACAGGCAGGACCTCGCCTCCCCCAACACCGTGCTTGCCACACCAAAGCACTTTGTCGGCGATGGCGGGACGACGTGGGGGACCTCCAGACCGTATCAGATCGACCAGGGCGTTACCGAAGTGGACGAAGCCACGCTGCGGGCGATTCACTTGGCACCCTACATCACCGCCATTGAGAGCGGCGCGATGAGCATCATGGCCTCCTTCAGCAGCTGGGGAGACACGAAGATGCACGCGCACCAGTACTTACTGACGACGGTCCTCAAGGAAGAACTGGGCTTCGAGGGCTTTGTCGTCTCCGACTGGGAGGCGATCAAGCAACTGGACGGCAGCTATTACGATCAGGTGGTCACCGCCATCAATGCCGGGATCGACATGGCAATGCTGCCGTGCAGCTATGACCTGTTCATTTCAGCTCTGAGGGGGGCCGTGGACAACGGGGACGTGCCAACGGGCCGCATCGAAGACGCAGTGCGGCGCATCCTGACCGTCAAGTTTCAGCTTGGGCTTTTTGAGCGACCGTACAGCAACGATGCGCTCCTCCCTCAATTCGGCTCGGAGGCGCACCGGGAGGTGGCCCGGGAGGCAGTCCGTCAGTCGCTGGTACTGCTGCAAAACGAAGGCGACGTGCTACCTCTCGACCCCGACGCCTCGCTGATCCTCGTCGCTGGCCGGGGGATCCACGACGTGGGTATGCAATGCGGCGGATGGACAATCAGCTGGCAGGGATCTACCGGAGCCGTCACGCCCGGGACCACAATCTTGGACGCGGTTGAGAGCGCTGTCTCGACCGAGACAGCGGTGATCTACGATCGCTTTGGCCGGTTCGATGACATCGATGGGACAGCGCCGCTGGGCCTCGCTGTCGTCGGGGAGCGCCCATATGCTGAGGGTGTGGGAGACGATCCAGACCTGGCCCTTTCCGACGTCGACGTCGAGATGCTGGAGCGTATCCGGGAGAAGGTTGAGAGGCTAGTCGTCATTCTGATCACCGGGCGTCCTCTGATCATCACAGCTTACCTGGACACGTGGGATGGGCTCGTCGTCGCGTGGCTGCCGGGCACCGAAGCTCAGGGCATCGCTGATGTCCTGTTCGGCGACTACCCTTTCGTCGGGCAGCTGCCCTACACTTGGCCTGCTTCTGTGGACCAGCTGCCGCAGGGAGCGCTCAATCAGGACGCGGCACTGTTTCCGCTCGGCTACGGGCTCGCGACCGACGAGGGCTAATCGTGGTGGATCGGCCTCTCCAGCCAACCGTCCTCGCAGCGCGTGGAAAGAGGAGAGCGGTCAATGGAGCATAGCCAATCTGGCCACGAAGAAGTGTGAGTGCTTCGCCACAGACCCGGGGCCGCCGGTCAACTGGTAGAACTACGTGTGAACGCTTGTGGCTTCGGGGCATTCATGAATCACACCGACGGCCCGGTAGTCGTCGAGTGAGCCCGCCGGACCAAGCGGGGGCCGACCAGTCTGCGCGAGAGACACCACAATAACTATGCGCTACGGCACCTTCGACGACAAACACCGCGAGTACGTCATCACCCGGCCCGATACCCCCCTCCCCTGGATCAACTACCTGGGCAGCGAGAGCTACTTCGGCCTCATCTCAAACACGGCCGGCGGGTGTTCCTTCTACCGCGACGCTCACTTCCGCCGCATCACGCGCTATCGATACAACAACGTTCCGGTGGATTACGGGGGACGCTACGTCTACCTCCGGGACAATCACACAGGAGAGTTCTGGTCTCCTTCCTGGCAGCCCACCCGTCACGCTGCGCAGGACTACTTCTGCCGCCACGGCCTTGGGTACTCCGTCATCGGCTCAAGCCACGACGGAATCGATGCCCGAACCCGATACTTCGTGCCCCTGGGGGAAACCCTGGAGGTCTGGCAGCTAACCTTGAACAACCGCCGTGGTGAGTCGGTTGATCTCTCGCTTTTCTCCTGCATTGAGTTCTGCCTGTGGGACGCCCAGGATGATGCAACCAACTTCCAGCGCAACCTTAACATCGGGGAGGTCGAGATCGAGGATGGGGTGATCTACCACAAGACGGAGTACCGCGAGCGCCGCGATCACTTTGCATACTTCGCCTGCTCCGAGGAGATCGCCGGATACGATACGCAGCGCGACGCGTTCCTGGGGCCGTATCGCAGCTGGAACGCGCCCCTGGCGGTGGAGCGAGGCGAGTCCTCCGACTCGGTGGCTCACGGATGGGCGCCTATGGGCTCCCATCACGTCACCCTGTCCCTCTCCCCTGGCGAGAGCCGTCAGGTTGTTTTCGTGCTCGGGTATCACGACAACGCTGACGGTCTCAAGTTCGACCCGCCGGACAGCCAGAGGATCAATAAGAGGACCGTCAAGCCGGTAATTGCCACATACCGGGAGCCAGAGAACGTCGATCGCGCCTTCGAGGCGCTGCGCGCTCACTGGACGCACGTACTCAGTACCCTCCAGGTGCAGACGCCAGACGTGCACACCAACCGGATGATCAATGTCTGGAACGCCTATCAGAACGTAGCCACCTTCACCCTCTCGCGCTCAGCTTCGTCCTTTGAGTCCGGCATCGGCCGCGGAATCGGGTTCCGCGACTCAAACCAGGATCTCCTGGGGTTCGTGCACCTGCTTCCCGAGCGAGCACGAGAGCGCATCCTCGACCTGGCCTCGACGCAGTTGGAGAACGGCGGCGCCTATCACCAATACCAGCCGCTGACCAAACGAGGGAACGACAACATCGGCAGCGGCTTCAATGACGATCCCCTGTGGCTCGTGGTGAGTACGGCCTCGTATCTGAAAGAGACGGGCGATTGGAGCATCCTGGACCAGCCTGTGGCCTACGAGAGCTCCTGCGGGACCGAAGAGCCCCTCTACGAACATCTGAGGCGGAGTATTCAATACACCCTGGACCGACTGGGACCGCATGGC
>CAYVCX010000006.1:0-48785 GCA_964450435.1 uncultured Anaerolineales bacterium
ATCACGTCGATTGTAGGATAATCTCGCGTCCCTGCAACCCTTTCAAATTGTCTGCAGCTTGAGGAGTGCTCTTGACGGCAGTCCTGTGCGCAAGTATAATGCACAGTGATGGGCTGACGTCACACCTCTTCAAAACTCAACCAGAAGGAGTTTCCTAGCGTTATGAACCCGATTCAAGCCGCCGTCGTCACGGTCAGTGACAAGGGATTCACGGGCCAACGAGAGGACGTTAGCGGCCCTGTGCTGGCAGAGCTGGTGCGCGAGATGGGCGCTGAGGTCGTCCGCCAGGCAATCGTCCCAGACGAGCGGGACGAGATTGTGGCACTGTTGATCGCGCTGGCGGATGGGATGGCGTTGGACCTGGTGATGACGACGGGTGGCACGGGTGTGACCCCGCGGGATGTCACCCCGGAGGCGACCAGGGCGGTCATCAAGCGCGAGATCCCGGGGCTGGCGGAGGTGCTCCGGTTCAACGGTTACCGGCACACGCCGCTGGCGGTCATCTCTCGGGGCGTCGCCGGGGTACGGGGAGGGACGTTGATCGTGAACCTGCCCGGCAATCCTCAGGCCGTGCGCGAGGGGATGGAGACGCTGTCATCGATCCTGCCCCACGCCGTCCAGATGATCCGCGGTGAGGATACCGAACACGACCATGTCGAGCGTTGAGCTTCGTGCAGGCAGTCACGCTGTGAGGTCGCGGGGAGGAGGCCATGGCTAGAGCCGAACGGCCTGTGCTCAGCGTCGAGGAGGCACGGGAGCAGATCCTCGCCCGTGTGCATGTGCTGGAGACGGAGTTCGTCCCCCTTCTGGACGCCGCTGACCGGGTCCTTACCGAGTGTGTTGCTGCCGACCGGGATATCCCTCCGGTGACGAACGCGGCGATGGATGGCTATGCCGTCCGGGGTGAGGACATGGGCGGCGACGTGGTGCGGCTGCGGGTGATCGGCGAGGTAGCGGCAGGGCACGAGTCCGAGGTGAGGGTGGAACCGGGTGAGGCGGTACGCATCATGACCGGCGCTCCGGTGCCCGAGGGCGCAGATACGGTGGTGCGTTTTGAGCGGACTAAGGTGGAGAATGACCACGTGGTGATCCTCCAGCCGCCCTCCCGGGGGAAGAACGTCCGTCAGGCCGGAGAGGACGTCCGTGCGGGCCAGGTGATCCTGGCGCGCGGGAAGGTGCTGCGGCCACAGGAGATCGGGATGCTCGCGGCGGTGGGACACCTGGAGGTGGCCGTGGTCTGCCGGCCGCGGGTGGCGATTCTGGGTACCGGGGACGAAGTGGTGCCGCCGGAGCAGCCGCCGGGCCCCAGTCAGATCCGCGACGCGAACTCCTACACCGTCGCTGCGCAGGTGCGGCGGTACGGCGGCGTCCCGCTGATCCTGGGGGTGGCGCACGATCGGGAGGAGCTGGTGCGGCAGCGCATGCGACAGGCGCTGGAGAGCGAGGCTGACTTCATCATCACATCGGGCGGGGTCTCGGTGGGCGACTTCGACCTGGTGAAGCAGGTGATGCAGGCGCAGGGTGAGATGCACTTCTGGTCGCTGAACATGAAGCCCGGGCGGCCGATGGCTTTTGGTGACATAGAGGGGGTGCCCTTGCTTGGGCTCGCCGGCAACCCGGTGGCGGCGATGATCAGCACAGAGCTGTATGCCCGACCAGCGCTGCTCAAGATGCAGGGGTTCACGAGATGGGACCGGCCCACGGTGCGGGCGAGGCTGACCCAGGCGATCGGGCGTAAGGACGGGCGGCGTCATTATCTGCGGGTAACCCTGCAAGACACGGACGGCGGCCGCAAGGCGACGCTGACCGGTGATCAGGGTTCCGGAATCCTCAACTCGCTGGTGCAGGCGGACGGCCTGGCAGTCATCCCCGAGGATGCGCGCCACCTGCCCGCGGGCGCCGAGGTCGACGTCATTCTGCTGGAGTAGCCAGGCTCGAAGGCTACGCTCGTCCTGTTGATGGAGGTGAGATGATGCTGTCCATGGGTTTCGCTGAACTGCTGATCGCGGTTCTGGTACTGCTGATCAGCTTCACGATGCCAACGGCTGTGTTGGTGGTGGGGGTGCTCATCTACCGGAGGCTCGGCCGGATCGAGCGGGCATTAGAGCGGCGCGAATAAGGCGCC
This sequence comes from uncultured Anaerolineales bacterium, assembly GCA_964450435.1. Classification (GTDB taxonomy): domain Bacteria; phylum Chloroflexota; class Anaerolineae; order B4-G1; family B4-G1; genus SKLM01. Next base: position 2,126 of record CAYVCX010000006.1, read on the forward strand.
TGCGGACACGTGTTTCGCGAGGCGGAGGAGGGTTTCAGCAGCCCAATGATCCGGGAGCGCATCCTGGCCATCGACGTCGGCGCCGGCACTCAGGACATCTTGATCTGGGAGGCCGATCAGCCGATGGAGAACAGCGTCAAGCTGGTCCTTCCGTCGTGGACCACGGTGCTGGCCCGGCGCGTGAAGGAGGCCACGAGAGAGGGGCGGCCAGTATTCCTCACCGGCAACCTTATGGGAGGGGGCCCGATCGTCAGCGCTATGAAGCGTCACCTGCGAGCGGGCTATGCGGTCTACGTCACTCCGCGCGCCGCCCTGACCGTGCGAGACAGCCTGGATCAGGTTCGCGAGCGAGGGTACGCGATACTTGCGGAGGGAGAGCGACCACCAGCGGATCCCGATCTGCTGACCCTGCGCACGCGGGATGTGGATCTGGACGTGCTGGCGAGAGGGTTGGACCCGCTGGACGTGGAGATTCCACAGACCGTCGCCGTGGCGGTACAGGATCACGGTGAATGCCTGGAGGGTTCCAACCGCCGACTCCGCTTCGAGTTGTGGCAGGACTTCGTCGACGGCGGGGGGCGCATGATTGACCTGGTCTACCAGGAACCACCGGCTTGCTATACTCGCATGCTGGCGGTGCAGCGCGACGCGCCGGGCGCGATTCTGATGGACACGGGTTCGGCGGCGCTGTGGGGCATTCTGGAGGACGACCGGGCAGCGGCACACCGAGATGAGGGCTTCATCCTGGTCAACGTGGGCAACCAGCACGCGCTGGCCGTGCTCCTGCGGGGAGAGCGGATCCTCGGGCTGTTCGAGCATCATACGGTGCTGATGGATGGGAAGAAGCTCCAGCGATTGGTGGAGAAGCTCCGCTCTGGGACGCTGACCAACGAGGAGGTCTATGCTGACCACGGGCACGGCGCCTACGTCCACGGGGATTATGCGCCTGAGGGCGGGTTCAGCTCTGTGGTCGTAACTGGTCCGCAGCGGCACATGGCGGAGGAGCTGAACTACGATTTTGCGGCGCCGTACGGGGATATGATGCTCACCGGCTGCTTTGGGCTGGTGGCGGCGACACGGCGGCTGCTGGGAGAGTAGGCTGCCCCGGGATTCTCCCGGACTTTTGTCTGCGAAAGGATGCTGACTGCAGCCTCAGATCACGGGCAGAACGCGTCCGAGCGGCAGAGGAGAGAGAGGATTCTCCTCGTGGCGGGAGTGGCGATGTCTCGCCGGGACGAGATTCGTCCATCTCGCTCGGGTGGGAATGACAGGGGTGGGCGGTTGGCTCTGCTTCGTTACGGTCGGGATGGCGAGAGCACCGATTTCTCGCACTGTGACGGGGCGTCTGCGCGACAGGTTGTCCCAGAGTGGCACAGGCGGTCGCTGGGCTAAGTCAGAGGGTTGCGGCCAGCCAGCAGATGGTATAGCGGCTGGAGTTGACTGACCGGAGGTGCGGAGCATGACAGAGCAACCGCTCAAGAGCTATCTCATCGACATGGACGGCGTGCTGGTGAGCGGGAGCACGTTGATTCCCGGCGCCGACGAGTTCCTCGAGCGGCTAGTCCGGCGCCACATAGAGTTCTTGGTGCTTACCAACAACCCCCTGTATACGCCGGGCGACCTGGCCCATCGTCTGGCCACCAAGGGCCTCGACGTTCCACCCGAGCGGATCTTTACCTCCGCCATGGCAACCGCCCGCTTCCTGGAGGCCCAGAAGCGGAATGGCACAGCCTTCGTGATTGGGGAGAGTGGTCTTACCACGGCGGTCCACAATGCGGGCTTCGTCATCACCGACACGGATCCCGAGTACGTGGTGCTGGGCGAGACCAACGCGTACAACTTCGGCCAGATCACAAAGGCCGTTCGTCTGATCGCTGCCGGCGCTCGTTTCATTGCCACCAATCCCGATCTATCGGGACCGACGGAGGAGGGCATTGTCCCTGCCTGCGGCGCCATGGCGGCCCTGATTGAGGCGGCCAGCGGCAAGAGTCCCTTCTTTGTGGGCAAGCCGAATCCGCTGATGATGCGCACTGCTCTCAACTACCTCGACGTGCATTCGGAGAACACGGTGATGATCGGGGACCGGATGGACACGGACATCGTCGGTGGCGTGGAGAGCGGCATGGAGACGATTCTGGTCCTATCGGGCGTCACCGAACGCGAGGATGTGGATCGCTATCCGTACCAGCCGACGCGCATCGTGCGGTCGGTTGCCGAGATCGAGTTGTGAATCGTACCGTCAGGGTTCTGTTGCCTGGAGCGCTTTCAAGACGTGGCAGTGCAGACGCGGCGCGCTGCATCGGCTGACGCTGTGGTGTGCCAGTGCCAGAAGCGAAGGCCGAGGCACCGCGGAATTCGGTTCCACCTAACCCAAGGGAGGAAGACATGGAAAGGCCCTGGCTCTCTCATTACGAGGATGGTGTCCCGGCTGAAGTGGAGATACCAGACTACCCGGTTACGCAGAACCTGATCCAAGCCACCGAAGGGTTTCCCGATGAGACAGCCCTGATCTTCGGCAACGTCGTCGAGCCTCTCGGCAATATGCTCATGGACGCCACGATGACCTACCGGGAGCTGCTCGACCTTACCTATCGGTTCGCCGCCGCGCTTCAGCAGCTCGGCGTCCAGAGGGGCGATCGGGTGGCGGTTCATCTGCCCAATTGTCCCCAGTTCGTCATCGCTTACTACGCGACGTTGATGATCGGGGGGATTGTGGTGCCGTGCAATCCCCAGTACGTGGGCCGCGAGATCGAGCATCAGGTGAGCGATTCGGGGGCGGAGACGATCATCACGTTGAGCTTGACCTATCCCATCGTGAAAGGAGTTCGCGGTCAGACGCCGCTTAAGCACGTGATCGTCACGAACATCAAGGAGTACTTCCCCGGCCTGCTCAAGTTCCTGTTCACGCTGACCAAGGAAAAGAAGGAGGGCCACTATCAGGACATCTCGGGCGATGCGAACACCTATTGGTTCCAGGACGTCCTGGAGAGCGCGCCCCGGACGCCTGCCCGCGTGGAAGTCGATATGGAGGACACGGCGGTATTGATGTACACGGGCGGCACAACCGGGGTGCCGAAAGCGGCGCAACTGACACATCGCAACGTCCAGGCGAACGCCGTACAGATTCATGCCTGGTTGCCCCGTATGCAGAAGGGCGAAGATACGATCCTGACCTCGCTGCCGCTCTTCCACTCTTACGGTATGACCACGTGCATGAACCTGGCCATTCTCACCGCGGGCAGCATGATTCTGATCCCCAATCCGCGGGTGATGATGCATATCCTCAAGTCCATCAACGCACACCGTCCGACGCTCTATCCCGGTGTCCCGGCGATGTACGTGGCCATCAACAACTATCCTGAGCTAGAGAAGTTCGACGTGAGCTCGATCCGGGCGTGCATCAGTGGGGCGGCCCCGCTGCCGGTCGAGGTGCAGCAGAAGTTCCAGGAACTGACCAGGGCCCGGCTGGTCGAGGGATACGGCCTGAGCGAGGCCACGCCTGTGACCCACGCCAACCCGATCTTCGGCGAGAACCGTGTGGGAACGATTGGCCTGCCCTTCCCCAGCACCGACTCCAAGATCGTCGACGCCGAGACCGGAGAGCGGGATTTGGAACCTGGCGAGGTGGGCGAGGTGGTCGTGCGGGGACCACAGGTGATGAAGGGATACTGGCGGATGCCGACGGAGACGGCCAACACGCTGCGGGATGGTTGGCTCCACACGGGCGATCTGGGCCGAATGGACGAGGATGGATATTTCCAGATCGTAGATCGGAAGAAGGACATGATCCTGGGCGCGGGTGGTTACAACATCTATCCGCGAGAGGTAGAAGAGGTTCTGTACGAGCACCCCAAGATACAGGAGTGCGCCGTCGTCGGGATCCCGGTCAGCGTCGAGAAGGGCGAGCGGGTGAAGGCCTACGTTGTCCTCAAGGAGGGCGAGACAGCATCTGAGGACGAGATACTCGAGTTCTGCCGGGAAAACATGGCTCGATACAAAGTCCCCAGTTTCGTGGAGTTCCGCGACGAGCTACCGAAGACGATGGTTGGGAAGATCCTGCGGCGTGTCCTGCTTGAGGAGGAGTTGGAGGAAGGAGATACGTAGCACCTGGAGGACGGGCGCCGACAAGGAACGAAGAGGGCGGAGCTAAGCTGGCTCCGCCCTCTTCGTTCTTTCCTACGTGTTGATTCCGCAGAACGAGTATGCTAGGCCGGTGCTGGTGCCGGCGGCATGTCGAGGGTTGGCTTCCGGCGCTCCGGTGCCTTTCGATCCACCGGCTGTTCTGACCCCGATGGGGGCGGGGTGCTCTGAGAGGGCTCCGGTGTCACGCTGCCGGCGGTGCCCTCGAATAGCGCGGCGAACTCCTCGGCATCGAGCGTCTCGACGTCCATCAACGTCTCGGCGATGAGGTCGAGCTGCTCCCGGTACTTCGTCAAGACGTCCGTGGCTTGCTCGTGGGCTTCCTGAACGATCTGACGGACCTCTCGATCGATCTCCTCTGCCACTGCTTCGCTGTAGTCGCGCTGCTCGCCGATTTCCTTACCGAGGAATACCAGCTCCTCCTTCTGTCCGAAGGTCATCGGCCCGAGCTTCTTGCTCATTCCATAGCGTGTCACCATGTCGCGGGCGAGCTTGGTGACACGGCTCAGGTCGTTCTCGGCGCCGGTGGTGACGTCTCCAAAGACCAGTTCCTCGGCGGTCCGCCCGCCCAGGGCGAAGGCCAGGTCGTCCTGATACTTGGCTTTGCTGACGAGATTACGATCCTCTTCGGGCAGCGCCATGGTGTAGCCAGCAGCCATACCGCGGGACACTATGGAGACCTTGTGCACGGGATCACATTTGGGTAACACGTGGGCCACGATGGCGTGACCGGCCTCGTGATAGGCCGTTATCTGTTTCTCCGTCTCTGACATCACCCGGCCCTTGCGCTCCGGCCCGGCAATGACGCGTTCGATGGACTGCTCGAACTCGGCCATGCCGGTGACCTTCTTGTTGCGACGCGCTGCGAGAATGGCTGCCTCGTTGACGAGATTCTCAATATCGGCGCCCACGAAGCCGGGCGTCGCCTTGGCCACCGTGTGTAGATCCACGTCGTTGGCCAGCGGCTTCCCGCGCACGTGGAGCTTTAGAATCTCCTCACGCTCCCGAATGTCGGGCCGGTTGAGGATGACGCGCCGATCGAACCTTCCTGGGCGGAGGAGGGCGGGATCCAAGATGTCGGGGCGGTTCGTAGCAGCGACGATGATCACGTTGGTGTCGGTGTCAAAGCCATCCATCTCCACCAGGATCTGGTTCAGCGTCTGTTCCCGCTCGTCGTGGGAGCCGCCCAAGCCCGCACCGCGGTGGCGGCCGACGGCATCGATCTCGTCCAGGAACACGATGCAGGGGCTGTGCTTTTTCGCCTGATCGAACAGGTCGCGCACGCGCGAAGCGCCCACGCCAACGAACATCTCCACGAACTCGGAACCAGAGATGGAGAAGAAGGGGACCCCGGCCTCGCCAGAGACGCCTTTCGCCAGGAGCGTCTTTCCGGTCCCGGGGGCTCCCACCAGCAGGACCCCCTTAGGAATGCGCGCGCCCAGCTGGATGAACTTCTCCGGCTGCTTCAGGAACTCGACGACCTCGCGAAGGGCCTCCTTTGCCTCTCGCACGCCCCCGACATCGTCGAAGGTCACCGACGGTTGATCACCGCTGTGCATACGAGCCTGGCTCTTGCCAAAGGAGAGAGCCCGGCTGTTGGCGCCCTGGAACTGACGCAACATCAAATAGCCGCCGACGAACATCGCCACTACGAGCAAGACGGATCCACCGGCACTGAGCAGCGTCATCCAGTCCGGCGGTTTGACCACTTTGAACTCGACGTTAGCCAGATCCTGCTGGGTCACTCCCAGGTCGCGCAGTTGTTCGGTGAGCGTCGCCTCGGGTCCTTTGTGAGAGATCACTTCCGTGCCGTCCACCAGATCGACGAGCAGCTTGTCATCCTCGACGCGTATTCTGGCGACGTTGCCCTCGCGCACCTGGACCGCAAGCTCTGAGAGGTCCATATCCCGAGTATCCTGTGCCTGCTGGGAGTAGAAACTATACACCAAGAACCCAACAGCTGCCAGGATGATCAGGTAGATGAACGGACTTCCCCTCGACTTAGCATTCACAACCTTCCTCCATTCCCGAAATAGACGCTCGACGACCTTATCCGGAGCGCCCGGTCACACGTCAACTTTTGCAAGACCATTATACCACAAATTAACGGCACGCGCCACCCGACTACTGTGTGACCTCAATCTCGGCGACGAGAATGCTGTTTGCCTCGTGACTCGTCGAACCCGGATCGACTACCGGAAGCCGCTCACCAGGCTGACCTTGAGGGTAGATGCCAGTACGCACCTGGTAGCGACCGGCCGGCGTCCCGGCGGGGACGGTCAGTTGATGAGGATCGACGATGGCGATTCCCGGGATCCACTCAGTAGTCGGAAGATGGGGCTGCCTGTCGTCCTGGGTCACCAGATTCCCACCCGGTCCGATGAGGTGAACAAAGACCACGTAGGACTGATCGAGCTGCTCGATGGCCTGCCACCGGAGTGCGACGCCGAGAATCCTGCCGTGTCGTACAGAACGCTGCTGGAGCACCGCGCCGTCCAGGAGAATCCTGTGGTCGAGGTTGGCGGCCAGGGCGATGTGGGATCCAGTGCTCACCGTCAGAGTGACCGAACTACCGGAGCGGATGGTGGTATCTGCCTCCGGCTGTTGAGCCACTACTCGTCCCTCGGGATCGCCGCTCCAGGTCTCCTCAATCACCACCTGCAGTCCCATAGACTCCAAACCTGCCCGCATCTCCTCCACCGGCCGCCCAACCACGTCGGGCATGGTCAGCTCCCGGCTGGGCCCACTGACGACGACCCTGATGGTTGAGTCGATGGGCGCGTCCTCGCCCGAGGGCGGATCCTGCTCGATCACAATGCCCTCTTGAACGCCCAGGGCCTCACGTTCCTCGACGACATACAGCTCCAGGCCGGTGCGTCGGAGCAAGTCTCGCGCCTCATCGACTGGCCTGTCCACAACCCGCGGCACGGTGACCAGCACCGTCTCTTGGGCGCGGGTAACCAGCGGCGCAGGTGTGGTCGTGGGTTGCACGATGGGCATAGCGGCGTACGACTGATAGACCAGCCACCACAGTGGGATCAGACCCAGGACCGCGACGAAGGCGATGACGCCCAATACCCAGGCCAGTGCTTCGGAGTCAAAGGGTAGCTTCTGCATTGTGACCGGCTCATCTCCGGGTGGCTCGTTCTCGCGATGGTCGGCCGCCGAGGGAGACATCACAGATGGCTGCCAGCCCGTGGGCTGTTCCACCTGCAGCTGATACTCCTCCAGGACGTGAAGCAACTGCTCGGCCGTACGGTAACGGGCCGAGGGCTCCTTGGACAGCACCTTGCGGACGATCCACTCCAGCCGAGGAGGTACGTGAGGATTGTGCGCGGTCAGGGGCGGTGGCTCCTCTCGCAGATGCTTCATAGCGAGGGCTGTTGGATTGTCGGCCTGGAAGGGCGGCGATCCGGCCAGCATCTCGTACATCACGACGCCGATGCTGTAGACGTCGGAGGCTGGGGTCGGAGGGTCGCCCGCTGCCTGCTCCGGGGCGAAGTAGATCGGGCTGCCCCAGACCGTGTCGGAGTCGGTGAGACTTGATTCGGACAGGGCCCGGGCGATACCGAAGTCGACCACCTTGGCGCGTCCATCCCGGGTGAGCAGGACATTCTGAGGTTTGAGATCGCGGTGAATGACCCCGGCTCGGTGCGCGTGACCCACGCCAGCAGAGATCTGCATCGCGATGTCCAGGGCTTCAGCGACCGTGAGACGACCTTGTTGACGGATAAGGGTCTTGAGATCCTGACCGTCGACGTACTCCATCACGATGTAGTGCCGGTCGGTATCCTTCCCTACATCGAAGACGGTGACGATGTTGGTGTGATCCAGGTTGGCAGCGGCACGAGCCTCGCGCTGAAAGCGTTCCAGGAACTCTGGATCGCTGGCGAAGCGCTGACGCAGCACCTTCACCGCCACGCGGCGCTCCAGCAGCATGTCCAGGCCTCTGTATACCACCGCCATCCCGCCGGAGCCGATGCAGACCAGCAGGCGATATCGCTCGTTTAGCTTGACGTTCTCCATCATATACCGGTCGCTCCTGTACGGAGAGACTGACTTTACTGTGAGGCTATTGTACTCGGAATGAATGGCTTGGGCAAGGGCGGGGGGCCGAGAAGCTTACGGCAGCGCCTTCGATACCACTGCCGTAAGCGACCCGGGCCGCGATGCCTGTCGAATGTCGAGGATCAACGGCGTGCTGAAGCTCGCTTGAGCCCACTCAACGAGATCGCCTGCGCAATGTCAGCCTCAACAGAGAACTGGTCACGGAGACCCCAGAAAGTAGACAGGACGTTTGGTCCGCTCGACCAAACCACTGTGGACGGTCTCTCCCTGCGGCGCAGGGATTGCGCACGCGGCAGCGGCTGCCTGGGGGAGCCCGTGGTGGAGGTCAGGACTGGATAGTGTCCACCGAATGGGCCCTTGCCTTTGGCCAAAGAAGGCTCCTGGATGCTGTCTCGTTCGTCCTGCCGTGGCACCCAGGTCAGTATTGCCGCTCGCGTCTCACCTTGCCGTGCCTTCTATCCGTCCCGGAGTGTTGCTTTCCTGAGCGCAGCCACGAAAGCACGAACCCTATCGGCTCCGCCTGGGCCTGCTGCCTGTCGCAGCAGCGCGCTGCCGACGATAACTCCATCTGCCACAGCAGCCACCCGAGCGGCCTGCTCGGGCCCGGCGATACCGAACCCCACCGCCAGCGGCTTGTCGGTCTCGGCCCGCACTCGTTCGACAAAGGAGCTCAAGTCAGCGGGCAGGCGGTCGCGAGCGCCGGTGACCCCGGTGACGGAGACCAGATAGACGAATCCTCGCGACCGTGCGGTCACGAGACGAACCCGCTCCGGGGGACTGGTGGGGGCCAGCAGGTGGACCTGGGCCAGGCCCCGGTCGTGGCACGCCTGCTGCAGCCCATCTGCCTCTCCCGGGGGCAGGTCCGGCACGATGAGGCCGTCGACGCCGATCTCGCAGCACGCGGTGCAGAAGGCCTCCTCTCCGTAGGCCAGGATGGGATTATAGTACCCCATAAGAAGGAAGGGCGTCGTGATGGCGCGCCCCCGCAACTCCGCGGCTATCTCCAGGCATCGCCTGACCGTCATCCCCTGCTGCAGCGCGACGTGGGTGGCGCGCTGGACGGTGGGGCCGTCGGCGAGCGGGTCAGAGAACGGAATGCCGAGCTCGAGGAGGTCTGCCCCGCCCTCGATCGCGGCCTCCACGAACGACAGGGAGTGTCTTGGTGTGGGATAGCCCAGGGTGAGGTACGGCATCACCGCAGCGCGGTGCTCGGCCCGGGCACGCCGGAAGGCGTCTCTGATCCGCTGGGTGCCGGTGCGCGCATTCATTTCTCACGCCCCCTCCGCGCCCCGGCAACGATGTCGAGATCCTTGTCACCCCGGCCGGAGAGGTTGACGAGAACGATCTCGTCGGGGTGCATCCTCCTGGCCCGCTTGATGGCCTCCGCCACGGCGTGGGCTGACTCGAGGGCAGGAATGATACCCTCGAGCTGACAGAGGATCTCGAAAGCGTCCAGCGCCTCACTGTCCGTGGCGCAGGTATACGTCGTCCGTCGGAGATCCCGCAGATAGCTGTGCTCGGGTCCGACGGCGGGATAGTCGAGCCCCGCAGAGATGGAATGAGTGGGTAGAATCTGGCCGTCCTGGTCCTGCAACACGAACGTGCGCGTGCCGTGCAGCACACCGACCCGCCCTCTGTCGGGGTCGGCGAATCGTGCAGCGTGCCTCCCCGCGCCCACGCCCGTACCCCCGCCCTCGACTCCCACCAGCTTCACCGGGTCATTGCGGAAGGCATGGAAGAGGCCGATGGCATTGGACCCGCCCCCCACACAGGCGATCAGCACACGGGGCAGCCGCCCGCGCTCCTCCAGGATCTGGGCTCGAGCCTCGTGCCCGATGACAGCCTGGAAGTCGCGCACCATCATCGGGTAGGGGTGCGGGCCGAGGACGGAGCCCAGCAGGTAATGGGTGTGGCGTACGTTGGTCACCCAGTCGCGAATGGCCTCGTTGATGGCGTCTTTGAGCGTGCGGCTGCCGGCGTCCACAGGCCGGACCTCGGCCCCCAGCAACTCCATCCGGGCCACGTTGGGCGCCTGGCGCCGGATGTCCTCGCTGCCCATGTAGACGACGCACTCCATATCCAGGAGCGCGGCGGCGGTGGCCGTGGCGACGCCGTGCTGTCCCGCCCCTGTCTCGGCCACCAGGCGCCGCTTGCCCATGCGTTGGGCCAGGAGGCTCTGTCCCAGGGTGTTGTTGATCTTGTGCGCCCCGGTGTGGGCCAGATCCTCCCGCTTCAGGTAGATTGGGGCGCCTCCACAGTACTCGGTCAGCCGCGAGGCGAGGGTGAGCGGCGTCGGCCGCCCCACGTAATCGTGCAGGAGGTCGTGGAATTCACGGTCGAACGTGGCGTCCGCGCGTGCCTGGGCGTAGGCGTCCTCCAACTCTTGCAGAGCCGGGATAAGGGTCTCCGGCACGAACCTTCCGCCGTAGGCGCCGAAGTAGCCTCTTTCGTCCGGCAGGGTGGTGGTCGCAGGTCGTGCTGCGGCTTTTGCCTCTGTCATTGAACTGTCAATCCTCCGATCATAGTGGTTCGGATGAGCCACCAAGGGCGAGCTCGGGACGCGGTGAGGAGGCACCTCGCCTCCGCACGCTGCCGGGCGCACTCACCGGCAGGGCAGTTCCTCCGAGCTGTCCGAAACCCCGGCGGGTGGACAAGTGTGGGGAGTCTAGCGCCACCTGGGCGCCTCTGTCGCCGGGTCGGCATCATCGGGTGGCTGCACGCCAGACCGAACCCGTTCATCAGACATGCCCCCTTTCGCCGCGGCGACGAACAGCTCCAGCTTGTGGTGATCCTTCCGTCCCGGCCTGGCCTCGACTCCGCTGGCGGCGTCCACGCCCCAGGGATGGACGACATTCACAGCCCGGGCCACGTTCTCCGGTGTCAGACCGCCAGCGAGCAGAATTGGCCCGCAGGGTCTGGCTGCCACAGCTAACTCCCAGTCGAAGGTGTGGCCTGTGCCCCCGTGTTGATGACCAACGTAGGCATCCAACAGGAATGCAGTGGGGCGATAGCGCTCCATCTCTTCCAGGAAAGCCCCGTCGCGGACCCGGAAAGCCTTGAAGACATCCAGCCTGTTCTCGATCAGCGCTTCGACCGCCTCGGGCGGCTCGCCCCCGTGTAGCTGGACCACATTCAGGCGGCAGCGGTCGGCAATCCGACGGATTCGCTCCAGGTGCTCGTCGACGAAGACTCCCACGGCGCGGAGGACGGGCGATACCCGCCGTGCCTGCTCGATGACCTTCTGGGCTCTCCGGGGCGTGATGGAGCGAGGGCTGGGTGGGTAGAAGATGAAGCCGAGGAGGTCAGCCCCGGCTTGGGCGGCGGCGACGCCATCGGCTGGGTTGGTAATGCCGCAGATCTTGACCTGAGTCACTGCGACCCCCCTGCCACCAACTCGCGCACCCTGGCCCCCGGATCCGTGGCTGTGACCAGGGCCTCACCGACCAACACAGCATCGGCCCCCATTTCCCTCAGCCGTTGGACGTCTGCAGCGGTGCGGACGCCGCTCTCGGCGACGGCGACGACGTTGTCCGGCACGAGGGCACGGAGACGGCCAAAGGTGCTCAGATCGACGCTGAAGTCACACAGATCGCGGTTGTTGATGCCGATGACGCGAGGTTCGAGAGGGAGCACGCGTTCCATCTCCTCCTCGTCGTGCACCTCCACGAGCGCAGTCATCTCCAACTCCCGGGAGAGCGCCATAAGCTCCGCCAGCGACGCGTCGGAGAGCACGGCGGCAATGAGCAGCAGCGCGTCGGCGCCGAAAGCATAGGCCTCGTACACCTGGTAGGGATCGAAGATGAAGTCCTTGCGCAGGAGGGGGATAGGGACATCCAACCCGTGTCTGATGCCAAGCAGGTGATCCAGCTCACCCCGGAAGAAGTGAAACTCGGTCAGCACCGAGATGGCCGCAGCCCCGTTGCTGGCATAGGTGCGGGCGAGGTCAAGGGGGCTGATGTCGCGACAAAGGAGCCCTCTAGAAGGTGATGCGCGTTTGACCTCGGCGATCAAGCCTACGTTTCTGCGACGCAGGGGAGCCACGAGGTCCAGAGGCGCTGGCAGGTCACTGGTCACAGCTTTGAGTTCGCCGAAGGACGCCGCCTTCCGACGGGCCGCCAGGTCGCGGCGCTTCTGCGCCATGATTTCGTCGAGGATCACAGTCTGCTCCCTCCGTTCGTCGTGTACGCGACAAGGCTGTCCAGCTTCACTCGGGCGGCACCGGAGTCGATGCTCTGAGCCGCGAGATCCAACCCGTGTGACAGATCATCCGCTACGCCGCCGGCAACCAGAGCGGCCGAGGCGTTGAGCAGCACCACGTCCCGGCGGGGCCCAGCTTCTCCGGCCAGGACATCCCGGGCGATGGCCGCATTCTCCTCAGGGCTCCCACCCTGGAGATCAGGAAGGGTGGCTCGGGACAGACCCAGATCCTGAGGATCCAGGCTGAACGTCTCCACGTCACCGGCCCGGAGTTGGGTTACCTTGTTGGGACCGATGGTGGAAAGCTCATCGAGGCCCCCCGCACCGTGGACGACGAAGGCAGCGCGGCTGCCCAGGGCATCCAGCACGTGGGCCATCATCTCGGTGAGGGCAGCGTCGTAAACGCCCAGCACCTGCGCCTGGGCTCCGGCAGGGTTCGTTAGGGGCCCGAGAACGTTGAAGACGGTTCGCACGCCCATCTCGCGCCGTGGCCCGACGGCGTGCTTCATCGCCGGGTGGAGATGTGGCGCGTAGAGGAACCCGATCCCCACCGCGTCGATACAAGCAGCGATGTCCCGCGGTGAGAGGTCGAGGTTGACGCCCAGGGCCTCCAAGACGTCGGCGCTGCCGCACTCGCTGGACACGGATCGATTCCCGTGCTTGGCGACCGGCAACCCTGCTCCGGCGACCACAAAGGCAGCTACGGTGGAGATGTTGAAGGTGCCGCTTCCGTCTCCTCCAGTGCCGCAGGTGTCGATTACGAAGGGACAGCGCGGCTGGATGGAGATGGCGTTCTGGCGCATGGCGCGCGCGAAGCCCGCCACTTCCTTCACTGTCTCGCCCTTCAGGCGTAGCGCGATGAGGAATCCGCCGATCTGAGCCGGGGTGGCTTTGCCCTCCATGACCTGCTCCATCACGGCTTCGGCCTCGGTTTCGGTCAAGCTCTTACCGTCCAACGCGTGGGCGATAGCTTCCTGGATGTTCATTCTCCCCTCCCATTACGTTCGCTCTCAGGTGCGTCCGCAGTCCTCGAACCAGGCGGCAGGCTGCGGGGTCTTTTCGGAGTCGGCTGGATGGTCAGGAAATTGCGCAGCAGATGCTTCCCTTCGGGGGTGAGAATAGACTCCGGATGGAACTGCACACCGAACACCGGCAGCTCACGGTGGCGCAGCCCCATCAGCTCGCCCCGCGCGGTGAAAGCCGTAGGCTCCAGCGGCTCGGGAAGCGGTTGTTCGACGATCAGTGAGTGGTAGCGAGTGGCCTCAAAGGGCACTGGGAGGCCCGCAAACAGGTGCCTGCCGTCGTGGTGGATAAGCGACGTCTTGCCGTGCATCAGACGAGGGGCGCGAGTGACGCGACCGCCGAAGACCTGCCCGATGCATTGATGTCCCAGACAGATCCCAAGGATAGGGAAGTGCGGCCCCATATTGCTGACGACCTGCTGAGAGATCCCGGCGTCGTCTGGAGTCCCTGGACCAGGGGAGATGACGAGGTGACTGGGCCTAAGGGACTTGAGGTCCTCGACGGAGACCGCGTCGTTGCGGAAGACAGAGACGTCAGCGCCCAGCTCTCCGAGGTACTGGACCAGGTTATACGTAAAGCTGTCGTAGTTGTCGATCACGGCGATCATCGTCTACACTTCCTTCTCAGCTTGCTCGGCCACGGTGATGGCTTCCAGCAGTGCCTGTGCTTTGCTGAGTGTCTCATGGTATTCCCGGGCGGGGTTCGAATCGGCCACGATCCCGGCCCCGGCCTGGACGTGGGCTACGCCAGCTTGCATCACGATGGTACGAATAGATATGCACGTGTCCAGGTTGCCCGAGTAGCCGAAGTAGCCCACCGCCCCGGCGTAAGGACCGCGTTGCTCCTGTTCCAGCTCGGCAATGATCTCCATAGCTCGTATCTTCGGCGCGCCAGAGACGGTCCCGGCGGGGAAGGCAGCCGCCATCAGGTCGAATCCATCCAGCTCTGGCCGGAGTTCGCCCTCCACGGCGGAGACGATGTGCATCACGTGAGAGTAACGCTCGATGACCATCTGCTCCGGCACACGGACGCTCCCATAGCGACATACACGCCCCAGATCGTTGCGGCCCAAGTCCACCAGCATAATGTGTTCGGCGCGCTCTTTGGGATCGGCCAGCAGGTCCCGCGCCAGGGCGTCATCCTCGGACGGTTCAGCGCCCCGCGGGCGGGTGCCGGCTATGGGGCGTACCTCGGCGCGGCCGTCCTCCAGACGCACCAGCATCTCGGGCGAAGAGCCGATCAGGTGGAGGTCCCCCGGGAGTTTCAGGTAGAACATGTAGGGCGAGGGGTTCATCATGCGCAGCGCGCGGTAGATGGCGAAGGGCTCAGCTTCCGTTCGCCGGGAGAGCCGTTGCGAGAGCACAGCCTGGAGGATGTCGCCAGCGCCGATGTAGTCCTTCGCCCTGCGGACCGCCGCCTCGAATCCGGGCTGCGGGAAGTTGGACTCCCACGACCCGCCGGAGGTATGCTCCGTGCTCGCGGTCCACGCCTGCTGGTCAAGCGGGCGGTTGAGGGCAGAGACGACTGCGTCTATCCTGTCTACGGCCTCCTGGTAGGCGGCCTGCGGGTTCTCGCTGTCATCCAGATGGGCGTGGGCCACCACCAGGATTCGCCGCTTGACGTGATCGAAGACCACGACGGTGTCGGTCAAGAGAAACACCGAGTCCGGGAGGCCGAGGCCTGGTCGGGGAGCGATGGGCACGCGGTCGTAGAAACGCGCTGTCTCGTACCCCAGGTACCCCACCATGCCGCCGACGAAACGAGGCAAGCCTTCCACGCCAACGGGGCGGTAGCGGCCCAGGATGTCTCGCATGGCATCCAGCGGGTTGCCGGAGGCTGCCAACCGGCGCGTTGAGCCGTCCTCGATCAGAGAAAGCGTTCCACCGCGAGCGGTGAGGATACCGGATGGTCTCACGCCCACGAAGGAGTAGCGTCCCACGTGCTCGCCCTTGTCGACGCTCTCAAGGAGGAAGGCGGGCTGCCCGGTGCGGAGCTTCAGGAAGACGGACACTGGCGTCTCGAGATCGGCGGGCAGCTCTCGCCAGACCGGCATCAAGTTGCCTTGTTGCGCCAGGGTCTCCACCTTTGAAAATGCTGGATGATACATGACCGCCTCCTCTGTGTGCAACCCCATACAAGACGCAAAAAACCCGTCCCCATAAGGGACGGGCTCAAACCCGTGGTGCCACCCTTCTAGCCCCTCGTCGGTAGTCGAGAGGAGCCGGAGGCTGAGAATGCAAAAACCGCCGTGAGAGCAAATCTCCCAGGCGGTACTAAGCCAGCCTCACACTCAAGCAGGTACGGGATCCTCCGATGGATCCGATACCCTCACCCGCTAACGGGGGTGAACCGGCGCAGACTAGTATCACACGCGATTCCCACGCCATGTGAATTCGCCCTGCGACTCCCGAGCCCATTCGGCGCCCGCATCGGAGATCGGGTTTTCACCTGCCCCCGACTCTCTGGACTCCTCCTCGAACGCCTACTCCTCTCGTTCGCCGTCTTTCAGATTATCAAGTTGAGACTATGTTACTACACTTCGTTGAGGTTGTCAAACTCCCTGGGGAATGGCCGGCGGCCCTTCGATCTCAAGCACCTCTGGCGCCTCGGGGCGCAAGCTGATGCGATTCTGCGCAGCCCTGCCGCCACGTCCCGTCAGCGAGGCATCACGAAGCTCTTGAGACGAATTCCGCGGCTTGATCTATTGCCGTCTCCCGTCCGCATCTCGTTGCTGGACAGGTGGGCTCAGAAGATGACGGTGTCTGGCTGGGGCTGGTCGGCTCCTGCTGGGCTCGACCAGGGCGTGGGTCGGGGCGGTTGCTCTCACGCCGTTTTGTTGTATCCTTCTGGGAAACAATCATTGAAGAGTGTGGGAGGACGGATGCAGCCTCTGAGTCGTCGCGATTTCATCACCGGTAGCGCGGCCAGCTTGGCCCTGTTGGCGCTGCCGGACATTCCCCTGCGCGAGGGGGTGCTGCGCAGGAACAGCCCGCCCGCGCGCTATGGGCGGGTTGCAACGTGGTGGTGGCAGGCTGTGCGGAGCGAGCCCTCACAGAGTGCCGATTGGGTGGCATGGAAAGGGCGTGACGAGGTTGTCCCGCTGTACGCGGCGGTCCTGGGCGAGGCCCCCTGGCCCAGCAATCCGGTCTGGTACCGTACGAAGGGGGGTTACATCCACAGCGGCTACGTTCAGCCGGCCGAAAAGGCGCCCCAGAGGGAAGTCGTGGCCGAGGTGGATGAAGGGGGCTTCTGGGCCGAGGTATGCGTCCCTGTTGCCGAGGCTCGCTGGGTCCCAGCGGGTCCTTACGTGGCGCACAAGCTCTACTACGGCACCGTCTATCGGGTTGTGGGGGCGGTGGAGGACGAGGAAGGTGACTGGTGGTATCGGCTGCAGGAAGGGGTTTCCTGGTCGCCGGGCCCCTACGTGCTGGCGCGGTCGCTGCGACGCATCCTGCCGGAGGAGCTCGTGCCGATCTCACCGGGGCGACCTGACAAGCGGGTCCAAATCAGCATCGCGGATCAGCGGTTGACGTGCTTCGAAGGAACACGGTCGGTGTTCAGCACGCGAATGGCGTCCGGTGTCCACGGTCTGGGCACGCCACTGGGCGAGTTCCGGGTGCTAATCCAGCGCCACACGCGGCGCATGAGGGGCGGCGGCGACGACGACTGGTACGACCTGCCTGGCGTTCCGTTCCCCGTGTACTTCACCTGGACGGGTGTCGCCATCCACGGAACGTACTGGCATAATGACTACGGGCGGCGTCACAGCCACGGCTGCGTCAATTTGACGAGTGAGGCTGCCCGCTGGGTCTTCCGCTGGGTCGAGCCGCAGGTCCCTTACACCGAGTACACGCTGCGCTCACCAGCGGGTGAGGGGACCCGCGTCGTTGTGATCTAGTTGCCGCGCTAACCCCCCGGGAGCGAGATGAAACGGAGAGACCTGGACTACGTCGTCATCGCCGCCATGGTGTTGAGTGGTCTGTACGTGACCGTCACAGGTGTCGTGGCAGACCTGTTTGGGCTGCACCAGGTTCTGTTCCACAGGTATGCTGGCTATCTGTGCGCTGGCCTCGTCTTGCTTCACGTGGCGCTCAATTGGCCCCGGGTGAGGGCTTACTTCGGGCGTCTGCTCTCCCGCGCAGGCAGGCGGGACGCGACTCCGGAGACGGACGGCGAGGAAGCGCTGAGCGTCGGGAGGCGGCAAGTGCTGATCGCCGGGCTCTCGGCTGCCGGGGGATTCCTTCTGGGCTGGCTGACTTCGGATGGGCGCCCAGAGCTGCCCGGGGAGGCGCAGGACATCGGGGAGCTGTACCATGAGTGGAGCAAGCCGGGGCGGTCGTTGAGGCTGCCGGTGCCCGAGTGGGGAGACCGCCCACCGCGCTACAAGAGCTACCGCGGCGTCGAGGAGATCGGGCTTCCTTCTCCCGTGGGCTTCCGCGGGCTGACAGTTGAAGAGGCCCTGGAGCGGCGCCGCTCGCTACGCGATTACGCAGACAGGGCATTGTCACTAGAGGCGCTGTCCCGGCTACTGTGGGCTGCCCAGGGCATCACGGCGGAGCGTTTCGAACTGCGGGCTGCCCCTTCGGCAGGGGCTCTATACCCGATCGAGACCTATCCGGTGGTGCACAAGGTCGCGGATGTGGAACCGGGGATCTATCATTACGCCGTGCGGGAGCATGCCCTGGAGGTGTTGGAGACCGGCGGTTTTCAGGGCCCTCTGACCCAGGCGGGGCTCTACCAGGCGTTCCTGGGCCAGGCCAATGTGTGTTTTGTGCTCTCGGCTATATTTCAGCGCACGCGGTGGAGGTACCGCGAGCGGGCCTACCGCTACGTGCTGCTGGAGGCGGGTCACATTGCTCAGAATCTCTATCTGGAGGCCACCTCGATGGGGCTTGGCGCGTGTGCTGTGGGTGCGTTCCGTGACGACGAACTCAACGACCTGGTGGGGCTGGATGGAGTGGACGAAGCGGCGCTGTACATCATCAGTGTCGGCGAGAGAGCGTGAGGGTGTGCGGGGATGCTAGATGAGCAGTATGACCCCGGTCACTGCCAGGATGCCGACCACGATGCGCCGGAGCAGTGTCCCGTCGAGGAACCGCCGCAGCCATGAGCCGACCAGGACCCCGGCGGCGAGGAACGGCGCCATCATCAGGGCGAAGCGAAAGACGGCCTCGTTCAGAAGGCGATAGGTGGTGAAGAGCACGACCCGGTAGCAGGCGTCAGCGAAGAAGACCGTACAGAATGGCGCGGAAGGCCTGCTTCTCGTCGAGAGTCTGTGAGAGATAGATGACGATGGGCGGCCCGCTTACGCCGAACACGGTGCCAAAGGCTCCGCCCAGGAAGCCGGACGCCGGGGCGAGGTAGAGTCCAGCCTGGCCGGTGGGAGGGGGTGCGTCCGGCTCCTGCTGCACCAACGTCGCCACCGCCCATCCGGTCACCAGCACCCCCCGCACGCGCTTGAGGATCTCGTGGATGAATGAGAGAAGCACCCACGTTCCAAGACCGGTGCCCAGCAGCATTCCCACCAGCAAGAGAAGCAGCAATCGACGGTCGATGGGCGCCGGTTCTACGCTGCCAGGATGACACCTGAAACAAAACAAAAGAGCAGAAAGACAGGTGTCACAAAGCTGACATCCAGCAGCACCAAGAGGGGGACGGCGAAGAGCGCACTGCCGAACCCGGCGACACCCTTGACCAGGTGCCCGGCGAAGATGATTGTGCCGGCGAGCAGGATGATGGCGAGGTCAAATGGGGGCGTCGGTATTCACCGATTTGGGGCCGACGCGCCCATCTTCCGTTGCAGACGGCCCTCGCCTTCCAGGTTGCTCAAGTTGCAGCGGCCCGGCGTCACGCGTGTCGGTGTCTCAGGATCCGTATCCGTCGTAGTGGACTTTCCCCTCATCGTACTTGGTGCGGGGGGCCTTTGACTCCGCAGGATGTCCCACCGGCACCAGGCATAATACGCGGAGCTGGCTCGGGACGTCGAGGGCCTGGCGCACGTGTTCCTCGTTCTGTGAGTTGGGGTAGACGCCGATCCATACTGCGCCGAGGTCGAGGCCCCCTGCGGCCAGCAGAAGGTTCTCGGTGGCTGCGCTGGTATCCTCGACCCAGTGGCTGGCGCGTCGTTCGTCGGCGCAGATGACGAACACGACGGGCGCGTCGGCGCACATGCCGCTCCAGGGGTGGGTCCGGGCGAGCTGTTGCCGCAGGGCGTGGTCGCGGACCACGATGAACTCCCACGGCTGCAGGTTGTCCGCGGAGGGCGCGGCCATCGCCGCTTCCAGAAGCTTCCTGACGGCTTCGTCGGAGACGGGTTCGTCGGTGTACTTGCGGATGCTGCGGCGCTTCTTGATCAGGTCGAGCATCGGTTCCTCCTAGTCTTGGTGCTGCCTAGGCGTCGGGTTATGGTTGTGTGTGGTCTCCTGACCAGACACTCGGTGCGTGTTTGGGGGACCCTGCAGAACGGGTAAGACAGTAGGGAAGTCGGGCACGGCGGCCATAAGTAGTCAACGGCTCTGCTACCGTTCTTCAGCCAGCGTGAACTTCCACGCGCACCAGTAGTCCTCAGGATGGGGGTCGGGCGGGCAGGCGATGCACTCGGTCTGGAACCGGGGATCGATAGCGCTGGCGAAATTGCCGTACTCCACCAGTCCCACCGGCTTGCAGGGGAAGTCCGGCAGTCCTTTGCGTTTCCGGGCGGCCTGCACGCGACAGTCGTTCATCCGGAAGACGATGGTGCGTTCGTCCTCTTCGATGATCTCCTGCTCGTTGATGCGAGCGTAGAGGCGATATCGGAGCGTCTGCTTCAATGCCGGGATGCCCCCGCCGGGCTCGATGCCGAGGAAGCGCATGATACGCTTTGCCTCGATCACGGTGAACCGCTTCCAGGCTCGTCTATCCAGCTCAATGGCGGTCTCCATGTCGAAGGCACCCTCGGCAGCCAGGAACCAGAGCCCGTCGTGGGCCAGCCAGTTCTTCGCCGCGATCTCCAGCAGGTCAATCAGCTCTTCTTTGGAATGTTGGTGCAGTATCTCTCGATCAGGCAAGGGTTTCTCCTGTTGCTCGAGACAGGGCGTCAGCCTGTCCTATAGATTCTGAAGGTGACAGGTGTCGTTCAGCAGCACAATGGTGAAAGCACCGTCAGGCTCCGCCTCGAAGACGTTGACCGCACACGTCTCCTGCTGGAGCCGCCAGAAATGGTCGTTGCCCAGCCCCAGCACAGCGCAAAGAAGCACGCGGTTCACGACGGTATGCCCTATCATGCCCACGGTATGGCTGGGATGGCGCTCAAGGACGCGATCCAACCCGGAGACCACCCGGTCCCGCACATCATCAAGGCTTTCACCGTCCGGGATCTGGACGGTGTGAGGGGCCTCGAACCAGGCTTTCACCAGCTTGGGGTAGCGCTCTTTGACCTCCTCCGGAGAACGCCCCTGCCATTGGCCGAAGTGGATGTCGAGCAGACCGTCGAACGGCTGGACGGTGAGCTGGTGAGCGTCGGCGATGGCCTTGCCGGTCTGCAGTGCACGCTGCATCGGGCTGGCGTAGACGACGTCGACGGGCCAGCGCTCCGCGAGGTAACGCCCGGTGGCCGCTGCCTGCTTCAGCCCGAAGTCATCGAGGGGCAAGTCGGCGCGCCCTCGGAAGCGCACCTCGCGGTTCCAGGCCGTCCGTCCGTGGCGGATGAGGACGACTCGCGTTCGTTTGGTCACGGGCTGTTCTCCCCTGCTCCGTCAGAGGTCTCGCGGCAAGGGCCCAGGTGGTTGTTGACGGATTGTCCTGCCAGGCCATCCGACGCAGCGGATCTCGTGTCTGATTCCTTCACGATACGGTTGAGCCGCTGCCAGGCAGCGAAGTGGATGCTGACAAACGCTTCATGTTCGCGGACCGCGTCGATCAGGCGTACGGGCCCGACTCTCTGCGGGTCGACCACCAGCCGCCCGGTGCGCAGATCCTCGATGGTCGTCGGCAGATGGGCCCGCTGGAACCTGAAGACCTCGGGATGGACGATGGCCAGAGCGGCGACGGACTCCCACATCGGGAAGCCATCGTCGCGGAACCACAAGCGCATCAGGGCGAACCAGAGACGAATCCTCCGGGCGATCATGCGAGGGACGGGTCCCCCCAAAGCCTCCAGGGCGGCAAACTGGGGGCTGCGGAAGATCGCCGTGAGTCCGGCCTCGGCGGGAGCGACGGTGGTCGGGCAGTAGGGCTGGATGGCCTCGTAGGCGGCCTCGGGATCGGCGGAGAAGTTGCGCTCCACCACCCGGCGCTCATTCCAGGTCAGCTCGCCTGTCATGCCCCCCGCCAGGTAAAGGCTGCGGAGTTTCTCGAAGAAGTCCGGGTCGAGCATCGAAGCGTGTCTCAGATTGGTCAATGGTCCGGTGGCCAGGAGGACGATCTCGCCGGGTTGAGCGTTGACTGCATGGACGAGATACCGCGCGGCCTCATTCTCTGACGCGTCTGCGTCAGGATCGCTCGCGCCCCGAGCCACGGTGAGGTGATGAAGCCCCAGCGCTCTCAGGAGGCGCTGCGTGGTGCGTGCCGTTACCGCGGACGGCGCGTTGCCGTACGTGGTCGTCACAGCGCGGAGATCGATCCTCGGTTCGCCGATGAGGTAGAGCAAGGCGATCCCGTCGCCCACGTTTCGGAAGGGCCGGCCCATCGTCAGGTCGCAGTCGTAGATGAGGGGAACCAGGTTCTCATCAGAGGCGCTCTCCAGCCGGGGCAGGGAGGGCGGATCCACGGATCCCACTGCGTAGGCGGCGTGCAGAAAGGCGCCGAGAATGAGCAGCACCGCCACACCCAAGGCCGCAGCCAGCCAGACGAACACTTCGAGAGCGGTCGTCAGCGCAATGCCAGCAACAATGAGAACGATGGTGACCCAAAGCCAGGGGCTGCGAAGCAAGGCTGTTACCTCCGTGGCGTCATTCTATCACGGTTGCCCGACGGTGCAAGAGCTTAGTGTCCGTCCGCAGGCATAATCAGGATCATCAGTAGCGCCGCGACCAGTGCCAGGCCGCCGCCGAAGAGGAAGGGGGCTGACGGACCGAACCCTTCCCATACCCCGACGCCCTGCCACAGGACCCCGGCAATCAGTGACGCCGGGAAGTCGAGGAACCCGACGACGGCGCTGTAGGTGCCGTAGGCCGTCCCGCGGAGATGGGGTTGGACGATATCGGCGACCATGGCCTTGATGACGCCGTGAGTGAGTCCGTAATAGACGCCGTAAAGCCCGTATAGGACCCAGACGTGCCATCCGGTGCCGGCCAGGGCGAAGCCAAGGTAGATGAGGGCATAGATCGTCCAGCCGCCAACGACGACCCAGCGGCGGTCGACGCGGTCCGAGAGCGACCCCGCGGGGGTGGACACGATGGCGTAGACCACGTTGAAGGTAATCAGCATCCCCAGGATGCCGACAGTGCTCAACCCCCTCTCCCCGGCACGGAGGACGAGAAAGGCGTCGGCAGAGTTGCCAAGATCGAAGATGCCGACGATGACCATAAACGTGGCGAAACGGCGGCCCAGCGCCCGGAACGAGATGCGGGGGCGTTCGCGCTTCTCTGTGACAGGGACATCCCGGGCGCCGATGGCGAGGAAGAGGACAGCCAGCACGGCCGGCACGAGACTGATGAGGACCACAGCGCGGAAGGCACCCTCGTTCAACTCTCCGGCGCCGCCTTGGATCAGGCTGACGGTGACCAAGGCGATGAGGAGTCCAATGACGGCGCCGCCTGTGTCGGCGGCGCGATGGAATCCGAAGGCCAGGCCGCGCTGATCCTCGGAGACGGAGTCGGCCACGAGGGCGTCACGAGGCGAGGTTCGAATGCCCTTGCCGACACGCTCGACCCAGCGCACGATGCCTACTGCCAGCCACGAGTTGGCAGCGTAGAAGAAGGGCTTGGCGAGGGTTGACAACGCATAGCCGCCGACCGCGAGCCATTTGCGTCCCTGAAGCTCGTCGGACAGCCACCCGGAGAAGACCTTAAGGAGGCTGGCGGTCGATTGGGCCAGACCTTCGACGAGACCGATGACGGCGGTCTCCACACCGAGGACGTTGGCGAGAAAGAGCGGCAACAGATTGAGGACCATTTCGCTGGAGATGTCGTTGAAGAAGCTGGTGAAGCTCGTGGCCCAGACGTTACGGGGCAGCGAAGAGATGCTACTCCGGGGCGTTTGATTGTGATCGTGCCTGGTGACGTCATTCATCGTGGTTCCTTGTCGGGTATCTCAAGTGGCTTCCGGGCCATCTTGCGGGCAGGGTCGTGTCGCCTCAACGAGCGAGAGGCTCATCGGAGATCTCGTTGAGCAGTTCGATGGCTCTTTCGCGTCCGCGACGAAGAGCCTCGGCGCCCTGAGCGGTGAGGCGGTAGTATCTCCGCATCTTGCCCTCGACGACGCGTCTCTCGCTGACGAGGAGGCCCTCTTGGTGCAGGCTGTGAAGCAAGGGGTACAGAGTCCCGGGACTGAGTTCGTACCCGTGTCGGGCCAGCTCGTCGATCAGCCAGAGACCGTAGACGGGCTGTTGGCCCGCGTGGTAGAGAATATGGAGTTTGACGAAACCCAAGAACAGGTCGCGAGAGACGGACATGACTCGATCTTCATCTGGGTGCGAGCAGGAGTTGACACGGCCTCCACACACGAGGCGGCGCGTATCTCACAACTGTGCACGCGTCCTTCATCATATAGCCTTGCGATATCGCACGACGATATTATACATCCACTGGTCGAGGGCGTCAACCGGTCCCCTCGATGGGCTTTTCCGGTTGGCAGGCGGGGTTATTTGCCTAGCTGGGTCTTCTGTGCTACGGTTGGGATGATCTTGAGGTGTCGAGACCGTAGGCCGACGTGGAGGCGGTGTGCCTGCCGGAGAGCCACGATGGCGACGCGCTGTGCTGCAGATCGGTCTTTACGCTACCTACTCAACTCATCATAAGCAAGGAGGTATCCATGCCTGTCAAAGTCCCGTGGTTGAAGGGCGTCTTCCCGGCGCTGATCACGCCTTTCGACAAGGAGACGGAGGAGGTGGACGAAGATGCTTATCGAGGTCTCATCCGGCACGTGCTGTCGGATGTGGACGGCATCGTCACCAGCGGCACCACGGGGGAGTTTCCCTATCTGACCCGCGAGGAGCAGCGGCGCCTGGTCGAGATAGGGGTCGAAGAGGCAAATGGCAAGCCTGTGATTGCGGGATGCGGTGCCTCGTCGACTCAGGAGGCGCTGACCCTGGCCCGAGACGCGGAGGAGGCAGGCGCATCGGCAGCGCTGATCGTCACACCCTACTTCCTGCATCCTTCGGACAAAGGTGTCTACCAGCACTTCTACGATATTGCCAGTACCATTGACCTTCCTGTCATCCTCTACAACATCCCGCAAGTGATGGACGCATACCTGCCGCGCACCGTGGTGGAGGATCTCGCCGACCTGCCGGGCATCATTGGTATCAAGGATTCCTCCGGCGACCTGACGTACACGATGGAAGTCCTGGAGTACGCGGGGGACCGCATGGACGTGTTCGTGGGGCACGACGAGGTCGTACTGCCAGCGCTGGCGGGCGGGGTCAGCGGGATGATCCTGGCCAGCGCCCAGGTCTATCCGGAGGTCTGGCAGGAGGTGATGCACCTGGTGAAGGCGGGTCAGGTAGCCGAGGCCCGAGCAAAGCAGCGGGAGGTTCAGAAGCTTTCGCGCATCTTCTGCCGCCACGGCGGCGGTGTGGCGGTGAAGGCCGCGCTGAAGATGCTGGGGCTCGACATGGGGCCGCCACGCCGACCGCTGAAGAGCGTGGGCGGCGGACTGCTCCACGAGACGCGCGCCGAGATTCAACTTGAACTGGAGAAGTTGGGGAAGGTGCCGATGGCGGGGACCGCCTTCGAGTATCCCACCAGCCCACTGTCTGAATCGTTCGGTGAGCTGGAGATCACGGCGGAGATGATCGACGAACACAACTTCCGCGTGGGGAGGGGCGTTGCCGGGGAGTTGGTGAACAAGGTCCAGATTGACCTGATCGCCGGTGGCAAGGAGACGCCGCTGGGCAATGCCTACGCGCTGCAGATGACGTATCCACTCCGCAGGCGGGAGGCACTGACTACGATTCTGGAGCCCGCGCTTACCGTACGGCCCCCGACGCTGCTGCTGCCGACACTGGAGCAGAGGAACCTGCGGCAGGCGAACATGATCTACGGTCCGGCGCAGGCGGCTCTGGCCCGGGCGATCGTCGATGCACTCGAGTCTGAGCGGATCCCGGCAGAGATCGTCGACGGCGGTGTGATGGTGGCGCTGGCGACGGTCCATCCGCGGGCACTGGACCGCCACGCGCTGTTCGGGAGCGTTCGGGCCGCGGCCGCCAAAGCGCTGGATCTGGCGTTCGAGGAGGACGTGGGGACAGGGGGCGGAGGCTCTTGATCCGCTCCGCATCGAATCAGGAGAGGGAAAACCTATGGCATACAAGACTGACTGGATGAAGGGGATTTTTCCGGCACTGGTGACACCTCTTGATCCGAAGAAGGGCGTCGATGAAGGCGCCTACCGTGAGTTGATCCGCTTTGTGCTGCCCCACGTGGACGGCGTGGTCCCCTGCGGCACCACGGGCGAGTTCTCGTATATGACCCTGGAGGAGCGGAGGCGGGCGATTGAGGTGTGCATCGACGAGGTGGACGGGGCGGTGCCGGTGTTGGCCGGCACTGGCTGCACCACGACACGCCAGACCGTGGCCCTGACTCGCTGGGCGTCCGGTGCGGGCGCAGACGGAGCTCTGGTGGTCGCCCCTTACTACCTAAAGCCCTCCTTCAATGAGGTATACGATCACTTCAGGGCGGTGGACGAGGTGGGGCTGCCGATTGTGCTGTACAACATCCCTCAGTGCTCGGGCACCCATTTCAAGTGGTGGACCGCCGAGGGAGCGTTGCTCGACTTCGAGCATACCATCGGCATCAAGGACTCGTCGGGCGACCTGCCGTTCATGGAGGCGCTCTTCGAAAAAGTGAAGGGGAAGGTCTCCATCTTCGTCGGCCACGACGAGGTGGTGCAGGCTGCATTGGCTGCGGGAGCGGACGGGGCGATCCTGGCGAGTGCAAATCTAATTGCGGATGTCTGGCAGAGGGTCTATGCTGCCACGCGGGACGGCGATCTAGTCACGGCACAGAAGTGGCAGCAAGAGGTGCAGAAGCTGGTGCGCATCGTGGTGCGATGCGGTTCCACCCAGGCGGTCAAGGAAGGGTTGAGGATGATGGGGATCGACGTGGGCGACTCGCGCCATCCCATCGTGCCTGGAGGCGCCTTCCGACGCGAGGACCGCGAGGAGCTACGCCTCCAATTGGAGGCGTTGGGCAAGATTGAGAAGCGTCCGGTCACTTATGCCGTCGGTGAAAGGCGGGTAGTGAGCGATGTCTTTGCCACGCCAGCGACGCCGGACACGATCGGCGGGTGGACGATGAAGGTGGGTGAGGGGTTTGCCGGTCCCCCGTTCCAGGAGCTGGCTCACATCGATCTCCTGATGGGATTGAAGGATGGGCCCGTGGGGCGCGCTATCGAGCGGGCGATGGCCGAGGGGGGCGAGGCGAGAAACCTGAGGGTGATCAAAGAACGACCCTGGACGCTGATGGTGCCCACGGTGACAGTGCGCACGGCCAAGCAGCAGCGTCTGTTTGAGCGGGCTGCGCGGGGCGTCGAGCTGGCGATCGACCTGAGCACCGACGATGGGTTCCTCCCCGACGGGATTCTGGATGATGTAGCGTTGATCGTCAATGCCTTCGTCCATCCGGCGGCCTCCATCGCCAGGCGGGTTGAGTTCAACAACTACAAGGCTGCCCGCCACGCGATACGGAAGGCGCTGGAGGGGAGGCCGACAGTCGATGAGCTGATAAGGGAGAAGGAGGCGGCGCGCCACCCGTTCCGTTATGCTCCGTAGCGCGTCAGGCCAGCATCAGCGGAGAGGCGACTGAAGGGAACGGGGGGGTAGAAACCTCGATTGCGCAGCCTGAGGGTGGGCCCGCAGCCCGGGCGTCCCCAGAGTACGGCTGTGGGGCCGGGGCGGTAGGTTGGTTGGTGGACTGGTTGCTGCTCGCCTGAACCAGCCGCCAGTCCACCGGCTCAGCCGGTGTACGGCGTGTCGAAGGCCTCGGCGTACGACTTGATGTCCACCACGGGCGTGCCGTCGACAGCGTCCAGCCCAATGACGTGCAGCACGTTATCTTCGATGCGCTGGACGCGGGCGCTGGTCACGGCGATGGGATTGGGACGAGCGGGGCTGCGCGTGGCGAAGACCCCGCGCAGGGGCCGATTCATGTCTCCCCGCGGGTGAACCTGCAGCACATCGCGGTCCGCCTGGTGGAAGTAGCAGAGGAGGATGACGTCGCTGCCCGGTTCCAGGCCCAACAGCCCGTCGAGCACCTCGGGTTCGAGCACGATACGGGCTGGCCGCGCCCGCAACTCCGGCCCGCGCAGGCTGCTGTCTCCCTCGGGCCGCTGGACGCAGCCTATGGGTGTGATGGTGATGGTCTCGGTATCGGAGAGACACGTCGGCTGCTGGCTCATCGTGCGATCCTTCCTCGTATCGTGCAAAAGGGGCTGGCTCTGGAAGCCGATCAGGGCCGCAGGCACCATCCCAGCGAGCTAGTATCACGGCCTCAGAAGGCCAGAGAAGTCATTCTGAGCGATCGAGGGAGCGACGCATGGATACTACCCGGTCCATGTGGGGGAGATTCCTGGATCCCGCTTCTCCTCGCTCCGCTCGACTCCGTATGACAAGAACGCCGGTTTCTCGCCCGGGGAGTGGTGCGCGGCATGGGACATCCGGGTCGTGCAGGATGGGCTGTCTCAGAAGGACAGGTGTGGTTGCAGGGCTAGGTGCCGGCCTGCCAGGAGGCCAGATACTTCTCCTGTTCGGGCGTCAGCTCGTCGATCTCGACACCCATCGCTCTCAACTTGAGGTCGGCGATCTCCTCGTCGATTGCTTCGGGCACCCTGTAGACGTGGTGTTCGAGTTCGTCGGCGTGGCCAAGCATGTACTCGGCGCACAGGGCCTGATTGGCAAAGGACATATCCATCACCGCACTGGGGTGTCCCTCGGCGGCGGACAGATTGACCAGGCGGCCCTCCGCGAGGAGATAGACGTGGCGTCCGTCCGGCAGGGTGTACTCGTCCACGAAGGGGCGGATGCGCCGGGGCGGCTCCTGGGCCATCTCCTCCAGGGCCGGGATGTTGATCTCCACGTTGAAGTGGCCGGAGTTGGCCAGGATCGCCCCGTCCTTCATGACGTCGAAGTGATGCTGATCGATGACGTGGATGTCCCCGGTGGAGGTGATGAAGATGTCGCCTTGAGGCGCGGCCTCGACCATCGGCATAACGCGGTACCCGTCCATCACGGCCTCCAACGCCTTCAACGGATCCACCTCGGTGACGATCACGTTGCCGCCGAGCCCCTCTGCCCGCATCGCGATGCCGCGACTGCACCAGCCGTAGCCAGCCACGACGACCGTCTTGCCGGCGAGAAGGACGTTGGTGGCGCGGATGACCCCGTCGAGGGTTGACTGTCCCGTCCCGTAGCGGTTATCGAAGAGATGCTTGGTCATGGCGTCGTTGACGGCGACGATAGGGTATTTCAGTGCGCCCTCGTGCGCCATAGCGCGCAGGCGAATGACGCCGGTGGTGGTCTCCTCGGTGCCGCCGATGACGTTGTCAATCAGTTCGGTGCGATCCTGGTGGAGCGTGCTCACCAGGTCAGCGCCGTCATCCATCGTGATGTGCGGTGCGTGGTCCAGCGCGGCGTGGATGTGCTGGTAGTATGTGTCGTTATCCTCGCCCTTGATGGCGAAGACGGGGACCTCGTAGTATGAGACCAGGGCTGCCGCCGCATCGTCCTGGGTGGACAGCGGGTTGGATGCGGTCAGCACCACCTCCGCACCGCCGGCCTGGAGGGTACGAGCCAGGTTAGCGGTCTCGGTGGTGATGTGCAGGCAGGCGGACATGCGCACTCCCGAAAGCGGTTTCTCCTCGTTGAACCGTTCCCGAATGAGGCGCAACACGGGCATCTCTCGGGCTGCCCACTCGATGCGGCGTCGGCCGGCAGGGGCCAGGTCCAGATCTCTGATATCGTAGTCCATGGATTTGTCGTCTCCCTGATGAGTTGGTGTAGGCAGCCTTCACAGTCCTGACGATGTGTCGGCATGTCTGACAAAAGATCCTCGCGAATGCGGCGCGAGATTGTAGCACAAGCGACGCGGAACGCAAACTGCCGCCGAGCGTCGCCGGGGACGGCGTCTCCGTTGGTGAGGATCTGCCCGACCGGCTGCCGGGTGAGGTGTCCACGGCCCGCGACCGGCACCACGCGCGAGCGGCCTGCTGCGAGGGAACGCTTATCGGTTTTCCAGGAGTCCGGTCCTGGCGTTGAACTCCTGAATCAACGCGTCAATCTCTTCAAGCTGACCGTGGATCCTGCTCCAGTGATCGCGGTCATACCACTGGGCCTCCAGCTCTTCCAGCTGCTTGCCCTGCTGCTCGATCCAGGTGAAGTACTTCAGGTTGTGGATGCGCTTCCGGTCCCAGTATCCGAGCTCCTCGACGTAGTCGACGGTGGTGCCGGCTAGATAGCGGTCGTAGTCCGCCGCTGCGTCCATCTCGGTGTACTGGCCGCGTTCCTCGCGCAGCTCCTGGAGGCGGCTTTGGTACAGCTCCATCGAGTCGGTAAACACCGTCAGAACCACGTCCTGCTCCTCCAGCTCGTACCACCTGGCGAACTTGATGCAGGAGAGGACGTTGGCGATGCTGGATATGCCGAGGAGGTCCAGGTTGGCCACCAGGTGCTCCGGCACGCCCTGCTGGACCAAGAAGTTGTGTCCGGCCGGCTCGTTGAAGAGCCGTACCAGGCTCATACAGGCCTCGTCATCGATGCCCATGACCATGTCCGTGTTCTTGAGGTTGTGGATCCAGGGTACGTGCTTGTCGCCAATGCCCTCGATGCGGTGTGCGCCGAATCCGCTCTGGAGCAGGGTGGGGCACTGCAGTGCCTCGCTGGCCGCGATCTTGCTGGTGGGGAAGCGCTCTTTGAGATAGTCGCCGCAGCCAAGAGTCCCGGAGGAGCCGCTGGTCAGCACCACGCCACGATAGGCGTCGTCCGGGCGCATCTCCCGTGCCAAAACCTCTTCCATAGCGCGGCCAGTGACCGCGTAGTGCCAGAGGTGGTTGCCGAACTCATCGAACTGATTGAAGATCACCACGTCCTCGCGGGTCTCGCGCAGCTCCCAGGTCTTGTCGAAGATTTCCTTGACATTGCTCTCGGTCCCCGGGGTGGCAATGACCTCGCCAGCGACGTTGGAGAGCCAGTCAAAGCGCTCCTGACTCATTCCCTCGGGCAGGATGGCGATAGACTGGCAGGCGAGGAGTGAGGCGTCGTACGCGCCGCCGCGGCAGTAGTTCCCGGTCGAGGGCCAGACGGCCTTCTGGTAGGTGGGGTCGAACTGGCCGGTGACGAGCCGCGGCACGAGACAGCCGAAGGTGGCACCGACCTTGTGGGACCCGGTAGGGAACCATTTGCCGACCAGGGAGATGAGGCGGGCGGGGACGCCGGTGAGAGAGGGGGGAAGCTCGACGTAGTTGACGCCGTCGAAGCCGCCGCCGTGGTCTGTGGGCTCGTTCTTCCAGGTGATGCGGAAGAGGTTGCGGGAGTCGATGTCCCACAGCCCCACGTCCGCAAGCTGTTGCCTGATGTTGTCCGGAATGAGGGCGGGGTCCTTCATCTGCCCAAAGGTAGGGATGATGATGTCCCGCTCTCGGGCACGCTGCACGGTACGTCTGAGTTGCTCTTCGTCACGGGTCAGGTCGATCATGCGCATCTCCTCTCTGACGTGGGTGAGTTGGTGGCCTCGTCGAGAGGTACAGCGCCAGGGGCGACCTGGCGGGGATACGCCTCGACCAGGGCATCAAATGGTCACGGTTATGCGGTCGCCGTCCTCCGGAACGATCACCTCGAGATCGGTGCCAGCACGCGCCTCCTCGATGAGCAGGTCGGGCTGTTCGCCAATCTCAGGGCCGAGGTGCACCAGTGCGAGCCGTTTACAGCCTGCCTTTCGTGCTATTGAGCCCGCCTGTTGAGCGGTGCTGTGGTACTGCTCGTATGGGTTGGCGTCGGGCTCAAGCAGGGTGCTGAAGGAAGCCTCGTGGATCAGCAGATCGCTATCGCGAGCCAGCTCGACGCTGGTGTGGGTTGGTCGCGTATCGGTGACGAATGTGACAGAGAGGCCGCTGTCGAAGTCCCAGCGGGCAGCCAGAGTGGGCACCCCTGGCGGATGATCCAGGAGATCCGTGTAGAGGGTGACGTTCGGCATCAGCTTCACTCTGTCGGGACTCTCTTCGGATATCTCGTGCCACTGGAAGTTCAGCCGGTCGGTCCTGAGGCTGGAGAAGGCCAGTGTGCTGAGCATGCGCAGAGAGGAGATGGTGCTCACCCCGGCATACACGTGGAGGGGGGTGGACGCCTGGAGGCGATTGAGGGCCAACATCGGAAAGCCGAGTACGTGATCTCCGTGGGCGTGAGTCACCATGAGCCGGTCGACGTCGCTGGCATGCAGTCCCACGCGATGGAGCTGCTCCACGATCAGCGGTCCGGTCTCCACCAGCATATGGAATCTGGGGCTGCTGATGAAGAGCGCCAGGTTTGTCCGTCTGCCAGCGGAGAAAGCATTGCCGGTTCCGAGAAAGATGACGTTGACCACGTTAGTCTCCCATTGTCAGATGGACAGGGCGATTCCCTGGCTCATTGGCTGGCCTTCTCGGACTTACTCAAAGCGTCCCTCACAGCATCGAGCGTGGGTTTCACCACCGGGGGTTGTTCCTTCACGGCTTTCCTCACGCTGGCGACGTCCTTGAGGCCCGAGCCGGTGCAGAGGATGACCACGCGCTCTGCGGCGTCAATCAATCCCCGGCTGAGGGCCTCGACCAGGCCGGCATACGCGGCAGCGGCGGCTGGCTCGGCGAACACCCCGCACCCGCGGGCCAGGGCCGGGATGGCGTCCAGAATCTCCTCGTCGCTGACGGCGACGTAAGCGCCTTCGGTCTCCCTGGCTGCGCGGAGAGCCTTGATGCGATCCCGCGGCAGGCCAGCGACGATGCTGTCGGCCACGGAGTGAGCCTCTACGGGCTCTATCTCGAGGGGATCGAGCCCGCGCTCCCACGCATCCACTAACGGTGACGACCCCCGCGCCTGGACCCCGATGATGCGGG
Organism: uncultured Anaerolineales bacterium; assembly: GCA_964450435.1. Lineage (GTDB taxonomy): Bacteria > Chloroflexota > Anaerolineae > B4-G1 > B4-G1 > SKLM01. Next base: position 34,769 of record CAYVCX010000006.1, read on the forward strand.
GCATACGGTCGATCCAACCGAGGGCCACCAGGTCGCGCAGGCCCTTATGGACCCCGCCGATAATGCAGCCGTCGCCGACGGGGACGAGGATGACGTCGGGGGCCTGCCAGCCCCCGGGTGAGCCCGTCGCGGCGGCCAACTGCTCGCAGACCTCATAGATGACCGTCTTCTTCCCCTCGCTCATGTAGGGGTTGTAGCCGGTGTTCCGGTTGTACCAGTTGAACTCCCGGGCGGCTTCCAGACAGAGCTCAAAGGCTTCGTCATAGGTTCCGTCCACCAGCAGGACGGTGGATCCGAAGGCGAGAAGCTGAGCGATCTTCGCCTCGGGTGCGCTCTTGGGCACGAAGATGACGTTGGGTTGGGCAACGGCGGCGCACAGGCCGGAGAGCGCCGCGGCGGCGTTCCCGGTACTGGCAGTGGTGACGACGTCGTAGCCCTTCTCCCGGGTCTTGACCACGGCGACGGCGGAGGCGCGGTCCTTGAGGGAAGCCGTGGGTTGGCGGCTGTCGTCCTTGACCCATAGGTGCTGTATGCCCAAGTCGCTGGCGAGACGGGGCGCTGAGTACAAGGGCGTCCAGCCCACGCTGGACAGGACGGTTCCCCGGGCCAGTTTCTGGGCTGTCTCAGGGTCGACGGGGAGGAGCGGCCCGTAGCGCCACATGGAGCCGGCACCGTCCTCCGTGAGCGCGTGCGGATCGACGTGGCGGGCGATCGCGTCGTAGTCGTAGACGACGTCCAGAATACCGTCGTCGCCGTGTTCCGGGCAGACGTAGTCGACCTGGTCGGCTGCGTAGATCTCACCGCAGACGGTACATTTCAGTCCGAGGACCTGATCCATAGTCACTCCACGCGACCGACCTGACGAGCGGCGCAGCGGCATGCTGCTTGCTGACGCCTCACTGAATAGCGAGCCCGTGAGTTCCTGAGACTCACACGCTAGGGCACGATCCGCGTGCCCGTCTCTCCTTGGAGGGCCCGGGCGATGTTCTCCGGGTTGGTGATGATGGCCTCCCGGCCGCCCTCCTCCAGGAACCAGACGATGGCCTTGACCTTAGGCAGCATGCTGCCTGCGGCGAAGTGGCCTTCTTCTATGTACTGGCGTGCCTGGGCTACCGTCATCTCGTCAATGGGCTCCTGGTCAGGCTGGCCGAAGCTGCGGTAGACGTGCTCCACGGCGGTGGAGATCAGGAACAGGTCCGCGTCGATGGATTGAGCCAGCAGAGCGGAAGCGTAGTCTTTGTCGATGACAGCTGCCACGCCCTGGAGGCCACCATCGTCTCTCTCCACGACGGGGATCCCGCCCCCGCCCACGGTGATGGTGGTGATGCCGGCATTGATGAGCTGCCGCACCGCGGACAGCTCGACGATTTCTTCGGGGAAGGGGGAGGCCACCACGCGCCGCCATCCGCGTCCGGCGTCCTCCACCACCGACCACCCTTCTCCTTCGGCGCGCCGTTGCGCCTCGGCTTCGTCCATGAAGCTTCCGATGGGCTTGGTGGGACTGGCGAAGGCCGGGTCGTTGGCGTCCACCCGCACCTGGGTGATCACGGTGGCGGCCGTCTTGTCGATGCCGCGCAGCTCGAACTCGTTGCGCAGGTTCTGCTGCAGGGCGTAGCCGATGGCACCCTGGGTGTCGGCACCGCAGGCATCCAGGGGTACCTCGTGCATCCCGGCCACCCGGGCGGCGATCTCCGAACGGCGGAGGATGAAGCCCACCTGGGGCCCGTTCCCGTGGCCGATGGCGACGTCCCAGCCCTGTTGGATCATATCGACGATGTGTTGACAGGTCTCTTTTGCCGCCTGGTACTGATCTTCGACGGTCTGATGCTGTTTGTCCTTGATGAGAGAGTTGCCACCAATAGCAACAACTGCGACTCGTCTATTCATGCGATGCTCTCCCGTTTGCGGCGGAGTGATATCCTGCCGGATTGTGCGGGCCAGGCAACCTGGCGCCTGTGGGTTGGCCCGCCAATGCTGAGGGGACCTGGCGCTACCAATTCCCCATTGTCAGCGCCATGACCGCTTTCTGGACGTGCAGGCGGTTCTCGGCGATGTCGTAGATAGCTGAGCGGGGTCCCGAGGCCACTTCATCGGTGACCTCGTTCCCGCGGTCGACAGGCATCGGATGGGTAAAGATGGCGTCGTTGGTGCGGGCCATGCGCTCGGCCGTGGTGGTCCAGCCCTCGTGGGCCATAGCCCTTTCAATCTCGGCTTGCTTCTGGAGTTCCCCGTCCTGATAGGCATCAGGGCTGACCCAGTTGCGCGAGTAGACGACGTGTGCACCCTCGTAGCCGCTGTCCGGATCGTGGACCACGTCGAAATCAGCGTCGTTCTTCTCACAATTGTGCTGCGTCCACTGGATGACCTCGGGATCGAGGTTGTATCCCTCTGGATAAGCCATGGTGACGTCCATTCCCAGGCGGGAGGCGATCAGCAATGCTGCTTGGACCGAACACCAGGAACGGGCCAACGCGCCGGAGCCCCAGGAGAGGAGGAACCTCTTGCCACGCAGGGCGGCGTAGTCGGGACGGCCCGGCCCCTGGCCCAACCACTCGGCCCAGCCCATGGCGTCGGCCAAGGCCTGACAGGGATGGAATCGGTCATCAGCCATATTCAGGATGGGCACGTCGGCCCAGCGGGCATATTCCTGCAGTACCTCGTCGCCGGCACCGTAGCGCGGCACCTTGTCCTCCAGGATGCGGATGCCCAGCCCCGCGGCGTAGCGGGCCATCACGGTGGCGGCGTCCTCGATGGTCTCCCCGGCCTTTTGCTCTGTCTTGAAGCGACCCGCGGAGGGGGTCATGAATTGAGCGTGGCCGCCCAATTCGGTTGCGGCGGCCTCGAAGGAGATACGGGTGCGAACCGAGGGATTGTAGAAGAACATGATGAACGTCTTGTGTTCGAGGATGGTGGTCCAGCGATACGAGAAGCGCTCACGTTTCATCTTGGCCGCGAGATCGAGCGCCTGAGCCAGCTCGTCGATCGTCCAATCCTGAGTGCAGATGAAATCACGCCCAAAGAGATCCATAGTTCTCTCCCCGTCCTCGGGTCACCGCGACAGATGGAGACTGACCCTCCAGTCAGGCTTCCCAATCTGCCGGTCCAACGGTCTAAGACAGCACCTGCTGAACGCGGTGGTGACCGCGATTAAGCAGAATCGTGCGAATCTGCTGTTCCTCTCCAGTATTCGGATCGATCTTGACGTAGGTGCCTCGGCGGAACAGCCGCTGTTCAATGGCGTCGTTGAGCAGGGCCGAGACCTGCGAGCGGGACAGCCGGTCGTAGAGGTCAGCCCCCATGGCACGATCCACCAGGAACTTGAAGGCGACGTAGTCGAACGTCTTCTCCAGTTGGTCGGCAAAGCGCACGAGCTTGTTCATCGCTTCCTCGTCGGAAGGAGGAGCCGCCGACGGTTCTGCCTCTCCTTCGGGCACCCTCTCGGGCAGGTAAACCCAGTCGACCAGCTCGTCCGTGATCAGCCGGATGTATCCACGCCTCTCGGCTTCCTTGAGGAACATGCGGAACTGGTTAAACCCGTACTTGCTCTCGTCGAACTCGCCCATGCGCTTGATTAGCTCGAGCTTGACGTAGGAGGCCAGGGCGCGGCCAGGAAACCGGCTTCCCTCGACGATGTCGACCACCGTCTCAAAGGCCTGATCCAGTTTGTCCTGCTGGACCTCAGAGCGGGCGACAGGCTCACTCTCGGCCTCGGCGAAGGGCACCACGTCTCTGTCGTACTGCAGAAATTCGTCCACCGTCTGAATCAGGCGGGTGGCAGAGCTCCACGAGACGCCGACAGCGACCACCCGCTTACCGTAGGGACGGAGGATGTTGACCACGTGGACAAAATCAGCGTCCCCTGATACGAGGACGAAGGTCTTGACACTCGGGTAGGAATGGGCGCACTCAATGCAGTCCGCCGTCATCTTCACGTCTACGCTGCCCTTGATGAAGAAGTCCTCCTGCTCGCTGGACTGAGCGCGGATGGAGGCCTTGGTGGGCACGTAGACGGGCTCGACGCCGGCTCTGTAGAGCCGGGAGGACTCCTGCTGGTGCCATCGCTGTGTCCAGTCGGCATAGGCCTTGGCAACCACGACCCGCCCGTACCGCTCGGCGGAGTCCCGGATGGCAGAGACGTTGGGGCTCATCTCCGCGTCCTCAAGGCTCCACTTGATGTTCTCCCAATCGATGAAAAGGGCGACGTCGCTCTTGTCTTGATTTGACATAATCACTATCTCCTGGTCTAGAAGCCTATGACATCGTCAGGCTCATCACAGCCTTCTGAACGTGGAGGCGGTTCTCGGCTTCGTCGAAGACGACTGACTGCTCACCATCGATGACCTCATCGGTGACCTCCCAGGTACGGTCGGCGGGCAGGCAGTGCATGTAGACGGCGTTCGGGTCGGCCTGAGCCATATACTCGGGCGTGGCCTTCCAGTTCTTGTAGCTGTCGAAGATCTCCTGTGCCAGACCGGGGTCGTCCTCGCCGACGGGGGGCTTGAACAGCTGGACCGGGGCCCAGGCCTTGGGGTAGAGGACGTGGGCGCCCTTGGCGGCCTCGGCGAAATCGTCGGTGACCTCGAAGGAGGCGCCGTTCATGGCAGCGTAGCGTTGGCAGGCCTCAATGACCTCCGGGTCGAGGGCCATCTCCTCGGGTCGAGCCAGAACGGTGTCGCAGCCCATCATACTGGCAGCGATGATGGCGCTTTGGGGCACGGCTCGCGGCTTATGGATGCTGGGAGAGTAGGCCCAGGACATGACGAATTTGACGCCCTTGAAGCCGCCGAACTTCTCCTTCACGGTGAGGACGTCGGCGAGGGCCTGGAAGGGATGGTACTTGTCGTCCTCCATATTGAGGACCGGGATGTCGGCCCAGTAGGCGAAGTTGCGGATCAGCTCGTTGGCTCCGCCGTATTCCCAGTCGACAGGATCGCCGTAGCAGCGGATGGCAATGCCGTCGCCCATGCGAGCGAGGACCCGGGCGACGTCGGAGACGCGCTCGGTGCTGTAGGCGACCTCTTTGCCGGGGAGAGCCGGGGTGTAAATCTTGCCGGGCTCCAGGTAGTGGGCGTGGCCGCCCAGTTGGGTCATGCCACCTTCAAATGAGTTGCGAGTGCGCAGCGACGAGTTGTAGAAGATCATAAAGAGCGACTTGGCGCGCAGAATATGATCGTGATACTCGCCGACTGCGTTGCGTCGTTTCAGATCGAGCGCGACGTCCAGGACCGTTTCGATCTCCTCCTTGCTCCAATCGAGCAGGGTGATGAAGTCACGGCCGCGGAAGCTTTCTGTTTTCATATGCAGTCCTCCTCCTTGGAAGAATGTCTAGTCTGCTGACTCTAGTGCCGCAGAATGTGGAAGTCGAAAAGACCGGGCAAGAAATAGTTGCGCGAAAACTCGATCGGCGCAAGATCTTCGGTGTACAACGTCTCCGACAGCATCAGCAGCGCCTCTCCAGGGTCGGTGCGCAACTGCTCGGCCAGAAAACGATCGGCGTTCACTGCTGTGATCTCGGCCAACGCCTCGTGGATGTGGAAGTCGCCTCTGCGTGCGAGGAGGCTCCGAACGGACCCACCGAACGAATCATCGATCGAGTTCGGCGGCAGCACCGTCGCGGATACGAAGGCCACCAGGTACGCGGCCAGGCTCGCGTCGACAGCGATGGTGCGGCAGACCTGGGTCAGCGTGGTCCCTGCCTCCAGTTTCAATTTCTCGGCAACTTCATCGTCGGCGGAGACGGGCTTGACGCGCAATCGGACCACCCGAGTCGACATACCTTGACGTTCCGCCAGAGCCAGGATACTCTCGAGGCGCTCCAGGCCACTCTTCACGCGCCTGGCAGAGGTGGGGGCGACGAAGGTGCCGACGCCGTGCTTGCGCACGATGATGCCTTCCTGCTCCAGGTTGAACAGAGCTTCGCGCAGAGTGGGGCGGGAGATACCCAGCTGGGCTGCCAGATTCGCCTCGGAAGGGAGCTGCTGCCCGGGCCGGTACGTGCCTTCCTCGACAAGGTTGAGGAGATGCTGCCGGGCCTGCAGGTGCAGAGGACGTCGATCGGTTTTGAGTTCGTGCATTGCCTAGTCTAATGGTAAGATGTCTTACGACTTGACGCTTACTATACTCCAAGTTGCCCGGTGTGTCAAATTCGGGAGGGAGAGGGGGCCATTGAGGAGCTTCATGCTCGCCTCGGGCAGGGTCCGGGCCGTGACGCTGGCGGTAGGGGGCGGAGCTGTGTGAGGTGCCGGTTCTGTCCTTGACACCCCGGGGTTCTTCACTATGATCTCCGCAGGGTGGGGTGCCAGTGCAGATCAGAAGCCTGGTCTGGGATCTCTTGTTCGGAGTGGTGGTTGGGCTGGTGCCTGGCCTGGGGAGGAGATGTGGTGAGCTGCGGAGCGGAACGGATAGAGGAAATGAGAACTGATCTCCCTGTGTGGGGCAGAGGTGTTCGGTGACGAGGATTCACCTTCCCCGGTGGCCATGGCGGGTGGTGCGTGAGCTGGCTGGTGAGCTGGGCGTGCAATGCTGGCTGGTGGGCGGCGCGGTGCGCGACCTCCTTCTTGAGCGGCGGGTCCACGACTGGGACTTCGCCGTGGACGGTAAGGCGCTGACCCTGGCGCGACGCGTGGGCGATGAGGTGGGGGGCGCGTATTTTCCTCTGGACGAGGAGCGTGGGACAGCCCGGGTGGTGCTGGGAACGGGGAGGGAGTCGCGAGTGGAACTCGACTTCGCGCTCCTGCGCGGTGATGGATTAGAGGCCGACCTGAGGGCGCGAGACTTCACGGTCAACGCGATGGCGGTGGACGAGAGACGGAGGTTGATCGATCCGTTGGGCGGGGCAGACGACCTGCAGGCCGAACGCGTCCGCGCCGCGGCGGAGGATGTGTTTCGCTGCGACCCCGTCCGTCTCCTGCGGGCCCCGCGGATGGAAGCTGAGCTGGGGTTCCGCGTTGAGCCCCAGACCGCGGCCTGGATCCGGCGCGATGCGCCCCTGGTGCGCCGGCCGGCGGCGGAGAGGCTACGAGATGAGTTCTTGCGCGGGCTGGCAGCATCGGATGGCGCTGGTTTCGTGCGGCGTCTGGACGAGCTGGAGCTCCTGGTGCAGTTGGCGCCGGAGCTGGGATCGTCGAAGGGCGTGGAGCAGTCTCCCCCACACCGCTTTGATGTGTGGCGGCACACGCTAGTGGTGATGGACGTGCTCGGGTCTCTCCTGGCGACGCTGGACGGCGGCGGCGTGGGGTCAGGCTCGGCGGATCTCACAGACGTCCCCGTCGGCGCCTGGGGGGATCTGACGAGGAGGCTGGGGCAGTTTGCGGATGATGTTCAGGATCATCTGGCGGTCGAGGTATCTGCCTGCTGCGACCGGGCGCTTCTCCTGAGGCTGGCTGCGCTGTTCCACGATGTCGGCAAGCCGGAGACTGTGTCAGAAGACGAGGAGGGGTGGATTCACTTCTTCGATCATGAGGTGGTGGGGGCGCGGATGGCAGGCGGCCGGCTGCGGAAGCTACGGTTCGGCCGGGCTGAGCTAGAGCGAGTGCAGACCATCGTTCGCCACCACCTACGTCCCGGACAGCTGGCCCGGGAAGAGAAGGTCACTCGTCGTGCGATCTATCGGTACTACCGTGACAGTGAGGACGCAGGTGTTGACGTTGTGCTCTTGAATCTGGCCGACCATCTGGGGACTTACGGGCCGAACCTGCGGGAGGAGCGCTGGACCCGACGGCTGGACGTGGCGGAGCTGCTGCTGCAGCATTACTTCGAGCGTCGGGAGGAGACGGTGGCTCCCCAACTGCCGGTGGACGGGCACGATCTGATGCGCGAGCTGGAGCTGGGGCCGGGGCCCGAGATCGGCAGGCTGCTTGACATAGTTCGCGAGGCGGTGGCGGCGGGTGAGGTGGAGACACGGGCTGACGCCCTGGCCCTGGCCAGGGAGGCGCGCGGTGGACGGGACGCGGCAGGTAGGCGGGTGTGCGAGTGAGAACGGGAGCTGGGTGAAGCAGCAGCCGTGCCCCCTGGTCCGCATAGCGGACGATCCAAGCAGGGTCCCGAGTGTCTCACGCCTCGGGTTGGCAGGAAAGAACCGTTGCCGGAGACTGTCCACGGACGGAGGGTGATGCAACCGCGTTTGGATTGCTCAGCGAGGAGCTTCTCGAAAGGGTGATCGGTGAGGGCATGGCGCTGCGGACGGATCGCTGCGTGCCGGTGGACAACGCTACCGGTCTAGAGCTGCTTGCCAGCGCGCGAGCGCCTGTGGACCTCGAATATCAGATTTCCGGCGGTCCGCCGGTGATGGTCTGCGGGGCGCTGGACGCTGCCGCTGGCGCTCTTGACCCTCATGACCTGAGCGCCGCGCCGGTTGTCCACTCCGGGGGAGAGTCGGTTCAGTTTGACCTGGGATTCTGCCATCATCGTCCTGGACGGCGAGACGCAGGAGCGGCGCCCCCCTCACGGCCGATCTAGTCAAGTCTGTGAGGCTGGTGGAGATGCTCCCGCAGGTAGATGCCCAGAGCACGACCATCAGCTGTTCCGAGGTGGCGGAGGAGATCGATGATCTCTATCAGCTCTATCTGGCACTCAACTACAGTTGCAGGCCGATGGTCACCGGTGCCTTTCGGAGGGACACCTGGTGGACGATGAAGGAGATGCTAACCGCGGCTGCAGGGGGAGAGAACGCGCTGGCGGCGCGGCCGATCGGGGTATTCGACATCTGTCCGTCACCTCCATTGCTCCGGAGCGACCTGACCTGTGAGAACCTGATTGACTGCGCGAGGCAGCGGATCCCGTCCCAGCCGGTCTCGATGCCTCTGGCGGGAGCTACCGGGCCGTCCACTGTCGAGGGCTCGAGGGCCTAGCGACGGCGGGTTGCTTCGGACAGCGTACGAGGGTGTTGAGAAATAGGGTGGGGCATTCCCGGCAGAGGCAACGTGCCTTGTTCCACGGGCAGACCGCTTGAGGATAGAAGGGCACCGCAGAAGCCGATTGGCCTGATGTGTTCGTCCTCCGTATGTCCGGTGGGTCGTACGTCGTTCCGGGCCCTCGAGCTGGACACTGGTTTCAGCTAGTGTATAATGCCGGCGCTCAGCGAGCGCGTCCGAACGCGGCCCTGTCGCAGAAGGAGCCGGGCTGCGGGTATCGTCGGCAAGGGTGGTGCACAAGGGCTTGACCATCTGCCGCCACCCTCCGATGTCTCGTCTCTCTCGCTCGATCTCACGGCGCTGGCACGGTCTGTGGCCCTCCGAGTCGACCGGGTAACCCAGCTGTGCGGTCAGGCTATCTCAATCGGGGAGGCTGGTCAGCAATCCGACGCCATCACACGAGCTCTTCATGAGCCTGACTCGGCAGGCTTCGATCATCGGGGACGGCCTGGGCAGCCCGTCGCCCAGACGAAGGAACGGGCAGTCAGCGGCGGACGCCCTCTGCGAATAGGAGAAGACCATGGAGTGCAAGAACTGCGGTTCTGTGCTGTTTCCGGAGGATAGGTTCTGCGGCGAATGTGGCGCCCCCGGTCCTGCATTCGTCCAACGCGCTGATTGGTCGGAGCCTGTACCGGGCTCACGGGGCACAAAACTCGGTGCTCCAGCCCAGACGGCGGGGGCGGCCGTAGCCGGGGCGAGCAGCAGTAACCTGCCGTCAGGGGCATGGTCAGGCATGGGCCAACGGAGACTTCTGCTCCTGATCCTGGTCGTCGTTGGTTTGTGCATCGCGGCCGTGGCGGGCGGGGTCATGGCGATGGGGCTGGGATGGCTTGACGTCAGCGGGTTGCTCGCCTATCAGAGTGGTGAGGAGAGCCGCGTGCCAACAGGAGAGGTTACCCTGGCTTCCTTTCAAGCGGCTGCCAGGGAGTGTCGGCCTATCGCGGCTGTCAGCGGCATACACGAGGGTGTCGAACTGTACGTACTCGTCACCGTCGAGGGGCCGGTGGGAGATGCGTGTCGGGTGAGCCTGGAAGTGATTCAGGATGAGACGGGTTACGATCTCACAGGCCAGCACATGACGTGCGGCATCCCCATGGGGGCGCTGTCCGAGGGCACCCAACCGTTGGGCGAGGTCGCCGATTACTGCACCGGACCTCTTGTGCAAGCCATTGACCGATTATCCGAGGAGGGGCGATAGGATGAGCCGGCGAAGGGTAATCGGCAGTTGGGCTCTTGCTCTGTTCCTCGTTCTCGCCCTGGCGAGCTTTTGCTCGTCCGACGTCGCGGGCCTTGATCCTGAGTCGAGTGTGCGCTCAACCGGTGACTCGCCTGGGAGCACAGACCCAGCAACGCTCGATGATGCTGTCATCGAGATCAGGAGCATGATTGACCAGGGCAGATCGAGAGAGGAGATAGCGGCGAGAGTAACGGAGATCGCTGATAGCCGGATCACGAATGCTAACTCCTGGGAGCGACTGTCCATCGGATGGAACTGGCTGAGCTTGGTGGTGAAGTCGGACGAAGACAAGGTGTTCGGGCGGTGGAGAGATCAGGGCGGAGGGGACAAGACGTACGAGGAGGCGGCGGACTGGGTGTGGGAGAGCCGATACGGGCAATGCAGTGAGAATGCCTCGTTGACGTACTATCTGTTGAAGAAGGCTGGGATAGAGGATGCACGCATCTTCACGCAAGGTGATCACGCCTTCGTTGTCTGGGGCATGGGCGCAGAGGCCGATCCCAGCGAACCGGGGAGCTGGTCGGACGACGTCGTTGTCCTCGACAGCTGGCAAGGGCAGACACTAGTGGGCCAGAATGGTTTCAACGATCCGGTGTCTGGAGGCGGCGGAAAAGGGATTGAGGACGCCACCTTTCTCAAGGACCCGCAGGCCTCACCTCCGTGTGGGTATCGATCGACTTCGAGTGTCAGGTATCCGTGTTGTGAGAGCCCACCGTATGCCCCGTGCAGAGGCACCCCACGGCTCGTCTGCCGGGGTGGGTTGTGTGTATCGTGTGGTTCGGTTGACATGCCGTGTTGTGACGGCAGTGTATGTCCTTTCGACACGGTGGTCTGTCAGGGTGATATGTGTGTCTGGTGTGGAAAAGAGGGCCAAGCGTGTTGCCAGGATCAGACCTGCAGTCTGGACGCGCTCGTGTGCCAGGGCGGCCAATGCGTCTCTTGCGGAAAGGATGCCCAACCCTGTTGCTCAGGAGGCGCATGCGACAGCGGGCTTCAATGCCAGGAAGGCGTGTGTGCGCCACCTGCTACGGCCACGAGCACACCTATGCCCACCGCGACGGCTACGGCAACTCCGACACCGACTCCGACTCCAGCGGCGACACCGACAGCGACGGTGACTCCGACCCGGGATGAGAGCGGCACACCCGCCTATACACCGACGCCGAGTGCCAGCCCCACGCCATACACATTGGGCATCTTCACTGTGAGCATCGTGCCGCCCAATCCCGCGCCCGATCAGGACTATCAGGTTGTTGTGACCGTGAGCCCAGCCGCAGCCGGGACGCTGATCGAGGTTCAGATCTCCGGTACCGACGGGTTCGGCTACGCAGATTCCGCGGTCACGGGCGAGGATGGCAGCGTCAGCTTTGGCCCGATCCCTGGAGGGGAAAAAGGCGTGGTCGACACGGTGATCGTGACGGCCCCGGAGCTTGAGCAACAAGAGACGTTTGTGTTCACGTTCTAGCAAGGAGGCCGCCCTGCGGGCCCGGAGAAGCAGGCGCGACAGGGAGCGGTCGCCGTCGACGGAAGGCCGCATTGCATGTGCGCAGGACGTTAGATTGGAGCAGATGCTGGAGGAGGCTGGAAGATGAAGTGTGGGAGCTGTGGCGCGATACTGTCGCCTGACGATAGATTCTGCCGGGCGTGTGGTGCGACTCGCGCGCAGCCGGGACCGACTCTCGATCGTGAGATGTCACCATCCTTTGCCGACGCTAGGCGCCGGTTTGATGTGCTGCATGAGCAATATCGCGTCGGGGAGCTGGGTGACGATGCCTATGAGGCTGGGCGACGGGAGACTCTCATTCAGGATGGCAGGGGAGAGTACTGGGCGCCGGGGGCCGACAGGGGCGAATGGTATTGGTATGATGGGAGCCGATGGGTCCGCCGAGATCCTACAGCCAGCTCGCCTCCTGACGTCAGCTCGCCGTCGCGCCCCGGGACCCATCCTTGGGTGTGGCTTGCCGTGGGGGGCGTTGGGCTGTTGGTGGTGACTCTGGCCGCCGGGCTCTTGCTGGCTCGGCGCCTGTGGTCTGCCGGCCGGCAAGAGCCTGAACTGGTCCTGGTCGTGACGGACACTGTGACCCCCAGTAGCACACCTACATCGGTGTGGGCGGAGATGACGTCAGTCGCTGCGATTGAGTCCCTGGACGAAGGTGTTGTGGGCACGGTGGCGACGGGAACACCGACGAGTATACCCGAGCCCAAGCGCACCCCAACACCGGCACGGGCCGAGACGCCCACGATGACACCGTCACCGGCGCCGACGGTATCACCCAGCATCACACCAGAATCGCAGCCGACAGCCGTCGGCGCGACGCCGACGTCACCTCCGGCCTCGGGAGTCTTGATTGATTTCGAGCAGTGGGGGGCGTGGCGCAGAGGGGACCAACCGTATGGCGAGCTAACCCAGACCGACCGCAACGTACACTCAGGACGCTACGCCGCTGCCCTACGATATGATTTCCCAGTCACGGACGAAGATTTCGTGGTCTTCACACGTCCTCTGAGCCTGGCAGGACAGCCGAACCGGTTCAGCGCCTGGGTGTATGGCGATGGGTCCGGCAACTACCTGAATATCTGGGTTCAAGACGCCGACGGGGAGACCTGGGCGGTGCATCTGGGTCAGATTGGCGCTCCGGGCTGGCGTTCAATGACGGGTGAGCTGGATGCTGATGCGTCCTGGCCGTCAGGGCATGTCAGCGGACCTGACAACGGAATCGTTGACTATCCAATCACGTTCTACGCCATAGTTGTCGACCGTGTCGGGAGCGGCGCCCACAGCGGAGAGATCATCATTGATGACATCTCGGCCTGGCAGGGCGAGACTGCTCCCCAGTCCACGCCGGCGGCAGGAACCGCGACGGTGACCGCTGAGGCACCCGTGAGTGCCGGGCCGCTGGACTTCGCCAAACCCACCTGGTTGGATGGGTGGGAATCCGTGGACGGGGGCAAGAAGGTGACAATTGTGCTGCACATCACGGGTGGCCTGCCGCCTTTCACCGTTCACCATGAGGGGGATCGATTCGAGACCAGTGAGCGGGACTATCCCCTGGTGTTTGTGGTGGACAGATGCGCGATCTTCGGAACCATCACCATCGAATCGGCAGACGGGCAGCGAGTCTCCCGCGAGTACTGGATCTCAGCGCCCTGGTGCGATTAGGCGGGCTGGTAGACGGTCTTTCTCAGAGGTGCGCGCAGATTGGCCAGTGACGATCTGGTCGCCCGTGCACCCGTCCGGTTTGACAGACCCTCCTTCCCGTGGTCAGCTTCCTCGCAGGTTGCTTCAGAGGCGTCGCTGCGGCAACTGGCAAAGGTCACGTATCCATTGATGAGGATATGTAAGCGAAGCGGCCGGAAGGAACCACCCCCGTCTGGGTAGGTGTGTTTGGGCTACCAGGGCGCACCAGTGAGCCAGCTTCCAGACGGAGACTGGCTTCTTCTGTTCTGGGGGAGCGCTTGTCCTTGACATGCTTCCGTCACGGAGGCGATGAGTCCCCGAAAAAGGTTTCGACGACAACCCGGCCCGAGCAGGGAAGCCATTTCAGACTTTGCGGTGACGGAGCACCACGATTCTTCAACTGGGGGAAGGGTTTTGTGGGGTCAGGCTGCACAAAGAGAATGAAGACACCGTTCACCGTGTCGGACTCGCAGAGGCAGGCTGACTGGCGATGGTCTACCGAAAGGACGTGATCGACGATTCGATGGGATGGTTACGGAGGGCGCTTAGGAGCCGTGAGTGGGTAGATTTCGGCGAGTGAGAACGACGAGGACGAGACGAAGAGAATTAGATTGCTCACCGCGGTGAGCACCGTAGCCGCGCTGGTAACTGGAGTGGCAGCCTCCGGCGCCCCGGTCCCAGAGGAACCGA